>JBJOJL010000006.1:0-76889 GCA_046046615.1 Pseudomonadota bacterium
CCCGACCCTCCTGGAGTACGGCACCGAGGACCAGAAGCTGGAGCACATCCCGGCGATCTGCCGCGGCGACGTCCAGTGGTGCCAGGGCTTCTCCGAGCCGGGCGCCGGCTCGGACCTGGCGGCCCTCCAGACCCGGGCCGAGGACAAGGGCGACCACTTCCTGATCAACGGCCAGAAGATCTGGACGTCAGGCGCCCAGTACGCCGACTGGTGCTTCTGCCTGGTGCGCACCGACACCACCAAGAAGCATGAGGGCATCTCCTTCGTCCTCTTCACCATGCACCAGCCGGGCGTCGAAGTGCGCCCGATCAAGCTGATCGCCGGCAACTCGCCCTTCTGCGAGACCTTCTTCACCGACGCCCGCGCCGAGAAGAAGAACCTGGTCGGGCCGCTGAACGGCGGCTGGACCATCGCCAAGCGCCTCCTGCAGCACGAGCGTTCGGGCCTGTCCGGCGCGGGCGGCGGCGGCGGGGCCGGCGGTCGCTCGCTCGTCGACCTCGCCCGCGAGTATGTCGGCGTGGACGAGCAGGGCCGGATCGCCGATCCGGACCTGCGCACCCGCGTCGTCCAGCACGAGATCGAAGGCCGCTCCTTCCAGCAGACCGCCGTGCGCGCCATGCTGGAGAGCAAGGGCAATTCCGGCCCCAGCGCGGCGACCTCGATCATGAAGAACGCCGGCACGAGCTGGATGCAGATGCGTCACGAGCTCACCCTCGAGATCATGGGCCACCAGGGCCTCGGCTGGGAAGGCGACGCCTTCAAGCCCGAGGAGCTCGGCGCCGTCCGCGGCTGGCTGGGCGGCAAGGCCTTCACGATCTACGGCGGCAGCCAGGAGGTGCAGAGCAACATCATCTCCAAGCGCATCCTCGGCCTGCCCGACCTCACCCAGCACAACTGACATCCACCGACACGACGAGATTAAGGATTATCTGAAATGGCCGTTCTGAACGAAGAACAGAGCATGCTCCGCGACGCCGCGAAGAGCTGGACCCAGGAAAAGAGCCCTGTGACCGCCTTCCGGAAGATGCGGGATTCCGGCGTGGACATCGGCTACGACGTCAACGCCTGGAACGAGATGGCCGAGATGGGCTGGGCCGGGGTCATCATCCCCGAGGAGTACGGCGGCTCGGCCTTCGGCTACCTGTCCATGGGCCTCATCCTCGAGGAACTGGGCCGGACCCTGACCGCCTCGCCCCTCATCGCCTCCGGCGTCGGCGCCGCCTCCGCCCTGATCCTGGGCGGCTCCGACTCCCAGAAGTCCGAGTGGCTGCCCAAGATCGCCGACGGCTCCGTGGTCGGCGCCCTGGCGGTGGACGAAGGCCCCCATCACGCGCCGGAAAAGGTCGCCCTGGCCGCGACCAAGTCCGGCGGCGGCTACAGCCTGTCGGGGACCAAGACCTTCGTGATCGAGGGCCTGGCCGCCAACCTCCTGGTGGTCTCCGCCCGCACCTCCGGCAAGCCGGGCGACAAGGACGGGATCACCCTGTTCCTGGTGCCCGCCGACGCCAAGGGCGTGAGCCGCAAGCGCCTGGCCCTGGCCGACAGCCGCGGCGCGGCCAACATCACCTTCGACAAGGTCGAGGTGGGCGCCGACGCCGTCCTGGGCGCCGCCGACAAGGGCTGGGACGTCCTCGAGAAGACCCTGGACCGCGTCCGCGCGGCCCTGGCCGCCGAGATGCTCGGCTCGGCCAACCAGGCCTTCGAGACCACCCTCGACTACCTCAAGGTCCGGGTGCAGTTCGGCCAGGTGATCGGCTCCTTCCAGGCCCTGCAGCACCGCGCCGCCAAGATGTTCACCGACCTTGAGCTGGCCCGCAGCGCCGTCGAGGCGGCCCTCCAGGCCATCGACGCCGACAGCCCGGACGTGGCCGAGCTGGTGTCTCTGTCCAAGGCCAAGATGGGCGACGTCTTCCACCTCGTGTCCAACGAGATGGTCCAGATGCACGGCGGCATCGGCATGACCGACGCCCATGACTCGGGCTTCTACCTGAAGCGCGCCCGGGCGGCCGAGGCCGCCTTCGGCAGCCAGAGCTACCATCGCGACCGCTACGCCCGGATCAACGGCTACTGATCCCGGACCCAAGGTCCGACTTCCTGGGGCCCTCCGGCGACTTCGCCGGGGGGCCTTTTCTTGCGCCTCCGCCGAATTGCCGCAGGACGGGGGACATGGTCTCTTGAAGCGTCAATCCCGGAGACCCCCATGCGCGCCGCCCGCCCCGTCCTCGCCGCCCTCGCCCTCAGCCTGGCCGCGACGGCCGCCTGGGCCGAGAGCATCCTGTTCGTCGGCAACAGCTTCACCTTCGGGGCGACCTCCCCGGTGCTCCGCTACCGGCCCGAACAGGTGACCGACCTGAACCGGGAAGGCGTCGGGGGCGTTCCGGCCATCTTCAAGGTGCTCACCACCCAGGCCCGGCTGGACTACAAGGTCAGCCTCGAGACGTCTCCCGGCAAGAACTTCGACTGGCACCTGGCCAACCGCCTGCCCCTGATCGACCGGCCGTGGGATGTGGTCATCCTCCAGGGCCAGTCCACACTGGACCTCGAACGCCCCGGGGACCCGACCCGGCTGATCGAATCCGGCCGCCAGCTCTCGGACATCCTGGCCCAGAAGAACCCCTCCGCGAGGATCTATTACCAGGCCACCTGGTCCAGGGCGGACCTCACCTACCTCAAGCCCAGTCCCTGGAAGGGCAAGCCCATCGCCGCCATGGCCCGGGACGTCCGGGCCGGCTACGACCGGGCGCGAGCGGCCTCGAAGTCCGTCCGCGGGGTGCTGCCCGTGGGAGAGGCCTGGAACCGGGCGATGGAGGCGGGCGTCGCCGATCCCAACCCCTATGACGGCGTGGCCTTCGGACAGGTCGACCTGTGGGGCTGGGACCAGTACCACGCCAGCGCCGCGGGCTATTACCTCAGCGCCCTGGTCATCTTCGGCGCCGTAACGGGCCTGGACCCCCGGACCTTTGGCGAGCGGGAGGTGGCGGCCTATGAACTGGGGCTCTCCCCGGCCCAGGCCCGGGGCCTGCAGAAAGCCGCCTACGACCAGCTGAAGGCCGAGGGGCTGATGTCCGAGGCGCCGGCGCCCTGATACCGGCGGCCTCATGCCGGCGCCTTGAGGCTGGTGCGACCTAGTCGACCTCCGCCGTGGGATAGTTGCGGCCCATGGGGCGACGCGGGCCATTGTAGTCGCCGATCCGGACGAACTGCCTGTCGGGAGACAGGGCGCGGGTGATCCGCTCGGCCAGGGCGCGGCCCGTGATGGGCTTGGCCAGGAACTGGTCCACGCCGGCCTCGATGCAGGCCTTGACGTGCTTTTCCTCGGTGTGGCCCGTCGCGACGATGATCGGGACCTCGCTGAACGGGTTGGACTCATCGGCCCGCAGGTTCCGGACAAAGGTCACGCCGTCCAGCACCGGCATCTTGAGGTCCGTGATGATCAGGTCGGGCTTGACCTGGGGGATGATCTTCTGGGCCTCGATGGCGTCGTCCGCCAGTCGGATCTCGGTGAAGCCCAGGGCGCGGAGCACCGCCGTCATGATGCTTCGCATCCCGACGTTGTCGTCGATCACCAGAACGACAAGATCACGGCTCAGGGGAACCATTCGCGGCCCAGGTCCAGCTTTGCACCTCCCTGCCTAACCTTCCCAGGTTGCAAGAAGGTTACGCCCGGGCCGCCCCTCGACGATGGCCTCAGGGTCCGGCATTAAGTCGGCCTGATACAAGAACCGGAGGAAGCCGCCATGTCCGACGCCCCGCCCCTGCAGGACCTCCAGAAGACGCTCGGCCAGCAGAGGCTGGTCACCTTCGAACCCGGCCGGGCGGCGATCGAGTACCTGGCGGGCGCCCACATGTGCCATTCCGGCGGCGTGGTGCAGGGCGGCTTCATCTGCGGCTGGATCGACGCCGCCATGGCCCACGCCGCCATGGCCGGCGGCGGCGACATGACCCCCATGTCCCTGGAGCTGAAGGTCAGCTTCTTCGCCCCCGCCCGTCCCGGCCTCGTCCTCGCCGAGGCCTGGATCGAGCGCGCCGGCAAGTCCACCTGCTTCGCCGAAGGCCGCCTCCTCAACGCCGCAGGCGAGGTCCTGGCCAAGGCCACCTCCACCATCCGCCTGATCCCCCGCGCCAAGGTGGAGGCGGGGTCAAAGGCCGCGATGGGCTAGGCGGTCGGGCTGCACGCTGCAGCCGAAGTGAAATCGAACTGTCAGGGATCTGTCGCTTGGACGTCATGAAGCTTGGGCATCCCCAAGGCACATGGCGCCAAAGAGCGCCCGTCACCCGACAGGATGCCAGCGATGACCTTCACCCCCCGCCCGGCGGCGCTCCGCCTTGCGCTCGTCTGCACCACCGCCCTTCTCTCTCCCCTCGCCGCCAGGGCGGAGGACGCCGGATCCGTCAGCGAGGTCATCATCACCGCCTCCCGGCCGATCGCAGAATCGGAAGCTGCCGCCCTTCGTACCCAGAAGGCTTCCGACTCGCTGGTGGCGGTGGCCGCCTCGGACAGCGTCGGCCGCCTGCCGGACCAGAACATCGCCCAGGCGGCCAGCCGCCTTCCCGGCGTGGCGGTGGAGCGCGACCAGGGGCAGGCCCGCTATGTCAGCCTGCGCGGCGCGCCCAACTACTGGACCACCCTGAGCTTTGACGGAATCAACGTCGTCAGCCCCGAAGGCCGCGACGCCCGTTTCGACTCCGTCCCCTCGGCCATCGCCTCCCAGATCATCGTCTCCAAAGCGGTGACGCCGGACATGCCTGGCGAGACCGTCTCGGGCAACGTCAACGTCGTCACCCGGTCGGCCTTTGACTATCCGGGCCTCAAGCTGGGCGCCAAGGCGGGCTATGGCGTCGCCGAGCTGGGCGACAAGCCCCAGTACGAGGCCTATGGCGTGGCCTCCAACAGGTACGACCTGGGCGACGGCGAGGTCGGGTTCGTCCTCTCCGCCTCCTACTTTCAGCGGGACATGGTCACCGACAACTTCGAGACCGACTACGAGCGGGTCTCGCAGGACCAGCGCCCAGGGAACCAGACCCGCTTCTGGGCGCATGAAGCCGAGAACAAGCTCTATCGCCTGACCCGCAAGAACTGGTCGGTCTCAGGCCGCGGCGACTGGCGCCAGGGCGACAACCTGGTTTCCTTCCGGTCGATCTACACGATCTTCACGGATGACGAGATGCGGGACAATTACCGCTTCGACCTCGACGACCGCCAATCGGACCTTGTGGCCTCGACGGACCCCTGCGCCACGACGATCAATCCGACCCCGACAAATACGGGCTATGCGGACGTCTGCATCGGCAATACCCCGTTCAAGGGGACGGTCTACGGCATCGACATCCGCCAGCGGTCGACCCTGCGCGCCTTTGAACAGTCGATCTTCACCAACACCCTTGAAGGCCAGCATGGCTTCGACGGCGGCTGGACCCTCAACTGGCTGGCCAATTACACCGAGTCCAAGGACGATCGCTCGGTGGTCGGCGAAACCACCTGGGACAGCCCCAGCACCCGCACCCTCCGCCCGACCGTGGCCTACGACTTCTCCGATCCGGACAGGTCCCGCCTCCAGCTGTCGACCACCCTTCAGCTGTCGAGCCCGACCCGCTACCAGGCGGGGACGCCCGTGAAGGCCATCGACACCTTCACCAAGCCCCTCTCCTCCCTGACCCTGCTGGACGCCGTGGACACAACCACCGCCTACACGGGGCGTGTCTGGGTTGCGAAGGAGGCCGAGTTCCTGGGCGGCGAGGCCACCTTCCGGGCGGGCCTGCAGTTTGACCAGCGGACCAAGGTCGCCGATGAGCGGAACCTGGTCCTGAACACCGCCGCCCAGTTTGCGACCATCGGCATCCCGACGGACTACAACGCCTTCTCGCTGGACCAGGCCTTCCTCGGCAAGATCCCGATGGACTACACCTTCCGCTACTTTGACGCGGACAAGATGCGCGCCGCCGCCGGCGCCGCGCGCAAGGCCTTCGCCTTCAGTCCCGTCACCGTCAACAACTATGAGGTCCGCGAGCAGGTCCTGGCCGGCTACGGCATGGGAACCGTGAAGTGGGACTGGGGCTCGGCCATCGGCGGGGTGCGCGTTGAAAACCTAAAGAACCGCGGAACCGCCGTCGCCACGATCGGCGGCGTGACAGGCCCGGTCACCGCCGAGTCCGACCGCACCCTGGTCTTCCCCAGCCTGCACGTGAACGTGAACCTGGACGATTCCAAGAAGCTGCGCCTCTCCTACAACAGCGGCGCGGCCCGGGCCGACTACGACCAGCTGCGCCCCAACGTGACGGTGAACGACGCCAACCAGACCATTTCCGGCGGCAACCCGGCGGTCCGGCCCGAGCTGGCCCACGGTTTCGACGCCTACCTGGAATGGTATGTGGAGCCGCAGGGCTTCCTGATGGCCGGCGTCTTCTTCAAGCGCGTGGAGGACGTCCTCTACCGCCAGACCCGCACTTTCGGTTCCGACGCCCTGAACAGCAACGGGATCGACCGCTCGGGCTACCTCTATTCGGGCATCACCAACGGCGGGGACGGGCGTCTTGTGGGCCTGGAACTGGCCGCCCAGTTCCAGCTGGACCCCTGGGTGGACAGCCTTGGCGTGCCGGACTGGATGGGGGGCTTCGGCTTCAGCGCCAACGCCACCTTCAATAACAGCCAGGTGCTCAAGCCCGCCATCGGCGCCATCCCGGCCCGCAAGCTGCGCCTGCCGGGGACCTCGGACGAGGTCTACAATGTCAGCGGCTACTACGAGAAGTATGGGGTGTCCCTGCGCCTCAGCTACCAGAAGCGCTCGACCTGGCTGGACGGCTATGCCGACGACCTGGCGGACGCTGGAGACACCTACTGGGCCGAGGACGACGAACTGGACTTCTCCGCCCGTTACGAGGTGAACAAGAACGTCGAGCTCTACTTCGACGCCACCAACCTCCTGAACAACCCAGGCCGCCGGTTCGCCGAGCCCGGCAACCTGCTGACCGCCACGGGAATCCCCACCGGCTTCACCGACAGCTACACCATCGAGTGGGAGCGGTTCGGGCGGCGATATGCCGGCGGAGTCCGGGTGACGTTCTGATGCGCCAAGTCCTTCGCACGGCAGGGCTCGCCGCCCTCTCCGCGATCCTCCTCGCCGGCGCGGCCCAGGCCCAGACCGCCAGTGTCCCCGCCCGGGGCCAGACCGTTCCCGTGGGCACCGTGGCCGATGACGCTGCGGATGATCCCGCGATCTGGCGGGATCCCCGGAACCCGGAGCGGAGCCTGATTGTCGGCACCGACAAGAAGGCCGGCCTTCACGTCTATCGCCTGTCGGGGGAAAGCGTTCACTTCACCCCGGCTGGCCGCGTGAACAATGTCGACCTCGTCGACCTGGGCGCCCGGGGCGTGGTGGTCGTGGCCTCCGACCGCAACGATCCGGCCCGGGCCCTCCTGAAGGTCTACCGGCTCGATACCCGCAGGGGCGCCCTCCAGCCCCTGGGACAGGCCGAGGGCGGGGCGGGCGAGGCCTATGGCGTCTGCCTTGCCGTCATCAACCGGCAGGTCCACGCCTTCTCTGTGCTCAAGGATGGGCAGGTCGTGCAGGTCCGGCTGGACCTGGGACGCGACAAGGCTTCCGGTACGGTCGTCCGGAAGCTGGGAGTTCCATCCCAGGCCGAGGGCTGCGTTGTCGATAACCGGTCCGCCACCCTCTATGTGGGTGAGGAGAAGGCTGGGGTCTGGGTGTTCGACGCCCGCCCCGACGCTCCGGCTGAGGGTCGCCTCGCCATCCGCGCCGACGGCGTGCAGCTGGTCCCCGACGTCGAGGGCCTCGCCCTGGCGCCGGAGGGCCGCACGGGGGGCTGGCTGGTGGTGTCCAGCCAGGGCGACAACGCCTACGCCCTCTATCGCCTGCCCGAGCTCTCGCCCGCGGGGCGTTTCCGGATTTCTGGCGGCGAGCTGGGCTCCACCGAGGAAACCGACGGCATCGCCCTGGCCCTGGGCCGCTTCGGCCGCGCCTATCCCGAGGGTCTCTTCGTCGCCCAGGACGGCGACAACGCCCCAGACGCCCAGAACTTCAAGCTGGCCTCTTGGGCCGAGATCCTGAAGGCCGTGAAGACGCCGGCGCCCTGAGCTCAATCACCCCCCGCCGGGGTGGAAGGCGCAGAGCTTGTTGCCGTCCAGGTCGCGGAAATAGGCGAACCACCAGCCAGGTCCGCGCAGGCCGGGCGCGCCCTCGCAGGCGCCTCCGAGCTCCAGCGCCTTGGCGTGGAGGGAGGTGACTTCCTCGGCGGTCTCGCACTGGAAGGCGAACATGGACCCGTTGCCGACGGTGGCGGGCCCACCGTTGAAGGGCCCCAGGACGGCGAAGGCGGGCAGGCCGCCGGCGCCGTAGACCCGCCCGCCGGAGGGATGCTCGAACAGGACCTGCAGGCCGGCAACCGCCATCAGGGCGTCGTAGAAGACCTTGGCCGCCTCCAGCTGGTTGGACCCGACGGTGCAGTAGGACAGCTTGGCCATGGGCGCGCCTCGAAGGGGTCTGCGAGTTCCGGCCACAGGCGCCGGCTAGGGAAGGTCATCCTTCTCCGTCGACGGCAGGGGCGCAGGATGGGGCCCGGCGACCTCCCAAATCCGAAGCCGTAGGTCCCACATCCCGGTCTTTCGGTGCCGCCTGTGCCGGTAGAGTGGGGAGGTCAGATACCAAGAGTGCAACTCATATGGAAATTTCCGTATTGAGTAGGATGGAAAAACACCACTTCCCGGTCCAATCCTGCGTTCAAGATGATCAAGCTTTTTCAGAGCCTTGGCCGCCCGCACATAGCCCTTTGGGTAATTGCATCGGCGCTCGCGACTTTTTTCTTGTTCTGGACCCTTGAAAATCTCTCCCCAGACCGTCCGCCATTATGGAGAGGTCTCCCAGTAAGTTTTCGCGACTCCAGCAATGTGCGTGTATTCGATAGGGTTCTGGAACATATCGAAAGCAAAACACCTCCCTGGCTCTTCGAACGACCCGAAGCGGCTAATATCACCGCTTGGCGCAATGCAGCAATTGCAGCACCCAACAGCCCGAGCCTCTACTCCGATGCGATTTGGCCAATGCTGAGGGCCATGGGACCGTCTCACTTCGAGGCGGACCTGCCCAATTCCACCCTAAAGGTGGGCGAAGTGCTTACGCTCGGGCCACCAAGGCGAGGGGACGTCCCGGCGGTATCGAGCTTCAAGGATTTTGCAGGTCTCGGCGGAACCTTCATTGTGTTCGATGGCGCGACTTATGTCGTTCAGGACGTTGACCCAGGATCACCTGCCGCAGGAGCAGGCGTCTCACCAGGCGCCCGAGTGTTCGATGTTCATGCGAAATCGCTGACCCCACCACCTTCACAGAGAGTCAGCATCTCACTACGCCAAGAGATTGGTTCTCGTTTACAGATAATATCATATGACTTCTCGCCTGAGATCGAAGAGAAATCACTTTACGTGAAAGATATGAAGGACGGTCGTTCATATATTCGTTTTTCGGAATTCGAAAGGGACATAAAGCATGAACTGATTCAGGCCATCAGATCTTGCCCATCTAGGGGATTGATTTTTGATCTCAGGATGAACATCGGAGGCCGGGCTGATGTCCTTCGGTGGGTTGCTGGCGCATTCTTGGGGCACGGGCAGGTTGTCGCTGAACGTGTTGGTACAGATGGCTCCCGGGTTGAACGAACCAGAGGGAGACAGGCGCCCTGCTCGGCTCCTGTCGCGGTCCTGATAGGTCCGCGGACGTCGAGCGCAGCAGAACTGCTAGCTGATGCGCTACGACATCATGGACGGGCTGTGCTGGTGGGTGACCGCACCTCAGGCCGAGTACTCGAGTCGCATGAAATCACTCTGCCGGATGGGGGGCGGTTGCGGATACCTGTGGCGGACGTAATCGCCGCCTCTGGCGCGCGGTTAGAGGGGGTCGGCGTGTATCCAGACGTAGTGGCGAAGGCCTCGCCTGAGAGCTTGGCTGCGGGTGAAGATGCTGTGCTAATGGCCGCACTCGCAGAGCTGGACAAGGCGCCTAAGTCCAATCAAGGACCGTCGAATTAGGGGCGCCCCAGCGAAAGCTGGCGTGCGCTGCTTCCTCATTTTCAGTTCAGAACCGGTAACGCGACCCATATCCCTCTCTCTTGATCGCATGAGCGAATGGCGGACGGTCGCCTTAGTCCCCCTCCGTGCTGGGGCTCTCGCCCTGACCCTCATCCCCCAAAGGGGAGGAATGATCACCTCGCCCGGCACGGCCCGGTGAAGATGCCAAGGGAGGCGCCTAGCGCCGCCGGCCAGTCCGATAGATCAGCCACGCGTTCCAGAGCGGCGGGAGCGCACCGGCGGCGAGAAATCCCGTCTGGCCGGCGGGGCCGAGGACTCGCGCGAGCAGGAGAGAAATCAGGAAGCCGCCGGCGGCGTAGAGCGCAATGAAACCCGCAGGCGGAAGCCGCCGGTAGAGGGCGTCGGCCAGGGGATTGGACTCGGCCACGCGACCGGTCCGCAGGCCCAGGTGGGTCGTCAGGGCGTCGAGGGCCGCCAGGAGCATGGAGACGACGGCGAGGGTAAGGACCATCACGGTTCCGGAGCCAAGGCTGAAGGCGGAAGGAACTGGAGCGGGCGAGGGGAATCGAACCCCTGACATCAAGCTTGGGAAGCTTGCGTTCTACCTCTGAACTACGCCCGCGCGCTCCGTCTCCTTACAGCCGGCGGCGGCCGGGCTCAAGGCCGCGGCTTTCCCGCGGGCGCGGGGGCCTGTAGGAAGCGGGAGACAGCTGAGGGCGGCCCCCATGCGCATCCTGGTTATCTTTGCTCATTACTTCGCCGCCGAGGCCAAGCCCCGGCACGCATCGACGGACGGCAGCCGCGAAGCCGACCGGAAGGCGGCAGTCGAGGCGGCGATCCGCAGCTGGCGGGCGCACTTCGGCCCCAGCGCCATGCTGGACGTGGGCTCGCGGTCCTTCCACATGGGGCCCCGGTCCGAGGACACGGTGGACATCGTCGTCACCACGGCGAACGAAAAGCACCTGATGACGCCGGAATTCTGCACGGCCATGGGGGTGAGGGTGGCCAAGCACACCCTCGACCAGCCGCGCATGCTGGGTTTCACCGCCCAGGGCCTCTTCGCCGCCTGGCGCAACCTCTACGACCTGTTCGTCTTCAGCGAGGACGACCTGAAGATCAACGACCCGGCCTTCGTCGACAAGATCGTCTGGTTCAACCGCACCTTCGGGCCCCGCCGCGTGCTCATGCCCAACCGGGTCGAGCTGAACCCCGCGGGCCACGCCCCCAAGACCTACATTGACGGCGACCTGGCCCCCGCCCTGGCCGCCGACATGAAGCGCCATGTGCCGGACGAGGAAACCCTCTACGGCTCGCCCTTCGGTCGCAACGGGGTCTTCCAGCGGGCGCGCAACCCGCACTCCGGCTTCTACGCCCTCACCCGCGACCAGTTGTCCTACTGGATGAGCCAGCCCCACTGGCTGGACCGCGACTGCAGCTTCGTCTCGCCCCTGGAGAGCGCCGCCACCCTGGGGATCGCCAAGACCTTCTCGATCTACAAGCCCTTTGGCGCCTCGTCGGGCTTCCTGGAGATCGAGCACCTGGACGACCGGTTCTCGACCATGAAGCTGCCGGTGCGCGACCGGCTCTGACGCCCGGGACCCCGGGCCTAGCTCCAGGGCCGGAAGTGCTTGGAGAGCTTGAGGCCCTGTCTCTGGTAGTGGCTTCCGCCCTCGCCATACAGGCGCGAGGGCCTTTCGGTCAGGGGCTCGAAGACCAGGCGCGCCACGGTCTGGCCGTGCTCGAGCAGGAAGGGGGTCTCGTGGCTGCGCACCTCCAGCACGCCCCGGGAGCCCGTCGCCCCGGCCTCGGCGGCGCCGAAGCCCGGATCGAAGAAGCCGGCGTAATGCACCCGGAACTCGCCCACCGAAGGGTCGATGGGGGTCATTTCCGCCGCCTGCAGGACGGGGATCTCCACCGCCTCCCGGGAGGCCAGGATGTAGAATTCGCCAGGATCGAGAAGCAGCTCGCCGCGGCGGGGCGTCAGGGGCTCCCAGAAATCCCGGGGGTCGTGGCCGCCCACCCGGTCCATGTCCACCACGCCGGCATGGCGACGGGCGCGGAAGCCGGCGACGGCCTCGCTCTCCAGGTCCACGCCCACGCTGAGCGTGGCCAGGCGCGGCGGGTCCCCGCGCTTCAGGCGCAGCTGGTTCAGACGTGTGCCGGCGCGGACCAGGACGGAAAAGGTCTGGGGCGCGATCTCGACGAAGGCCGGGCCCTGGTAGCCGTCGGCCACGTCGTCAAAGGCCGGCTGGTGGTCGGTGAGCAGGCGCACGAAGACGTCGACCCGGCCCGTGGAGCTCTTGGGGTTGGCGCGGGCGGAGACGCCCTTGGGCAGGGCCAGGCGCTCCTGAAGCTCGGCGATGTAGACGCAGCCCCGCTCCAGGACGGCGCCGGCCGACAGGTCGATCTCGTGCATCAACACGTCCGCCAGGCGGTCGGCCACGGTCCGGCCGGGACGCGGCAGGAAGGAGGCGCGCACCCGCCAGGCCCGGGCGCCCAGGCGCAGGTCCAGGCTGGCCGGCTGGACCTGGTCGGGGTCGAAGGGCCGGTCGGCGGCAATGGCCTCGCGGGCGATCAGGGCTTCAAGGGACTGGCAGGGCAGAATCCCCGCGCCGGACGTCTCGGACATGGGGGGACACTCGCCGCCCGGCCGGGGAATGGCAAGGCCGTCCGCACCGCCGCTTGACCTCTCTCCCCCGTCGGGGTTGAAGCGGGCGCCTGACACGGAGACAGACCATGACCCAGAGCCCCAAGGACTGGCGCCCCCAGACCCGACTGGTGCGCGGCGGCATGGCCCGTTCGCCCTATGGGGAGATCTCCGAGGCGCTCTACCTGACCCAGAGCTTCGCCTACGACAGCGCCGCGGCGGCCGACCGGAGGTTTTCGGGCGAGGACCCCGGCTTCATCTACCAGCGGTTCGGAAACCCGACGACCCAGGTGTTCGAGGACCGCCTCGCCCTTCTGGAGGGCGCCGAGGCGTGCCGGGCGACGGCCTCCGGCATGTCGGCGGTGCACGTGGCCCTGCAGGGCCTGGTGCGGGCGGGGGACCACGTCGTCGCGGGCCGGGCCCTGTTCGGTTCCTGCCGGTGGATCCTGTCCCAGTGGATGCCGCGGTTCGGGGTCGACGTGACCTTCGTCGACGCCACGGACCCGGCCGCCTGGGCCGAGGCCATCCGGCCCAACACCCGCGCCTTCCTGGTGGAGAGCCCAGCCAATCCCCTGCTGGAGGTGACGCCCATCGCCGAAGTGGCCGCCCTCGCCCGCCAGGCCGGCGCCCGGCTGGTGGTGGACAATGTCTTCGCCACCCCGGTCTTCCAGAAGCCCCTCGAGCTGGGCGCGGACATCGTCGTCTATTCCGCCACCAAGCACATTGACGGACAGGGCCGGGTGCTGGGCGGCGCCATCCTGGGCGGGGCCGAGCTGATGGCGGAGGCCTACCGCGACATCCTGCGGCACACCGGCCCGGCGCTGTCGCCCTTCAATTCCTGGGTGCTGCTGAAGGGACTGGAGACCCTGGACCTGCGCGTGCGCCGGCAGGCGGACAATGCGGTCCGGGTGACCGAAGCGTTATGCAGTCACACCGCCGTTCGCCGGGTGGTCTTCCCGGGACGGCCTGACCATCCCCAGGCCGACCTGATCGCCCGCCAGATGACCGGCCCAGGCAATGTCGTCGCCTTCGACCTCGGCGACCGGGCCCGCGCCTGGGCCTTCCTCGACGCCCTGGGGATCGTCGACATCTCGAACAACCTGGGCGACGCCAAGTCCATGGCCACCCACCCCAGCACAACGACCCACCGCTCGATGTCGGAGTCCGAGCGGCTGGAGATCGGCCTCACCGAGGGCTGGGTGCGGATGAGCGTCGGCCTGGAAGACGCCGAGGACCTGGCGGAGGACGTCCTCCAGGCCCTCGACAAGGTCTGACCGGCGACGGGTCAGAAGATCCCGTAGCCGCCGTCGATCAGGAAGCTGTCGCCGGTGTGGAAGGCCGAGGCGTCCGAAGCCAGGTAGACGGCGATGCCGCCGAAGTCGGCGGGCTGGCCCCAGCGGCGCACGGGCACCCGGCGGATGACGGCGTCATTGAACTTGTCATTGCCCTGGGCCCCAGCGGTCATGTCTGTGGCGATCCAGCCCGGCAGGACGGCGTTGGCGCGGACGCCGTAGCGGGCGTGCTCCACGGCGATGGCGCGGATCATGGAGATCACCGCCCCCTTGGTGGCGGCGTAGGCCTCGTTGCGCGGGGCGCCGTCGTAGGCCGAGAGCGAGGAGATCACCACCAGGGACCCGCCCGCCTTGTCGCCGCCGTCGGCCCGCTCGACCATGTGCTTGCAGGCCTCGCGGAAGGTGAAGAAAACGCCGTCCAGGTTCACCGCCAGCACGCGCCGGTAGGTCTCGGTGGGGAATTCCGAGAAGGAGGAGGCCCCGCCGCCGATGCCGGCGTTGGCCACCACGGTGTCGATCCGGCCCATCTGGCGCACCGCCTCGGCCATGCCCTCGCGCACGGCGTTCTCGTCGGCGACGTCGACCACCTGGGTCAGCACCCGCACGCCCACGTCCTTGAGGGCCTCGGCGGCGGCGGCGTTCTTCTTGCCGTTGGAGCCCCAGATGACCACGTCCGCACCGGCCTGGGCCAGGGCCTCGACCATGCCGAAGCCGATGCCGCCATTGCCGCCGGTGACCAGGGCCACCTTTCCCGTCAGATCAAAAGGCCGATAGGCCATGGGTCATCCTCCCGTTTGTGTCGGGAATGAAGGACCGCAAGCGGGCGGCGGGCGTCAAGCCGGATCAGCGGTCGAGGGACGGAAATTCGAGCTGGCTGACGTCGTAGCCGAGGGCGGCGGCCTTCTCGACCATGGCCTTCTGTTCGGCTTCAGTGGGTCGCTGCCGGGCGAAGATGAAGAGGTTGCGGAACTTCGGGTCCGACGAGATGAACCAGCCGCCGGCCGGGTCCCGGTAGAGGACCTGGTACTCCCAGACCACGAAGGGGTTGTAGGTCACCTTGAGGCGGGCGTGCGTCCCGGGGTCCAGGATCTCGCCCTTGCCGGCGATCTGCACCCGCTTGCCGTCCCGGTAGCAGGCGTCGAGCACGTCGATCCCGCCATCGGCCCGGGGGGTGTAGTCGGTGGTCGAAGCCACGCAGCCCCGGGTCAGCATCATGGGCCGCCGGGCGATCTCCAGCCACTGGCCCGAATAGTGGGCGGCGGCGTCGACAGGATCGCGGGTGACGGGCGCCGGAGCCGCGAGGCTGGCCGTAGGCGCCGCCAGCAGAGACAGGGCGAGGAAGAGGGCGGAAGGTTTCATGGAGGTCTCCCCTTCCGCCCCAGATAGTGCCTCCGGGCCTAGCCGGGAAGGCCAGGCTGGCTGACCCGGCCCGCGCCGGAGATGTTCTGCTCCAGTTGAGCCGGCCGGCGGGTGAGCTCGACCTCGCCGATCCCCGACACGTCGATCTTTGCCGAGGACTTGGGCCCCAGGGTGGCCTTTCCAGCGCCGGAGAGGTCCACCTCAGCCTCTTCCAGCTCCAGGGCGGCGAGGTTGGCCGCGCCGGTCCCGGAGATGTCGAGGACAGCGCGCCGGGCCTTGCCGGTGGCCGTGACACGCCCCGCGCCGCTGAGACTGATCTCGAGCGTGTCCTGGTCGTAGCCGGTGATCTTGAGGTCCTGGACGCCGCCCATGTCGAAGTGGGTGACGCCGGGCGCCTCGATCACCACCTTCAGGGCGCCGCCCTTCCAGCGGTGGCCTTCAAAGTCGACCCGGCCGTCCTTGATCGTGACCTTGTCGAGGAGGGCGGCGGGGCCCTCCAGGCTCACGGTCCGGGCCGGACCCTGGACGTAGGTGACGTCGGCGAAGGCGTCGATCTCGAGGGTGTCCGTCCCGTCCCAGGCCAGTTTGCGGGTGGTGCTGGGACCGGAGGCGGCGCCGAGGACGATCTCGTCGCCCTCGTCCGTCTCGATGTGGATGTCCATGTCCTTGGCGAACTGGGTGATCTTGTCGTGCAGGCCCTTTGAGCCTCCGGCCAGGCCGACGGCGCCCGAAAGAGCCCCGATGCACAGGACGAAGCCAGCGGCGGCGATGATGGCGAGGGTGCGGATCACGGGCGGACCTCCCCGGCCTCGAGGGCCGGCTTCAGCAGCTTCAGGTGCAGGCGGCCATACCAGACCAGGGCGTTGACCAGGGCCACGGTGACAAGCGCCGTGAGGGCGCCCACCGAGACGGACCCGGCCATGACCCCGAGCCCCGCCAGCATGACGGCGGCGATCTCCCGGACGGCGCCGAAGAAGGCCCCGCTAACGAAGACGAAGGCTCCGGCCCCGAAGCCCACCACCGAGGTGATGGCGAAGCCGAGCAGGACGCCGAGGATCGGCAGGAGGATGGGCAGGAGGATCAGGACGTCGATCGCGCCCAGGCCCAGGAGGCCGAAGATGGCGGTCGCGGCGGCGGAGGGATTCCGCTCAGCCTCCCAGCGCTTCAGCCCGACCTCGGCCTTCAGCTCCCGCGCCAGGCGGGCGGGATCGCCGAGGCCGGCGGCCACGTCCGCCTCGCTGCGGCCGGCGGCGACGCCCTCGTCGAAATGGGCGGCGTAGTCGGCCACGTATTCCTCGATGGTTTCCGGCGGCAGGCCGGCGAGTCCGGTCCTCAACCGGCCCAGGAAGAGCTCACGGCTCATTTTTCGTCTCCAAGGATTTCGCCGACGGAGGCGGAGAAGGACAGCCACTCGGCCTTTTGGGCGGTGAGGCTGGTCCGTCCCGCGGGGGTCAGACGGTAGTATTTGCGGGGGGGACCGGAGGAGCTCTCCACCAGGTAGGTGTCGACCAGTCCTTCGGACTGCATCCGGCGCATGAGGGGGTAGATCGTGCCTTCGCCCATGTCGATCGCCGCCGCGAGGCGGGCGGCGATGTCATAGGCGTAGGCGTCGGCGCGGGAGAGAAGGGCCAGGACGCAGAGCTCCAGAACCCCCCTCTTCAGCTGAACCTGTACGGCTTCGGGCAAGACAGACGCCTCCTTTTGACAAGGAGGTGTCTATCGCAAGGTATCTTGTCGCGCAAGATACCTTTTTCAAAAAGGTACCTGTTGTCGTCAGGTTGCGGTCCAGCCCCCATCGACGGACAGGGCCGCCCCGGTCGCCGAGGCCCCCACGTCGGAGGCCAGGTAGAGCAGCATCCCCGCCAGGTGCTCGTACTCGACGAACTTCTTGGTCGGCTGGGCGGCCAGGATGACATCCTCCATCACCCGGTCCTCGGGGATGCCGCGGGTCTTGGCCTGGTCGACGATCTGGGCCTCGATCAGGGGGGTCTTCACATATCCGGGGCAGATGGCGTTCGCGGTGATCCCGGTGCGGGCCAGCTCCACGGCCAGGCCCTTGGTGAAGCCCACCACCCCGAACTTGGCGGCCACGTACGGCGCCTTGAAGGGCGAGGCCACGAGGCCATGGGCCGAGGCGATGTTGATGATCCGACCGCGCCCCTGCGCCTTCATCACGGGGATGGCGGCGCGGCTGGCGTGGAAGGTCGAGGACAGGATCACCGCGATCAGGGCGTCCCACTTCTCCTCGGGAAACTCGTCCACCGGCGCCACGTGCTGGATGCCGGCGTTGTTGACCAGGATGTCCAGCCGACCGAACTCCCGAACGGCGTAGGCGATAAGGTCCTTGATCTCCTCCGGCTTGGTCATGTCGGCGGGATGATAGCGGACGGCGGCGTTGGTCCGGGCCTGCAGGGCCTGGCGGTCGGCCTCGATCTTCGCGGGATCCCCGAGCCCGTTGAGGACAACGTTCACCCCCTGCTCGGCCAGGGCCGCGGCCAGGGCCTGGCCAATGCCGCTGGTGGAGCCGGTGATGACCGCCACATGACCTTCCAGCTTGTAGTCGACGGCCATGGGCCTACTCCTTCGAAGCGCCGGCGGGCGCAGGTTGGGGCCGGGAAAAGACCCAGAGGTCGGCCGAGGACTCCCCGGCCTGGAAACGGTAGCCGTCGCGGTCGAAGGCCCTCAGGTCGTCGGCGCGCTCGATTCGGTTGTCGATGGCGAAGCGGGCCAGGGCGCCCCGGGCCCGCTTGGCGAAGAAGCTGATGATCTTCGAGCGGCCGTCCTTCTCCTCGAGGAAGCGGACCTCCACCACCCGGGCCCGGAGGGCCTTGCGGTCGACCGCCGAGGCGTATTCCTGCGAGGCGGCGTTGACGACGACGGGGTCGGCGCGGCCCTCCAGTTCCGCCGCCAGGGCCCGGCCGATCCGGTCGCCCCAGAAGGCGTAGAGCGACTTGCCCCGGCGGGTCTGCAGGGGCGAGCCCATCTCCAGCCGGTAGGGCTGGATGCCGTCCAGGGGTTTCAGCACGCCGTAGAGCCCCGAGAGGATGCGGACATGGTCCTGAGCCCAGGCCAGGGCTTCGGGGTCGAGCTCGCGGGCCTTCAAGCCGGCGTAGACGTCGCCGTTGAAGGCGAAGGCCGCCTGCAGGGCGCCGTCGGCATGCGGGTCGAAGGCCTGGAAGCGCTCGCGGTTCAGAACCGCCAGCTTCTCGGACAGGTCCATCAGGGCCTGGAGCTGGACCACGGAGAGGCGGCGGGTGGATTCCGCCAGACGCGCCGTCTCGGCCTCCAGGACCGGGCGGGTCATGGGCGCCGGGACGGGGGGCGGCGTGAAGTCCATCGCCTTGGCGGGAGAAAGCAGGATCAGCATGGTGCGACTCTCAGAATAGCACGCGCGGGTTGAGGATGCGGCCTGGATCCAGGGCCGCCCGGATGGCGGCCAGGGAGGCGATCTCGGTGGGGTCCTTCTGGCGACGGGCTTCGTCCGCCTTCATGACGCCCAGGCCGTGTTCGGCCGAGACCGATCCGCCCAGGGCAATGGCGATGTCGTGGACGCGGGCCTGACCCTCGGCCCGGCGGGCCAGGTGGGGAGCGTCCTCTCCGCCCTCGGGCCGCAGGACGTCGAAGTGGATGTTGCCGTCGCCCACATGGCCGAAGGCGCTGATCCGGCAGCCCGGCGAAAAGGCCGCCATGGCCTGAGAAGCCTCCTGGAGGAAGCGCGGGACCTGGCTGACCGGGACCGAGATGTCGTGCTTCCAGGTCGCCCCCTCGGGCTTCTGGGCGGCGGACTGGTTCTCGCGCAGGGACCAGAAGGCCGCCGCCTGCGCCTCGCTGGCGGCGATCACCGCCTCGCCGGCGACGCCCTGTTCGCAGGCCTCGGCCAGGAGGGATTCCATCCGCCGTACCGCCTCGCCGGGATCGGGAGAGGCGATCTCCAGGAGGACCCGCCATGGCGGATCGCTCGTCAGGGGATCCCTCTGGCCCGGAATGTTCCTGAGGGCGAAGACGACGCCCTGGCGCGCCATGAGCTCGAAGGCCTCCAGGCCCGCATCTACGGCCCGGCGGGCGCGGGTCAGCAGGTCCAGGGCCGCCTGGGGGCTGTCGAGGCCGACCATGGCCACGGCCCGCCCGGCCGGCTGGGGGAAGAGCTTGACGCTGGCCGCCGTGATGACGCCCAGGGTGCCTTCCGCCCCGGACAGCAGGCCCTTGAGGTCGTACCCGGTGTTGTCCTTGCGCAGCCGCCGAAGCCCGCGCCAGATCTCGCCGTTCGGCAGGACAGCCTCCAGGCCGAGCACGAGGTCGCGGGCCGTCCCGAAGCGAAGCACGGCGACGCCGCCGGCATTGGTGGAGACGACGCCGCCCAGGGTCGCCGTCCCCTCGGAGGCCAGGCTGAGGGGGAACCGCCGCCCGGCCGCCGCCGCCGCGGCCTGGACCTCGGCCAGGGTGACCCCCGCCTCGGCCACCAGGACGTCGTCCACCGGGTCCACGTCCCGGATGGCGCGCATCCTTCGCGTTGAAAGGAGAATCTCGCCCTGCGGGATCTGTCCGCCGACCAGGCCCGTATTGCCGCCCTGGACGGTCAGGGGCGCCCCTTCGGCGGCGCAGAGGCTGACAATGGCGGCGGTTTGCTCCGGAGTGGCCGGGGACAGCATCAGGGGCGTGCGCCCGCTCCAGCGGTCGCGCCACTCCACCAGGCGGGGCGCCAGGACATCCGGGTCGTCCGTCCAGCCTTCGGGCCCGACGAGGGCCTTCAGCCGGTTCAGGAGGGCGTCGGAAGGAGCGGAGGTCATGGGCTGCAAGGTAGGCGCTCGCCGCCGCCGAGGCCAGAGCGCCGGATCAGCCGATCGCGCCCGCCGCGCGGCGGAGCCGGTCATTGATCGCCTCGCCCAGTCCTGCTTCGGGAATGGGCGCGACGGCGATCCCCGCCGGCCGGCGACGGTCGGCCTCCCGCAGGAAGGCGAACAGGTTGGCCGCCGCCTCCACCAGGTCGCCGGCCGGGCTGAGGTTCAGCACGCTGGGGCCCTCCTGGGCCGGGCCAAAGGCCAGGTAGACCTCTCCGGACCGAGGTCCCTGCGCCTCCAGGCGAACGGGCGCCTCGGGGGCGTAGTGGCGGGTCAGCCGGCCGGGCGAGCGGCGCGCGTCTGCCTCGGCCTCGGCCAGGGGTCCTACGAGGGTCTCGATCTCTTCCCGGGTGACCCGGCCCGGCCGCAGCAGCCGGGGCTGGTCGAGCAGGGACACGACGGTGGACTCCAGCCCGACCTCGCAGGGCCCGCCGTCCAGGGCGAGCGCCGCCGCCTCTCCCGTCTCGGCCTTCGCGGCGGCGAAGGTGGTCGGGCTGGGCCGGCCGGACCGGTTCGCCGAGGGGGCCGCCACCGGCCCCCCGAAGGCCTCCAGGACGGCGCGCGCCAGGGGGTGGGCGGGAACCCGCACGGCGACCGTATCGAGCCCCGCCCGGGCCAGGTCGCAGACCCGCCCGCCCGGCTGGACGGGCAGGACCAGGGTCAGGGGACCGGGCCAGAAGGCCGCGGCCAGGATCTCGGCGTCCGGGCTGAGGACCGCGATCTCGCGTGCGGCCTCCACGCTGGCGACGTGGGCGATCAGCGGGTTGAAGGCGGGCCGGCCCTTGGCGGCGTAGACAGCCGCCACGGCGTGGGGGTTCCCGGCGTCCGCCGCCAGGCCGTAGACGGTCTCGGTCGGCAGGATGACCAGCCGCCCCTCCCGCAGGGCCGAGGCCGCTGCGGCCGGCGATCCCGCCGGCGCCACCCTAGAACTTCTGGCCGAAGCTCAAGCCGATGGTCCGGGGGCGGATCGGCACGGAATAGGTCCGGCCGCCGCAGACCGTGGGGGTGCACTGGGCGTAACGGTACTTGTCGCCGACCTCGTCGAAGAGGTTGGTGATGGTCAGCTCGGCCCGCCAGTTGCCGCGGGCCAGACCCGCCGCCAGGTCCACCGATCCGAAGGCGTCCTGCTGGCCCAGGATCCCGCGCTCCTCAAGCCGCAGGTCCGGCCAGGCCTCGCTCTGGTAGAGGCCGACCGCCTGGACGTGGGCCTCGAAGCCCGAGAGGTCGAACTCGTAGCGGACCCGGGCGTTGGCCTTGAGCTTGGGCGTGACCGGCAGGGCGGTTCCCGAGGGCGCCTGGGGGTCGGCGCAGGTCTTGATCGGCTTGCCCTGCGCGTCGGTCGTGCCGCAGTAGGGCTCGGTCAGGTAGGCGTCCGTGTAGGAAGCGCCACCGGTGACCGTCAGGCCCTGGACAGGCGCCGCCCAGCTGACCTCGGTCTCGGCGCCCTTGATCTCGGCCTGACCGGCGTTGAGGATCTGGGTGAAGGAGTTGGCGCCCAGGTAGGAGAACTGGAAGTCCTTCCAGGTCTCGAAGAAGACCGCGCCGTTCCAGCGGATCGAGTTGTCCGCCCACTCCGTCTTCCAGCCCAGCTCGTAGTTGTAGAGGTAGTCGGCTTCGTAGGGCGCAAGGGTCGCGCGCCGGTTGATGCCGCCCGGCCGGAAGCCCTGGGAGTAGGTGGCGTAGACCAGCTTGTCGTCGTCCAGCTTGTAGTTGAGGTTGGCCTTGTAGATCTGGCCGGTTTCCTTGACCCGCTTGTCGAGGTTGGTGCAGGGCGAGCGGCCGACCTTTCCGGGGGCGAAGCAGGCCGCTTCGCCGGTCTTCGAGGAATAGCCGTCACTGAAGCCGAAGAAGCCCTCGAGGGAGTTGTCGGTCTTGAACGCCCGCATGCCCAGGGTCAGGGTCAGCTTGTCGGTCAGGTCGATATAGGCCTCGCCGAAGGCGGCGTAGTCGCGGTCGATCCGCTGCTGCTCGGTCAGCCACAGGGTGTCCGGCCAACCGGTGACCGTGATGTCCGGGCCGATGCCGGTGATCTGGTAGTTCTGCTCGATGAAGTGGGTCTGGCGTTGCTGGAAGGCGCCGACCACGAAGCGGACCCTCTGGTCCTGGGGCGAGGACAGCCGGATTTCGTTGGAGACCCGGGTGAAGTGGTCCCGGCCGGTGATCCTCTGGGTGGGATCGATCACATTGCCGGCGGCGTCGGTGATGTAGGCCCCCGAGCCGAACAGGGTGTCGTAGAAGAACGAATAGTCGGTGTAGTCCGACTGGCTGTCGATCCGGCGGTCCATGTAGGCCGTGGAGACGACGAGGTCGAAGTCGGCGATCCGCCCCTCGACCGCCAGGGCCGCCTGGTGCCAGCGGTCATGGCCCGACTCCGGCAGGTAATGGGTCACCTTCATGGGCCCCTGGGTCCGGTCGTAGGCGAAGATGCCGTCCGAACGGGTGTCCTGGCTCATGAAGGTGGGCCGGACCGTCCAGTTCTCGTTCAGGTCGACCAGGCCGGCGACGCGAACCCCCCAGGTGTCGACCTCGTTGTAGTCGTCCTTGGCGCGGGCGTTGTTGTTGATGGTGACGCCGGAGGTCGGATAGGTCCGGGTCCCCTTCACATTGTCGATGTAGCCGCCGTCATGGGTGTTCCAGGCGACGAGGCGAACGGCCATCCGGTCGTTGAGCGGGATGTTGACCATGCCTTCGAGGGAATAGCCGGGACCGCCGTCGCTGATGGTGTTGGCGCCGACGTCATAGCTGGCGGCGAAGCCCGAGGGGTCAGCCGGGTTGGTGACGATCTTGATGGTGCCGGCCTGCGAGCTGGCGCCGTAGAGGGTTCCCTGCGGGCCGGCCAGGGCCTCGACCCGCGCCACGTCGTAGACGTGCAGGTCGAGGGCGCCGCCGATGGAGGTGATGGGCTGTTCGTCGAGGTAGGTGCCGACGCTGGGCATGGAGCCGGAGTGGTTGCCGTCGCCGCCCGAGGCCACGCCGCGCATGTAGACGGTCGAGAAGCCGGGCGCCGTGCTCTGGTAGGCGACGCTGGGCAGGAACTTCACATAGTCGTCGAAGCTCTCGACCTGGAGTTCCTCAAGCTTGCGGGTGGACAGGGCCGTCACGGCCACCGGGACGTCCTGGATGTTCTCGGCCCGCTTCTGGGCGGTGACCACGAGCTCCTCCACGGAAGCGGCCTCGCCCTCCGCCGCGAAGGCCGACGGGGCGCCGGCGAGCATGGTCGAGGCCAGGAGGAGCGCCGTCAGGCGGGCGGGAGGCGTGGCGCGGGTCATGGAAGCACAGGTCCTGTTGTCAGACAGTCACGAATCGTCACCGAGCACTAACCGACCGCAGGCCCCGGGCTGTCAATCTCCCGAATGACCGTGGGGTCTTTCCTGTGGCCCGGGCGCCTCAGGATAGGCGTCCAGGACGGGCCCGAGTGCAGCCTTCAGCGGCCCGAGCCAGGGCTCGAAGCGCCGCCACTGGTCCAGGCCCTCGGTGAAGATCGGCCGCCGGACCTGTTCGGAGCTGGCGGTGCGTACGGCGCGGTCATTCTCGTAGAACCTGAGGCAGGCCGGGTCGAAGGCCAGGCCGCAGGAGTCCAGCAGGGCGCGCACCTCGGCCTCCGGATCGGCCACCATGCGCTCGTAGATCACGCGGTGGACGGCGCCGGGCAGGACCTGGTCGAAATGGGCCATCAGGTCGACATAGTCGGCGTAGTAGCGGCCGAGGTCCGTCAGGTCATAGGTGAAGGCCTGACCCCGGGCGAAGTGCTGCTTGAACCCCGAGAAGCAGCAGCCGAGCGGATGGCGCCGGGCGTCGATGATCTTCGCCTTCGGCAGGATCAGCTTGATCAGCCCCACATGGGCGAAGTTGTTGGGCATCTTGTCGATGAAGAAGGGCCGGCCGGTCTTCCTCTGGGGGGCGGTGCGGGCCAGGTACTCTTCGCCCAGGGCGCGGCAGGCGTCGGCGTCGAGTTCGGCGAGGATGTCGGGATAGGCGGAATCCTGGTCGCGGCGGGTGCGCCCGCCCAGCCGCTTGGCGAGGGCCGGCATGTCGGGCAGCTCCATGGTGCCCTCCACCTGCGGATGGCTGGCCAGGATCTGCTCCACCAGGGTCGAGCCGGCGCGAGGCAGGCCAAGGATGAAGACCGGGTCCGGCGACGGGCAGCCCCATCCCTCCCTCGCCGCCCAGAACTCCGGCGTGAACAGGGCCCGGGAGCGCAGGACATGCCGGTGTGTCTCGTCCGCGTCATAGTCGAGGCCAGCCCGGCGCAGGGCGTTGCCCCGGCTGTAGGCGCCGAAGGCCTCCTCGTCCTGGCCCGAGTCCTCCAGGGCCTTGCCGAGGGCGAAGTCGAGGTGGAAGCGGTCCTCGTCGGACAGGCCGTCCCCGCCCAGGGCCTGGCGCATGGCGTTGAGGTCCTCAGGTGCAAAGCGGAAGGTCTTGAGGTTGGCCAGGCTCCACCAGGCCTCGCCGAGGCCCGGCGACAGGGCGAGGGCCCGGCGGTAGGCGGCGACGGCGGCGTCCTGCCGGCCCACCGTCTTGAGGGCGTGGCCATAGCTCATCCAGCCCTTGGGCTGGACGGGATAGTCGGCGAGCAGCGCCTCGAAGACGGCGATGGCCCGGTCATACTCTCCCAGCTGCCCCAGGGCGGCGGCCTGCAGGTTGCGATAGCCGGGATGGCGCGGGTCGGCCGCCAGCAGGACCTCTGTCTCGGCCAGGGCCTCGGCCGCCCGGGTCTGGCGGTAGAGGGCGACCGCCAGGTTGTGGCGGGCCGGAATGAAGCCCGGCGTCAGTTCCAGGCATCGGCGGAGCAGGGCCTCGGCGTCCTCGTAGCGTCCCAGGCGCGTGGCGGTCTCGGCCAGCATGCGCAGGGCGGGCGGATCGTCCGGGCGGGCCCGGAGGCGGTCGCGCAGGAGGTGCTCGGCCACCGCCAGCTTGCCCTCGTTGAGGGCAGCCCCGGCCTCCAGAAGGACGGGGTCGCGGGTCGCGGCGCTGAGGGCCCGGGCCCCGGCGCGGCCGGCGGCCTGGGCGTGCCCCAGAAGGCGATGCTGGACCGCCAGGGCCGTCCAGCCCTCCACCAGGGCTGGGTCCAGGGCGACCGCCCGGGACAGAGCCTCCACGGCGCCCTTCGGGTCCCCCGTCTCGCCGCGGGCGAGGCCCAGTTCGAGATGGGCCGGGGGCCAGGTCGCCTGGGCGCCGGCGAGGGGCTCGAGGTCCGCCAACGCCTCTGACGCCCGCCCCAGCCGACGGCGCGCCGAGGCGCGGATCAGCAGGCCCGCGGGGTGCCCCGGGACGGCCGCCAGGATCTCATTGGCCTGGGCCTCGGCGAGGTCCGGGCGCGCGGCCAGCAGGGCCATGCCCTGGCGGATGGCGGCCTCGAGGGGAGCCTCGCTCATCGCCCCTCCCCCGCCGTGAGGGCCAGGAGGGCGAAGCTGGCCAGCCAGTGCTCGCCCATGTAGTCGCCCGCCATGTGCGGCAGGCTGGCGTCCAGGTGGCGGTCGGCGGCGCCGAGGGCCGCAACTGCGGCGGGGTCGGCGGGATCAAGGGCGCCGGCCAGGCTTCGCCAGCACCAGGCCCGGCTGAGGTTGAGGCCGTCGAGGTGGACGATCTTGCCGTCGCTGCGATCGCTGACGCTGGCGGGGGTGAAGAGGCTGGCGGGCTCGCCCGCGGCGGCGCGGGGCAGGAAACCGGCGAACCAGGCGCGGAAGTCCCCGGCCGGCAGGACCCGGCGCAGGCACTCGGCCTCCATCAGGGCCGGCGAGAGGAAGTCCTCGCCCGACGGCTCCCAGGCCTGGTAGTCCCGGTCCTGGCCGTACCAGGACAGGGCCTTGGCCTTCAGGAGGCCCTCCAGGTCGCGATCCCCGGCGATCCGGGCGTAATCAAGGGCTAGGGCGACGGCGAAGGCGGTGGAGGAATGCACCCCTGTGCGGACCGGATAGGTCGCCAGCGGCAGGTGGGTGCGGAAACGCTCGGCGAAATCCGCGGCCAGGGGCGCCAGCCGCCCGGCCCAGGGGCCGGGAAGGCCTGACAGCTCCGCCTGCAGCTTCAGGAGCCAGGCCCAGCCGTAGGGCCGCTCGAAGCCCCGAGTCAGGGGCCGCCGCAGGAAGGCCCGCTCGCCCTCGACCGCCGTCTCGGTGAAGGCCTCGGCGAATCGCGCGTCGATCTCCGCCGCGATGGGATGGTCGGGGAAGCGACGGCGGACGGCGGCCAGCAGCCAGTAGCCGTGCACGCAGGAGTGCCAGTCGAAGCTGCCGAAAAAGATGGGATGGAGCCGGCGAGGCGCGGCCAGGTCCGCCTCGGAGTCCAGGACCTGGTCCAGCTTGTAGGGCCAGGGCCGGGTGACATGCCCCAGGGCGATCCGGGCGAAGCCGGCGGCGACCTCAGGGGTGAGCCGGGAAGGCGAGGACATGCATCAGGACCGTATTGGCGACGAGGAGGATGAGCGCCGTGGGCGCCTGGGCCCGGATGACGGCGAAACGGTCGTCCAGGTCAAGGAGGGCGGCGGGGGCGAGGTTGAAATTGGCGGCCAGGGGCGTCAGCAGGGTGCCGCAGAAGCCTGACAGCATGCCGATGGCGCAGATGGCCGCCGGGTCGCCTCCGTAGACCTTGACCAGGACCGGCAGGGCCACGCCCGCGGTCATGACCGGGAAGGCGGCGAAGGCGTTGCCCATCAGGACGGTGAAGCCGGCCATGCCCAGGCAGTAGACGGCCACGGCGGCCAGGCGCGTATCCATGGAGAAGACCCGGGTGACGGTCTCGCCCACCACGCCGCCCACGCCGGCCAGGGCGAAGACCGCGCCCAGGGCCGCCAGCATCTGGGGCAGGAGGGCCATCCAGCCGACCGTGTCGGCCAGGCGCAGCCCCTCGGCCAGGGGTGAGAGGACCGGCTGGCGGAACAGTCTGACCGACAGGGCCGCGACCAGCACCGCCGCGACGCTGAGCGAGACCAAGGTCGCCTGCTTGGGGTCCACCAGGGCGGCCATGGCCGGCCCCCCATGGCGCACGCCCAGGCTTCCGGCGAGGACCAGGACGGGGATCAGCAGGGCGGGCCAGAAGAGCCTGAGGCCGTGGGCCCGGGCGGAGGCGGCGCGGGCCTCGGCGTCCGCCGCCGCCGTCCCGCTGCGGCCCAGGCCCAGGGCGGCGGTCAGGGCCATGACCAGCACCAGGACGCCATTGCCCAGGTCGCCCAGGCGGTCTCCCGCCAGGAAGGACAGGGCGAAGAGGCCCCAGAAGAGGGCGTTGCGAAGCCGCCGGTGATTGGCCGCGTCCCGCAGGCTGAGGACGGCGAAGCCAGCGAACACAAGCCCGGCGAGGGCGTAGACCTGGGCGAGGCCGATCATGAGCGCGGCGCCCTTCGTCCGAACAGCAGGATGCGCACGCCGTGCACCGCGAAGGCGACGATGGCCGTGGGAATGGCCCAGACCGACAGGTGCAGGGGCTCCACGGTGATGCCGTTCTGGTCAAGGAAACCGACCATCAGCAGGATGGAGCCGATAGCCAGGAAGATGTCCTCGCCGAAGAACAGGCCGATATTGTCCGTGCCCGCCGCAAAGGCCCGGACCCTCTGGGTCTCGGCCGGAGACAGGGCCTCGACCCCCGTCTCCGTCGCCCGCGCCGCCTCGGCCATGGGGGCGATGATGGGCCGGATCGTCTGGGTCTGGCCGGCGATGGAGGTCAGGCCCAGGGCCGCCGTCCCCTGGCGGAAAAGCAGGTAGGCCAGCATGAGGCGGGCGAAGGTGACGGACTTCAGCCGTCCGATCAGGCCGCGCGCCGCCTCCTGCAGACCAGACCGCTCCAGCACGCCGATGACCGGCAGGATCAGCCAGGCGGCGCTCACATACCGGTTCTCGTTGAAGGCCTTGCCGAAGGCGGCCAGCACCTCGAGGGGCGAAAGCCCCGCCGCCAGCCCCGTGGCCAGGGCCGAGGCCAGCACGACCAGCAGGGGGTTCAGGCCGACGGCGAAACCCGCCACCACCAGAAGCACGCCCAGAAGCACCAGCATGGGTCCCACCCCCTTCCTTCGCTGCTGCAGTCTAGACCCGAGTCGCGGTGAAGGTCGCGCGGGGTGCGGGCGGACGCCTTGCGCCCGCCCCGCGCGGGTCTATTGATGGCCCAGGACACCACGGGAGACGGGCGTGACCACGGCGATTCTGCAGGCGCGGATGAGTTCCAGCCGGCTGCCCGGCAAGGTGCTGATGCCCCTGCTGGGCCAGCCCATGATCCTGCGCCAGATCGAACGCCTGCGCCGGTGCCGGGAACTGGACCGGATCGTGGTGGCGACCAGCGAGGATCCCTCGGACGACGTGCTGGCGGAAACTCTGGCCGGGGCGGGGGTTGAGGTCGTGCGAGGTCCGCTGGACGATGTTCTTGGGCGGTTCCTGAAGGTCATCGAAGTCCTGGACCTCACCGGGGATATGGTTCGTCTCACCGCCGACTGCCCACTGGCCGACCCCGACGTCATAGACGCCTGTATTGCTTTCAGGCGCGAGGGCGACCTCGACTACGCCTCCAATGGTCGCAGGAGGACCTATCCCCGGGGATTGGACGTCGAGGCCTTCCGTGTCGAGGCCCTGAAACAGGCTGGACGGGAAACGCAGGCTCCCTATGACAGGGAGCACGTGACACCTTGGCTCTATCGTCCGGGCTCCGCCTTCATCCAGGGCGATCTGGTCCAGTCCAAGGATGAGAGTCCACTGCGCTGGACCGTGGACTTTCCGTCAGACTACGAGTTCGTGCGCCAAGTCTACGAAGCCCTTTATCCGAAAAATCCCGCCTTCACCTCTGACGATATTCGTGATCTGCCGATCACATGGCGGGAGATCGACGTCGAGACCTAGTCTTCGATTGTGTTCCAGGCGAGTGGGGTTCCCTTGGGCATAGCCCTCGAAGCTCGTTTGCCAATTATTGAATCGAAATACTTGGGCGCCAAACCGAAGCCTGGACGAACAGACCGCACATTCTCTCGCGTCAGCACCTGGCCTGCCGTCACGTCTTCCGCGATATAGAGCGAGCGGCGATGATCACGGCTCGAGATTTCCGCCGGGGTCGGCCCGTATCGGACTTCACCCAAGGCCTCAGCCGCCGCGCGGCAGTCGGCCACCAAGCGCGCCAGTTCATCAGGCTCCAGGGAGAAAGCGGAGTCCACACCGCCCTCAGCCCGGCTCAGGCAAAAGTGCTTCTCAATGAAACAGGCTCCCAGCGCTACAGCCGCAACTGACGCCGCCGTTCCCATTGTGTGATCAGACAGACCCGCCTGAACACCGAACGTCGCCGCAAGGTGGGGCAGGGTCAAAAGGTTCATGCTGGACATCGGAGCCGGATAGGCGCTGGTGCAGTGGAGCAGGATCACACTGCGGGCCCCCGCGTCCTTTGCCGCCGCCACCGCGTCGCCGATCTCGTCCTCGCTGGCGAGGCCCGTGGACATCACCAGAGGCTTCCCAGTCTGGGCGCAGCGCCGGATCAGTGGAATGTCAACGAGCTCGAATGAGGCGATCTTGTAGGCCGGAGCGTCTAGGCTCTCGAGCAAATCCACGGCAGTGGAGTCGAATGGCGAAGAGAAGATCTGGATGCCGATGTCCCGAGCCCGCCTGAACAGGGCTTCGTGCCAAGCCCAGGGTGTGTGGGCCTCAAGATAAAGGTCGTAGAGCCGTCTGCCGTCCCATAGCCCGCCTTCGACGCGAAAACCGGGACCATCGACATCAAGCGTGATAGTGTCGGCGGTGTAGGTCTGAAGCTTCACCGCATCGGCGCCGGAAGCTTTGGCCGCATCGATCAGCGCGATTGCCCTGCCAATGTCGCCATTATGATTCCCGGACATCTCAGCCACAATGAAGGGCGGGTGGCCCGGCCCTATCTCCCGGTCCCCGATTTTCAGGGTGTCGTTGGGCATGACTGTGTCTCCAAACGGCGGATGAGGGGTAGCGCGGCGACAAAGCTCTCGGCCTCGGCGTCGGCGGGCAAGTTCTCGAAGGACTGGGCTCCGAATCGCCCGGATCGCACGCGAAGCGATCTCAGGCCCGCAGCCCGGGCCGCCGCCATATCGTGGACGGGATTGTCGCCGACCACGAGTGTCAGCTCCGGTGTCGAGGCCAACTGCTCCATGGCCCCAAGGTATGCACGCGGATCCGGCTTCGGCCACCCAAGGTCCCAGCAATAGACGACGACATCCACCAAGGTCTCGACACCGAGGGCAGTCACCTTCCGGCGCTGCATCACTCCCAATCCATCTGTGACTACGGCCAGACGGTGATCCTTGCCTAAGTCCTCAAGGCTCTCGCGCACACCTGGCCACAAGGCAATGTCGGGGCGATGGTCACGGTAGGCTTCCAGCAGTCCCCTTATGAGATCTGGGTGGGGGGAGATGCCGAGATTCTGCAGCGTTACATCGAACACCTTGCCGCGACCATTCTGGGTCAGCTCGTCTAGCATCATGGCTTCGACGACTGCCGCGGGCGCTGCACCCGGCAGCCGGGCGATCTCCTGAGCGACCGCGGCTATGCCTGAACGCACATAGCTCGCTTCGTCATAGAGGGTGTCATCCAGGTCGATGAGCAGAGCGCGAGACACGTTCATGTCCCGCCAAGCTGGTCCGCGTCCACCAACAGGTCCTGACTATAGCGCAGCATGGTCAGGCCGAATCGCACCGGTCGGGGCCTGCGGGCGGCCTCTTCCTCCCCAGCCGCCAGCATCACCAGCCGTTCGGGGGAGGCAAGGCCGGCCTGGATCGACAGGTTAGACGCGCCGCCGAACCGCGGATTGACCTCGATGAATAAGGGCTCCCCATGGCCGTCCCAGAAGGCCTGGACAACGTTATGCCCGACGAGCCCAAGGCCTGTGCAAAGGTCCAGCGCGGCTCCGGTCAGCACGGCTGCACTCTCGACTTGAGATTTCACGGCTTCACCGGCCCTCACCTCGAGCCGCCGCCGGGCCACTGCCTGAAGCGGCGCGCCGGCAAGGTCCATCAGCACATCGACACTGTACTCGGCCAAGGGGCAGAAGGCCTGGACCAGCATGTCCTCGCCCTGCAACTTCCAGTCGGCCGCCTCAATCTGCTGACCGCCTGCCCCGCCCGCTCCATACCGGGGTCGCACGAACACAGGAAACGCGTCCGGAGTCTCGCCCGACCCCCAGGTTCGGGGCGTCTTCAGGCCCAGGCGCGCACAGGCGGCGACAAACCGGTGCTTATCGCCGCAAACTGATATGACCTCACGATCAGCGACCAGCACCTCTATCCCCTCGCTCCGGAAGCGGCCCTTCAGCCCCGCGAGGACTGGCAGCTCTCCGTCACGGGTAGGAACAACAAGGCTGACGCATTCATCCTTGCACACCCTGAGCAAGGCCTCCGCAAAACCTGCTGAGTCCGTCCTCGGCAAGCTTACCACTCCGTCGGCGAAGTACAGGCCCGCGCTGTCACTACCCAGGTCCGCCGCCAGAACCCGCCCTCCCCTCGGCCCGACCGCAGCTCGGAAACTCTGTACCAGCAGGACCTTGGCCGCCACGCTGAGGATCAGGACGTTCATGGGATCCTAGGCTGTCACCTTGGCGTAAAGAACTTGGTTGCGGCCGACCCCGGCCTGGGCGCAGCCTCTTCGAAAAGCGACAACTCCCTCGATCCCCCGCTCCCGCCAAAGCGCCATTTCGAAGGCAATCCGCACAAAGTGACAGTTCCGTCCCAGGGGACGATTACGAATGTAGTTTGTGTCGGGATTTAGAAGAAACAGATCGACCGGAAACTCCGACAAGTGACCGGTCACGGTCCAGCCTGTCGCCATCATCGCCTTAGGGAGGGTTTCTGTATTGAAGTAGTTCAGGTGATCCGGTGCAGCGACCCAGAACATCGCGTCCGCGTGGCCGCGCTGTACGATCTCGGCCTGGAGCCATGAGTTGTCGTTAGGCACAGCAATACGAACCATACCGTTCGACTTCATCAGCGCGTGCAAGCGCGTCAGGAGACCCACAGGGTCGATTACATGCTCCAGTACGTTGTTGCATATCACCAGGTCGTACTGATCGCCGCTGGCTATGGCTTTATCCAAGAGTTCAAACGCATCGCCGACAAGCAGTTTGTCCGCCAAATCTGGGAAGAAGGCCTTCAATCCGTCATCGGTGAAGTCCATTCCGACTACCTGCCAGCCTTGTCTGGCAAAGTAGTCGAGGGAGAAGCCTTCGCCGACGCCGACCTCAAGCATCCGGCCGGGCGGTCGGCCCCAGATGTGCTCCGTCTCGGCGGGTTGAAGTCGTTTATGCTCGAGTTCCTCGGGGGTGTAGCCATGGGCGTAGGGGGTCTGGCCATGGTCCGCCCCGAAATACTTATCGCGATAGTAAGCTGCGAGGGCGTCCGGCGAAGGGCGCGGCTCATACTCAAGATGGCCCTCGGGCTTTTCGACCAGCCGAAACTCCAACTCGCCCTCCGTCGCTGTGTCGGTAAACCGTGACCCAGGCGGGTAAAGGCGGTGTTAACCGTAATGCCGAAGCCGATCAGGCGAAGGAGGGCAGGTCGTGCCGCTCCTTCAGGAAGCCGAGGGCGCCCCGTCGAAGCGATAGGCGTCCCCGTCCCGGCGCACATGGCCCGCCGTGGGGGCGGCGAAGTGGGTGCCGATCACCAGGATGGGCTGGTCGGCGGCGCCCTCGAAGACCTCCCGCCGCATCACGGCCGAGGCCGCTGGATCGCTGTCGAAGGGCGGGGACCACTCCGGATGGGCCATCTGGCAGGGGTGGTGGACCATGTCGCCGGTGATCAGCCCCACCTCGCCGGCGGACTCGATCCGCACGCTGACATGGCCGGGCGTGTGGCCCGGGGTCGGGACCAGCCGGACCTCTGGCGAGATGACATGGTCCATCTCCACCAGGTCGACCAGGCCGGCGTCGAAGACCGGGCGGATGGAGTCCGACAGGATGACCTGCTGCTCGGCGTCGCCCTCGGCGCTCCAGTGGTCGTACTCGCGGCGGCCGATGAGGTAGCGGGCCTTCGGGAAGGTCGGGACCCAGCGGTCGCCCTCCCTCATGGTGTTCCAGCCCACATGGTCCACGTGCAGGTGGGTGCAGACCACGGCGTCGACGCTGTCGCGGGTCCAGCCCGTGGCTTCGAAGGCCTGGAGGAAGCCGGTGGACAGGGCCTGGCCGCCGACCAGGCTGCGCGGGCGGTCATTGCCGATGCAGGTGTCGACCACCAGCCGCAGGCCGGGCGCCTCGACGAGCAGGGCGTGGATGGAGAGCCGCAGGTGGCCCTCCGGCGTGACGTAATGGGGATAGAGCCAGGGGATCCTGGACAGGGCCTCCGGCGTCGCCTCGGCGAGGAAGGCCCGCCGGGGGTTATGCACCACCGGCATCTCCATCTCGACCACCCGGGTGACCGTGACCTCGCCGATCCGCCAGCTCAGCATGCCTGCCCTCCCCGTCCGTGGCCCGCCCTAGCGCAGGCCGGCGTTGATCCGGTCGAGCGCCGCCTGCCCCGGCACCAGCTCGGCGTCAGACAGGCTGTTCAGCGGCCGGTCCGTTGTGCCCAGGGCGCCATGCAGGTCGCCCGGCTCGGGGTCGACGTAGAGCAGGCCTGTGACGATCTCGCCCGCCGCCTGGCGCTGGGCCAGGTAGGCCATGGCCGCGATCCGGTCGGTGGGATCGTAGTGGTCCGACAGCTTGTGCAGGGCCAGGACCGAGCCGTCGTGCTGGGTCACCGAGATGGTCGTTCCAGGCTCGTAGTCGACCTCGATGGGCTTGCGCTCGGCGATCACGTCCAGCCGGTTCACGGCCTCGTTGTGCTCGCGGACATAGTCGTAGCTCTTGGTCGACCCGGCGTGGTTGTTGAACTGGACGCAGGGGCTCAGCGTGTCGATGAAGGCCGGGCCCGGATGGCGCAGGGCGGCCTTGATCAGGGGCACCAGCTGGGCCTTGTCCCCGGAGAAGGAGCGGGCCACGAAGGTGGCGCCCAGCTGCAGGGCCAGGCTGACCATGTCGATGGCCGCGTCATGGTTGACCACGCCGCGCTTGGACTTCGAGCCCCGGTCGGAGGTCGCCGAGAACTGGCCCTTGGTCAGGCCGTACACGCCGTTGTTCTCGACGATGTAGGTCATGTTCACGCCCCGCCGGATGGCGTGCGCGAACTGGCCGAGGCCGATGGAGGCGGAGTCGCCGTCGCCGGAGACGCCCAGGTAGATCAGCTCGCGGTTCGCCAGGTTGGCGCCGGTCAGCACCGACGGCATCCGGCCGTGCACGGTGTTGAAGCCGTGCGAGTTGCCCAGGAAGTAGTCCGGCGTCTTCGAAGAGCAGCCGATCCCCGAGAGCTTGGCCACCCTGTGCGGCGGCAGGTCGAGCTCGTAGGCCGCCTGGATGATGGCGGCGGAGATGGAGTCGTGGCCGCAGCCGGCGCAGAGGGTCGAGACCGAGCCCTCGTAGTCGCGCCGCAGGAAGCCCAGGCCGTTCGGCGTCAGGGCGGGGTGATGCAGCTTGGGCTTGGCGATGTAGGTCATTCGGCGGCCTCCCGGAGCGGGCGCGAGCCCGGCGGCTGGGTTGCGTCCATCAGGCTGGAGATGGCGGAGACGATGAAGCGGGCGGTGATGGGCGTTCCGTCGAAGTGCAGGACCGGGACCAGGCGGTCCGGATCGCCGCCATTCTCGGCCATCAGCAGGGTCCGCAGCTGGGCGTCGCGGTTCTGCTCAACCACGAAGATGCGGTCGTGCGAGGCGAGGAAGTCATCCACGTCGGAATTGAAGGGGAAGCCGCGCACGCGCAGGGCGTCCAGCCGGCGCCCCTGGGACTCGAACAGCCCGAGGGCCTCGTGCATGGCCGGCCCGGTTGAGCCGTAATAGATCACGCCGTCCCGGGTGGGCTGGCTGGCCCGGGTGAGGACCGGCGCCGGGATCAGGGACTTGGCGGTCTCGAACTTGCGCAGCAGGCGCTGGACGTTGTCGACATAGACCGACCCCTCTTCCGAGTACCGGGCGTAGGGGTTCCGCGAGGTGCCGCGGGTGAAGTAGCCCCCCCGGTTCGGGTGGACGCCGGGATAGGTGCGGAAGGGGATGCCGTCGCCGTCGATGTCGAGGTAGCGGCCAAAGTCGCGACCCGCCTCCAGCTCCTCGTAGGTCATGACCTTGCCGCGGTCCATGCGGCGGGCCTCGTCCCACTTGAGGGGTTCGACCAGCCACTCGTTCATGCCCATGTCGAGGTCCAGCATGACGAAGACGGTGGTCTGGAGCCGGTCGGCCAGGTCGAAGGCAAGGGCGCCGAAGGTGAAGCACTCGCCCGGGTCCATGGGCAGGAGCATGGGGTGCTTGGTGTCGCCGTGGCTGGCGTACGCGGCCCCGATCAGGTCAGCCTGCTGGGTCCGCGTCGGCATGCCCGTGGAGGGACCGCCCCGCTGGACGTCGAAGATCACCGCAGGAATCTCGGCGAAATAGGACAGGCCGATGAACTCGGTCATCAGGGAGACGCCTGGCCCCGACGTGGCCGTGAAGGCGCGCGCGCCGTTCCAGCCGGCGCCGATCACCATGCCGATGGAGGCGATCTCGTCCTCGGCCTGGACGATGGCGAAGTTGGCCTTGCCGGTGTCGGGATCGACCCGCAGCTCCTGGCAATAGCTGGTGAAGGCCTCGGCCAGGGAGGTCGACGGCGTGATGGGGTACCAGGCGCAGACTGTGGCGCCCCCGTACACCGCGCCAAGGCCGGCAGCCTGGTTGCCCTCGATGAAGATACGGTCGCCCACGGCGTCGGCCCGGCGGACCTGGAGGCCCAGGGGGCCCATATTGTCCGCCACCCAGTCGCGGCCCATGTGCAGGGCGTCGACATTGGCCTTGATCAGCCGCTCGCGGCCCTCGAACTGCTCGGCGAGCAGTTGCTCGATGACCCCGATCTCGATGCCCAGCAGGGCGGCCAGGGCCCCGACATAGATGATGTTCTTGAACAGCTGCCGCTCGCGCGCCACCGTGTAGGCGGCGTTGCAGATGGCGGTCAGGGGCACGCCGATCACGTTGATGTCGGGCCGGAACTTCGACGGCGGCATGGGCTTGGTCGAGTCGTAGAACAGGTAGCCGCCCGGCTCGATCTCGGCCACGTCCCGGTCCCAGGTCTGGGGGTTCATGGCCACCATCATGTCGACGCCGCCGCGACGGCCGAGATGGCCGGCCTCGGTGACCCGGACCTCGAACCAGGTGGGCAGGCCCTGGATGTTCGACGGGAAGATGTTGCGCACGGCCACGGGCACGCCCATGCGCAGGACCGCCTTGGCGAACATGGAGTTGGCGCTGGCCGAGCCGGAGCCGTTGACGTTGGCGAACTTGACGACGAAGTCGTTCACCGCAGCGAGGGGGGCGGTCATGCGGCGCCTCCCATCTGGTCGGCGTGGGTCATCTCAAGCGTGAACCTCTGCATGTCCCAAGCCCCGGTGGGGCAGCGCTCGGCGCAGAGGCCGCAGTGCAGGCAGACATCCTCGTCCTTGACCATGACCCGGCCGGTCGCCAGGGCCCCGGACACCAGGAGGTCCTGGTCGAGGTTGAGGGCCGGCGCCTTCAGGCGCGACCGGAGGTCCGCCTCCTCGCCGTCCTCGGTGAAGGTGATGCAGTCCACGGGGCAGATGTCGACGCAGGCGTCGCACTCGATGCACAGGTTGTCCGTGAAGACCGTCTGGACGTCGCAGTTCAGGCACCGCTGGGCCTCGGCGTAGCCCAGGCGGGAATCGAAGCCGAGCTCGACCTCGACCCGCACGTTCTTCAGGGCCTCGGCCTTGTCGAGCATGGGCACCCGGTGCCGGTGCTCCAGTGAGATGTCGTTGTCGTAGCTCCACTCGTGGATGCCCATCTTCTGGGAGACGAGGGAGAAGCCCGGCGGCGGGCGGTCGTGGACATCCTCGCCCATGCAGTGGCGATGGATCGAGACCGCGGCGTCGTGGCCGTGCGCCACCGCCCAGATGATGTTCTTCGGGCCGAAGGCGGCGTCGCCGCCGAAGAAGACCCCCTTGCGGGTGGACTCGAAGGTCACCGTATCGACCTGGGGCATGTCCCAGCGGTCGAACTCCAGGCCGATGTCGCGCTCGATCCAGGGGAAGGCGTTCTCCTGGCCGACGGCGACCAGGACGTCATCGCACTCGTGGTGCTCGTCGGGCTCGCCCGAGGGCACCAGGTTGCGGCGGCCCTTTTCGTCGTACTCGGCGCGGACGATCTCGAAGGTCACGCCGGTCAGGCGGCCGTTCTCGTGGGTGAAGGCCTTGGGGACGCGGAAGTTGAGGATCGGGATGTCCTCGTGGATCGCGTCTTCCTTTTCCCAGGGGCTGGCCTTCATCTCCTCGAAGCCCGAGCGGACGACGACCTTGACCTCCTGGCCGCCGAGGCGGCGCGAGGTCCGGCAGCAGTCCATGGCGGTGTTGCCGCCGCCGAGCACGATCACCCGCCGGCCGATCTTCTCGATATGGCCGAAGGAGACGCTGGAGAGCCAGTCGATGCCGATGTGGATGTTGGCGGCGGCCTCCTTGCGGCCGGGGACGTCGAGGTCACGGCCGCGCGGCGCGCCGGAGCCCACGAAGACGGCGTCGTAGCCCTCGGCCAGCAGGGCCTTGAGGCTTTCGATCCTCTGGCCAAGGCGAAGCTCCACACCGCCCAGGCGGGTAACGTAGCCCACCTCTTCGTCGATCACTTCCTCGGGCAGGCGGAAACGCGGAATCTGGCTGCGGATCATGCCGCCCGACCGGGGCTCGCCGTCGAACAGCACCAGCTCATACCCCAGGGGGGCGAGATCGCGGGCCACCGTGAGGGAGGCGGGGCCGGCGCCCACGAGGGCGACGCGCTTGCCGTTCCGCTTCGCCGCGACCGGCGGCATGAGGGGCCCGACATCCGACTTGTTATCCGCCGCGACGCGCTTGAGCCGGCAGATGGCCACCGGCTCCTCCTCCACCCGGCCGCGCCGGCAGGCGGGCTCGCAGGGGCGGTCGCAGGTGCGGCCCAGAACGCCCGGGAAGACGTTCGACTTCCAGTTGATCATGTAGGCGTCATCGTACCGGCCATCGGCGATCAGGCGGATGTATTCCGGTACGGGCGTGTGAGCCGGGCAGGCCCACTGGCAGTCGACCACCTTGTGATAGTAGTCGGGACCTTCGGTACGCGTTGGCTGCAAGACCCGTTTCCTCCCAGGTCGCCCTGCGGGACGGGGCCGGAGTCTCGCGTGGATCCCGGTCCTTCGCCGCCCCGCATCAGGCGCTGACTCCATTCTTACGGTCGGATGACGGGCAAGGCCAGACGTCATGCCGCCGGCCCCCGAAATTCCGGTGGGCGGCGTCTGCGACTTCAAGAGTCCGTGAGAGTCGCCGCAGGGCGCTTGGCGGCGAAAGGTTAACGACCCTTAACTGGTCTCCCGCACCCGGATTGGGAGGTCGTGATGAACTATCGGCCCTGGTTCGCTCCCCTCGAGACCGAGGAAGAGTCCACCGCCTTCGGCGAGTTTGAGCGCGAAGCCGCCATCGATTTCGAGGCGGTGAACCTGCGGCGGGCGGCCGTGGAGAACGCCGAAACCCTCAGGCTCGCCCGGGCGATCTGAGCCGCCGGAGTCCGCCCGCCCGTCTTCGGGCCCACTGGCGCATGCGCCGGGCCTGACCTAGGCTCGGGTCTTCGCGCGGTTTCGGGAGGACGCCATGCAGCTGAGACGACTTGGAAACAGCGGGCTCAAGGTCAGTGTGATCGGCCTGGGCTGCAACAATTTCGGCATGCGCATCGACCAGGCCCAGACCCGGATGGTCGTGGACGCCGCCCTGGACGCCGGCATCAACTTTTTCGACACCGCCGACATCTACGGCGGTTCGAAGTCCGAGGTCTTCCTGGGAGAAGCGCTGAAGGGCCGGCGGGACCAGGCGGTGCTGGCCACCAAGTTCGCCAACCCCATGGGAGAGGGCGCCTACCTGCGGGGCGGGGCGAGGCGGTACATCGTCAAGGCGGTGGAGGACAGCCTCAAGCGCCTGCACACCGACCACATCGATCTCTACCAGATGCACGTGCCCGACCCGGACACGCCCATCGAGGAGACCCTCCGGGCCCTGGACGACCTCGTCCGCGCCGGCAAGGTGCTCTACATCGGCAATTCCAACTTCACGGGCTGGCAGATCGCCGACGCCGACTGGACCTCGCGGACCGGCGGGCTGGAGCGCTTTGTCTCCGCCCAGAACAATTTCAGCCTGCTGGAGCGGGGCGTGGAGCGGGAGGTGCTGCCGGCCTGCGAGCGGTTCGGCCTGGGCCTCCTGCCCTACTTCCCCCTGGCCAGCGGCTTCCTGACCGGCAAGTATCATCGCGGCGAACCGCCCCGACAGGGCACGCGCCTGGCGGCCTGGGGCAAGCGCGGCCAGGCGGCTTTGAACGACCGCAACTTCGACCGGCTTGAGGCCCTGGAGCACTGGGCGGAACAGCGGGGCCGCCGGATCCTCGACCTCGCCTTCGCCTGGCTGCTGGGCCACGGGGTGGTCAGCTCGGTCATCGCCGGCGCCACCAGCCCCGAGCAGGTGCAGGCCAACGCCCGCTGTGCGGAGTGGATCCTCACCCCCGAGGAGGTCGAGGAAGTCCGGGCGCTGGCCGCGTGAGCGCCGCCGCCGAACTCCCGCCGCTTCCCGTCCAGCCGGCGGGGACTCCCTGGCCGACGAAGGACTGGACCCTGGGGGAACTCCCCGCCCGGGTGGACCGGGACCGCCTGGCGGCCCATCTGGCGCACGGCTTCACGGACTTCGACGAAACCCACGCGGTGGTGGTGGTCCAGGGCGGCCGCCTGCTTGTCGAGCGGTACGGGCCCCAGCATGGCCCGGACGCCACATGCCTGTCCTGGTCCAAGGCCAAGAGCCTCACCCACGCCCTGTTCGGGATCGCCGTGGGCGACGGCCTCCTGGACATCCATGCCCCCGCCCCCGTGCCGGAGTGGCGGACGCCAGGCGACCCCCGCGGCGCCATCACCACCGACCAGCTCCTGCGCATGTCCAGCGGCCTGAAGTTCGACGAGGTCTACGAGCCCGGAAAGGCCTCGGACACCATCGAGATGATGTGGGGGTCCGGGAAGGACGACGTAGCCCACTACGCCGCCAGCCAGCCCCTGGCGCATCCCCCGGGGAGCTTCTTCAGCTATTCCTCGGGCACGACCAACATCCTCTGCCGGATCCTGGCGGACGCCCTCGGGCGACGCGGCCCGGACTTCGCGGACTTCATGCGCGAGAGGCTGTTCGGACCCCTGGGCATGAAGACGCCGATCCCCAAGTTCGATCCTGCAGGGACCTTCATCGGCTCGTCCTTCTGCTTCGCCAGCGCCCGCGACTTCGCCCGCTTCGGCCTCCTCTACCTGCGCGACGGGGTCTGGGAAGGCCGGCGCCTTCTGCCCGAGGGCTGGGTGGACTACGCCCGGACCCCGACCTTCCAGCAGGCGGGCGTCACCGACGGCCGGTATGGCGCGCACTGGTGGCTCGACATGGGCGGTCCGGGGTCGTTCTCGGCCAACGGCCACGAGGGACAGTTCACCGTCCTGGCGCCCGACCTCGACCTGGTGGCGGTGCGCCATGGCCGGACCTCGACGGAAAAGAAGGACGCGCTGAAGGCCTGGGTGGGGGACCTGGTCGGCCTGTTCCGCGCCTGAAACCGTCTCCGGGGCTGGACAGACGCCCGCCCCGGGCGCAGCCTCCCCGAAGGGAAGGAAACCTCGGGAAAGGGGCTCTCGCCATGGCGAAGTTCAAGGTCAATGGCCGACAGGTGGAGGCCTCCGGGCCGGATGATGCGCCCCTCCTGTGGGTGCTTCGCGACGAGCTGGGACTGACCGGGACCAAGTTCGGCTGCGGCGTCGGCCAGTGCGGCGCCTGCACCGTCCACGTGGACGGCCAGGCGGTGCGCTCCTGCCTGACGCCGGTCAGCGCCGTCGACGGCCTGTCGGTGACGACGATCGAGGGCCTGGGCGCCGGCGGGGTCCATCCCGTGCAGGCGGCCTGGATCGAGGCCCAGGCGCCCCAGTGCGGCTACTGCCAATCCGGCCAGATCATGCAGGCGGCGGCCCTCCTGGCGGCCAACCCCAACCCCTCCGACGCCGAGATCGAGAGCGCCATGGACGGCAACCTCTGCCGGTGCATGGCCTATGTGCGCATCCGCAAGGCGGTGAAGCTGGCCGCGCGCAAGGGCGCCGGTCGCGGCGCGGCGCGCAAGGCGGAGGTGCGCTCATGAACCGCCCCCTGCTTCCGGATCCCGGCCGCCGCCGGTTCCTGATCGCCGCCGGCGCAGCGGGCGCAGCCTTCGGCTTCGCGGCAACGGCCGAGGCCGCGGTCTCCCTGGGCCCGTACTCCGGCGCCCCCGCCTTCGAGCCCAGCCTCTGGTACGCCATCGACGCCCAAGGGATCGTCACGGTGAACGTCGTCCGCGCCGAGATGGGACAGCACGTGGGCACCGCCCTCGCCCGGATCGTCGCCGAGGAGCTCGAGGCAGACTGGGAGAAGGTCCGCATCGTCCATGTCGACACCGATCCGAAGTGGGGCCTGATGGTCACCGGCGGGTCCTGGTCGGTCTGGCAGAGCTATCCCTTCCTGAGCCAGGCGGGTGCGGCGGGGCGCATCGCCCTGATCGAAGGGGGCGCCCGGATCCTGGGCGTCCCGGCCTCGTCCTGCATCGCCCGCAAGGGAGTGGTCTTCGCCGGCAAGCGGTCGGTCAGCTACGGCGACATCGTGGCGAAGGGAGGTCTGCGGGCAGGCTTCACCGACAAGGAACTGGCCGCCCTGCCTATCAAGCCCGCCACGGAGCGACGCCTGATCGGCGGCGAATTCCAGGCCCGGGACATCCCCGCCAAGACCAACGGCTCGGCCGTGTTCGGCCTCGACGCGAAGATCGCCGGCATGGTCTACGCCCGGCCGGTCCTGCCGCCGACGCGCAATGAGTCCAAGGTGACCTCGGTGGACGAGTCCGCCGCCAAGGCGGTTCCCGGCTATCGCGGCCACCTGGTGCTCGACGATCCGTCGGGCACCGTCCCGGGCTGGGTCCTGGCCCTGGGCGACAGCTTCGTCGCCGCCGACCGGGCTGTGCGCGCCCTCAAGGTGACCTGGGAGAACGGGCCGACGGCCAAGGTCTCCGACGCCGACCTCGAAGCGCGGGCGCGCGCCCTGATCGCCGATGAGTCCGCAGGCTCCCTGGTGGTCGCGGACCGGGGCGTGGAGGCGGCCTTCGCCTCGGCGAAGGCGAAGCTGGAGGCGGAGTACACGACCGACGCCGCCCTGCACTTCCAGATGGAGCCGCTGAACGCCCTGGCCTTCGAGCGCAACGGCGTCTTCGAGATCCACACGGGCAACCAGTGGCAGTCCCTGATCCTGCCCACCCTGGCCAAGGCCCTGGGCCGGCCCGAGGCCAGCATCGTGCTGAAGACCTACCTGCTCGGGGGCGGTTTCGGCCGGCGCCTGAACGGGGACTACGCCGTTCCGGCGGCGCTGGCGGCCAAGGCCCTGGGCAAGCCGGTCAAACTGGTCTTCACCCGCGAGGACGACACCCTCTTCGACAGCTTCCGCTCGCCCTCCGTGCAGAGGGTGCGGATGGCGTTCGGCGAGGGCGGGCGTGTGACCGCCATGGACCACGCCGCCGCCGCCGGCTGGCCGACCGAGGTCATGGCGCCCTTCTTCATGCCCAAGGGGGCCAATGACCGGCCCTTCGATCCCTTTGCGATCAACGGCGCCAACCACTGGTACAGCGTCGGCGCCCACCGGGTCCGGGCCCTGTCCAACGACCTGGCCAACCGCGCCTTCCGGCCAGGCTGGCTGCGCTCGGTGGGTCCGGGCTGGACCAACTGGGCGGTCGAGAGCGCCATGGACGAGGCCGCCCACGCCACGGGCCAGGACCCCCTCGCCTTCCGGCTGAAGATGCTCGACGGGGCGGGCCGCAACGCCGGCTCCGCGCCCAACGCCGTCGGCGGGGCGAAGCGCCAGGCCGCGGTCCTGTCGCGGGTCGCCAAGGCCGCAGGCTGGGGCGGCAAGCTGCCGGCCGGCGTCGGCCTGGGCCTGGCCACCACCTTCGGCCAGGAGCGGGACATGCCCACCTGGACGGCCTGCGCCGCCCGGGTCCGGGTCGACCGCAAGACCGGTGAGGTCAAGGTCGAGAAGCTGCACCTGGTCGTGGACGCCGGCGCCATCATCCACCCGGACGGCGCCCTGGCCCAGATGGAGGGCGCCGCCCTCTGGGGCCTGAGCCTCGCCCTGCACGAGGGGGCGACCTTCAGGGATGGCCGGATCCAGGAGACCAACCTGGGCACCTACACCCCCTTGCGGATGAGCGACGTTCCCGACTTGGCCATCGAGTTCATGGACAGCGACCACGCCCCCGTGGGCCTCGGCGAGCCGGCGACCACCGTCGTGGGCCCGGCCATCGGCAACGCCATCTTCAACGCCGTCGGGGCGCGGGTGCGGCGCCTGCCGATCCGTCCCGAGGCGGTCCTGGCGGCGCTGAAGACGGCCTGATCCCCGGCGTCAGGGCGCCCCGTGCGCCCGGACGGCGGCGGCGAGCTCCTCGGCCATCTGGGCGCGGAGCCGCTCCGGGGCGAGGATTCGGACCTTGTCGCCCCAGCTGAACAGGTGCCAGGCCAGTTCGCGCATGCCCGCCGCCCGGAAGCGGGCGATGACCGAGCCGTCGGCCTGCCGCTCCAGGGTCTGGGTGGCGTGGAAGCGCCAGCCCAGGGCCTCCTCCGCCCCGTGGGGCAGGATGTGCAGGACCACATCCTCGATGGCGTCCTGGTAGATGCCAAAGCTGCGCGCGGCGTAGGCGGCCAGGGAGAAGTCGGGCGGCCGTCCGCCCGGCAGGGGAACCACCCGGATGTCCCGCACCCGGTCCAGCCGCCAGTTGCGCGGCTCATCCGAGCCGGTCTCGGCGGCGACGAGATAGTTGGCCCGCCCGAACAGGAGGCCGTAGGGGGTGACCTCGCGCTCGCGCCCTGGCGTCGAGCCGCCGTCGTAGAGGAACCTCAGCCTCTGCAGGGAGACGATGGCCTCGCGCACGGCGCCCAGCACCGCCTCGTCCTCGAAGGGCCGGGGGCCGGGGTGCACCGCCATGGTCTCGGCCTCGAGGAGGGCCTCCATGTCCGGCGCCAGACGCCGGCGCACCCCCGACCGGATGGCGGAGAGCACCTTCGACTCCAGGGCGCCCAGGGCGCCGGCCCGGGCCGTGGCGCCGGACTGGCGGAAGTGATCCGCCGCCGCCCTGAGGGCGGCGAACTCCTCGGCGGTCGGGGCCTGGAAGATGCCGTCGAGCCCGGAGGGGATGCGGAACCGCAGGGTCGGCGGATCGGCGATCTCCTCCATCTGGGGAAAGGCCTCGCGGACGGCGTCGCGCATGCGCTCGACGGTCCGGCGCGAGACCTGCATGGCCGCCGCCATCTCGTCGAGGGTCAGTCCCTCGGCCGACGCCGCCAGCCTCCGGGCGAGTTCAAGCAGCCTCGCCGCCTTCTCGTGTCGCATTCCCAGCCCCGAAAATGAGAACAGACCAAAAACCTACGACCGTTTCTGGCGCAGCGCCAGAGCAATCTGACCTCACCTCAAGGCGCGAGCCCCAGGAAAGGTCCTCAAGATGCAGAATGTCCAGTCGATCCGTCCCGCCCGTCCCGACGCCCTCTTCCGCTTCGATGCGCGGCGGCCCCTGCGCCCCGCGACGCCCGAGATGATCGAGGCGGTGATCCGCCACGCCGACAGGGCCGAGCGCCTCGCCGGCGGTCGCCTGAGGCTGAGGCTGTCGGAAGCCATGGCGCAGGACCTGGTGCGCCAGGGCCGGCTGGATCCGCAGGACCTTCGCCTCAGCGACCTGACCGTCGTCTGGGACGAGGCCCAGGGCGAGGTCGTCCTGGTGCGCGACGACGCCCGCCTGAGGGAGGCCTCCGCCCGCTGGGCCGAATGGGACGCCCTCTGGGACGAGGCCAGCTATGCCGATCCCCAGCCTCAGCGGGCCGCCCTGGCCGCCTGAGCCCCGGGTCAGGCCCGGGCGCGGGCGTAGCGCGCCGAGAGGCTGTCCATGATGGATTCGAATTCCTCGACCATCTCCGAGATGATCTCGGCGACCGGCTTCACGGACTCGATGCGGCCCGCCACCTGGCCCGACAGGGCGATGGAGGCCTCCATGTCGCCGCCGAAATAGAGCTCCTGCGAGCGCCGGAACTCTGGCGCGACCCCGTTCTCGCCGGGCTCCTTCTCCAGGAGGGTGGTCTTCTCGGTCCGCAGGGCCCGGCAGGCCGGACCGGGGCCGAAGCGGTTCAGGAAGACGGTGTCGGTCTCCTTGGCCTCGACGATGGCGGACTTCCAGTTCTGGTGCACGGGGCTCTCGGCGGCGGACACCATCCGGGTGCCCATCTGGACCCCCTCGGCGCCCAGGGCGAAGGCGGCGGCCATGCCGCGCCCATCCGAAATACCCCCCGCCGCCACGATGGGGACATCCAGCTTGGAGCAGACCAGGGGCAGGAGGACCATGGTCGAGACCTCGCGCGAGCTCTTGAAGCCGCCGCCCTCGCCGCCCTCGACCACCAGGCCGTCCACCCCGGCCTCGATGGCCTTGATCGCCGCCGCCAGGGATGGGACCACGTGGAAGACGGTGAGGCCCGCCTCCTTGAGCGCGGCGCAATAGCGGTTGGGATCCCCCGCCGAGGTGGTGACGAACTTCACGCCCTGGTCGACGACGAAGGAGACGATGTCCGGGTCGCGGACATAGGCCTGGGCGATGTTGACGCCGAAGGGCTTGTCCGTGAGCCCCTTCATCTTCTGGATTTCCTCGCGCACGGCGGGCAGGTCGCCGGACGAGGTCTCGATGATCCCCATGCCGCCGGCGTTCGAAACGGCTGAGGCCAGGGCCGAACGGGCGATCCAGCCCATCGGCGCCTGGATGATGGGATAGCGGATGCCGAGCATGTCGGTGATGCGGGTCTTGATCATGAGCGTTTCCCCCGGAGGATCCTGGTCCTCCCAAACTGAGTATTTGCCGCCGGTCAGAAAACGACGACGCTGCGGATGCTTTCGCCGGCGTGCATGAGGTCAAAGGCCTCGTTGATGCGCTCGAGCGGCAGGACGTGGGTGATCATGGGGTCGATCTGGATCTTCCCCTCCATGTACCAGTCCACGATCTTCGGCACGTCGGTCCGGCCCCGGGCGCCGCCGAAGGCCGTCCCTTTCCAGACCCGCCCGGTGACCAGCTGGAAGGGCCGGGTGGCGATCTCCCGGCCCGCTTCGGCGACGCCGATGATGATGCTCTCGCCCCAGCCGCGGTGGCAGGCCTCGAGCGCCTGGCGCATGACGTCGGTATTGCCGGTGCAGTCGAAGGTGTAGTCCGCGCCGCCGTCGGTCAGGGCCACCAGGTGCTGGACGAGGTCGCCCTCCACCTTCCGGGGATTGACGAAGTCGGTCATGCCGAAGCGACGGCCCCAGGCCTCGCGGGCGGGGTTGATGTCGACGCCGATGATTTTTCCGGCCCCCACCAGGCGCGCGCCCTGGATGACGTTGAGGCCGATCCCGCCGAGGCCGAAGACGATGACATTGGCCCCGGCCTCGACCCCGGCGGTGTTCACCACCGCCCCGACGCCGGTCGTCACGCCGCACCCGATGTAGCAGGCCTTGTCGAAGGGGGCGTCGGGCCGGATCTTCGCGACGGCGATCTCCGGCAGGACAGTGTGATTGGCGAAGGTCGAGCAGCCCATATAGTGGGCGATGGCCTGGCCCCGGTAGGAGAACCGGCTGGTGCCGTCCGGCATCAGGCCCTTGCCCTGGGTGGCGCGGATGGCGGTGCAGAGGTTGGTCTTGCGCGACAGGCAGCTTTTGCACTGCCGGCATTCGGGCGTGTAGAGCGGGATGACATGGTCCCCGGGCTGCACGCTTGTGACCCCCGGCCCGACCTCCAGGACCACGCCGGCGCCCTCATGTCCGAGGATGGAGGGGAACACCCCTTCGGAATCCAGGCCGTCCAGGGTGTAGGCGTCGGTGTGGCACACGCCTGTGGCCTTGATCTCCACCAGCACCTCGCCGGCGCGCGGGCCTTCCAGGTCGACCTCGACGATCTCAAGCGGACGTTTGGCCTCGAAGGCGACGGCGGCGCGGGTTTTCATGGAACTCCTCCGGCGGGTCGGTTCCATCTTGGCAGCCGGGCTGGCGGCGGTCCAGCCGCCGGCCGGAGCCGGATCAGCCGCGAGCGGCCTTTCGGCTGACCTTCTTGAGGCCGGACAGGATGGCCTCGGTCCCCTCGGGGTCCCGGGCGCCTTCGGTGCGCAACAGGAGCTGGAAGGTGCTCAGGTGCACCTGGACGGACTTGTCGCCCCACTCCCCGGACGTCCGGTAATAGTCCAGAAGGTCCGCGAGGCTGACGAGCATGCTGTCGATCGCCCGGTCCTTGCCGGCCGTGGGAAGGCCGATGGCCCCGTTGATCAGGTCGTAGAAGGCGTTGACCACCAGGGCGTTGAACTTGCCTTCCGCGCGCGCGTAGAAATCCTCGGCCTTCTTCAGGACCCGCTGCAGCTCCGCCATGCTCTGGGCCTGCATGGACTCCAGGCCCTTCTCCGCATCTTCGATGGCCTGGCCGGCCGTCTTGCCGCCCGGCATGCGGATGAGGCGTCCCAGGGGGACGTCCGGAGTGTGAATGCGGGCCACGTCGCTCATGGAAACTCGTCTTTCTCCAACTCACCCGATTTGCCGGCCTCAGGCCCGCGAAGTCAAAGCCATACAACCCTAGGCGGCGACGTCTTCACGCCGTCGCCCGACAGGCACCCCCTCAGGTAGACCGGCGTCCTTGAACCGTCGGTCGGGGCCGACATAGTTGTCGCATTCGACGAACCGGCGGCCCGCCCGGGCGACCCAGATGATTCGGTCCAGCATGGCCTTGGGCGTCAGGGGCTTGGCCATAACGATGTGGGCGCCGCAGTCCCGGGCCTTGGCGACGGCGGCGGCGGGCGTGTGGGCGGCGGTCAGCACCACGGGCGCATAACAGTTCGGCCGGATCCCCGAGCGCCGGAGCCACTGCACGAAGTCATAGCCGCCGCCCGAGCGCCCCATGGCGTCCACGATGAGCAGGTCAAGTTCGGTTTCGCGGACAACGCGCTCGGCCTTCTCCACCGTGTCGCAACGATGAAGCTTGCGGCCGCCGAAGCCGTTCATGATCTGGACGAGGACCGACATGCCGAGGGGCGTTTCCTCGAGCATCAGCACGGAAACCTGCTCGAGGTTGAACCGCGCGCGCGAGTCCGACGAAAATCCCATGCCTGCTCCGCCCCCCAAGGGCCCCTTGCCGCCCGCTACGGCGTTCCGCCGGAGCTAGCAAGTCCTGATTAAGAAGTCCTTCATGACCCGTCTGGATTCGCCCTGAGGTAGATTGGATTGCCGATCAGCCGTCGGGACCCGTTTGGTCCGACCACCTCGAGCCGGAACCAGGCGGCGCCGTCGCGGGCCGAGAGGCCGCGGACCTCGACCTGACCGCTGGCCGGGACGGGAAGATCGACGGGACCGAGGTCGCCGACCAGCCTCACGCGCGCGCCCTCTCCCGCACCCGCCACGGTGACCCGCAGGTCGAGGGAGCGATTGGCTCCCAGCGCCAGTTCACCCCCCATCGCGGCGGAGCGCCCGTCCGGGGTCGAGGCGACATAGTCGAGGCGGGAGTCAGGGCTCGCCGTGAGATCGAGGAAGACCCTGCCGGCCCGCACGCCGGCGAGAATGGCCGGGACGCTCAGTCTTTCGGCGAAGACCACCGTGGCCGGCCGGCCGATACGCGGCGAGGCCGGATCCGTCCGGAGGGGGTCATGGGTGTCGGAGCCGGCGATCCCGGTCACCCGCAACCCCTGGCCGAGCAGCCGGTCCCAGAGGGCGAGACCCGAGAAGGCGCCGTCCATTCCCAGGGCGGGAACCCCTCCGCTGACGACCTCAAGCGCCGGGATGCGCGACCAGTCGGTTGCGGCGGTCCAACCACAGCCCATGCAGACCTCGCCAGACGGCAGGCCGGGATGGTTGGGCGCCACCAGGGCGCCGGCGGCTTCCGCTTTGTCCAGCAGGGCGCCCAGGGCGGCGACGTCGCCGCGCCCGATCCGGAAGTCCAGGGGCGCCCAGGTCCCGTAGATGTTGGCGTGCCCCTCGAAGGTCGTCACCTCGCGGGCGGGAATGACGAGGAGATCATCGAAATAGGCGGAAAGTTCGCCGACCGCCGCCGCTTGGGAAGTCGTGTTGTGTTCGCTGAGGGCGATGAAATCCAGGCGGGCGGCGCGGGCGGCCTGGAAGGTGAGGAAGGCCGGACAGGGGCCGGGCCGCCCGGTCACGGAAGCGCAGCGACCATCCGAATGGGCGGTGTGGAGGTGCAGGTCGCCCCGGTACCAGTCCGCCCCCTCCCGCACGGACGGGCTGAACGCCGGGTCCGGCGCGCTTCCCGGCCTCCCGAACCAGATCCGGACGGAGTAACGGGCCTTGGCGTCCGGGCGGACATTCGGGACGCCGAGGAGGATCTTCCACCGGCCCGGCGGCAGGGGTCCCGGAAGATAGCCGGGGGTAGCGCCCGAGTCGCCGATTTCGAAGCCGGTCCGCGCGCCGCCGCTCCAGCCGCGCAGCCGCTCGGGATCACGGACGCCAAGGTCGAGGACGGTCTTCGTCGCTGCGCCGTCGTGCGAGAGCTCCACCCGCAGACGATCGACCCCAGCCGGAACCCGGAAGGGAAGTTCGCGGAAGGTCTGGTGGTCGGACCGGCGAACCTCGCCGTCCAGGATGAGGTCGGGAGGCCGCGACGCAGCGGTGGCCGGAAGCGCGGCGGCGGCTAGACTGAAGACCACCGCCGCAAGGGCCGCGAGGACCCGCCCGACCACGCGGGGAAGGCGGATCCCGCGCCCGTTCATGCTGCACCCCGGGCCTTGCAGCAAAAGATGCAGCATGAGTGCGGTAAGTCTCTGTCCAGGTTCTACTTTTCGTTCGTGAAGATAATCGTCCCGGAGGCGGCGAACATGCCTCCGACCCCGTGGGCGATGCTGATCTTCGCGTCCTTGACCTGGGCCGCCGCCGTGCCGCGCATCTGCCGCACGCTCTCCTGCAGGGCGTACATGCCGTACATGCCGGAATGCATGTAGGACAGGCCGCCGCCGTTGGTGTTCAGGGGCAGCTTGCCGCCGATGGCGGTGTTGCGCTCGCGGATGAAGTCCTTGGCCTCGCCGGGCTTGCAGAAACCCAGGTCCTCGAGGCCGTAGAGCGGCAGGTGGGCGAAGGCGTCGTAGATCATCAGGTGATCGACGTCGGCATGGGTGATGCCCGCCTCGTCAAAGGCCTTCTTGCCGGAAATCTTGAAGGCGGTGGACGAGGTGAAGTCGTACATCTGCGAGACCATGGGGGTCTCGACGCTCTCCCCTGTGCCCAGGATGTAGACGGGCTTCTGCGGGAAGTCCTTGGCGCGGTCGGCGCTGGTCAGGATGAGGGCTCCGCCGCCGTCAGTGACCAGGCAGCACATCAGCATCCGGAACGGCCAGGCGATCATCGGCGAGTTCAGGACGTCGTTGACGGTGATCGGGTCCTTGAAGCTGGCCCGGGGGTTCAGGGCCGCCCATTCCCGCTGGACCACGGCCACATTGGCGAGGTCCTCCTCGGTCACGCCGTAAGTCTTCATGTAGCGAAGGACCGGGACGGTGAACATGGTGGGCGGGCTGGTGACGCCGTAAGGCATCTCGAACTGGCCCATAAGGCTGGACGGCGCACGGCCGAAGCCGCCCGCGCCCACCCGGCTTCGGCCGGATTCGCCGTGGGTGACCAGGATGGTCTTGGCCAGGCCGGCGTTGATGGCCGCGGCCGCATGCCGGACGTGCAGCATGAAGGAGCAGCCCCCGACGCTGGTCCCGTCGGCATAGGTCGGCTTGATGCCCAGGTAGTGGGCCAGCTCCACCGGGGAGATCCCGGCGGTGGCGACGCCATCGATGTCAGAAGGCTTCAGGCCGGCGTCGGCCATGGCGTTGAGCGCCGCATCGGCGTGGAGGCCGATCACGGAGACGTCCGGGATCTTGCCCATCTTGGTGGTCTCGGCGGCGCCGACGACCGCAACAGATTTCTGCTTCATGGTCGTGTTCCGCCTCAGGACTGCGCCGGCTCGAAGAGCGGCAGGGAGATGTCGTCGGTCTGCTTCTCGAAGCGGACCTTCACGGGCATGTCGAGGACCAGGGCCTCAGGGGTCTGCGGGCAGCCCACGATGTTGGTCATCATCGTCGGGCCTTCCTCAAGCTTCACCACGGCGATGGCGTAGGGCTCGGTCCCCATGTCCGGGCGGGGACGATGATTGATGACGTAGGACCAGAGCACCCCGCGCCCGCTGGCGGCGTAGACCTCGACGCTCCGCGAGGCGCAGGCCGGACAGAAGGCCCTGGGCGGGAAATAGGTGGTCTTGCAGTCGGTGCAGCGCTGCAGGCGGAGTTCGCCGTCGCGGCACCCGTCCCAGAAATGCCGGGTCTCCGGCGTGGGCTCAGGCAGGATTCGGGCCATCAGGAAATCGTCCCCTCGGTCTTGGGCCAGGATTGGCGGCCAGTATTGAAGTGATGAGTCCGCCCTGGGGCGGACCCCCGCGAAATGGCGGGGGGACCAACAAAGCCCAGCCGGGACGGGTTGTCGATAGCGTGCGGCGGCGGTGGAACTAGGCCAGGGCGCCGGACAGGCGCCGGCGCTCTGTGGAAAGCCGCAACTCCTCCCAGATCCGCGCCTCCAGGGCGCGGGCCTCGGGGGCCTCGTCGCCCTCGACGACCTCGTGAAGCTCGATCAGGGCGGCCCGGAGCCGCGCATTGTCGGCGGACAAGGCGGAGATGCGGAGGTCGTCGTCTGAACCCGAGGCCAGCCAGGCGTTCCGTCCGGCGCGCCCACCCGCATCGGCAAGAAGCGCGCGCACAGCACGGTTTTCCTCGACCAGGCGCTGAGCTGCGCCATCCCAGGCCTCGGCGGCCATGCCCAGCAGGGCGGCGGAAAGCCCGAGGGCGCCGGCCCGCTCGGCGGGGTCCACGTCGGGGACGGCGTTCCGGGCGGCGAGGCCCGCGATCTCGGCGAGGACGGCGGGGATGTCAGGCTTCACAGGCGACCCATGACCTTGAGGATGGCGCGGTCCTGGGGATTCTGCATGCCCCAGGCGGGCAGGACCATGATCGGCTCGCGGTTGCCGCCGTCGATCCAGGCCCAGGCCGAGGAAATCCAGATCGCCTGGCCCTTGACGCAGTTGAAGAGGGTCCACCAGTGCACGGCCGCCGGATCGGCCTTCAGGCCGCTGGAGGTCTCCCAGTGCGCGATGGCGACGGAGTCGGGGACGAGGCCCCCGGCGAGATCCCGCTTGAAGTTCCAGACCGGATTGAGGCTCCAGCCCAGGTCCTCGAGGGGATCGCCCAGGTGGGCCATTTCCCAGTCCAGGACCCCGTGGATCCCGCCCTGGCGGTCATAGAGGAAGTTGCCCGTCCGGAAGTCGCCGTGGACGACCGAGATTTTCTGCGCGGCCGGCGGCGGATTCGCCCTCAGCCAGCGGATCGCCGCACGGGTGATGGGCAGGGGCTCGGCCTGGTCCTCGTCGAGGACCTTTTCCCACATGTCCAGCTCCCGCGCCCAGCAGGCCTCCGGGGCGGGCGGCGGCATGACCTTGTCCAGGCCGAGGGCGAAGGGATCGGCCCGGCTGATCTGGCCCAGGATGGTCCACTTGTTCCGCGCAAGGGTCTCATGGGCGGCGAGGTAGGGCTCGGTCCAGAGAAGGGCGGGCGCCGCCTCGAACCCGGTGATCTCCTCGGCCACGGAGAAGGGCTGGTCGAGGGCCTCGGTCCCTTCCTCCAGCCAGATCATCTCCGGCACCGGGACCGCAGAGCCGTGGAAGGCGCTGTAGGCTGCGAATTCGACCCGGCGTTCGGTGTCGATCAGGCTGGCGGGCGGGTCCCTGCGCAGGATCAGCCGGCGCTCGCGCGGGGCGCCGTCCTCCGTCCATGTCAGGCGGAAGCGGTAGGTCTGGCGCGAGGCGCCGCCGGAGATGCGCGACAGGTCCCGGACCTCCACCTCCCGGGCGGCGGGCATGCGCCCTGCGGCGTAGGCCGCGAGCCGGGAGGCGAGATCCCTGGACGTCACGGCCTCAGGCCAGCTCGAAGCGGACGGGCAGGGTCTTGGGCCCGTTGACGAAGACCGCCTGACTCATGGCCGGGGTCCCGTCCAGTTCCAGGGACTTCAGGCGCGGGATCAGCTCTTCCCAGAGGATCCGCATCTCCATCTTGGCCAGGTGCTGGCCCAGGCAGAGATGGGCGCCGTAGCCGAAGGCCAGGTGCTTGTTGGGCGAACGGTCGACGCGGAACTCGTGGGGATCGGGGAAGATCGACTCGTCCCGGTTGCCGGAGGCGTAGCAAAGCATCAGCCAGTCGCCCTTGGACATGGCGCGGCCGCCGACCTCGGTGTCAGCGGCGACAGTGCGCATGAAGGTCTTCACCGGCGTGGTCCAGCGGATGGACTCATCGACGAGGCCCGGGATCAGCGAGGGATCGGCCTTCAGCTTGGCCAGTTCCTCCGGCCGCTCGGCCAGGGCCCAGAAGGCGCCGGCGGTCGAGGACGAGGTGGTGTCGTGGCCGGCCGTGGCGACGATGATGTAATAGCTCATCGCCTCCAGCTCGGAGATCGGCCGGCCATCGATCTGGGCGTTGGCGATCACGCTGGCCAGGTCCTTGCGCGGCGTCGCGCGGCGGTCCGCCGACAGGGCGTTGAAGTAGTTGAAGAAGTCCGTGATGACGCCCAGGTCCATGCGGCGGTCCTGCGCGCCCGCCCCGGCGGGGATGGACTCGGTTTCCCCGCGGGAGGCCCGGCCCAGCTCGGGGTCGGCGGCGCCGAACAGCTCCTGGGTCAGGGTCAGCATGCGCGGCTCATCCGCCTCGGGGACCCCGAGGATCTCCATGACTACGTGCAGCGGGTAGTGCAGGGCGACCTCGCGGACGAAGTCGCAGCGCCCGCCCGTGGCGGCCATCTTCTCCACCGAGGCCCGGGCGATCTCCCGGATGCGGCCCTCCAGGCTGCGCAGGTTCTGGGGCATGAACCAGGCCTGGGTCAGGGCGCGGTACTTGGGATGGTCCGGCGCATCCATGTGGATCAGGGTGCGCAGCAGGTGGGGGCTGCCGCCCATCATCTCGCGGATTCGGGCGTCGGCTTCCTGGCTGACCAGGGTCGGGGACTTGTCGCCGTTCAGGAACAGGTCGTTCTGCCGGCTGATCTCCAGGATGTCGGCGTGGCGGGTCACCACCCAGAACGGGTCGACCCCGGCCACTTCCGCCCGGCCCAGGGGCTGGTTGGCGCGCAGCCAGTCGTAGGTCCGGAAGACCCGTCCGTCCGCGTAGGCGACAGGGTCAACGAGGGTCTGGGCGTATGCGTCCGGTATCCTCAGGTCTTCACGGGCCATGGCTTCCTCCAAAGGCGCCGGCGGCGTGCGTGCGCCGGGTGTCGCCTTGCTGTGCTTCAACTGATACTGCCTGTCGGAAGGCGCCCGCAAGCGGCGCTTCCAGCGCGAGAGATAGGCGGGCGCAGGCCCGTCAGGGAGGGCCCATGCTGACCAAAGGCGACGATTTTCCGATCCACCAGACCCCCGAGCCCATCGCTTTCTCGGGAACGGACCGGAATTTCTATGACCGGTACTTCTTCAACGGCTACCAGCCGGACGGGACCGAGTTCTTCGCTGTCGCCTTCGGCGTCTATCCGCACCTGAACATCGCCGACGCCCACTTCTCGGTCATTCGCGACGGCGTCGAGCATTGCCTGCACGCTTCGCGGGTCCTGAACATGGAGCGCATGGACATCTCTGCGGGCCCGATCCGGATCGAGGTGGTCGAGCCCCTCAAGATCCTGCGGGTCGTCGTCGAGGCCAGCCACGGCGTCGCGGCGGACCTCACCTTCGAGGGTCGCAGCTTTCCCATCGAGGAGCCCCGCTTCGTCTACCGGAACGGACCGCGGGCCTTCATGGACTACACCCGCCTGACCGTGAACGTCCGGGTCTCGGGCTGGATCGAGGTCGACGGGGTCCGGCGGGAGCTGGCGCCGGGCTCGGTGGGCACGCGCGATCGGTCCTGGGGCGTCCGGCCCATCGGCGCCCCCGACCCCCAGCCCATCGTCCCCAACCGCATCCCGAGCTTCTTCTGGCAGTGGACGCCGCTGAACTTTGCGGACCGCAGCGTCTTCTTCCATGTCAACGCCGACTCCGAGGGCGAGCCCTGGAACACCCGCGCCGTGATCCTGCCCGACGGCGCCGGCCCGGGCGGCGGCCGCCACACCTCCGAGGCGGCCATGGAGGACGTGGTGATGATCCCCGGCACGCGCCAGATCGCCAGCGCCAACCTCTCCATTCCCCTGGCCCAGGGGTCGGCGAAGGTCAGCTTCCAGCCCTTCCTGACCTTCCTCATGCGCGGGATCGGCTATGGCCATCCGCAGTGGCGGCATGGCGGCTACAAGGGCGAACTGGCGGTGGAGCGCGAAGACATCGACCTGTCCGGGGTGAACTATCTGAGCCCGGAGAACCTGCACATCCAGGCCCTCTCGCACGTCACCCTCACCCTTCCGGGCGAGGCGCCGATCCGCGGCATGGGCGTGTTCGAACAGCTGATCCTGGGGCCCTACCGGCCCTATGGCCTCGGCTGACCCGCATTCGGCGCTTGCCCCCGCCCCCGCGCCCCGGGCAAGCTGCCGTCATTAATTGCTGCGCCGGCGGATATTCGTCGTCGAGACCGAAAGTTTGATGCTTTGACTTCTTCCCCGGATGCGGCCTTCGACGCCGCCCTTTCGCCCCATCTCGCCTCCGTCGAGTCCCTCGTCTCCGGCCTGGCCGGGGTCGGCTACATCGCCTCCCGGCGGATCGCCACGGCCCTCTACATGGCCGTCAAGCTGCAGAAGCCCATCCTGGTCGAGGGCACGGCGGGCGTCGGCAAGACCGAACTGGCCCTGTCCACGGCCAACCTGCTCGGCCTGCCGCTGATCCGGATGCAGTGCTACGAGGGCCTGGACGAATCCAAGGCCCTCTACGAGTGGAAGTACGGCAAGCAGCTCCTCTACACCCAGATCCTGAAGGACCGGATGGGCGAGGCCCTGTCCGACGCCCCCGACATGGATGCGGCCATGGACAGGCTGCACGGCATGGGGGACCTCTTCTTCTCCGAACCCTTCCTTGAGCCGCGCCCCCTGATGAAGGCCCTGCAGGAGCGGGCCGGGTGCGTCCTGCTCATTGACGAGATCGACAAGTCGGACGAGGCCTTCGAGGCCTTCCTGCTCGAGGTCCTGTCGGCCTACCAGGTCTCCATCCCCGAGATCGGGGTGCTGAAGGCCGAGACCCCGCCCATCGTCTTCCTGACCTCCAACAATGTCCGCGACCTCGGCGATGCGCTGAAGCGGCGCTGCCTGCACCTGCACATTCCCCTGCCGGACGCCGCCCTCGAACAGAAGATCGTCGCCAGCCGGGTGCCGGGGATCGAGGCCCGCCTCAACAACCAGCTGGTCAGCTTCGTCCAGTCCCTGCGGGGCCTGGACCTGCGCAAGTCGCCGTCCATCTCCGAGACGGTGGACTGGGCGCGGGCCCTCATCCTGCTGAACGCGGGCGCCCTGGAGGGCGAGGTGGTCCGCGACACCCTGAACGTGCTCCTGAAGTTCGAGCAGGACATCGCCGCGGTGGAGCCGCAGATCGCCGAGCTCGTCCGCCAGGCGGCAGGCTGAGGCCCGGATGCAGGCGGCGCTCGAGGACTTCTTCCGCGCCCTGCGGGCGGCGGACGTGCGGGTCTCCCCGGCCGAGGCGATCGACGCCCACCGGACAGTGGAGGTCGTGGGCTTCGCCAATCGCGAGCTCTTCCGCGACGCCCTGTGCGCCACACTGGCCAAGTCCGGCGAGGAGGTCGCCCGGTTCGAAAGCGTGTTCGACACCTTCTTCGACCGCCGCAGCGACGCCGTGGCGCCCGCCCCGCCCCCTGCAGGCGGTGGAGGCGATCCCCTGGAGGGCCTGCCCCCGGAGGCCCAGGACTCCGACCTCGCCCGCATGCTGCTGGATGGCGACGGCGCGGCCCTGGCCCAGGCCATGGAGGCCGCCGCCGAGCGTGCCGAGGTCTCGCAGATCCGCCTGTCGACCCAGAGGGCCCGCCTGACGCGCCGCCTGCTGGAAGAGATGGGCCTTTCGGAAATCGAGCGGATCCTGGCCGCGGCGCGGCGCCTGGGCGGGCCCGGCGAAGCCGCAGCCGACCGCCTCGAAGCCGCCCGCAAGGCCCTTGCGGCCCAGGCCGCCGCCTATGTCGAGCGCCAGCACGAGCTCTACGCCGCCGGCAGCGGCAAGATGCTCCGCGAGGAGATGCTGGCCCGCAAGGCGCTGAACGCCGAGGGCGGCATCGACCCTGTCGACCTCGCCATGATGCAGGCCCTGGTCAAGCGCATGGCCAAGCGCCTGGCCGACCGCTACTCCCGCCGCCGGAACGTCGCCTGGACCGGCCACCTCGACGTCCGCCGGACCCTGCGCAAGTCCATGGGCTACGGCGGCATGCCCTTCAACATCGTCTTCAAGACCAAGAAGGTCGACAAGCCGTCCATCGTCGCCATCTGCGACGTCTCCAAGTCGGTGGCCGCCGCCGCCCAGTTCCTGCTGACCTTCCTCTATTCGCTCAACGAGGTGGTCGACCGCCTGGACGCCTTCGCCTTCTCGGGACGGCTGATCAGCGTGAACCAGGTCCTCGACGACCACCCGGTGGAGACCGCCATCTTCGAGGTGCTCAAGCAGATCGGCTTCCAGCAGACCGACTATGGGCGCGCCCTCGAGGACTTCGCCGAAAAGCACCTGGACCGGATCGACCGGCACACCACGGTGATCATCCTGGGGGATGCGCGGTCGAACTACGCCAACCCTCGCCTCGACATCCTGGCGACGATCCAGCAGCGCTCACGCGCCGTGATCTGGCTGAACCCGGAGCCGGACAGCTACTGGAGCCAGGGCGACAGCGTCATGAACCGCTACGAGCGGTTTTGCCACGTGGCCAAGACCTGCAATACGCTCGAACAGCTCGAACGCATCATCGAGGACGTCCTGCGGACCTATATCCCGCACTGACCCCTTGCGGGGTCAGCCGGACGCCAGCAGGGCCGGATCCACCGGCAGCCGCCGGACGCGCTTGCCCGTGGCTGCGAAGATGGCGTTGCACAGGGCCGGGGGCGCGGGCGGAAGGGCCGGTTCGCCCAGGCCCGTGGGCGGGTTGTCGGAGAGCACGAAGTGCACCTCCACTGGCGGCGCTTCCGGCATGCGCATCAGCCGGTAGTCGTCGAAGTTCCCCTGGACCACGGCCCCGCCCTCGAGGGTGATGGCCTGCCCCAGGGCGCCGGAAAGGCCATCCAGCACCGAGCCCTGGACCTGGTTGATCGCACCTGACGGGTTGACGATCTGGCGGCCGACGTCGCCGGCCACCCAGACCTTCTCGACCTTCACCTGGCCATCCTTGGCCACCCGCACCTGAACCACCTCGGCGAAATAGCCCAGGTGGCTGAAGTGGAAGGCGACGCCCTGACCCTGACCCGGCGCCATCTTGGTCCGGCCCCAGCCGGAGACCTCGGCCACCTTCTTCAGGACGCCCCGCATGCGCCCGGCGTCGTAGCCATCGCGGCCGGGAGTTCCCACCATCCCGGCGTCGCCGAGCAGCCGGAGGCGGAACTCCAGCGGGTCGGCCCCCGCTGCATGCGCGAGCTCGTCGATGAAGCCCTGGACAGCGAAGGAAATGCCGTTGGAGCCGGGCGCCCGCAGGGGCCCCGTCGGCGCGGGGCTGGGCAGGATGGAAAGGCCGTACCGGAAGTTGGGCACGAACCGGGCCGGGAACTCGGTGGCGGACATGCCGGCCGACCGAGCAACCTGGACGCCCTGGCCCGGGGTGAGGAAATGATCGTGCCAGGCGATGACCTTGCCAGAGGCATCGAGGCCGCCCTCGAACACATGCCAGCCGGCCGGGCGGTAGAAGTCGTGGCGCATGTCGTCTTCACGCGTCCAGACCAGCTTGACCGGCGCCCCGGCCTCCCGGGCGATCCAGGCGGCCTCGACCATGTAGTCGTTCGACAGGCGTCGGCCGAACCCGCCGCCGGACCGGACGATGTGGATGGTGATGTCCTCGGGCTTGAGGCCCAGGGTCTTGGCCACCAGCTGCCGACCCGACTCCGGGTTCTGGGTCGGCGCCCAGATCTCCATCTGCCCATCCTTGAAATGCGCCGTGCAGTTCTGCGGCTCCAGGGGCGCATGGGCGAGGTAGGGATAGTGGTAGGTCGCCTCGATCCGCTTGGCGGCGCCCTTCAGGGCGGCGTCGACATCGCCGTCATGCCGCTCGATCCGGTCGACGCTCCAGCGGACGGTCCCGGCCATGCGGGACTCAAGGTCGGCGCTGGACATTCCGGGTTCGGCGGGCGCCTTCCAGCGGACGTTGAGCTTCTCCCGGCCCTTGCGGGCCCGCCACCAGCTGTCGGCCACCACGGCCACGCCCGGAGACAGGCCGTCGGGGGCGTTGGCGCCCTCGACGATGAAGGCCTTGCGAACGCCCTTGACGGCGCGCGCGGCGTCCAGGTCGGCCGACTCCACGCCGGCGCCGAAGACCGGGGCCTTCTCGTAGGTGGCGAACAGCATGCCGGGCAGGACGGTGTCGATGCCGAAAAGGGGCTTTCCGGTCACGATGGCCGGCGTATCCACCTGGGCCATGGGGCGACCGATGATCCGGAAGTCCTTCGGGTCCTTGAGCTTGAGGCTGCGCGGATCGGGCGCCGGCAGGGCGCCGGCGGCCGTCGCCAGGGCCCCATAGTCCGCAGAGCGCCCGGACGCCTTGTGCACCACCCGCCCGGGCTCGGTCGTGCAGGTTGCCGGATCCACGCCCCAGGCCTTGGCTGCGGCGGCCACCAGCAGGGCGCGGCCGGCGGCGCCGACGCGCCTCAGTTCGTCCCAGTGCAGGGGGGTCGACATGGACCCGCCCGCGAACTGGCGTCCGTAGACGGCGGGATCGGAGTCCGCCTGCACGGTGCGCACCCTGGACCAGTCGGCGTCGAGTTCCTCGGCGATCATCATGGGCATGGAGGTCTTCACCCCCTGCCCGATCTCAGGGTTCTTGCTGACCACCTCGACCCAGCCGTCAGGCCGGACGGTGACATAGGCGTTCAGCCGGGAGGGCGCGGAGGCGGCGGCCTCCCCTCTCCCGGCCAGGCTAAAGCCGAGCACCAGCCCGCCGCCGCCGGCGGCGGCCAGCTGGATCACGTCGCGCCGCGAAGCGCCGGTCTGCGCGCCATCCGCCATGGTCAGGCCTCCTCGGGCTGTCCGGACGCCCGGCGCACGGCGGCGCGAATCCGGTTGTAGGTGGCGCAGCGGCAGATGTTGCCGCTCATCGCCGCGTCGATCTCCTCGGCGCTGGGCCGGGGGTTGGCGGCGAGGAGGGCCGTCGCCGACATGATCTGGCCCGGCTGGCAATAGCCGCACTGGGCGACGTCCAGCTCGGCCCAGGCCTTCTGGACCCGGGCCCCGACCTCGCTCTGGCCAATGCCCTCGATGGTGGTGATCCGGCCCTTGCCGATCGCTTCCACGGGCAGGGAGCAGGACCGGACGGGTGCGCCGTCAATGTGGACCGTGCAGGCGCCGCACTGACCGACCCCGCAGCCGAACTTCGGGCCAAGGATGCCGAGGGTGTCCCGGAGGACCCAGAGCAGCGGGGTGTCTGGCTCCACATCGACCCGCCGGTTCCGACCGTTGACGCTCAGTGTGTAGGCCATGCCCGTCCTCCAGAGTCTCCCTCACGCCGATGTAGTCGGCGCAGGGCCCCGGCGCCAGACCAGGCTCAGCGGATCACGACCACGTGGTCCGGAAGCTCATTGGGATTGTCGCCTTCCCTTGGCGGGAAATGCTCGGCGAGCACGGCCCCGCAAATCTCCACGGCGGCCTCGAAGCCCTCGGCGGCGCGGCCCGACTTCAGGCCCTGGACCAGGCGCGCCATGGCCCGGTCCCAGACCGCCGGGTCGACCTTCGAGGCGACGCCCTCGTCGGCGATGAGCTCAGCCATGTGCTCCCACTCGGAAACGAAGATCAGCACGCCGGTCCGCTCGCGCGTGTCCTGGAGGTTCTTGGAGAGGAACTGCTCGTAGGCCCGCCTGCGCACCCGGTCGCGCTTGAGGCTGGCGGGCGTCAGCAGCCTGCGGACCGGCGGCAGCCAGGCCAGGATGAGGACCAGGATGAAGAGGAAGACCTGCAGGAGGATGACGCCGATGACCGCCTCCCTGGCGGCCACGCCGGCCGCGGCGCCGACGGCGGCGGCCGTCCATCCGCCCTGGATCAGGCCGGGGACCGTGACATGGATGCCGCCGGCCAGCAGCAGGGCCGGTGCGGCGAGCGCGGCGAAGGCGGCCACCGCGAGCGGCGTTTCCCGGTAGTCCCCGCAGTCCGGGGCGATGATGCAGAAGATCTCGCCCCGGGTCTGCGACTCCGCGCGGGCCACGGCGGCCTCGACGCGCTCACGCTCGGCTTCCGTCAGCATGTCACCAGCTCCCCGAAGATCCGCCGCCGCCAAAGCCGCCGCCGCCCCCGCCAAATCCCCCGCCGCCAAAGCCGCCGCCGCCCCAGTCGCCGCCCCGCCAGCCCCCGCCCAGGGGCGGAAGGATGACCGGACCACCCAGGCCGGACCGCCGGAAGGCTCGGGCCGAACGGCCGCCGCCCCGCATCACGGAAGCGAGGACCCAGAAAATCAGGATCAGGACCAGAAGCGTCACCAGGGGCGAGCCTCCGCCCTCATGGGCCGCCTCGCTGGCCTTGCGCACATTGGCCTTGGCCTCTCCCTCGGGCAGGGCGAGCTGGGTCGCCACGGCCTCGGCCCCGGCGATGATCCCGGCCTCCATGTCCCCGCTCCGGAAGGCGGGAAGGACCCGGGTCTGGATGATCACCGAGCTCAGGCTGTCGGTCAGGATCGGCTCAAGGCCATAGCCGACCTCGATCCTCACCTTGCGGTCATTGGGGGCGACGATCAGCAGGACCCCGTCGTCGCGCTTGGCGTCGCCGATGCCCCAGGTGCGGCCCAGCTGGTAGCCGTAATCCTCGATGGGATAGCCCTGCAGGTCCGGGATGGTGGCGACCACCATCTGGCGTCCCGTGGCGTCCTCGAGCGCCTTGAGGCGAGCCGTCAGGGACCGCTCCGCCTCCGGCGACAGCAGGTTGGCCTCATCGACGACACGCCCCGTCAGCCGCGGGAATGTCGGGGCCGCCAGGGCGGCCCCTGCGAAGGCGACGAGGGCCAGGACCGCGACGAAGAGCGGTCCTGGGCCCCGGTTCCGGGTCATTGGGCGGGCGCAGGCGCGGTCGCAGGCGCCTGCGGCGCGGGTCCGGCGGGGGCGAAGCTCACCGTCGGCGCCGACTGGGCCGCGTCGCTGGCGGCGAACAGCTGCATCGGCTTGGAGTTGCGGTGCACGACCGTCCAGAACGAGTTCGGGAAGGTCTTGAACTCGAGATTGTAGTTCCGCACGGCCTCGTTGTAGTCGCGGCGCGCGATCGAGATGCGGTTCTCGGTCCCCTCAAGCTGGGACTGGAGCGCCAGGAAGTTCTGGTTGGACTTCAGGTCCGGATAGCGCTCCTGGATCATCATCAGGCGGCCGAGCACGCCCGACAGCTTGTCCTGGGCGGCGGCGTATTCCTGGAACTTGGCCGGATCGGTCAGGGTCTCGGCGTCCACCTTGACCTGGGTCGCAGAGGCCCGGGCCTGGGTCACCTCGGTCAGGGTGTTCCGCTCCTGGGCGGCGTACCCCTTCACGGTCTCGACCAGGTTCGGGATCAGGTCGGCGCGGCGCTGGTACTGGTTCTGGACCTCCGCCCACTGGGCCTTGGCCGCCTCTTCCTTGGTCGGGATGGCGTTCACGCCGCAGGCGGCGAGGAAGAGGGGCGCAACTGCGACGAACAGGGCGCGGGAGAGGGTCTTGCGGGAGAAGTTCACGTCGGAGGCTCCGGTCGTTCGCCGCGGAGTCGCGGCCAGCGCGCGAAGATGGCCCCGATCCGCGGTTTCCGCAACGTCCGGCGCCCTCAGCGCGTCCGGGAGGCCGCCGATTTCGCCCGGATTTGCCGGAACTCCGATTCCGGGCGCCAGTCCGGCCAGACCCCGGGACGGGCGAGGCGGCGGGTCATCTCCACCACGAGGTCGACATCCGAAGCCGCGCCCCGGAGATCCCAGTCCGGGCTCCAGGCGTCGCAGGTCTTGTGATAGCAGTCGTCCGTATAGCGGGTGACCCAGGCGTCGCCGGCGGCCCGGCCGCCCTGGACCAGGTCGGCGCCTCCGCCCAGGCCCATCAGCAGGAGGGCCGGAACCCCCCGGCGGGCGAGGCTGAAATGATCGGCCCGGAAGAACAGGGCCCGCTCGGGGCGGGCGTCGGGCGTGACCGTCCGCTTCTGGCGCCGGGCGGCCTCCGCCAGGAGGTCATCCAGTTCCGACTGCCCGGCGCCGACCAGCACGACGTCCCGGGCCGGCCCCGCCGTCTGGAGGACATCGAGGGTTAGGTTGGCCGCCATCCTGTCGAGGGGCGTGGTGGGATGGGCGCCGAAGTGTTCCGACCCCAGGAGCCCCCGCTCCTCCGCCGTCCAGAGGGCGAAGAGGACCGACCGCTCAGGCCGGCGTCCGGCGGACAGCAGGCGCGCAGCCTCCAGCACCCCGGCGACGCCCAGGGCGTCGTCCACCGCGCCGGGACGGATCCGCCGTCCCTGGGCGTCCGGAGGTCCCTCGCCATAGGCATCCCAGTGGGCGGCGATCATGACGCTTTCGTCCGGCCGGCTGCGGCCCGGCAGGCGGGCGATCACGTTGCGGCTCTCGAAGCGGCTGAAGGTCACCCCCACCGAGGCCGAGAAGGCCAGGCCCTTCAGGGGCACCGGCTGGAAGCCCGCAGTGCGGGCCTGGCGGCGCAGGGCCTCAAGGTCGAGGCCGGCGGCGGCGAAGAGCCGGGTCGAGGCCTCGGCCGAGAGCCATCCCTGCAGGGGCAGCCGATCGGCGGAAGGGTTCTGGCGCGCTACGTCGTAGCCCTCGCCTGCGGAGGCCAGCACCGTCGACCAGCCATAGCCGGCGCCCTCGGTCTGGTGGACGATCACCGCGGCCACGGCGCCGCGCCGGACCGCCTCCTCGAACTTGTAGGTCCAGCGGGCGTAATAGGTCGCCGCCCGGCCCCCGAAGCGGCCGGCGACGGGATCGGAGGCGACGGCCTCGAAATCCGGGTCATTGATCAGGAAGACCGCGACCTTGCCCTTCAGGTCGACGCCCTTGAAGTCGTCCCAGCCCCGCTCCGGCGCCGTCACCCCGTAGCCGACGAAGACCATGGGGGCCTTCTCGACCGTCACCTGGTCGACGGGCAGGAGGGAGATCACCGAGATGTCGCGCCCCGAGGCCAGCGCGACCTCGCCCTTGGGCGTGGCGACGGCATAGCGGCCATCGGCCGCCAGCTGGGTGCGGACCATGGGCACGGCCTGGGAATAGCCGCCGCCCTCGCCTGCGGGTTCCAGGCCCAGGTCGCGGAAGGCCCGCTCCAGGTAGGCGACGGTCAGGACCTCGCCCGGGGATCCGGGCGCCCGCCCTCCGTACGCATCGGAGGCCAGCTCACGCGTGATGGCAGAGAGGCGGGCAGGATCAGTCCGGTCGGCGGCCAGGGCGGGCGATCCCGCCAGGAAGATGGCCAGGAGCGGAAGGAGGAGACGGAAACGGGAAAGGGTCAGCATGCGGGCAAGTCTCGGGCCTTGGCCCGGACCTGGCAAGCCGGTGTCAGGCGGGCGCCCTGAGGAGCTCCTCCTCCACCTGGCCCAGCCGGTCCTTGCCAAAGAACATCTCGTCCCCGACGAAAAAGGTCGGCACCCCGAAGGCCCCCCGGGCCACCGCCCCCTCGGTGTTGGCGACCAGCTCGGCCTTGACCTCCGGGTCCTGGGTCGCCTCCAGCAGGGCCCGGGCGTCCAGCCCGGCGGCGGCCAGCACGCCGGCGACGATCTCCGCATCGTCCATCTTCAGCCCCTGCTCCCACATGGCCGACAGGACGGCCTCGCGGTAGACGTCCTCCACCCCGGCCCGCCGCGCCGCGACCAGGCCGCGCATGATGAGCAAGGTGTTGACCGGGAAATGCGGGTTGAACCGGTATTCGGTCAGCCCATGGCGGGCCACGAACCTCTGGGTCTCCAGCGTCTCGTAGGCCAGCTTGCCCTTGATGTGGCCGAAGGCCTGGGCAGGAGACTGGTTGCCGGTGGCCTTGAAGATCCCGCCCAGCAGGCAGGGAATGAGGTTCACCTTCGCCCCGGTCCGGGCGGCGACCCCGGGAAGGACCTTCCAGGACAGGTAGCCGTTCGGGCTTCCGAAATCGAAGATGAAGTCGACGGTGCGGGTCATGGGCGGTCTCCCTTCCGGCCTACCAGGTTTCCGACCAGGGCCGGAGGTCCATTTCGTGTGTCCAGGCCGAGCGCGGCTGGCGGTGCAGCTGGACGTAGGCGGCGGCCACATCCGCGGGCTTCAGGATGCTGTCGCGGGCCAGGAGATCGTCCACCTCGCCCCGGACGGAGCGGATGAAGGTTCCGTCCACGGCGCCGTCGATCACCACATGGGCCACGTGCACGCCCTGCGGCCCCAGTTCGCGGGCGAGGCTCTGGGCCAGGGCGCGCAGGCCGGCCTTGGCGGCGGCGAAGGCGGCGAAACCCTCGCGCCCCCGGATGGACGCGGTCGCGCCGGTGAAGATCAGGGTCCCGCGCCCGCGCGGCGCCAGGATTCGCGCCGCCTCCCGGCCCGTGAGGAAGCCCGCAAAGCAGGCCATTTCCCAGACCTTGGTGAAGACCCGGGCGGTGGTCTCGACAATGGGGAAGCGGACATTGGCGCCGATGTTGAAGACGACGACCTCCAGGGGGCCGATCTCGGCCTCGATGCGGTCGAACAGGGCGACCACCTCGGCTTCCTCCCGGGCGTCGCAGCCGAAGGCGTGGGCCTCTCCGCCGACGGCGCGGATGTCTTCGGCCAGGGCTTCGAGCCGGTCGAGGTTCCGGGCGCGGCGGGTCATGCAGACCGTCAGGCCCTCGGCCGCAAAGGCCCGGGCGACAGCAGATCCCAGTCCGTCGCCCGCGCCGACCACAAGGCAGACGCCCCTTCGCGAAACCATGCCCGTCCTCCCGATCCCTGGCCCCTGCAAAGCATGCGGGGAGCCCGGTGGAAAGGGGCATCAGGCCGGGTCGGTGCGACGGCCGCGGCGGAAGACCCGCCAGAGGTAGGCGGCGAGGAGGAGGCCCACCAGGATCTCCGCCACGGGATCCAGCCAGGCCGCCACCTGGTCATGCCGGGAGGCGAGGGCGACTCCGGCCAGGGTCAGGGCCAGGGTCCACAGGAAGGTCCCGGCGGTGGTCCAGGCCAGGAACCGCCCCCAGGGCATGCGCAGGACCCCGGCCGGCAGGGAGATCAGGGTCCGGATTCCCGGAGCCAGGCGACCCAGGAAGACGGCCGGGCCGCCCCAGCGCTGGAAGAAGGCCTTCGCCCGGTCCAGGTCGCGGACCTCCAGGGCCAGCCAGCGCCCGTGCCGGTCGATCCAGGACCGCAGCCCGGGCTCGGGAATCCGGCGGCCGGCGGCCTTCCAGATCGAGGCCCCGGCGACGGCCCCCAGGGTCGCGGCGAGGATCACTCCCGCCAGGGGCAGGTCGCCCCGGGCGGCGGCGTAGCCGGCCAAGGGCAGGATCACCTCGGAGGGAATCGGCGGGAACAGGTTCTCGGCGAACATGAGGGCGGCCACCCCGGCGAGTCCGCCGGCGGCGATGACCGCGAGCACCCAATCGACCACAGTCGCCTCCGCCTTCGCCGAACTCCACGTACAGGTGGGGTGGAACGCAGGCGGTTCAATGCAAGGGGCTCTATTGGAGCCTCACCGACACGGACTGGGACCCCGAATTCACCTGGAAGGCGGCCTTGGACCAGGGACCCGGCCCGAACGGCCCTGCTGCGCCGTTGGAGGCCGACCATCCCTCCGTGGGGCGGCCCAGGGCGCCGGTGTCCAGCCGGCCGTCAGCGTCGGCGTCGTGATGGACGCGGAAGGCGTAGCGCCCCGGCGGCAGGTCGGGGATCTCGATCCGGGTCACGGGAGCCCGGGCGGCGATGGAGACCGTGCGGGTGGGCGCCGCGCGGCCCTGGTAGGCCGCCTCGGAGGCGGACAACTCCACGCGGATGTTGCCCGTGGGACGGGCGACGCCCTCGACCACCACGGTAAGGGTGGCGGACAGGGCGGGGGTGGCGGCGAGGAGGGCGAGGCCCAGGGCGGCGACCAGGGAGGCTTGGGTGTTTTTCACGGGGAGGTCCTTTCAGAAGGGACTCTTCCCTGCCCCGGCGCCCCGCGGGGGCGCCGCCCGCTTTTCGCGGACAGCCGGCCCGGATGCGCCAGCCGCCCGGCGGCGCCGTTCACGCTTCGCGGATAGCCGCCGGGGCGAGGGTGACCGGCGCCGCAGGCGGCGGCGGGCGATGGCGGATGGGCTCGCCCTTCAGCCACATCCAGAGCGCCTCCCAGTGGATGGCCGCCAGAACGCCGAGGCTGGTCATGGGATGCCGCAGCCAGGCGGACAGGAGGTTGGCGTCCGTCATCTCGCGCCGTTCACCTGCAAAGGCGGCGGTCAGAACCGGGCCCTCGGCGTCGGAGACATGGATCGAGACCGCCACCTTCTCTGCCGGCGGGCGGATCCGGAAGGCGTAGGTGAGGTCCATGTCCATGAAGGGCGAGACGTAGAATCCCTTGTCGATGGACTGGGACAGGACCTCGCCGTCCCCGGGCGCGGCGGGGATCAGGTAGCTATGGCTCTCGCCGAAGGTGTTCCGGACCTCATAGAGCACCGCCGAGAGCGCCCCGTCCCGTCGATGAAGGAACCAGACCGTCAGGGGGTTGAAGACCCCGCCCAGGATCCTCGGCATGGCCAGCAGCCGGACCGGGCCGCCGCCCTCCAGCCCGGCGTCCGCCAGGATGGCCTCCACCTGGCCGCGAAGGTCCCGGCCAGTGTGATCCAGGTGATCGCGGGGCGTGAACCCCGTCAGGGCGAACCGACCTACGGCGAAGCGCTTCAGGCGGGCGTCCAGGCCCTCCAGCTCGTCCAGGTCGAGCAGGAGCATGAAGATGCGGTAGCGCAGCCGGTGCGGCCGCGGCCGCAGGCGGGCGTGGGTGACGACCCCGGCGTAGATGCCCGAGGCGGTCACGGCGCTCAGGTCCTCGCCGCCGGGGCGGGCAGGTGGATGCGCCCGGACTCGTCCCGTACGGTCCAGGGCCGGCGCGGGGCGCCCAGGCCCTCGGCGACGGCCAGGCCGGACTGCAGGGCGTCTTCGTGGAAGCCGTGGCCGAAGTAGGATCCGCAGAACCAGGTGCGCTTCACCCCCTGCAGGGACCAGAGCCGCGTCTGGGCCTCGATGGCGGCCGCGTCGTAGAGCGGGTGTTCGTAGGGGATCTCGGCCACCAGCCCCTGGGGCTGGAAGCCGGCGGGCGGGTTGAGGGTGACGAACAGGTCGCCGGCGCCCTTCAGGCTCTGGAGATAGGTCATCCAGTAGGTCACAGGCCCCTCGCCGGGCCGGTCGCTGTAGCCGATATGGTTCCAGGCGGTCCAGGCGGCGCGACGGCGCGGCATGAGGGCGGGATCCCGGTGCAGCATCACCCGGTTGGTGGCGTACCGGAAGGCGCCCAGGAGGGCGGTCTCCTCCGCGCTGGGATCGTCCAGGAGGGACAGGGCGGTGTCGCCGTGCACGGCCAGCACCGCCTCGTCGAAGTCCAGGGTCGCGCCGTCGGCCAGCCGGACGCGGACGCCGCCTGCGGTCCGGGTCAGCCCCGCGACCCTGGCCCCGGTCCGGAACTCGGCCCGCGTGGCGGCGACCAGGGGGCGGACATAGGATCGGCTGCCCCCCGTGACCGTCCGCCAGAGCCCGCGGCCGGTCACGGTCATCATGCCGTGGTTCAGGAAGAAGCGGATCAGGGAGGCGGCGGGATAGTCGCCGATGCGGTCCAGGGGGGTCGACCAGATGGCCGCGGCCATGGGCAGGAGGTGGTCGTCCCGGAAGGCCGCGCCAAAGCCCCCGTCCTTCAGATAGGCGTCCAGCGAGGTCCCCGATCCCTCCAGGCGCTTCAGGTCCTCGGGCGCCCGCCGATAGAAACGCAGGATGTCGGCGATCATCCGCCAGAACCGCGGTCGCAGCAGGTTCCGCTTCTGGGCCAGGAGGGCGTTGGAGGAATACTCAAGTCCGCCCTCGTCCAGGGACACCGACAGGCCCATGTCCGCCAGCTGGCTGGCGACGCCCAGGTGCGCCAGCAGGGCGGTGAAGTTGGGGTAGTTGTCCTCGTTGAAGACGATGAAGCCCGTATCGACCGGCGTGTCCCCGCCCGGCCCTGGGGCGTCGAGGGTGTTGGCGTGGCCGCCCAGGCGGTCGTCGGCCTCCAGCACGGTGACCTGTGCGATCTCGCCCAGCCTCCAGGCGGCGGAGAGCCCGGCGATTCCCCCGCCAATGACGACGATCCGGCGGGCGGGGGCGGGCGCGACCTCGGTCAAGGCGGACTCCTGTGGGACAGGCCGCTGGGTGCGGCGGCTTCATTGGCCCGAGACCACTGGCGGATGCAAGGGCCAGGCCCCACCTCAGCACTAGCCGCCGGGCCGCTGCGGGTGCAGCCTGCGGGTCCTGTCATTCGGAGGGTTCGACATGCGTTGGGTTCTGACCTGGTTGGGCGTCGGCGGAGCCTTCGGCGTTCTGGACGCCCTCTGGCTGACCCAGATGTTCGAGCGGCTCTACAAGCCGGCCCTAGGCCCCCTGCTCGGGCCGGGGCTGAGGCTGGAGGCGGCGGGCGCCTTCTACCTGATGTACGTGACCGGACTGGTCCTGCTGGCCGTGCGCCCCGCCGTCCTGGCGGGGGGCGGGCCGAAGGCCGCCGCCCTGAAGGGCGCCGCAATCGGCGCCTTCGCCTACGCCACCTACGACCTGACCAACCAGGCCACCCTGGCGGTCTGGCCGGCCCACGTCAGCGCCATCGACATCGCCTGGGGAACCTTCGCCTCGGCCGTCGCCTCCGCCGCCGGCGCCCTGGCCTGGAGTCGGGCGGCGCCCCGAGGCGCCTGAACCCGGACGCGCGGCCCGGGCCGGGAGGCCCCCTCAGCCTGTTGTCGGCGGCCTCGCCCCCTGTCTATTGTGGTCGCCGCAGGCCGGGGATCACTCCCGCCCGGGGTCTATTGCGGCCCCGGTCGCCGAAACGGCGCCTGGTCGATTGTGATTTGGGTTGGGAGTCGCACGCCAAACAATGCGGCGCTCCAGGGAGGAATTTGAATGAACGATTTGCTGAACCCTGAGTTCATGGCGCGCCTTGAAGCCGCCGGCCAGGTCGGAATGACCACCGCCTGCTGGGCCGCCCGCACCCCCGACAAGGTCGCCGTCTACGATCCGGACGGGACGCCCCACACCTTCGCCAAGGTCAACGCCAACGCCAACAAGCTGGCGCGGCTGCTGCGCGCCCGGGGCCTGAAGGCCGGCGACTCCCTGGCCCTGGTCTGCTCGAACCGGGCGGAGTTCGTCGAGGTCCTGGCCGCCACCCTGCGGTCGGGGATCCGCATCACCCCGGTCAACTGGCACCTGACCGCCGAGGAGATCGCCTACATCATCAAGGATTGCGAGGCGAAGGCCCTGGTGGGCGACGCCCGGGTGGCCGCCGTCGGCCCTGCCGCCGCCGAGTGCCCCGACCTCCTCGTGAAGCTCGCCGCCGGAGGCGCGATCGACGGCTTCGAGGATTACCAGGCCGCCCTGGACGCCTTTGACGGAAGCGACATCGACGATCCCGTCCTCGGCAACGCCATGATGTACACCTCCGGAACTACGGGCCGGCCCAAGGGTGTGCATCGTCCCAACCCGGTGGCCACGCCGCCCGCCATGTACCTGATGCGCGGCTACGACACCGAGACCTCGGTCCAGCTCTGCGCCGGCCCGGCCTACCACGCCGCGCCCCTGGCCTTCGACGTCCGCGCCGCCATGGGCGCCGGCGCGCCCCTGGTCTTCATCGACAAGTGGGACTCCGAGCACGTCCTGAAGACCATACACGAACGCAAGGTGACCCACCTTCACCTGGTGCCCATCATGTTCCAGCGACTGCTGGCCCTGCCCGCCGAGGTCAAGGCCCGCTATCCGGTCGACCACGTGAAGTACATCGTGCACGGGGCCGCGCCCTGCCCGCCCGAGGTCAAGCACGCCATGATCGAGTGGTTCGGGCCCATCCTGTCCGAGTACTACGCCGGCTCGGAAGGCGGCGCGGGCTTCACCATCGATTCCCATGAATGGCTGAAGAAGCCGGGCAGCGTCGGCAAGCGTCCCGCCCTCCTGCAGGTTCGGATCCTCGACGAGAACGGCAAGGACCTGCCCAACGGCCAGGCCGGCGGCATCTACCACCAGCTGCCCCCGGGCGGCGGCTTCACCTATTACAAGGACGAGGCCAAGACCAACGCCAGCCGGGTGGACGGCTTCTTCACCATGGGCGACGTCGGCTATTTCGACGAGGACGACTACCTCTTCCTCACCGGCCGCAGCGCCGAGACCATCATCTCCGGCGGGGTGAACATCTACCCGCAGGAGGTCGACAACGAGCTGATCAAGCACGAGGCCGTGGCCGACTCCGCCACCGTCGGCGTGCCCCACGAGGAATGGGGCGAGCAGGTGAAGGCGGTCATCCTGCTGAAGCCCGGCTACTCGCCCTCCGAGGACCTCGCCCGCGAGATCCTGGACTTCGGCCGGCGCAGCCTGCCCTCGTTCAAAGTCCCGCGCAGCCTCGACTTCGTCACCGACCTGCCCCGGTCGGCAGCCGGCAAGATCCAGCGCAACAAGGTCCGCGCCCCCTACTGGGAAGGCCGCGCCAAGCAGATCTGAGGGCCGGCCGCCGCCTGGGCGGCGAAACGATGCGAAAACAAGCGTGTCTGGCGATTGCGGGCGGGCGCCCTTAAGAAGCGGCCGCCTGTTTCCCGTTCGGGGTGCGTCATGCCGATTCCCTTCATCGACCTCCAGGCCCAGCGCCAGCGCCTGGGCCAGCCCCTCGAGGACGCCATCCTCAAGGTCGTCCGCTCCGGCGCCTGGATCATGGGTCCCGAGATCGCCGAGCTGGAGAAGGCCCTCGGCGCCTTTGGCGAGGCGCCCTTCGTCCTGACCTGCGGGTCGGGCACCGAGGCCCTGCAGCTGCCCCTGATGGCCTGGGGGATCGGCCCCGGCGACGCGGTCTTCTGCCCGTCCTTCACCTTCGCCGCGACGGCCGAGGTCATGCCCCTGGTGGGCGCCTCGCCGGTCTTCGTGGACGTGCGCCCGGACACCTTCACCCTGGATCCGGAACGCCTGGAGGCGGCCATCCAGGCCGTGAAGGCCGAGGGCGTCCTGACCCCCCGCGCGATCATCGGGGTCTGCCTGTTCGGCCAGCCCGCCGACTATCCCGCCCTGGCGGAGATCGCTCGCCGGCATGGGCTGAAGCTGATCGCCGACTCCGCCCAGGGCTTCGGCTGCACCCTGGACGGCCATCACCCCATCCACTGGGCGGACGTCGCCACCACCTCCTTCTTCCCGGCCAAGCCCCTGGGCGCCTACGGCGACGGCGGGGCGGTGCTGAGCAAGGACGCGCGCCTGCACGACCTGCTGGTCAGCCTGCGGGTGCACGGCCAGGCGGTGAAGTCCGACATCGAGGGCCGGACCTTCGAGCACGACCCCAAGTACCTGAACATGCGGGTGGGCATGAACAGCCGGATGGACACCCTCCAGGCCGCCGTGCTGCTGCAGAAGCTGACCATCTTCGCCGACGAGATCGAGGCCCGGAACCGGGTGGCGGACCGCTACGCCGCAGGCCTCGCCGGATGCGTCGAGACGCCCGTGGTCATCCCCGGCGGCCGCAGCACCTGGGCCCAGTACACGGTGAAGTGCGCCGACCGCGACGGCCTGGCCGCCCACCTGAAGGCCGCAGACGTCCCGACGGCGGTCTACTACCCCCTGCCCCTGCACCGCCAGGGCCCCTACGCCGCCTATCCGGCCCCCGGCGGCCTGCCGGTCACCGAGACCCTCTGCGGGCAGGTGCTGAGCCTGCCCATGCACCCCTACCTGCAACCCGAAGTGCAGGACCAGGTCATCGCAGCGGTGCGGAGCTTCTTCCGAGCCTAGCCGACCCCGGCTTGCGTTGACGCTCTCACCGGGCTCCACCTGACGGGCTCCCTAATTCCTCCCCCCAGGGGGAGGTGGACCGCGGAGCGGGCCGGAGGGGGTCAACGGAATCTCAGCAGACCCCCTCAGCAGGCTTCGCCGGCAGCTCCCCCTTGGGGGAGCAATTGAAAGCATTTTGGGGGCCGCAACGCCCTATCCGACCTCGAGCGTCCCCACGATGGAGGCGCGCTGGGAGAGTTCGATCCAGTTGCCGTCGGGGTCCCGAACCATTGAGATCCGGGCCGTGGTCCCGAGGGTGGTCGGGGGCATGGCCTCGCGGCCGCCGGCGGCCAGGACCCGGGCGTGGTCGGCGTCGACCCGGAAGACCTGGAAGGTGATGTAGCGCCAGCCTGTCCCCGGCATGGTGGCGTCGGAGGGGGCGTCGGGGGACTCCTCCAGGATGAGCAGGGTCTCGCCGGCCCGGAAGGCGGCGCCGCCCTCCCAGGCTTCTTCGGCCAGGCCCAGGGCGCCGGCGTAGAAGGCCCGGTGGGCGTCGAGGCTACGCACCGCCAGGCGGATTCCCGCCTGGGTGATCCCGCGCCAGCCGGGCGGAACGAGGGTCACGCGGTTGCCGTCCGGATCGGCGAGGGCGCGGGGCTGGGCGAGGCCCTCCCGCGCCAGGTAGAGCTCGCGGTAGCCGGTCGGCTCCCCGGCCGGGACCGGCTCGGCGTAGGCGTTGATCTTGAGCACTGAGCCGTTGGCGTCGTGGCGGTGCTGGTCCTGCCCGCGCCGGATGCGCAGAACATGGTCGAAGGGCGTTCCGGCCTCGCCCTGCCAGAAGGCGAGCACGGCCTCGAGGGTGTTGGTGGACATGCCGATGTCCACTCGCGGCTTGGCCAGCTCCACGGGCGCCTCCTCTTGTCCTTCCGCCCTCCGGGCTTGCCCGCGATCCGTCGCCGTGACAAGTCGGGAGCTCAGGGAGACGACAAACAGGAGCCAGGCCCATGAAGGCGGCGGTCTATTACGAGAACGGCGGACCCGAGGTCCTGCGCTACGAGGACGTCCCCGATCCGGCCTGCCATCCCAAGGGCGTCATCATCCGCGTCGAGGCCATCGCCATCGAGGGCGGCGACACCCTCAACCGCTTCGGCGGGCCCCTGGTCACCAAGCCCCACATCGTCGGCTACCAGGCCGCTGGCGAGATCATCGAGGTCGGCGTCGAGGTCACCCACCTGAAGGTCGGCCAGAAGGTCGCCACGGTGAACAACTTCGGCAGCCACGCCGCCCTGCGCAGCGTGCCGGCCCGCAACTGCTGGCCCGTGCCGGACGGCTACGACATCGCCAAGGCGTCGGCGATCCCCGTGACCTTCGGCACCGCCCACGACTGCCTTTTCGAGTACGGGCGGATGAAGGCGGGCGAGATCGTCCTGGTCCAGGCCGGCGCCTCGGGCGTCGGCGTCGCCGCCATCCAGCTGGCTCGCCGGGCGGGGGCGAAGATGATCCTGGCCACCGCCTCGTCCGACGAGCGGCTTGAGCGCCTGAAGCCCCTGGGGATGACCGCCGGCATCAACTACCGGGTGAACGAGGCGCCCCGCGAAGTGCGCCGCCTGACCGACAACCACGGCGCCGACGTGGTGGTGGATTCCGTCGGCGGCTCGACCCTGCAGGGCTCGATCAACGCCCTCGCCTACCGCGGCCGGGTCTCCATGGTCGGCGCCGCCGGCCGCGAGCCCATGGTGGTGGATGTCGGCTCCATGATGGGCGGCAACCGCAGCCTCTCGGGGGTCTTCCTGGGCGCGGAGATCATGACCGACCGGGTCCACGACATGATCCAGGGCCTGATCGACGACGCCGCCCGGGGCGAACTGGAGGTGGTCATCGACCGGACCTTCCCCCTGTCGGAGGCCGCCGCCGCCCACGCCTACATCGAGAGCCGCGCCGCCGTGGGGCGGGTCGTCCTGGTTCCCTGAGGCGAGGCCGGCCATGCCCTTTGCGACGAACGGCGAGGTCCGGATCTGCTGGGAGAGCTTCGGCGATCCCGGCGCCCCGGCCGTCCTTCTCATCAACGGCCTCGGCTCCCAGATGACCCGCTGGCCGGAGGGCTTCTGCGCCCTCCTGGTGGCGAGGGGCTACCGGGCCCTCCGGTTCGACAACCGGGACACCGGCCTGTCGACCTGGTTCGGCGAGGGCGAGGGCTACACCCTCGAGGACATGGCCGCCGACGCCATGGCCGTGCTGGACGCCGCCGGGGTCGAGACCGCCCATGTGGCCGGCGTGTCCATGGGCGGCATGATCAGCCAGGTGGTCGCCTCCGATCACCCCCGCCGCACCTTGTCCCTGACCTCCATCATGTCGACCTCCTCGGCGCCCGGCCTGCCGCAGGCGACCCCGCGGGCCATGGCGGTGCTGACCCAGCCCACGCCTGACTTCCGCACCGATCCCGAGGCCCACGTCGCCGCCGCGGTGGAGAACGCCCTGGTCATCGGCAGCCCCGCCTACCCCTGGCCGGAAGGCGCCCTGGCCGAGCGGGCGCGGGCCGAGGCGGAGCGGGCGTGGAACCCCACCGGCTCCGGACGGCAGATGCGCGCCGTCGGCGCCACGGGCGACCGCTCGGCCCGACTGGCCCGGATCACCGTCCCCACCGTCGTCCTGCATGGCGCGGACGACCCGCTCCTGCCGGCCGAGGGCGGGCGCGACACAGCCGCCAAGATCCCCGGGGCCGAGCTCCGGATCATCGACGGCATGGGCCACGACCTGCCCCCCGCCCTGTTCGGCCTCGTCGCCGACGCCATCCTCGCCGCCGCCGCCCGCGCCGGCTGACCCCTTCAAGGAGCCTGACCATGGGACGTCTTTCCGGAAAATCCGTCATCATCACGGGCGCGGGCTCCGGCATTGGCCGCGCCGCCTCCCTGCTGTTCGCCGCCGAGGGTGCGAAGCTGGTCATCGCCGACAAGTTCGACACCGCCGAGGAGACCGCCCGCCAGGTGCGAGAGGCCGGCGGGACCGCAGTCGCCCTGGTCGGCGACGCCGGCGAGGAGGCCTTCGTCGCAGGCCTCGTGGACCGGGCCGTCGCCGAGCATGGCGCCCTCGACGCCATCTGGGCCAACGCCGGCATCTCCGGCGGCGCGGTTCCGCGCGAGGACCAGGACGCCGCCCACTGGGCCGAGGTCCTGCGGGTCAACCTGATCGGCCCCTTCCTGGCCGTGAAGCACGCCAGCCGGGTCATGGTTCCCCAGGGCCGGGGCTCCATCGTCATGACCGCCTCGGTGGCCGGCATCCGCTCGGGCGCCGGCGGCCTTCCCTATTCGGCCTCCAAGGCCGGTGTGATCAACCTGGCCCAGACGGCGGCCAACGACCTCTACGGGACGGGCGTGCGCGTGAACGCCATCTGCCCCGGCCTGATCGAGACCGGCATGACCAAGCCCATCTTCGACGGCGCCCGCGCCCGGGGGAACGAGGCCAAGATCGGCCAGCTCAACCCCCTGACCCGGTACGGCGTGCCCTCCGAGATCGCCCACGCCGGCCTCTTCCTGGCCTCGGACGACGCCTCCTATGTGAACGGCCAGGCCATCGCGGTGGACGGCGGCCTGTCCTCGTCCCATCCGGTGGTCCGGCCGCGGTAGAGGCGATCAACTCGCACCAAGTGCTCCCCCAAGGGGGAGCTGCCGGCGAAGCCGGCTGAGGGGGTCAACGGCCTCTCAGCT
>JBJOJL010000007.1:0-75827 GCA_046046615.1 Pseudomonadota bacterium
ACCATCGGCAAGTTCGGCCTGGCCGCCCTGGTCAAGCTGGGGGCCCTGGTGGCCACCTTCTACGCCACCTCCCTGATCTTCGTGCTTGTCGTCCTCGGGCTGATCGCCGCCCTCGCAGGGTTCTCGATCCTGAAGTTCCTCCGCTACATCCGCGAGGAACTGCTGATCGTCCTTGGGACCTCCTCCTCGGAATCGGTCCTTCCCCAGATGATGCAGAAGCTGCAGCAGCTGGGGGCCGGGAAGACCACAGTGGGCCTGGTCATCCCGACCGGCTACAGCTTCAACCTCGACGGCACCAACATCTACATGACCCTGGCCACCCTGTTCCTGGCCCAGGCCATGAATGTGCCCATCACCCTGGGGCAGGAGCTGACCCTCCTGGGGGTCGCCATGCTGACCTCTAAGGGGGCCAGCGGGGTCACCGGCGCGGGCTTCATCACCCTGGCGGCGACCCTCGCGGTGGTTCCCGACATCCCCATCGCCGGTCTCGCCCTCCTGGTGGGCGTCGACCGGTTCATGAGCGAGTGCCGCGCCCTCACCAACCTGGTGGGTAATGGCGTCGCCGCCCTTGTGGTGGCGCGGTGGGAGGGCGACCTGGACCGCGACCGTCTCCGGGAAGAGCTTGATCGCGGCCCTCCGGCCGTCCCCGCCCCAGCGTCGGGGGCGGGGAGCGCCGACTGAACCGCCTCAGGCGGCGGCGCTCGGCCGGGCCTTGGTGCGTTCGAACCAGGCGCGGACATTGCCCGCCTCGTCCGGGATGGGCTGGCCGACCTGGGCGCCGAAGGCCAGGAAGCAGAACAGAAGGATGTCGGCCAGGGTGAAGCGATCGCCCGCCACCCAGGTCCGCCCGGCGAGCAGGCCGTCGAGCCAGATCAGCCGGTCCCGGGCGATTTCCTTCAGCTCCTTGGCGCCGTCCGAACCCACCAGCTTGATCCGGTTGGCGAACAGGGCGCGGCCCTCGGCGGCGCGGAAGCCGTTGGCCATGGGCTCGCAGATGTTCAGGTCGATGCGGCGCACCCACATGCGGGTCTCGGCGCGTTCTTCCGGGGTCGCGCCGACCAGGGCGGGCCCGGAGCCGACTTCCTCGAGATACTCGCAGATGGCGGTGATCTCGGAGATGGTCTTGCCGTTGTCCAGTTCCAGCGCCGGAAGCTGGCCGGCCACATTGACCGTCGAGTTGAACGGCGGCCGGCGGTTCTCGCCGCCCATGAGGTCGACTTCCTGCTTGGGGATGTCGAGGCCCTTCTCGGCGATGAACATGCGCACGACGTGCGGGTTGGGTCCGACGGAATTGTAGAGTTTCATCCTGGGTCTCCTGCCTTGGCCGCGATTAGCGGGACGCAGGACGACCCCGTCAAGCCGGACCCTGCGTCAACCTCGCGGCGCTTGTCCGGGCCGACCCGCCGCGCCTAGGCTGCAGGTGTTCAAAGGGAGCCGCCAAATGACTGACCAGCCCATCCTTCTCGTCGATGACCCAGCGCCGCATGTCCGCCGCCTGACGCTCAATCGTCCGGAAAAGCGCAACGCCCTCTCCAACGCGCTCCGCGGCGAGCTTTTCGCGGCCCTGGAGGCGGCGGACCAGGATCCGCAGGTCCGGGTCATCATCCTGCGCGGCGCGGGCCCCTGTTTCTCGTCTGGATACGACCTCGCCGGCGTCGGGGCCCTCCCGTTCCATACGGCCGGCGGCCAGGGGCAGTGGGCCCGTCATGTGGTCGAGGGCTGTTTCCGCATGTGGGACATGGCCAAGCCCATCATCGCCCAGGTGCATGGCTGGTGTCTGGCGGGAGGGTCTGAACTCGCCGTCGCCTGCGACCTCGTCTACGTCGCCGAGGATGCGAAGATCGGCTACCCGGCCGTTCGCACCATGAGCCCGCCGGACAACCAGTATCACGCCTGGATCGTGGGAATGCGCGCCGCCATGGAGCTGATGCTGACGGGCGACGCCTTCGACGGCCTCGAGGCCGTGCGGCTGGGCTTCGCGAACCGGGCCTTCAAGGCCGGGGACCTGGAGGGCGAGGTTCTCGCCATGGCGGAGCGCATCGCCATGGTCGACCCCGAGCTCGCCCAGCTCAACAAGCGCCTGGTCCATCGCCAGATGGAGGCCATGGGCATGCGCGCCGGAATCCGGGCGGGCACCGACCTTCACGCCCTTGGATGGCACACGCCCGCCAGCCGGGCCTACATGGCGGAGCTGAGGCAAGGCGTGACGAAGGCCCTCAACACGCGGGACTCCGCCTTTGGCGACTACCGGACCGGCGACAAGGCGGGGGGCTGAGGCCCCCGCCGGATCAGAAGGCGTAGCGGTAGCCGAAGACCGGTCCAGCCATGGTCAGGTCGGAGTCGAATTTCCGGCCTGAGACCTCGAGGTTGTAGACCCGCACCCCGCCATACAGGCTGGAGGCCGGGTTCAGGCTGTAGTTGGCGGTGGCGACCGCCTGCCAGGTCTTGAGGTCGCCGCCGCCCAGGCCGGCGTAGTCCACATAGGCGGCGAGGGTCCAGTTCTCGCCCGAGCGCACCTTGCCGCGGACGCCGACCATCGGCTGCCAGCCATCGACCTCATTCTCGGAGGTCAGGCCGGGCTGGCCGGGACGGCTGATGCCCGCCTTCAGCTTGAACTTGCTGTAGCGGGCGCCGCCGACGACATCGATTGAACCGCGCTCGTGCTCATAAACCCGGGCAAAGCCGGCGACCGTCGCCTCGGTGGTCGAGCCTGCGATCTTGCTGTTGATCACCGGCGTCCCGCCCAGCTCGACATCCGGCTTCACGGTGAACTTCACGTAGCCGACGTCGCCCAGGACGCCGAAACGGCCCTTCCGCGCCTCGGCCGTGCCCATGAAGGCGCCGGTCAGGTGGCTGAGGATGTCCTTGAAGGTGATCTCGATATCCGCCGTCGGGCCATCGGGCGGCACCTGGCTGTCGCCGACGATGCCGGGACCCCAGACGTAGGGGGAGACGGAAACCTCCCAGTCATCTCCCGCCTGGGCGCCGCCGGCGGCGAGCAGCAGGGTCAGGGCGGGCAGGGTTGCGCGCAGGGTCTTCATGGCGGTCTCCGGACGTACGGCGAATGGCGCAGGGGCGAGGGCCCGAAGTGCCGTAGACCGATGGTCGTCGGTAGACTGTATGAAGTTAGACGATTGTGACCTGAGGTTATCGCCCGTCAGGCGGAAACAGCAGCCTTGGTCAGGCTCTTGGTGAGAATGCCAATCGCCGCCTCGCGGTCGATCCGCTCGATCGCGGCGACCTCGCGGGCCATCCGGTCCAGGGCGGACTCATAGAGCTGCCGCTCGGAATAGGACTGTTCCGGCTGGTTCTCGGCCCGGTGCAGGTCGCGCACCACCTCGGCGATGGAGATCAGGTCGCCGGAGTTGATCTTGGCTTCGTACTCCTGGGCGCGGCGCGACCACATGGTCCGCTTCACCCGGGCGCGGCCCTTGAGGGTGGTCAGGGCCTGGCTGACGACATTGCCCTCGGCCAGCGACCGAAGACCCGAGACCTTGGCCTTCGCCGTGGGCACACGGAGGGTCATTTTCTCGTGGTCGAAGGTGATCACGTAGACTTCAAGCGAATAGCCGGCGACTTCCTGGGTCTCGATCCCCTGCACCTGCCCGACGCCGTGCGCCGGGTAGACAACGTGATCGCCCACCGTGAACTGAAGACCGTCCTTGCTCATACAGTGATCCCCTCAACACACATGCTGGCCCGCCAGCCCGTCCTTCCGCCCGGGACAAACCGTCCTGTCCCGCAAATCACGCGGGGCTGGAGCCTGTCTGTTTCCGGTGGCTTCCGGTCAGGACACCCTTCGCCTTCCAGGGGCGGAGGTCGACGGCGAGCGACGACTCGTGGACACAACGACCCGGGCGGGACTCCGCCAGAGACGCGCGGTCCTATCACAAAAGCGAAATCAAAGAAAGGCTTGCGCCGCGCAGGTCTCAGGAGCCCTTGCCGGGCTTCTCGCTGAAATACTTCTCGAACTTGCCGGTTTCCCGTTCGAAGTCCGTCGCGTCCGCCGGCGGTTCGCCCTTGAGGGTGATGTTCGGCCAGACCTTGGCGTAATCGGTATTGATCCGCAGCCACTTGCCGTCCGGGGTGTCCTCGGTGTCCGGCTTGATGGCGTCGACCGGGCATTCCGGCTCGCAGACCCCGCAGTCGATGCATTCGTCGGGGTTGATCACCAGGAAGTTCTCGCCCTCGTAGAAGCAGTCGACCGGACACACCTCCACGCAGTCCATGAACTTACATTTGATGCAGGGGTCCATGACGATGTAGGTCATCGCGGCTCTCGGGCTCCGGGCTCAGGTCGCTTACGGCGCGGGTTCTCGCGGTCCAAGCCGGGGTTGTCAATGCCGCCCGCCGTTCAGCGCCCCGGCGACAGTTTCAGCACCCGCTCCGTCGCCGCCTCCACCGCCTTGCGACTGTAGACCAGCGGCAGATAGCCGCCCTTCACCCAGACCGGGAAGAGGTCCCTCGCGTGGGGGCTGTCGACATCCCCCGACTGCCCCGGCGTGTTGATGAACCGGCTGGCGTCCCAGTCGCCTACGTCGAGCACCATCCGGAACGAGGCGCCCGAGATGACGCGGAAGTCCTCGGCGCGCCAGGACGCGGCCAGCGGTGACAGGGAGGTGCCGGCCATGGGCGTCGGCCCGACGCTCAGGCCCTCGCGGTCCGGGCCCTCGGCCAGGGGCGCCAGGACATGGGTGAACTCGGCCTGGTGCAGTCGCCCCCAGGACCAGGACCCGGTGTCCGGACCCATGCGGGCCTCCGCCTCGCGCGCAGCGGCCCCGAGGCTTTCCAGCAGGACAGCCCTGCGTCCCCCCTCCGGATCCGGTCCCAGGGCGGATCCGGGCGCGTCCAGGAGGTCCATGACCGCCGCCAGGTCGCCGCCCCCGATCAGCGCGCGGACCTTCTCCGGCGCCGCCCGGCTCACCACGGCCGGACCTAGGTGCTTGCCGGTCCAGATCAGGTAGACCGCCGCCGCCGCGCTGTCGGCGCTGGCCCTGCCGTCCCAACCGCGCACGAGGTCCAGCGCCCGGGCGGTCAGGGGATCCTCGGATTTCAGGGGCGCCAGCAGCTTGAGCAGACGCCGGGACGTGATGTCGGTCGGGTCGGTCTGGAGGGCCATGGCGGCCTCGAGGCTGACCTTGCCTTCGCCGTCCAGCACCTCCTCGATCCGCTGCACCCGGGAGGGGTTTGACCATTCGAACCCGACCTTCCGCTCGGCGACCGGATACCCGGGGGGCAGGTTCATGGCGTTCGCCGTGGCGATGAAGCCTTCAGGCGGATCGACCCGCGAAGGCAGTTCATCCTGCGAAAGGAAGCCGCGCCACTCATAACGGCCATCCCCGGGCACCGGCAGCAGGCCGTCCCAGTTGGGCCGGGCGGGGACCCGTCCCGCCGCCACCCAGCCGATCCGCCCGGTCACGTCGGCGTAGACCTGGTTCTCGCTTGGGGTCCCCCAGTTGGCCAGGGCGCCCTTGAATTCGGGCCAGGAGCGGGCGTTCATGTAGCCGAGGGAGCCGAAATAGGCGCTGGCGCCCGGCTCGGCCCAGACCGACCGAAGGGCGAAGGCCCTGTGGGCGGAGGCGTCGGCGTGGATCACCGGGCCGTGGCGCGTGAACCTGAGCTCCACCTCCCGCGGCGCTTGTCCCCGCACCTCGATGCGCTCCCGCACGGTCTCCATCCGCGCCCATCCGCTTCCCGACCGGTAGAGGCCCGGATCCAGGGGCGAGGTCTCGTAGACGTAGAGGTCTTCCTGGTCGGCGTAGAAGATGGTGAGGCCGAAGGCTATCGCCCCGTTGTGGCCGATGGACACCCCCGGCAGGGCGGGCTCTCCCGCGCCGATCACCGACAGGCCGGGCGCCTCCAGGTGGGTGACATAGCGCAGGGAGGGCAGGCCGTGGTCGCGGTGCGGGTCATTGGCCAGGATCGGCCGCCCCGTCGTCGTCTTCGAGGGGGCGATGGTCCAGTTGTTGGACCCCTGGGAGTCTGGAAGCGGGGCCTCCGCCGCAAGGCGGCGGCGGGCGGCGTCGAACCGGACCCCGCGGGTGGCCAGGTTGTAGTCCTTCAGGACGTCCGCCGGGACGGCGCAGGGATCGAGGCCCTCGGGGACACCCGCGGTCCAGTCCGGCTCAAGCTTCTTGAACAGCCTGTCCGCGCCGGGTCCGGCCTCGCAGAGGAGGCGCGCCCGCGTCACCTCCATCCCGGCGTTTCGGGTCAGGCCGTGGCTGCGGATTCGCACGACGTCTTCGGGCGCCCAGCGGTCCGGCCGCGTCCCGGCGATCCGGAATTCCCGGGGCAGGGGACGGCGGCCGTCCAGGATCTCATTCACATAGGCGTTGATCCCGGCCACGAAGGCCTCGGTGTCCGTCCTTGCGGAGGCGCCGTAGGCGGCCCACTCGGCGGCCATGTCCCCGCGGTAGAGGAAGAGCCGGGCGGCGCGGTCCTGTTCGGCGAAGTCCGGCCCGAAGTCCCGCGCCAGGAGGCCCAGCCCGCGCTTGCGCCAGAGGTCGATCTGCCAGAGCCGGTCGCGGGCGGCGTTGTAGCCCTGCACGAAGAAGGCGTCCCGGGCGGACCGGGCGTAGATGTGGGGCACCCCCCAGCGGTCGATCCGGATCTCGGCGGGCGCCGAGAGGCCGGTCACCCTGCGGGCTTCCTCCGGCGGTTTCGCGGCGAGGGCGGACACCCCGGGCGCCAGGACGGCCGCAAGGGCCAGGGCCCACAGGCCCGCCAGTCTTCCCCTCATGTCGTCTCCTCCCCTTTTTCTCGACGCTAGGCGCCGGGGCGGCATGGGGCAAGGGCTCAGGCGACGCCGGCGTCCGGGGTCGCAGTCGCCTCCAGCGCCCGGTAGAGGGTCCGGGCCTCCGCCGGCGGCCCCCGGCGTTCACCCAGGGCCAGGACTTCCACGGCGGTCAGCCGCCCCCCGGCGGCGAAGACGAGATGGTCCCCGGCCCGCACGGGGCGGGCGCACTTGTCGATCCGGCTCTCGGCGCCGTCCCGGGTCAGCCGCACCCGGCCCTCGTCCAGGAACCGGGCCGCCAGGCTCCGCGATTTGAAGAACCGCGCCCGCCAGAGCCAGACGTCGGCCCGGACGCTCTCCCCCCCGCTCATCCTGCGGCCCGTCCGGGGCGACGGGGACGGCGTCCCCTGCGCGGCGCTCGCGCGCGCACCGGCTTGTCCTCCGGCGGGCGCAGGGCGGCCAGGGCCGAGAACGGGGAGGCCCCCGCCGCCGGGGCCAGGGTGCGGGGCGCAGGGGCCTTGCGACGGCGCCAAAGGACGGGAGCGTCCAGCCGGGGCTTCTCCAGGGGCGCGAAACCCAGGGCCCGAAGGGTGGCGAAGAGCTGTTCGGCCGGGCCGTCGAGAATCCCGGCCAGGGCGGGCGCCACTTCGACGCCCCGGCCGGTGGAGGGCGCCCCGCGCAGGGCGGCGTCCAGGGCTTCGAGGCGGCTCGCCTCCACCAGGAGGTCGCCCGCCCGCCTCAGGCCCGCCGCCGCCAGGACCTGCTTCGGCGGGGGCTCCTGTCCGCGGGACAGGCGGCCGGGGCGGGGCGGCGGAAGTCCGGGGGCCAGGACCGCCCGCACGAGATCGAGGGCCTCCGGCGAGGGCAAGTCGGGAAGGAAGACGGAAAAGGCCCCAAGGCGCACGCCAAGGGCCCGTAGGCTACGCCGTTCCGCGGGGGACAGGGCCGCCGCCTCCTCGCGCACATCAGACCGGTCGAGCAGGCCGCCGGCCTCCACCAGTCGCCAGGCCAGGCCCCGGGCCAGGCCCCGCAACCGGTCGGTGCGAAGCGCCTCGTCCAGGCGGGCGAGGGGCGTGAGCCGGCGGCCCGCCTCCGCCGCCAGCCAGGCCTCGATCCGACGAAGGGCCCGCTCCCGCACCGGCGCCGGGCCGAGTTCGCCGAACAGCCGGGCCCTGGGGGCGAAGAGCCCTCCGCCTTGCACAGCGGCGGCGGCTTCGCCGCGCCACAGGATCCGTCCGCCGGGCTCCAGGGCGAAGGCGTCATCGGGTTCGGCCGCCAGCCGCCCCAGGCGCCGGGCGATCTCCGGGGCGGCGGCGGAGTTCGCCGCGGCGCGCAGGGCCTTTTCCTCGAGGGCCGAGCCCGCCCGCTCCGGGGTGAAGACCACCCCCGTCAGGCGGCCGACGACCTGCCCCTCGACCGTCACCACCCCATCCCGCGAGACCCCCGCCAGGATGTCGCCTGAACTGCGCAGGGTGCGCATCAGCACGCTGGTCCGCCGGTCCACGAACCGGGCGGTGAGTTTCTCGTGCAGGGTGTCCGACAGCCGGTCCTCGAGGACCCGGGTCCGGCCCTGCCAGCCGGCGGGGTCGCTCAGCCAGCCTGGCCGGTTGGCGACATAGGCCAGGGTCCGCACGTTCGACAGGCGCGCCTGCAGGGTGTCGATTTCACCCTCCGTGCGGTCGAGGCGGCGGAACTGCTCCGCCATCCAGTCCTCGGGGATCCGCCGCCCATGGCTCGACAGCCAGAAGAAGAACTCGCGCGCCAGGCGCAGGTGCTCCTCCAGGCCGGTCTTTCGGAAGTCCGGCGTCTGGCAGACGTCCCAAAGGTGAAGGAGGGCGCTGCGGTCCCGGCAGCGGTCGGCGACACGCGGGTCGGCCGCCAGCTGGCGCAGGGTGATCTCGTCCAGGGCCTCGGCCGACAGGGACAGGCCCTCGCGCCCGGGCGCCTCGCCCAGCGAACGCAGCAGCCCTCCGAGGGATCCGAAGTCCAACCGGGGGTTTCGCCACTCCGCTGCGGGGACGGGGTCGTAGCGGTGGGCCTCGACCTGGGCGACCAGGCCCGGATCCATTTCCTCGCAGTCGCCGGTGACCCCGAAGGTCCCGTCCTTCCGGAACCGGCCGGCCCGTCCCGCGATCTGGCCGACCTCCTGGGGGTGCAGGGCGCGGGTCCTTCGGCCGTCGAACTTGTGCAGGCCGGCGAAGGCCACATGGTCGACGTCCATGTTCAGGCCCATGCCGATGGCGTCGGTGGCGACCAGGAAGTCCACCTCGCCGGACTGGTAGAGCTCGACCTGGGCGTTTCGCGTCCGGGGGGAGAGGGAGCCCATCACCACCGCCGCCCCGCCCCTCTGGCGACGGATCAGCTCGGCGATGGCGTAGACCTGGTCCGCGGAGAAGGCGACCACGGCCGAGCGTCGCGGCAGGCGGGTCAGTTTCTTCCCGCCGGCGTAGGTCAGGGTCGAGAACCGCTCCCGGCTGACGATCTCGGCGTCCGGCAGGAGGCGACGGATCATGGGCGCCATGGAGAGCGAGCCCAGGAGGAGGGTCTCGGACCGGCCCCGGGCGTGCAGCAGGCGGTGGGTGAAGACGTGGCCACGCTCTGGGTCCGCGCAGAGCTGGATCTCGTCGACGGCCAGGAACTCCACCTCCCGGCTCAAGGGCATGGCCTCGACCGTACAGACGAAATAGGCCGCGCGCGGCGGGATGATCTTTTCCTCGCCGGTGATCAGGGCCACCGCCCGGGCGCCCCTGGCCCTCACGATGCGGTCATAGATCTCCCGCGCAAGGAGCCTCAGGGGCAGGCCGATCATGCCCGAGGCGTGGCCCAGCATCCGCTCGACGGCGAAGTGGGTCTTGCCGGTGTTTGTCGGGCCGAGGACCGCGACCAGGCGCGATGGCGCAGGACCCAGCGAACGCTCGCTCATGGGCCAAGGGTGGGGTGGGAATCGCAGCCCCGCAAGCGTCCGGACGCCGCTTTCGGGCGGTCGGGAGCCAAAGAGCTTAACGGAGGAGGGCGGCGCGCACGAACGCGCATGAAACGAATCATGACCGAATCAGCGACACCGCGCGATTCGGACTTTGTTCTATACTAGTAATTGTAGCGGATCGCCCGTTAACCACAAATGAAAAAACGCAGCCATCCACAGTCTTCTGCGAGGACGCCGGCGCCGGGGTCGGGGCCAGGGGGCAAGGACCCGTCGCCGGGCCGCCCTCAGCCTTGACCTCCGCGGCTGGCTTGGCCTATATCGCCGCTCCCCCGGCGGCCGCGCGGTTTCCGGGCCTCTTTCTATCGGGATGAAGAACCCATGTCGCGCCGCTGTGAACTCTCTGGTGTCGGTCCGATGGTCGGCCACAATGTGAGCCACTCGAACGTCAAGACCAAGCGCCGCTTCCTGCCGGCCCTGGCCCCCGTGACCCTGCAGTCGGACGCCCTTGGCCAGACCTTTAAGCTGCGCATCACCAATGCGGTCCTGCGCACCCTGGACTTCAAGGGCGGGCTCGACGCCTACCTGGTCAAGGCCCGTGACGAGGACCTCTCGCCCCGCGCCCTGAAGATCAAGCGGCAGGTGAAGGCCAAGCTCGCCGAACAGGCCGCCTGACGCCGGCGCCCTTTCGGGACCTGAAGAGGCCGCCCTCCGGGGCGGCCTTTTTCGTTTTCGGTTATCCGGAAACCGGACCCATTGCACAGCCGGGCCCGATCTGGTCCACGGAGGGCAAGGAGAGCCGCCATGAAGATCACCGCCGCCGTCGCCCGTCCCGGCAAGACCGGATTCGACATCGAGCCCCTGTCCCTGGACGATCCCCGGGCGGACGAGGTCCTCGTCCGGATCGCCGGCGTCGGGCTGTGCCACACTGACCTTGTCTTCCGGCACGCCGGCGAGGCGGTCTATCCCCTGCCGGCGGTCTTCGGCCATGAAGGCTCCGGGGTCGTCGAGGCGGTGGGTTCGGCCATTACCCGCTTTCGGCCCGGCGACCGCGTGGCGATCAGCTACCGCTCCTGCGGCGCCTGCGACCGGTGCCATGACGGCGACGCCCCCTACTGCCGCACCATGCCCTTGCTCAACTACACCGGCGCCCGGACCGACGGTTCCCGGGCCCTGCATGACGGGGCGGGCGATGTCGCCTCCAACTTCTTCGGCCAGTCCTCCTTCGCCAGCCACGCCCTGACCTACGAGCGCAACCTGGTGAAGCTGCCCGACGACGTGCCGCTGGAGCTGATGGGCCCCCTCGGCTGCGGGATCCAGACCGGCGCCGGCGGCGTGATGAACAGCCTGGCGGCCCGCGCGGGCTCTTCCATCCTGATCACCGGCGGCGGGTCGGTGGGCCTCAGCGCCGTCATGGGGGCCAGGATCCAGGGCTGCGCGGTCATCATCGTCCTGGAGCCCATGGCCGCCCGGCGTGAGCTGGCCCTCGAGCTGGGCGCCACCCATGTCCTCGATCCCGCAGAGACGCCCGACCTGGCCGCCGCCGTGCGCGCCATCACGCCCGTTGGCGTGGACTATGCCTTCGACACGACCGGGATTCCGGCGGTGCTGAACGCCGTCATGGCCGGTTGCCTCGGCTCCAAGGGGGTCTTCGGGATCGTCGGCGTCACCCCGCCGGGCACGCCGGCGCCAGGCGACATGGGCCAGATGATCACCTTCGGCCATACCGTGAAGGGCATTATCGAGGGCGACGCCGATCCCGGCGTCTTCATTCCCCAGCTGGTCGAGCACTATCGCGCGGGCCGGCTGCCCTTTGACCGGATGATCCGGACCTATCCCCTGGCCGAGATCGACCGCGCCATCGCCGAGCAGCACCAGGGGCTGTGCGTGAAGGCGGTCCTGATTCCCTAGACCGGCGGCTCAGGGTTTCCAGTCGAAGGCGAGCAGGAGGGTCCTCTGCTCGGTCGAGAAGTTGTCGTCCGAGGCCAGCAGGAACCGCAGGCCGCCGTCCTTGCCCGGCAGCACGTCGAAGCCCTCGAAATTGTCCGTGGTCAGCGGTCGGGCCAACTCCAGACGATCCACCTCCGCCCCGGCCGCATTGCGCAGGATGAGGGCGATGCGGGAGCCGCGCAGGGGATCCCAGGCCCGGATCATGTAGGCCAGGCCGCCGTCCGGAAGGGGCGTCACCGCCACCAGGCCGAACTCGAAGGGCTTGGGAAGGGTTCCCAGGGACCGGCAGGGGGTGCGCAGGGCGCAGGTCCAGATTTCCCCGGACTCCTCTCCCCCCGCCAGCCAGGAGTCGGGGCCCCGGGCCGGATCGGCGGACAGGGCTTCAAGCCCGCCATTGGGTGGGAAGGCGGCGTCGGGGCTGTTCACCGGCCGCGGCGACCGGCCGTCGGCGGGGTAAAGCAGAATGCGGTGACGCTGTTCGAAGCTGACCAGGCGGGAACCGTCCTTCAGGAGGGCCAGCCCCTCGGCGTCGGCCTCAAGCTTGCCCCCCAGGGGGCCGCCCCCCGGCGCCTGCAGGGGCGTAATGCGGGCCCGGTCCAGGCCTGTGAGGCGACCGTCGCCGTCGAACCTCAGCCGGGCCTCGAGCAGGTCGCCCTCGTCGGTGATCCCCAGGAGCCGGTCATCCGGCAGGACGCGGATGTCCGAGAGCCCATGCAGCCGGTTGCTGTCCGACGCCGTAAGGGCCAGGCCGCCGGCGTAGCGGAACCGTCCGAAGTCGGTCCGGTCGGGCCGGGCCGGATCCGCCGCTACGGGTTCTGCGACGACCGTGACCCAGGGGCCGGCCTGGACCGGTCCTGTCGCCCGTACGGACCGGTCCGCGCAGGCGGCGGCGAGCAGGGCGAGGGCGGCGATAAGGACCCTGCGCATCACAGGACGGCCTTCCGGACTTCCTTGAAGGTCGAGCGCCGGGCCGCTCCGTCCGGGCCCTGGGTGTGGGGCGGAGGCGCCAGCAGGCCCGCCGTCCGACGGTTCATCTTCCGCGGCTCCTCATCGAACAGTTCGGCCAGCTGGTCGACAATGGCGCCCGCCAGCTGCTCCACGTCGACGATGGTCACCGCCCGTCGGTAGTAGCGGGTCACGTCGTGGCCGATGCCGATGGCGATCAGCTGGACGGGGCTCTTGCCCTCGATCTCGGCGATCACCTCCCGCAGGTGCTTCTCCAGATAGTGGCCCGAGTTCACCGAAAGGGTGGAGTCGTCCACCGGCGCCCCGTCGGAGATGACCATCAGGATGCGGCGCGCCTCCGGGCGGCCGATCAGCCTCTGATGGGCCCACATCAGGGCCTCGCCGTCGATGTTCTCCTTCAGGAGCCCCTCACGCATCATCAGGCCGAGGTTCCGCCGGGCCCGGCGCCAGGGCGCGTCGGCCGCCTTGTAGATGATGTGGCGCAGGTCGTTCAGCCGGCCGGGGGCGGCGGGCTTGCCGGCCTTCAGCCAGTCCTCGCGCGAGCTGCCGCCCTTCCAGGCCCGGGTGGTGAAGCCCAGGACTTCGGTCTTGACGCCGCAGCGCTCGAGGGTGCGCGCCAGGATGTCGGCGCAGACCGCCGCCACCATGATCGGCCGGCCCCGCATGGAGCCCGAATTGTCGATAAGGATGCTGACCACCGTGTCGCGGAACTCGGTGTCCTCCTCCTCCTTGAAGGCCAGGGAGGCGGTGGGGTCGACGATCACGCGGGTCAGGCGCGCCACGTCCAGGATCCCTTCCTCCAGGTCGAAGGTCCAGGAGCGGTTCTGCTGGGCCATCAGCTTGCGCTGCAGCTTGTTGGCCAGGCGCGAGACCACGGTCGACAGGCTGGCCAGCTGCTGGTCGAGATAGGCCCGCAGCCGGGTCAGCTCCTCGGCCTCGCAGAGCTCCTCGGCGGCGACGACCTCATCGTGCGCGGTGGTGAAGACCCGGTAGGCGGGAACCTTGCCCTCGCCCTTGATCTCGGGACGGGCCGGCTGGTCGCCCTCGCCCATCTCCGGGGGCTCGTCCATGTCCTCGGCGTTGGGGTCCTCCATCGCCTCGGTGAGCTGGCTGTCGGCGTCCTCGCTCTCGCGGTGGGTGCTTTCGCCGTCGTCCATGGAGGTCTGCTGGGGCGACTGGGCCTCGCCTTCGCCCTCCTCGCCCTGCTCGCTGGCCTCGGACTCGCCCTCGTCGCCGTACTCTTCCTGCTGGTCCGCCGGTTCGGGGGCATCCGTCAGGTCGTCGCCCATGGACAGGTCGCGCAGGAGGCTCCGGGCCAGGCGGCCAAAGGCCTTCTGGTCGCCGATCACCTCGCCCAGCTTGTCGAGGGTCTCGCCGCCGCGAGCCTCGATCTCGGCGCGGTACATGTCGACCAGGGGCCGGGCGTTCGGCGGCGGCTCCACCCCGGTCAGACGCTCGCGCACCAGGAGGGAGACGATGTCCGCCATCGGCGGGTTGGCCTGGGCCTCCACGGGGTTGAAGGGGCGGCGCGCCCAGGCCGCCTCGTGCATGGCCTTCAGGTTGGCCTTCACCCCGCCGAGGGCGTTGGCGCCGACAGCCTCGATCCGCGCCTGCTCGAGCGCGTCGAAGACGGGCTGGCCCTCGGCCGATCCCGGCCGGGTCCGGGCGTGGATCGCCGGGTCGTGCTGCGACATCCGCAGGGCCATCTGGTCGGCCATGCCGCGGATCCGCGCCGCGTCGTCCGGGGTCAGGTCCCGGGGCGGGTGGGGCAGGACGGCCCGGTCGCCCTGGACCCCCGAGGCCTCGCCCGAATAGACGATTTCCAGGTCCGGATTCTGGGCGAGCGAACGCACCGCGTTGGCGAGGGCGCGCTTGAAGGGCTCGACGGGACTTTCCGGGTTCCTGGACATGGGTGGGGTACGATCGCTCCCTAGGGCCGTCGGGCCGCCCAGGCCCGGGACTGGGTGTCGACCAGGGCGACGAGGTCGCCCATCACCAGGTTGACGTCGATCAGGTGCAGGCCCCAGCCGGCGTTGACCTGGGTCCCGGCCATCACGTCGCCGCGGATGTCGTCGGTCCGGGGATCGGCAGGGTCGGCCTTCACCGTCACCTCCAGCCAGTTCAGGCCGTCGCGCGAGACGCAGGCGCCGCTCAGGAGGCCCGGAACCTTGACGAAGGGCGTCTCGATGCGAGGGCCGCCCTTGACCCATCCGGCTGGGTCCTGGCCGTTCCCGGTCGTGGAGAGGTAGGCGTCGAGGGGCGCAGATCCCCCGCCCAGGGCCGCGGGGTTGGTGCAGGCGGCCACGCGCCCCGTCCCCGGCTCCCGGGGTCGGCCGAAAAGGGTCGCCGGCGGCGGGGGAACCGTCGAGCGGAAGGTGGCGTAGGCGATCACGCAGCCCGTCTGGCCGGCGTCGGTGCAGGTGGGGATGGACTTCAGGAGGCCGGTGGTCTTGCCGGGGTCCACCGGCAGGTTGGTCCCCGTCAGCAGGGCCGAGACCAGCAGCTTCTGGTCTGGCTTGCCGTCGATCTCGTTGGCCAGCAGCCGGGTCAGGACGCCCGAACCCTGGGAGTGGCCGATCAGGATGACGCCGCGGCCCTTGTTTTCGGTCTTGAGGTAATGCCGCCAGGCGTCGACCACGTCGTTGTAGCCGGTATCCGGCCGGGGGGCCGAGGCCGGGACGCCGCCGGGCAGGGGCTGGCCCATCATCGACGCCCTCAGGGCGGTCAGGGTGAACTGTCGGTAGAGGGGCGCAAAGACGCGGCACTTGGAGGCGAAGCGGGAGAGCTGCTGCTCGACCACGCGGCGCTCCTCGTCATTCGCGACCATGTCCGACAGGATGGCGTTGTCGTTCGACACGGTGGGATAGACGTAGAAGCAGTCCACCGCCGCCTTGGGGTCAGCCGCCCAGGTCTCGCGCTCCAGGCGGCCATCCGGATGGATGAGGGTGGCCGTATTGTCCGTGGCGCAGGCGTCCTTGCGCCCGGGCAGGCAAAGCCAGTTGTCGGACTTGGCGTAATCGATCCCCCCCGCGGCCGGCGCGGTGGTCTGGGCGTGGGCCCCACCGGCGGCGGCGAGCCACAGGCCGGCGGCGAGGGCGGTCAGGGCGGGGCGGATCATGTCGGTCTCCCGGTCAGGGCGCCCGCCGGGCTCAGCCGAGACGGGGGCGGGCGGTGCTTTCGGGCAGTTCCTGGCCAAAGGCGCGCTGGAAGAACTCGGCGACGGTGCCGCGCTCCAGTTCATCGCACTTGTTCAGGAAGGTCATGCGGAAGGCCAGGCCCAGGTCGCCGTCGAAGATCTCGGCGTTCTGCGCCCAGGTGATGACCGTCCGCGGGCTCATCACGGTCGAGATGTCGCCGTTGATGAAGGCGTTGCGGGTCATGTCGGCCACCCGGACCATGGCGGCCACCGTGCGTCGGCCCTCGGCCGTGGCGTAGGCGGGGCACTTGGCCACCACGATGTCGGCCTCCACGTCGTGCGCCAGGTAGTTCAGGGTGGTCACGATGGACCACCGGTCCATCTGGCCCTGGTTGATCTGCTGGGTGCCGTGATAGAGCCCCGTCGTGTCGCCCAGGCCGATGGTGTTGGTGGTGGCGAACAGCCGGAAGAAGCGGTTCGGCCGGATGACCCGGTTCTGGTCGAGCAGGGTCAGCTTGCCCTGCGCCTCCAGGACCCGCTGGATCACGAACATCACGTCGGGCCGGCCGGCGTCGTATTCGTCGAACACCAGGGCGATCGGCCGCTGGATCGTCCAGGGCAGGATGCCTTCGCGGAACTCGGTGACCTGCTTGCCGTCCTTCAGGACGATGGCGTCCTTGCCGACCAGGTCGATCCGCGAGACGTGGCTGTCCAGGTTGACCCGGATGAGGGGCCAGTTGAGGCGCGCCGCCACCTGTTCGATGTGGGTGGACTTGCCCGTTCCGTGATAACCTTGCACCATGACCCTGCGATCATGTGCAAACCCGGCGCATATGGCCTTGGTGGTCTCCGGATCGAACCTGTAGGCCGGATCGACGTCGGGGACGTGCGGGTCGCGCTCGCTGAAGGCGGGGACCATCATGTCGGAATCGACGCCGAACGTCTCCCTCAGGGAGACGCTGCGATCGGGAACGAGGGACAGGAGCTTTTCGTCCTGGGTATCGGCGAGAGAAGTCATGACCCGGTTCGATTACAGGCTTACGCGCTCGATGCAAACCGGCTTTGATGGCGTCGGGACCCCGCGGAGAAAATGAGGGTCGGGAGGCGACGATGAGCGGACAGGCGGAACACGGCGTCCAGGTTTCAGCTGAGCCCTCGGGCTTTGGCGCCCGCATCATGGGGCCTGACCTTTCCCGGCCCGCCCCCCCGGAGGTGCTGGCCGAGATCCGCGCGGCCTGGGCCCGGCATTCGGTGGTCTGTTTCCCGGGCCAGCCCCTGGACCTGGACGCCCTCGAGGCCTTCACCCGGCAGATTGGCCCCTTCGGCAAGGACCCCTACATCGAGCCCATGCCCGGGCGGCCGAATGTCCTGGAACTGCGCCGGGAGCCGGATGAGAAGGCGACCAATTTCGGGGCGGGCTGGCATTCGGACTGGAGCTTCCTGGAGACCCCTCCGGCCGCCACCCTCCTGCGCGCCCAGACCATCCCGCCCGTCGGCGGCGACACCCTATTCGTTGACGCCAGCCGCGCCTGGGACGCCCTGTCCGACGCCATGAAGGCCGTGCTGGCGCCCCTGCGGGCGGTTCATTCGGCCCGCCAGAGCTATGGCACCAAGGGGGTCTTCGCCCGCGATACCGAAGCCCGGACCATGAAGATCATCGTCTCGGAAGAAGCGGATGGCAGCCTGACCCACCCCCTGGTCCGGACCCATCCCGTCACAGGCCGCAAGGCCCTCTACATCAGCCCGGTCTACACGGTCGGGATCGAGGGCTTCACGCCGGAGGAGTCCAAGGCCCTCCTCGGCTTCCTGTTCGCCCATCTGACACAGGAGCAGTTCATCTACCGGCACCGGTGGACTGTCGGGGACCTTCTGATGTGGGACAACCGCTGCACCATGCACTTCGCCGAGGGCGGCTATGACGGCCACCTTCGGGTCATGCACCGCACCACGGTGCAGGGGGAGGTCCCGGTCTGACGCCGGGCCGGGAGGGGGGATTGGCGATGTTCAAGGGCGCCTTGAAGGTCTGGGTCTGGGCGGGCCTTGCGATCGCCGTCCTCTTCGGCGCCTACGTCATCGCCGGCTACACCCTGGTTCCCGGGATCATCCGGTCCCAGGCGGTCAAGTGGGCGGACGAAAAGCTGAACAAGCGCCTCGCCCTGGGCGAGATCCGCTTTGATCCCTTCCGCCTGGCGGTCGATATCGAGGACATCGCCCTTCCGGCTGAAGCGCCCATGGTCAAGGTCGGCGCCCTGCGGGTGGACATCAGCTTCCTCTCGATCTTCACCGGAACGCCAAGGTTCAACGAGATCGCCGTCAACCGGCCCTGGGTCTCGGCCGTCCTGCAGCCTGACGGCTCCCTGAACCTTGCGAAGCTGGCGCCGCCGCCGTCCGATGGCCCGACCCCCAAGCTTGTGATCTCCGACCTCATCGTCGCCGGGGGCGAGGTGGCTTTCGCCGATCACCGGAAGACGCAGAAGCCCGAAAAGCTGCTCAGGCCCCTTGCCTTCCGGCTGCGCGACTTCCGCACCTTCCCCGGCGAGGACGGGCGGTTCGCCCTGAGCGCCCGGACGTCACAGGACGAGACCCTGGCCTGGCGCGGGACCGCCAGTCTCTCGCCCGTGGGCTCGCGGGGCGAGATCACGGTGAACAAGCTGCATGTCGTCTCCCTGTCCCGCTTCCTGGACGAGGCGCTTCCGATCGCCCTCGGCGACGGGCTGGCTGAAGTCGCCGTCGACTATGACCTGTCCCTCACCGACGCCGGGGCGGCCCTGAAGGGGACTCTGAAGACCTTCGGCCTCAGCAACTTCGCCGCCGTGACCCGAGGCGACCTGCCGCCGGCCCAGGTGGCGGTAGGCCAGGTCGACCTGGCGCCCGCCGCCTTCACGGTCTCGGCCCCTAGCAAGGGCGCGCCGGATTTCACCCTCCGGCTTCCTTCCGCGGACATCCGCAGCCTGTCCGTCCGGCCGCCCAAGGGCGGGGAGGGGGCCGCGCTGTCCCATGTCCAGGTCGGCGATGTCGGGGTCTCCCTCGCCGGCCAGTCCGTCTCGATTGGCTCAATCCGCCTGGAGGGCCTGTCCGCGGCGGTCCTGCGCGCTTCCAACGGGGATATCCGAGTGGCCGGCCTCACCCCGCCGCCGCCTGCAAAGCCTTCGGCCTCCAAGCCCTCTGCGCCGCCCTGGAAGGTCAGCCTTGGGCGCATCGACCTTGCCGGGGGTGATGTCCGGATCACCGATGAAGCGGTTTCCCCCGCCGCCAGGTTCCGGTTGTCGCCGCTGAACCTCGGCCTGACCGGCGACCTGGCGACTCCCGGCGGCCCCCTCGGCGTCGAGGCCTCCACCCGCATCAACGGTTCGGCGAGCCTTTCAGCCCGGGGCAAGGTCAATCCCGCCTCGCCCTCGGCCCAGCTCGACATCAACCTCGCCGCCCTGCCCCTCGCCTGGCTCAAGCCCTACATGCCGGTCCCCGCCGCCCTGGACATCCGGGCCGGCATGGCCAGCGCCCGGGGCGCCGTCGCCTTCGACGGAAGCCGCCCCGCACAGCCGGACTTCAGCTGGAAGGGCTCCGCCGCCGTCGACGGCTTCGAGGTCTACGAGACCCAGGCCCAGTCCCGGCTTGCGGCCTGGAACCGCCTCTCCCTCGAGGGCATGAACCTGACCCCCAAGGGCCTGCGCATCGCCTCGGGCCGACTGAGCGGCCTCGACGCCCGTCTCGAGGTGCTGCCGGACACGTCCCTCAACATCCGGGCCCTGCTGGAGGAAGACCCCGAGGCCAACGCCCGCGCCGAGACGCTCAAGGCCGCGGACCTCAAGACCCTCAAGGGCAAGGCCCGCCGGGAGGAGAAGAAGCGCCTGGCCAAGGTGCGCCGCGAGGCCCTGGACGCCCGCGCCGCCAAGCGGGCGGACGCCCGCAACAATCGCGTCGAACCGGACTTCCCGGTCACCCTTGACCGCCTGACCTTCGAGGCCGGGCGGCTCCAGTTCTCGGACTATTCGATCGACCCGAACTTCTCCGCAACCATCGACGCCCTCCGCGGCCGGGTGGACGGCGTTACAAATCGTCCGGGCCGGGCGGCCAAGGTGCAGCTGGACGGCCAGGTCATCAGTCCCAACTCCCCGGTGGTCATCCGCGGGACCCTCGACCCTCTCGACGTGACCGACCAGACCGACCTGTCCATGGCCTTCCGGAATATCGAGCTTCCGGTCTTCAATCCCTATTCCGGGCGCTACGCCGGCTACGCCATCGCCCGGGGCAAGCTGACCACGGAACTCCACTACCGAATCGTCAAGGACGCCCTGAACGCCGACCACCACGTGGTCATCGACCAGCTGGAGTGGGGCGAGGCGACCAACAGCAAGGACAAGGTGCCCGTGCCGGTCCGCCTGGCGACCTCCCTGCTCAAGGACAAGAACGGCGTGATCGACCTCACCGTCCCGGTCACCGGTTCGCTGGAGGACCCGAAGTTCAAGGTCTGGCCGATCGTTTGGCAGGTGGTGCGCAACCTCTTCAGCAAGGCCGTCTCGTCGCCCTTCCAGGCCCTGGCCGCGTCCTTCCCCGGCGTCGAGGGCGCCCGCTTCGTGGACTTCCAGCCCGGGTCTGCGGCCCTGCCTGCGGGCCAGGGCGAGGCCTTCGCCGCCCTCGTTCCGGCCTTCGCCGACCGCCCGGCCCTCAGCCTCGACATCCCGGCCGGGCCGGGCCTCGCCGCCGACGCCGAGGCCTTGGCCGAAACGCGCATGTCGGACCGGATGATGGCCCGGGAGCTCAAGCGCTTGCCTGACGCCCGGTTCGCTGAGCTGGGCGTGGACGCCCGGTTCGACCGCCTGCGCGACCTTTACCGGGAGACGCTCGGCAAGGCGCCGGAGTTCCCGGAGACTGCGGCCCGGGGCGAGGCCCAGAAGCTCGAGCGCATCGAGTGGATGACCGAGGCCCTTCGTCCCCGCTTCGCCCCCGACGCGGCGGCCCTCGCCGAGCTGGGTCAGGCCCGCGCCAAGGCGGTGAGCGAGGCCGTGATCGCCGCCGGCCTCGATCCGGCCCGGGTCTTCGTGAACACCAACCTGCAGCCCACAGCCGACGGCGACCGTGTGCGGCTGGAGCTGTCGGTGCGCTGAGCCCCGACGGGGGCCTCAGGCCAGCTTGGCTTTCCGAAGGACCTGGTAGGCGCGGATCGTCCGCTGCAGCTTGGCCTCGGCCGACCGGTCGCCGCCATTGGCGTCGGGGTGGCAGAGCTTGACCAGCTCGGTGTAGCGCGCGCGGATCCGGGAGGCGTCGGCCTCCTCGTCGAGGTCCAGGTCCGCCAGGGCGCTGCGCTCCAGCTTGCCCAGCCGCCGGCTGGGCGCCGCCTCGGCGGACCGTCCGCTGCTGGACCTTCCGAACAGGTCGAAGGGGTCGCGATAGCCGTCGCCGGTGGCGAAGCCGCGCGCGGCGGCGGCGGCCTCCCGGGAGTTGCGCCCGGCCTTGAAGTCCCAGGTCGGCCTGTCGCCCAGGGCGCTCTGCTCCATCCGGGCCCGCACCTCGGCCTCGCTCATGCCGGCGAAGAAGTTCCAGTTGCGGTTGTAGTCGGCGGCGTGGGGCTGGCAGAACCAGTAGTGGTCGTTCAGGAGGTCCCGGCTCTTGGGCGCCCGGGCGGTGGCCGCGACCCGGCATCCCGGATGGTCGCAGGCGCGCTCCCCGGGCTTCAGCGCATGCACGTCGGCCTTCGCCGCCTCCTCCGCCGTGGGCGGCCGGACGCGGATGTCCACGAAACGGGGTCTGTATTGAAACGCGCCGGCCATCCGCCAAGTATGAGAAGGTTGGGCAGGCTTTCAAGATTCGAAGGACGGGCATGGGACGGATCGCCGGAACGTTGCGGGAAAAGCTCAGCACCGCCTTCGCGCCTAATGAGCTGGTGATTGACGACGACTCCGCCCGGCACGCGGGTCACGCCGGGGCCGCGCCGGGAGGCGAGAGCCATTTCAACATCCGGATCCGGTCCGCCGCCTTCGCCGGCCAGTCCCGGGTGGCCCGCCAGCGCATGGTCTATCGCGTCCTGGCCGAGGAGCTCGCCGGGCCTGTCCACGCCCTGTCCCTCACCGCCCTTGCGCCGGACGAGGCGAGGTAACAGTCTGTCGGACTTGAACGGGGGGAACCTGAAGTGCTGACCACCATCCGGGTGAACGGGGTCGACCAAAAGGCCGACGTCGACACGCGCACGAGCCTGCTCGACTTCCTGCGAGAGCGCCTTGACCTCAAGGGGACCAAGAAGGGCTGCGATCACGGCCAGTGCGGGGCCTGCACGGTCCTCGTGAACGGGGTCCGGATCAACGCCTGCCTGTCCCTCGCGGTCATGCACGAGGGCGACGAGGTCGTCACGGTCGAGGGGCTGGCCGAGGGTGAGGCCCTCCATCCCGTCCAGCAGGCCTTTCTCGCCGAGGACGCCTTCCAGTGCGGCTATTGCACTCCGGGGCAGATCTGCTCGGCGGTCGGCCTGCTCTCCGAGATCGCCGCCGGACAGCCCAGCGAGGCCACCGCCGACCTCGCCGGGCCGGTGGTCCTGACGGACGCCGAAATCCGCGAGCGGATGAGCGGCAACATCTGTCGCTGCTCGGCCTATCCGCAGATCCTGGCCGCCGTGCGCCGGGCCGCCGGAGCCGCCGCATGAAGCCCTTCGCTTACGAGCGCGCGCGGGATGTCGACCACGCTCTCAGCCTGGCCGCCGCCAGCCCCGGGGCCCGGTTCCTGGCCGGAGGAACCAACCTCCTGGACCTGATGAAGCTTGAGATCGAACAGCCGCTGCAGCTGATCGACGTGGGCCGCCTGCCCCTGGGCGACATCGCCGAGACCGCCGACGGCGGCCTCCGCATCGGGGCCCTGGCCAGCAATACGGCCGTCGCCTCGGATCCGCGGGTCCGTCGCCGCTATCCGGCCCTGGCGCGGGCCATCCTCGCCGGGGGCTCGGTCCAGCTCCGCAACAAGGCCACGGTGGGCGGCAACCTGATGCAGCGCACGCGCTGCCCCTACTTCATGGACGCCGCCAAGCCCTGCAACAAGCGCCTCCCGGGTTCCGGCTGCAGCGCCATGGACGGCCTGTCCAGCACCCTCGCCCTCTTCGGGGCCAGCGAGATGTGCATCGCCGTCAGTCCCTCGGACATGAGCGTGGCCCTGTCCGCCTTTGACGCCTTGGCCGAGACGGTCCGGGCCGATGGCTCTGTCCAGCGCCGGCCGGTCGAGACCCTGCACCGCCTGCCGGGCGAGGCGCCGCAGGTGGATACGGACCTCGCCCCCGATGAGCTCATCCTGGCGGTCGAACTGCCGCCCCCGCCCAAGGGCGGACAGGCCTGGCGCAAGGTCCGGGCCCGGGCGTCCTACACCGGCGCCCTCGCCAGCGTCGCCGTCGCCGGCGACCGGGTGGCGCTCGGCGCCGTCGCGGCGCGCCCCTGGCGGGCCCGCGCCGCAGAAGCCGCCCTGGCCGGAGGAGCCTCGCCCGCCGAGGCGGCGACCGCAGAGCTTGCCTCCGCTTCGGGGCAGGAGGGTCGAAAGTCCCTGGTGCGGCGTCTCGCCGCCGACGTGATCCGGCAGGCCCGGGAAGGGGTGGGCTCATGAGCACTGTTCGCGACTGGGCTGCGCCCAATCCCGTCACCGAGAACCGCACGGGCCTGATCGGCCGTCCCGTCGACCGCTACGAGGGACGCCTCAAGGTCACCGGGACCGCGCCCTACGCCTTCGAGGTGGAGACGCCTGCGCCGCCCCTCTACGGCCACATCATCTCGTCGACCCTCGCCCGGGGTCGCATCGCCTCCATCGACGTCTCGGCGGCCGAGGCCGCGCCGGGCGTCGTCCGGGTCTGGACCCACCTCAACGTCCCGGCCCAGGCCGCACGGGGCGCCCGACTCAATCCACGCAGCCAGAGGGCTTCAAACCCCGCCCTGGAGTCCGACCGCGTCGAGCACTATGGCCAGTCCGTCGCCTTCGTCCTGGCGGACACGCCCGAGAACGCCCGGGCCGCCGGCGGCATTGTGCGGATCACCTACGAGGCCGAGCCCGCGGACCTCGACTTCCTGTCCAGCCTGGACCAGGCCGGCCCCGCGCCGGGCGAGGAAGACATGCGTGTCGGCGACTTCGAGGCCGGATACTCGGCCTCCGAGGTGACGGTCGACGCCACCTGGTTCAGTCCCCTGCAGAACCACGCCCAGATGGAGCCCTGCGCCACCACCGCCTGGTGGGAAGGCGACAAGGTGGTGGTCCACACCTCCATCCAGATGGTCAAGGGCGGCCAGCACGCCCTGGCCGAGACCCTGGGAATCCCTTCCGACCGGGTCCGCCTGTTCACGCGCTACATCGGCGGCGGCTTCGGCGGGAAGGGCCAGTCCTACGACGACCTGACCCTGGCGGCCCTCGGAGCCCGCGAGACCGGGCGGCCGGTCCGTGTCGCCTACACCCGCCAGCAGATGTTCCAGGCCACCATCCACCGGCCCGCCGTCCAGATGCGGGTCCGGCTCGGCGCCGACCGGTCGGGTCGGCTCAACGCCATGGCCCTGGAGGCGGTGACCCACTGCGCCCGCAACGCCCCCTTCGTGGAGCATGCGGCGAACTTCGCCCGCAACCTCTACGCCGCGCCACACCGGCTGACGGGGCACCGGCTGGTCCGCCTCGACATCCCCCACGCCGGCGCCATGCGCGCCCCTGGCGAGGCGCCGGGCATGCTCTCCCTGGAATGCGCCATGGACGAGCTGGCCGAGACCCTGGGCCTCGACCCCATCGAGCTGCGCATCCGCAATGAGCCCCTGGCCGACCCGGAGACCGGCAAGCCCTTCTCCGTCCGCCAGCTCGTGCGGTGCATGCAGGAGGGCGCCCAGCAGTTCGGCTGGGATCGCCGGAACCCGGTCCCGGGCGCCGTCCGGGACGGCCGCTGGTATGTCGGCATGGGCATGGCCACCGCCATCCGCGGCAACTTCCTGCTGCCCGCCAAGGCGGGGCTGCGCCTCACCGGCGACGGCGTCGCAACCCTGACACAGGGGATGACCGACATCGGCACCGGCACCTACACCATCCTGGCCCAGATCACCGGCGAGACCCTCGGGCTCACCCTCGACCAGGTCCGGGTGGAGCTGGGCGATTCCGACCTGCCGCCGGCGCCCGGATCGGGCGGCCAGTTCGGCGCCGCCACCGCCGGCTCCGCGGCCTACGAGACGGGCATGGTCATGCGCCGGCGCCTGGCCGAGCTCGCCGCCGGGGACCCGGCCTCGCCCCTGTACGGCGAGGACCCGACCCTGATGGACTTCGCCAATGGAAACATCGTCCTGGGCAACCGCAGCGAGAGCCTCGCCGCCCTTGCGGCCCGGGCCGGTCCCGAGGGGGTCTATGTGGAGGGAGGAATCTCTCCCGCCGCAGACGCCCGCGACTGGTCCCAGCACACCTACGGCGCCCAGTTCGCCGAGGTCGGGGTTGATTCCGTCACCGGCGAGGTTCGCCTGCGGCGCATGTTCGGCGTCTTCGCCGCCGGCCGCATCCTCAACGCCAAGCTGGCCAAGAGCCAGATCACCGGCGGGATGATCTGGGGCGTCGGCGCGGCCCTGACCGAGGCCAACCCCGTTGATCCGCGCTACGGCTCCTTCCTGCACCAGGACCTGGGGGGCTACCTTGCCCCGGTCCACGCGGACATCGTCAACCTCGACGCGGTCCTGCTGGACGAGGCCGACGACAAGGCCAACCCCATGGGGATCAAGGGCGTGGGCGAGCTGGGAATCTGCGGCGCCGGGGCGGCCATCGCCAATGCGGTCTACAACGCCTGCGGCGTGCGCCTTCGCGACTATCCCCTGACCCCGGACAAGGTGCTGGCCGCCCTGGAGGCCAAGGGCCTCTGAGGCCCGGCGCCGCGCGGCGGGTCAGACGGTCTCGGCGCCCTCGAGCGGCGGTGAGATCTTGAGGGCGGTGATGCGGTTGCGCACCCGCTTGACCACCTGGAAGCGGTGGCCGTGGAAGATGAAGGCCTGGCCGATCCGGGGGATGGCCTGCGCCTCGTGGATGACCAGACCCGCCACGGTCACGGCGGGCTCGTCCGGCAGGCTCCAGTCCATGGCGCGGTTCAGGTCGCGGACAGCCACCGACCCGGCCACCGACACCGACCCGTCCGGCTGGCGGCGCAGGCCCTCGACGGTGTTGTCGTACTCGTCCTCGATCTCGCCGACGATCTCCTCGAGGATGTCCTCCAGGGTCACCAGGCCCTGCAGGGCCCCGTATTCGTCAACGACAAGGGCGAAGTGGTTCCTCTGCTTGAGGAAGGCGTTCAGCTGGTCCTTGAGGTTGGTGGTGTCCGGGATGAACCAGGGCTCCCGCCGGATCTTGTCCACCGAGACCTTCGACATGTCGCCGTCGGCCTCGGAGATGGCCAGCAACAGGTCCTTGGCGTGGAGGACGCCGATGATGTTCTCCGGGTTGTCGCGATAGAGCGGGATTCGGGTGTGGTCGCTCTTCAGCACCAGGGCGACCAGGTCCCGGACCGGCAGGTCGGCGTCGACCATGGAGATGGACATCCGGTGGACCATGACCTGGCTCACATCCATGTCGGACAGGTCGAGCACGCCGCCCAGCATCCGCCGGTCCCGGGCCTCCACCAGGCCTTCGGAGTGGTGGTACTCCACGGCGCCGCGGATCTCTTCGTGCGCGGCAAGCACGTCCATCTCCATGCCCAGCTTGACGCCGAACAGGCCCAGGGTGCGCCGGACGATCCACTGGATGGCCCAGATGATCGGACCGAAGACCTTCACCACCACCAGGGTCGGGCCGGACAGGAAACGCGCGACGTCGTCCGAGCGCAGGATGGCCAGGGTCTTGGGCAGGACTTCCGAAAAGACCAGGACCAGGACGGTCATGATCCCCGTCGCCGCCGCCACGCCCCAGGCGCCGGGGATGGCCCGTGTCAGGAACTCGGTGGTGACCGCCGAGGCCAGGATGTTGATCAGGTTGTTCCCCAGGAGGACGGCCCCGATCATGGTCTCCTGGTCGGAGATCAGCCGGTTCACCCGCCCCGCCGCCCGGTCGCCCTCGCGCTCGAGCTGGTGCATCCGCGTGCGGCTGGCCCCCGTGAGGGCCGTTTCCGCAGCGGAAAAGACCGCCGAGATAGCGAGCAGGCCAAAAATGACCGGGGTCAGGGCCAGGATGACGCCCCACATCAGATCGCTCCTTCAGAAACCAGGAAGGCGCGCATCCGGGCCGCGTCCACGTCGCGCGCCACGAAGGTCTCGCCGGCGCGCCGGGCGAGGATGAAGGTCAGCCGGCCGCCTTCGGCCTTCTTGTCCTGGGCCATGTGACGCAGGAGGTCGTCGGCGGCGAAGGTCCGTGTCCCAAGGTCCGCGAGGCGCGCGGGCAGGCCGGCCGCGGCGACGGCGGCCACCGCCCGATCGGCGTCCCCGGCGGGGCACAGGCCCTCTGCAGCGGAGTACCGGAAGGCCATGGCCGAACCCAGGGCCACCGCCTCGCCGTGAAGCAGGGCCTCGCCGTAGCCTGTCTCGGCCTCCAGGGCGTGGCCGAAGGTGTGGCCGAGGTTGAGCAGGGCCCGGCGACCGGCCTCGCGCTCGTCGGCGATGACGATCTCGGCCTTCATCTCCACGGACCGCTCCACGGCCCGGGCTAGGGCCTCCGGGTCACGCGCCAGGACCGCGGCGCCGTTGGCCTCCAGCCAGGCGAAGAAGCCGGCGTCGCCCAGCAGGCCGTATTTCAGCACCTCGGCGTAACCGGCCCGCATCTCGCGGTCCGGCAGGGTGCCGAGCACGTCCAGGTCCGCCAGGACCAGGCGGGGCTGGTGGAAGGCGCCGACCAGGTTCTTGCCGCGGGGGGTGTCGATGGCGGTCTTGCCGCCCACCGAGGAGTCCACCTGGGCCAGCAGGGTGGTGGGGATCTGCACGAAGTCGGCGCCGCGCTTGTAGATGGCGGCGGCGAAGCCCGCGAGGTCGCCGATCACCCCGCCGCCGAAGGCGACGATCAGGTCGCCCCGGTCCAGCTCCAGCGCCAGCAGGGCGTCGCAGAGCGTCTCCAGGCCGGCGAAGCTCTTGGTCTGTTCGCCGGGGGGCAGGACGATGGGATGGACGGCCAGCCCGGCCGGCTCCAGCGCGGCGGCGAGGCGGGCGCCGTGCAGGCCCCAGACGGTCTCGTCGGAGACCACGGCGACCCGGTCGCGACGCACGAAGGGGCGCAGGCGCTCGCCGGCGGCCTCCAGGAGGCCGGGGCCGATCAGCACCTCATAGCGGCGCTCGCCAAGTTCGACGGGAACGGAACGGGTCATGTTACGGGGCGGGCCTGCCAGTCGGTGAGGGCGCGGATGACCTGGTCGACGGTGACTTGGTGCGGCGAGTCCCCGGTCTCGACGGTGATGTCGGCCTGGGCGTAGGACGGATAGCGCGCCTCCGCCTGCTCCGTCAGCACGGTCATCGGGTCCTTGCCGGTCAGGAGGGGACGGTTGTCCTTGCGGGCCACCCGCCGGGCCAGGACGGGCAGGTCGGCCTTCAGCCAGACCGACACGCTGCGCGCCTTGATCAGGGCCCGGGTCTCGGGGTTCATGAAGGCGCCGCCGCCCGTGGCCAGCACGATGGGCGGCCCCTCCAGCAGGCGGGCGATCACCCGCCGCTCGCCATCCCGGAAGGCGGGCTCTCCGAGCTGGGCGAAGATTTCCGGGATGGAGCGCCCGGCGGCGACCTCTACCTCTTCATCGGCGTCGCGGAAGGGCAGGTCCAGGGCCTGGGCGAGGCGCTTGCCGACGCTGGACTTGCCCGAGCCCATCAGCCCCACGAGGGTGATGGTCCGGGCGCGCAAGGGGTCTGAAGGGTCCATGGGAGGTCTTGTTTCTACACCAAGCCTCCGGCAGGCGCTAGGATCAGGCTGATTTGGCGGGGCGCCCGCAGGCGGGGATCATGAGCGGCGAGGGCTGGGCCGAGGCTTTCCTGGAGATGATGTCCGTCGAGCGGGCGGCGGCGGCCAACACCCTGCGCGCCTACGAGCGGGACCTTCTCGACGCCTCGGGCTTCCTGGCGGGGCGCGGCCTCAGCCTGGCCTCGGCCTCCGCCGAGGACGTGGAAGCCTACTTCGCCGACATGGGGCGACGGGGGCTGTCGCCCGCCACGGCCTCCCGGCGCCGGGCGGCGCTGCGCCAGTTCTACCGTTTCGTCCTGGCCGAGGGCTGGCGGCCTGACGATCCCTCCCGCCGGGTCGAGGCGCCCCGCCGCGGCCGGCCCCTGCCCAGGGTGCTCACCCGCGAGGAGGCCGCCGCCCTGATCGCCGCCGCCACAGTCCGGGATGAGGTGAAGGGCCTTCGCCTCGCCTGCATGATCGAGCTGGCCTACGCCGGCGGCCTGCGGGTGTCCGAGCTGACCAGCCTGACCCTCGCGGCGGTCGCCCGCGACCCGGCCTTCCTGATGATCCGCGGCAAGGGCGGCAAGGAGAGGCTCGCCCCCCTGAATGATGCGGCGCGCTCGGCCGTCCGCGCCTGGCTGGAGGTCCGGGCCCGGACCCTGCCCAAGGGGGACGCGGCCAATCCCTGGCTCTTTCCCTCCGGCGGCAGGGGCGGACGGCTGACCCCGCGGCGGTTCGCCCAGCTGCTCGCCGAGGCGGCGATCGAAGCGGGAATCGATCCCGCGCGGGTCTCCCCCCACGTCCTGCGGCACGCCTTCGCCACCCACCTGCTGGAGGGCGGGGCCGACTTGCGGGTCGTCCAGACCCTGCTCGGCCACGCCGACATCGCCACCACCCAGATCTACACCCACGTGGCCGGGGACAGGCTGCGCGAGGTGGTGACCTCGGCCCACCCCCTCTCCGCCACCCGCAAGCCCGGGCGCGAATCCGGCTTTTCCTGAGGCCCCCCAGCCACTAGGTTCGCCCCCAGCGAAACAGGACGGGATTCCCGCCGCATGGCCGTTCATTATCTCGAGTTCGAGCGCCCCATCGCCGACCTCGAGGCCAAGATCGACGAGCTGTCCCGGCTGGCCGAGACCGCCGGCACCGACGACCTGACCCGCGAGATCGACGCCCTGCGCGACCGGGCCCGGCAGATGCGCAAGGACGCCTACGCCAACCTCGACGCCTGGCAGAAGACCCAGGTCGCCCGGCACCCTGAGCGCCCCCATTTCGTGGACTACTGCGCTGGCCTGATCGACGAGTTCGTGGAGCTCAAGGGCGACCGCAAGTTCGCCGACGACCAGGCGATCATGGGCGGCATCGGCCGGTTCCGCGGCCGGCCCGTCCTGGTCATGGGGCACGAGAAGGGGCGGGACACCGTCACCCGGGTGAAGCACAACTTCGGCTACGCCCGGCCCGAGGGCTATCGCAAGGCGATCCGGCTGATGGAGCTGGCCGAGCGCTTCAACCTGCCGGTCATCAGCTTCGTCGACACGCCGGCCGCCTATCCGGGAGTGGGGTCCGAGGAGCGCGGCGTCGCCGAGGCCATCGCCCGCTCCACCGAGAAGTGCCTGATGCTCCGGGTCCCCATGGTCGCCATCGTCACCGGCGAGGGCGGATCGGGCGGCGCCCTGGGCATCGCCTGCGGCAACCGGGTGCTGATCCTCGAGCACGCCATCTATTCGGTCATCCCGCCGGAGGGCGCCAACTCCATCCTCTGGCGCGGCGCCCGCACCGCCGAGGAGGCCGCCAAGGCGATGAAGATCACCGCCGCCGATCTCCTGAAGATGAAGATCGTCGACAGGATCATTCCCGAGCCCCCCGGCGGCGCCCACGCGGACCCGGCGGCCGCCCTGCGCATCGTCGGCGACGCCCTGGAGAAGGAACTCGACAGCCTTGAGGGCAAGAGCGTCGAAAAGCTCCTGAAGCAGAGGTCCGAGCGCTTCTACGCCATCGGCCGGACCGGCCTGAAGTAGGCCGAAATGCCGCTTGCCTGACCCTGGGTCCGGCGTTTCATTGTCCTTCCAAGAGGCGAGAGCCTGGACGCCAAGGGGAGGACATCATGGCGATCAAGACGCGTTTCACCGAGCTTGTCGGTGTGGAGCACCCTGTCGTTCAGGGCGGCATGCAGTGGGTCGGCCGGGCCGAGCTTGTGGCCGCCGTGGCCAACGCCGGCGGCCTGGGCTTCATCACCGCCCTGACCCAGCCGACGCCGGACGCCCTGCGCGCCGAGATCGAGCGCTGCCGCAAGCTGACGGACAAGCCCTTCGGCGTGAACCTGACCATCCTTCCGGCCATCAACCCGCCGCCCTACGCCGAGTACCGCAAGGCCATCATCGAAAGCGGCGTGAAGATCGTCGAGACCGCCGGTAACAAGCCGCAGGAGCATGTCGACGACTTCAAGGCCAACGGCGTCATCGTCGTGCACAAGTGCACCAGCGTCCGCCACGCCCTGTCGGCCGAGCGCATGGGCGTCGACGCCATCTCCATCGACGGCTTCGAGTGCGCCGGCCACCCGGGCGAGGATGACGTCCCCGGCCTGATCCTCATTCCGGCCGCCGCCGACAAGGTGAAGGTGCCGATGATCGCCTCGGGCGGTTTCGGCGATGCGCGGGGCCTCGTGGCGGCCCTGGCCCTCGGCGCCGAGGGCATCAACATGGGCACGCGCTTCATGTGCACGAAGGAAAGCCCGATCCACGAGAACGTGAAGCGCCAGATCGTCGAGAACGACGAGCGCGCCACCGACCTCATCTTCCGCACCATGCACAACACCTCGCGGGTGGCGCGCAACGACATCAGCCGCCAGGTGGTGGAGCTGGAGCGCTCGGGCGCCAAGTTCGAGGACGTGCGCGAGCTGGTCGCCGGAACGCGCGGCCGGGTGGTCTACGAGACCGGCGATCCCAACCACGGCATCTGGTCGGCCGGCCAGGTGCAGGGCCTGATCCACGACATCCCGACCTGCGCCGAGCTGGTCTCGCGGATCGTTTCCGAGGCCGAGGCCATCATCAAGGGCCGCCTGGCCCGCTTCGTGGTCTGAGTCTCAGGCGATCCGGCGGAGGGCGGCGGCGATCTCGTCGACCGCCTCCGCCGAGGTCGCCCAGGAGCACATGAACCGCACGGAACCGTCCAGGAACCGGTAGACGAACCAGCCCTCGGCCCGCAGGGCCTGGAGCCGGTCCTCGTCCATGTGCACGAAGACCCCGTTGGCCTCCACAGGGTGGGCCAGGGGGAAGGGGCAGGCGGCGGCCAGCCGCGCCGCCATGGCGTTGGCGTGCGCCGCCCGCCGGGCCCAGGCGCCGTCGGCCAGCATCCCCAGGAAGGGGGCGGCCAGGAAGCGTCCCTTGGACGCCAGCTGTCCCGACTGCTTGAGCCGGGCGTCGAAGCGCCGGGCCAGGGCCCGCTCGAAGATCACGATGGCCTCACAGGGCGGCATGCCCGACTTGGCCCCGCCCAGCACCAAGAGGTCGACGCCCATGGGGCCTATCGTCCGGACGTCGAAGCCGGCGGCGGCCGCGTTGGCCAGCCGCGCGCCGTCGAGGTGCACGCCCAGCCCGGCGGACTTGGCCTTGGCGCAGAGGGCCGCCAGGGCCTCGCCAGGATAGACCGCCCCGTATTCCGTGGCTTGGGTCAGGGAGAGGGCGGCGGGGGGCTGGCGGTGCGAAACCTCGGGCTCCGCCAGGGCGGCCTCGAGACCCGCCGGGTCGATCCGGCCCGAGGCGCCTTCCAGGCCGGTCAGGCCGACGCCGTGCCCGAACAAGCCTGGGGCCCCGGTCTCGTCGGTCAGGACATGGGCGTGGCGGTGCGCCAGCACGGCCTCGAAGGGGCGGGCCAGGGCGGCCAGGCAGATGGCGTTGGCCGCCGTGCCCGAGGCGACAAAGCGGACCTCGGCGTCGGCGTCCAGCAGGGCGCGGACGGCGTCCGCCGCCGCCGCAGTGACCGGATCAGACCCGTAGCCGGGCGTGAAGCCCGCCCCATTGGCCCGGACCAGGGCCTCCATCGCCTCCGGCGCCGCGGGCGCGGTGTTGTCAGAGGCGAAGTCGTAGCGCGCCATCGCCGGGATCAGCCCGCCTCGCGGGCCCAGGCCCGGACGTCCTCCACGTAGAGGTCCGGCTCCTCCATGGCCGCGAAGTGCCCGCCCCGGGGCATCTCGCTCCAGCGGACGATGTTGTAGGCCCGCTCGGCCCAGCTGCGCGGCGGGGCGGAATAGAGGGGCTCGCCGGGGAAGTTGGCGAAGGCCGTCGGGGTCTCGCACCGCTCGCCGGGCTTGAAGGCGACGCCGCCCTCCTCAAGGAGGCCGCGATAGTACCAGGCGCCGGTCGTGAAGCTGCCGGTCATCACGTAGATCATGATGTTGGTCAGCAGCTGGTCGCGGGAATAGGCCTGGTCCAGGGTCTTCACCGACAGGTCCGACCAGTCGTGGAACCGCTCGGCGATCCAGGCCGCCTGGCCCACCGGATTGCCCGCCGCCATCCAGGCGATGGACTGGGGCTTGGACGCCTGAAGGCGGAAATAGGCGCCCATCAGGTCCATCATCTGGCCCTGCCGCGTGATCCAGGCGATCTCCGCCTCGGAGGTCGGCCCGCCATGGGGGCGGAAGCCGATCATGTTCAGGTGGATCGCCCGGACGCTGTCGCCGTGGTTGTGGCCCAGCCAGGAGGTGACCAGCCCGCCCCAGTCGCCGCCCTGGGCGAGGTAGGACCGATAGCCAAGAACCTCGGTCATCAGCTGGTTGAACAGGGCCGCCGTCGCCTTCTGGCCGATCGGTCGCTTCGGCTTGGAGGAGAAGCCGAAGCCGGGCAGGGAGGGGATGACCAGGTCGAAGGCGTCCGCCGGGTCCCCGCCGAAACGGCTGGGATAGGCCAGCTTCTCGATGGCGCCCCAGAACTCGAAGTGCGAGCCCGGCCAGCCGTGCGTGATGAGCAGGGGCCGCTTGCCGCCCGCCTCGCCGACCACGTGCAGGTAGTGAAGGTCAAAGTCTCCGACCCTGGCGGTGAACTGGGGAAACCGGTTCAGGTTGGCGACCGCGGCCTTCCAGTCGAAGCCGTCGGTCCAGTAGGCGCAGAGGGACTTCAGCCAGGCGCCGTCGCAGCCATAGGCCCACCCATCCTCCACCTCGGGCGCGATCGGCCAGGGATAGGACCGGACCTGGGCGAGGACGGTCTCGACCTCGGTCTCTGTCCAGCGGACTTCAAAGGGGGTGGGCATGGCGCGTCTCCGGCTCAAGGGGCGGGGCATCTCCACCGCCTGCCGGCGGAGAGGTCAAGGGGCGGCGTCGGCGATGGCGCCCAGGCAGGCCATCCGGTGGAGCCGTCGGCCCTCTTCCGGCGAGATCTGCCCCAGCAGGACAAGCCCCGCGAAACCATAGACGATGGCCCAGAAGATATGGCCCAGATCCTGCGCCGACCCCTGGACCAGGCCGGCGTCGATCAGGCCCTGGACATGACGGATCTGGCAAGCCTGGGCGCGGCGCCCGGCCTCCAGCAGGCCCTCGGAGGGGGGCGCCTTCATGTCCTTCAGGTCGAACATCAGGGCGTAGGCGCGGGAATTGTTCACGGCGAAGTCGAGATAGGCTTCGCCCACGGCGAGGGAGCGCTCGGCGGCGTCGCCCCCCGCCTCGAAGGCCGCTTCCAGGGCGTCGGCGAAGCGGTTGTAGGCGCCTGTCCGGACCGCGTCGATGATCTCGTCCTTGTCGCGGAAATAGCGGTAGGGCGTCATCGGGCTGACCCCCAGGGCCGACGCCAGCTGGCGCATGGTCACCGCCTCTATGCCGTGCTCGGCGAAGAGTTCCTCGGCCGCGGCGCAGAGCCGGGCGCGGAAGTCGGCGACGTCGGCGTCAGACAGGACCCGGGGCATTCTTCCATCCGCAGCGCACCCTCCTGGGCCGGCGCCCTTGCGTCCGCCTGCGGGAAGGTTCAACACTTTACATCGTAATTCGGCTGAGGCGCGACCCTGATGAGCGAAAAGAAGCGTGGCAACCCCTACCTGACCGGAAACTTCGCCCCGGTCCGCTCCGAGGATGACTTTGACCTCGAAGTCGTCGGCGAGATTCCCGAAGGCCTTGCAGGGACGCTCTACCGGACCGGTCCCAACCCGCAGTTCGAGCCCCTGGATCCCAACTATCACTGGTTCACCGGCGACGGCATGGTCCACGCCTTCCGGGTCGGTGGCGGCAAGGTCACCTACCGCAACCGCTATGTCCGGACCCCGAAGTGGGAGCTGGAGCACCAGCATGGCCGGTCCCTGTTCGGCGGCTTCAACCCCATGCTGAGCGACCCCCTCGCTGCGGGCCAGGACAGCGGCGTGGCCAACACCAACATCCTCTTCCACGCCGGCCGCCTGCTCGCGCTGGAAGAGGGGCACATGCCCTTCGAGATCGATCGCGACACCCTGGAGTCCCGGGGCTACGCCAGCGAGTACGCCGGGCGTGTCACGGCCCACCCCAAGCTGGACCCCAGGACCGGCGAGATGGTCTGGTTCGGCTACGGGGTCGGCGACCGTCCCTTCTCCACCACCATGAGCTACGGGGTCACCGACGCCTCCGGCAAGGTCGTGCGCCGCACGGACTTCGAGGCCCCTTACTCGGCCATGGTCCACGACTTCCTGGTCACCGAGAACTATGTCCTCTTCCCTGTCATGCCGCTGACCGGCAGCCTGGAGCGGGCCATGAAGGGCCTGCCCGGCTACGCCTGGGAGCCGGACAAGCCCTCCTATGTCGGCCTCATGAAGCGGGGCGACGATGTTTCGGCCATCCGCTGGTTCCAGACCAAGCCGGGCTATGTCTTCCATCCCATGAACGCCCGCGAAGAGGGTGACCGGATCATCGCCGAGGTCTGCCTCTACGACGCCGCGCCCCTCTTCCCCCTGGCCGATGGTCGGCCCGGCGCCCGCAGCGGCGCCCGCCTGACCCGCTGGGAATTCGACCTGACGGGGGCCACGGACCAAGTGAAAGAGACGGCCATCGATGACCTCGATTCCGAGTTCCCGCGCCTTGACGAGCGCTTCGCCGGTCTGCCCTACCGTCACGGCTACTACGCCGCCGACACCACCGGGGCGAAGTCGGTCAAGATGAACGCCATCGCCCACATCGACCTGAAGACCGGCGTGCGGAAGGTCTGCACCTTCGAACCCGGCGATCAGGTCTCCGAGCCGGTCTTCACGCCCCGCTCCGCCACCGCCGCCGAGGGCGAGGGCTGGCTGACCGCCGTGGTCTGGCGCGCCGCCGAAAACCGCTCCGACCTCGTCATCCTGGACGCCTCCGACGTCGACCGGGGCCCCGTGGCCCTGGCCAGGGTCCCCCGCCGGGTCCCCTTCGGCTTCCACGGGAACTGGGTGGACGCCTAGGCGGCCGGCTTCGTCCAACCGACACAGTTCCGGGCCAGAATGCGACTCCCGCAACTCCCAGGCTTGGAACTTCCATGTCCCCGATTTCCCCGACCCGCCGCCATGCAATGGCCGGGCTGTCTGCCTCCGCCGTTGTCCTGACGAACCTGACGCCGGCAGGCTCCCAGGCGGCGCCCTCGGAGGTCTTCCGCCACGGGGTGGCCAGCGGTGATCCGGACGCCACAAGCGTGGTTCTCTGGACCCGGGTGACCGCCTCCGCGCCGGTTGAGGTGGAATGGGAACTGGCCCATGACCCGGCCTTCACCCGGCCCGTTCAGGGCGGTCGGGTGATCGCGGGCCCCGAGCGGGATTTCACGGTCAAGGTCCTGGCCTCCGGTCTGACGCCTGGCCGTCGTTACCACTACCGGTTCCGCGCCTTCGGCGAGGCCTCGCCGGCGGGACGCACCCTGACGCTTCCGACGGGACGACTGGACCGGCTGGGCCTGGCCCTCGTGTCCTGCTCCAACTACGCCTTTGGCTTCTTCAACGCCTACTCGGCCATCGCCCGGGACGCGGCGGTGGACCTGGTGCTCCACACCGGCGACTACATCTACGAGTATGCCGGCGACGGCTGGGGATCGGAGGTCGCGAGGCGGCTCAGCAGGGTCCACCAGCCCGCCGGGGAAATCGTCACGCTCTCCGACTATCGGATCCGCCACGCCCAGTACAAGACAGACGCCGGGTCCCGCGCCATGCTCGCGGCCAAGCCTCTGTTGTGCTGCTGGGACGATCATGAGAGCGCCAACAACCCGTGGACAGGGGGCGCCGAGAACCACCAACCCGAGACGGAGGGTGACTGGGGTGCGCGCCGTGAGGCCGCCCTCCAGGCCTATTACGAATGGATGCCGATCCGCGACCCGGCGCCGGGACGGACCCGCGCCCAGTTCTGGCGGACCTATGTCTTTGGCGATCTCGCCACGCTTTGCACCCTCGAGACCCGCCACACCGCCCGGGCTCTGCAGGTCGACTATGCGGACTGGCGCGACCGGGTGAAGAGCCGCCAGGACGCCGAGGCGCTTGAGCGCGAGACCATCGGGGCGCCAGGGCGGCGCCTGATCGGTCCGGACCAGGAAGCAGATCTTGCCAAGGCCTGGCGCGCCTCCATTGCATCCGGGCAACCCTGGCGGCTGGTCGGCAATCCCATGCCCATCGCCCGGACGCGGGTCCCGGATGTCGCCTCCCTGGGCCTCATTGCCGACGCCCGGGGACCCGCAGCCGAGGTTCTCGCCTGGAAGGGTCGATGGAACCTGCCCTTCTACCCGGACACCTGGGATGGCTATTCCTGGGCCCGTGAGCGCCTCTACGACTCCGCTCGCGAGGCAGGCGCGACGGATCTCGTCTTCCTGACGGGCGACAGCCACAGCTTCTGGGCCAATCAGTTGGCCGATGGACAGGGCCGGGCCACGGGCGTCGAGATCGGGACTGCAGGGGTCACCTCACCCGGTGACTTCGTCGAGAGCGGCTTTGGCCCGAAGACAGCCGCCCGGCTCGACAAGGCTTTCGCCGACCACAACCCAGAAGTGCTTTGGACTGACGGCCTGCATCAGGGCTATGTCCGGCTGGAACTGACCCCGGAAGCGGGATTGGCGACCTTCCTGTCAACGCCAGAGCTTGATCGACCGGGGGACCGCACTGAGGTGCTCCAGCGCTGGCGGCTGGCCCGGGAGCCGTCTGGGGTCGCCCTTTCCAGGCCAGGTCTCCCGTTCGCCAATTGACCCTCGGGATGAGGGTTAACAGGGTTTAGGCGCATTGCGTAGCGGGATGGTAACCCCGGCGGGGGGACCCTGGGCCCAAGTCCATGGGACGCGCTTGGCGAGACGGGGGACGGATGACTCACCGCATCTGGGTCGTACTGCTTGCTGTGCTTTTGATCTCCGGCTGCGGCGGCGGCGGGGGGGGCGGCGGTTCGACCGGTACAGGCCCCGCGCCCATTCCGGGCCCAACCGAAGCTGAAGCCGGAAGGCTTCTCGCTCAGGCGACCTTTGGGGCGACGGAAACCGATATCGACCAGGTCCGCAGCGGAACGACCGAGGCCTGGATTCGCAGCCAGATCAGCATTCCTCCCCCGACCCTCACGCACCAGGCCTTCCTGGAGGCCCGACTGGAGGAAATGCGACAGACTGCGCCGAACGCCCAGCTCTATCCCGACCTCTTCTTCGACTCCTGGTGGCGGACGGCTGTGACCAGCCCGGACCAGCTACGCCAGCGGGTCGCCTTCGCATACTCGCAGATCTTCGTGGTGTCCCTGGCGTCGGATGTCATCGATACCCGCGGGGCGGGCGCCTACTATGACATGCTTACCGCGAACGCCTTCGGCAACTACCGGGACATCCTCCAGGCCGTGACCCTCAACCCGATGATGGGGCGCTACCTGACCTATCTGGGCAATGTGAAGGAGGACGCCGCCGGCACGCGGACCCCGGACGAGAACTACGCGCGGGAGGTCATGCAGCTGATGACCATCGGGCTCTTCCAGCTCAACCCTGACGGCACCCCCAAGCGGGACCTGAGCGGGCGTCCCCTCCCGGCCTATACCCAGGCGGACATTTCGGGGCTCGCAAGGGTCTTTACCGGGTGGTCCTGGTACAGCCCGACGCCCACCTCTTCGACCTTCTTCGGCGGGACCCGGCACCCGGACTCCGATATCCGCCCGATGATCTTCTATCCCCAGTACCATTCGACCTCCCAGAAGAGCTTCCTGGGGGTCACCATCCCCGCCTCGACGACGGTCGATGGGCCGGGCGACCTCAAGATCGCCCTCGACACCCTCTTCAACCACCCAAACACCGGCCCCTTCGTTTCACGCCAGTTGATCCAAAGGCTGGTCACCAGCAATCCGTCTCCCGCCTACGTCCAGCGGGTGGCCGGGGTTTTCAATAACAACGGCGCGGGCGTTCGTGGCGACATGGGCGCCGTCGTCACCGCCATCCTCATGGATCCCGAGGCCCGCACGGCTTCCGTGGCCGAGGACCCCGCCTACGGAAAGCTGAGGGAGCCGGTGATCCGCATGAGCCACCTGCTCCGGGCCTTCTACGGCGCTTCGCTCAGCAGCAAGTGGCAGGTCCGCTCCACAAGCGCCTCCACCTCGCTCGGCCAGTCGCCCCTCTTCGCCGCGTCGGTCTTCAATTTCTGGCGTCCGGGCTATGTCCCGCCCGCGACGACCGCCCTGGGTTCACGTGGCCTTGCTGCGCCTGAGTTCCAGATCGTCAACGAGGTGACCAACTCCGGCTACGTCAACACAATCACCCAGGTGGTGAACTCCGGGATCGGCATGGGGAACGACGTCCGCCTGTCCTTCAGCAATGAAGTGCTGATCGCCGACAAGCCGGAGCAGTTGGCCGATCGCCTGAACCGTCTCCTGCTGTCGGGACAGATGAGCCCAACCCTCCGCAAGCGGGTTCTCGATGCGATCAATTCCTACACCATTTCGCCGGCGGACTCGGTCCAGGCTAGCCAGGCCCGCTCCAACAGGGTCCGGGCGGCGGTGCTGATCGTCATGTCTTCTCCCGAATACCTGGTCCAGAAGTGAGGAGGCGGGGATGATGCGCGCTTCACCCGCCTCCCGGCGACATTTCCTGAAGATGATGGCCGCCGCAGCGCCTCTCGGCGCAGCCGCGCCCTTCGCGCTTCAGCTCGCGACCCTGGGTTCGGCGGCGGCCCAGTCTGCGCCGACCGGCTACAAGGCGCTGGTCTGCATCTTCATGTTTGGTGGCAACGACAGCAACAACATGGTGCTGGCGACGGACACGGACTCCTGGAACCGCTACCTCCTGGCCCGAAACACCGGCAATGATCCCATCGCCCTGATGCCGCCTGGCACGCCGCCCGCCCCCGTCGGCAGCATCTCCCCGGTCACGGCCCGCACCGTGACGCGCAACACGCCCGAGTTCCTCGGCGGCGTGCTGCCCATCGTACCCCAGACACCCAACGCCATCCCCGCCGGCACGGTCGCCTCGACCCGCACCTTCGGCCTGCATCCGGCCATGTCGCCCCTGGTCCAGGGCGCCGCCAGCCCCTGGAGCTCCGGGCGGCTCGCGGTCCTGGCCAATGTCGGGCCCCTCATCACGCCGACGACCAAGGCCCAGTACGTGGCGCGCAGCGTCCCGCTTCCCCTCAACCTCATGTCGCACAACGACCAGGTGTCGATCTGGCAGTCCGGTGCGGCGGAAGGCGCCCAGCGAGGCTGGGGCGGACTGATGGCTGACACCATGCTCGCCCAGAATGGGTCCAGCGCGGTCTTCACTGCGGTGTCCGCCACGGGAAACGCCGTCTTCCTGTCCGGCGACACGGCCATCCAGTACCAGATCTCCACCTCGACCCAGCCCGCGATCCAGCCCAACGCGGCCACGGGGAGCACGCTCTACGGATCAGCGACCGCCGCCCTGGCCCTTTCGGACTCCATCCGGGACACCTCCGGCGCCAGCTTCTTCGCGCAGGACCATGCCGCCATGACCCGCCGGGCCATGGACTCCGCACAGGCCCTGAACGCCGCATTCGCTTCGGGGCCCGCGGCGGCGATCCCACCGCCGACGCCCTATGTGAACCCCGTCACAGGGGTCGCAGAGGCCAATCCGCTGGCCTTCCAGCTCATGACGGTTGCACGTTCCGTCGCAGCAGCGCCCACCCTCGGGGTCACAAGGCAGGTCTTCTTCGTGGGCCTCGGCGGTTTCGACACGCATGACTCTCAGAATCCCACGCACGCCAACCTTCTGGGTAAGGTGGCCCACGCCATGGCCTACTTCGACGGAGTGCTTGGCAATATCGGCGGACTGAACATGCGGGGCGGTGTGACCACCTTCACCATGTCCGACTTCAGCCGGACCTTTTCCTCGAACGGCGATGGGACGGACCACGCATGGGGCGGCCACCAGTTCATCATGGGCGGAGCTGTCCGGGGCCGCGACATCTACGGCCAGTTCCCGACCCTCGGTGTTGACCGTGCCGGCTTCAACAATCCCGACATGAGCGGCAACATCCTTGTGCCGACATCCTCGGTCTACCAACTGGGCGCGACACTCGGGAAATGGTTTGGGCTGTCCGACGCCCAACTCCTGACCATCTTCCCCAACCTCTCGAACTTCTCCCGTCGCGACCTCGGCTTTATGGTTTGACCGCTGGCGCCGGGCGGCCAACGCCGCCGCCCGGGAGCGTGACCCGGTAATCGCCGAACCGCTCGTCCGGCGCCATGTAGTCCGTCGAGACATAGTTCGCCCCTGAAGCGAAGGCCGTCTCCCGCCGGCTTCGGTCGCCAGAGCGGGCCTCCAGGGTGTCGGCGTCCGCTCGGGTTCGAACGATCATGCCCTGGCGGCGCGCCTGGGCAATCCGGGACGAATCCGCTGCGGGGTCGTTCAGCGTCACATAGGCCGCGTAGGGCGCATCAAGACGGTCGGTGTTCACAAACGCCGCCCGTCCCTCCAGAGACGATCGGCCCTGGCTGTAAAGCGCGACCTTCTCCGCCCCCTCGTCGATGGCGAAGAAGACCTTGCCCCGCGCCCCTCCCAGGGTCGGCCAGCCGCCGGCCCGGACAGCCGCCGCCAGGGTCGGGCGCTTGCCCCTGACAGAGTCCGGCGTGATCAGCCGGCCATCCCCGAAGACGGCGCGGATCTCTGAGTCCACTTCCTCCATCCCGGCTGCGTCGAAGGGCAGGAGGGGCGTCGCCCCCGGAACGGAGATCTGCTCGTCCTTGAGGTTCATCATGATCAGGAGGGGCAGGTGATCCGGGTTCCTGTCAGACCAGGCGCGCACCTCCTCGAGGCAGGCCCGGAAGGTGGGGCAGACGCTGCGGTAGTCGATGTCCGGCACATGCATGACCTTCAGCCCCGGCGCGGCCATGGGGCCGGGGTCATAGTCGCCGCCGCCCGCCATCTTCAGGCCCAGGGGTCGGGCCCAGCGCCCGCCCTGCGGGTCGCGCACCAGGTCCAGCTCCAGCTGCCGGGCGCCCGCCTCCAACTGCTCGGTCAGGGCAGGGTGGCTGTAGTCGAGGCTGTCCGCCGTCTTCGGGCTCATGGCCCGCAGCAGCTTCATCTCGGCCGGGGCGATGGCCTGCTTGTAGCTGTTGTGGGTGCCGACGACCTGCATGGCCGTCATGGGCAGGGCGTCCACGTCGGCCCGGGTGCATCCGGGCGCGCCGGAGGGGCGTTCCAGGTCGCATCCAGTCGACGCGACGGCGGCGGCGGCGAGCAAGGCGGTGATCATCGGGCGACTCCTGGGGCTTCTGGCGAGACTGGCCCGCAACCGTGACAGTTTGAAGAGGCGGGGCCCCGGAGGTCCGGGGCGATCAGGCGCTCAGGGCGCGGGCGAAGCCAGCGCCGCCGCCGCGTCGAGCCTCGACTGGGTCGCCTCCAGCATCGCGTCTGTGATCCTCGGATCGAACCCCTGGAGCTCCTTAAGGCTGAGGAACCTGAACTTCGGATAATCTGGATGCCCTGTCAGCCCGGGGAACTCAGAGTCCAGCACGGCCCGGGTCCCGGGGTTTCCGGCCAGCAGGAAGATAGGGGTCGTCGCGACCGAGGGCGGCGCCTGGGCGGCGGCGAGGGCTGCGTCGATCCGATCCAGGGCCTGATCCGTGATCCTCGGATCCCGGTCCTGAAGCTGTTTCAGGGACATGTTGGAAAACCGGGGATAGGCGGGGTGCCTGGTCAGGTTCGGCATGTAGGCGTCCATGACCAGACGCGTCTCGGGGTGGCGCTCCAGGGTGGCGATGGGAGTGGTGGCGGTCGAGGCGCGCGGCCGGGCCAGGGCGGGTCCAGCACCGAACAGCAGGACCACCATGCCCGCGAGCAGCACGCCTTTCATGCCATTCCCTCCCAGGCCGCATTTTCAGGCAGCCTACGCCCCTGTTGCGGCACTTCAACCATCGCAAGTGCTGCGCGCGACTCCAAGGGACCTGCCCGGTCAGCCGCCGCCCGCCGCCGACAGGGCGTCGTATCGGTAGAGGCCGTCCATGGCCGCGCCCATGCCCAGGCCCGCCTGCATCACGAGGTTGCGGGCCCAGCTGAAGGGCGGGCGCAGGTGGTAGATCGCAGCGTTCCGGCGCGAACCCGCCTGGACGCCCGCCGTCCGTGGGCGGCGCAGGGCCGCGTAGCGCTCCAGGGCGGCGGGAACGGCCTCACGGCTGCAGCCAGCAAGGCAGCCCGCCAGGACGGCGGCGTCCTCGATGGCCATGCAGGCGCCCTGGGCCATGAAGGGCAGGGTGGGGTGGCAGGCGTCTCCCAGCAGGGTCACCGCCCCGCGCCCCCACATCGGCAAGGGGTCGCGATCGAACAGGGCCCATCGGAAGCAGGCGTCCTCGGGCGCGGCCTCGACGATCCGCCTCACGGTGGGGTGCCACCCGGCGAAATCACGCCTCAGGTCTGCGACCTCGCCCCGGCTGGACCAGGACTCCTCGCGCCAGTCGTCGGCCTCGACCACGCCGACGAAGTTCACCAGGGCTCCGCCCCGGACGAAGTAGTGCACGAAGTGGGCGCCGGGTCCCATCCAGAGGGCCGCCACGGGCCGGATGTCAGCGTCCTTGAGCCGGTCGGCGGGAATCAGGCCGCGCCAGGCGACGTTGCCCGTGAAGCGGGGGGCGTCGGGCCCGAAGAGGGCCTCGCGGACCCGGCTGCGGATGCCGTCGGCGCCGACCACCAGGTCCGCCTGCAAGGCTTCGCCGGATTCCAGGGTCACGGACGGCGTCCCGTCGCCCTCGCAGGCGGCGACCGTCGCGCCCAGTCGAAGGGTGATCCGGGGCTCCGCCCGGCAGGCCTGTCCCAGCACAGAGACCAGGTCCGCCCTGTGCATGTGGAAATAGGGAAAGCCGTATCTCTCCCGCGCCGTCTCGCCGAGAGGCGCCCGGCTGATCTCCTGCCCCCGCCGCCAGCCCCGGGCCTCGACGGCCTCGGGCCTGAAGGCCAGGGCGGAGAGGGCGTCCTCCAGCCCCAGCTGGAACAGGACCCGCGTGGCGTTGGGCGAGACCTGCAGGCCGGCTCCGACCTCGCCGAGTTCTCCCGACTGCTCCAGCACCGTGACCGATAACCCCGCCCGGGCCAGGGCCAGGGCCGCCGTCAGCCCGCCGACGCCCGCGCCGACGACAAGGGCGGTCAGACCAGGCGCGCCGGCGGCTTGCGCCACCTAGGCTTCCAGGAGGCTGCGCAGCATCCAGGCGGTCTTTTCGTGGACGTTGATCCGTTGGGTCAGGATATCCGCGGTCGGCTGGTCATGGGCCGCCTCGACATCCGGGAAGAGGCTCCGGGCCGTCCGCGCCGTGGCTTCCTGGGCCACCACGAGCTGGCGGATCATGTCGTTGGCCTCAGGCACCCCCTCCGGCTCGCGGATCGAGGTCAGGCGCGCGAACTCGGCGTAGGTTCCGGGGGCGGGGAAGCCCAGGGCCCGGATCCGCTCGGCGATGATGTCGATCGCCCCCCACTGTTCCGTGTACTGGCCCATGAACATGGCGTGCAGGCTGTTGAACTGCGGTCCCTTCACGTTCCAGTGGAAGTTGTGGGTCATCAGGTAGAGCGTGTAGCTGTCCGCCAGCAGGGCGCAGAGGCCGTCGGCGATCCGGCGGCGCTCGGCCTCAGGAATGCCGATGTCGATCTGGGGCGGTGAGGTGGCTGCAGACATGGCGCTGTCTCCTAAATCCGATCGCAAGGCTTCAGGTGGGGCCCCGGAGGGCGCCTGTCAAATCCGCACGACACCGGGGTGGCCGCCCGGTCTCAGTCTTCGCCGAATCCCAGGAAGACCGCCGCCTCGTCCACCGACTTGCGGTTCGAGACCACGGCGTTGGCCGGGAAGCTGTCGTCCGGCCAGCCCATGGCCACGCAGATCATGATGACCTGGTCGTCGGGGATCTTGGCGTGCTCGCGAACCACCGGCGACTGCATGATGCCCTGGCTGTTGATCACGCAGCCCAGGCCGCGCGACCAGGCCGCGTTGACCAGGCAGTTGGTCACCGCGCCGCAGTCGAAGGGGCCGATGTCGCCGCCGTGGATCGAACGGTCGTAGGTGACGACGATGGAGACCGGGGCGTCGAACTGGCGGAAGCCCCGCAGCACCCAGTCCTGCCGCTTGGCCTTGTCCTCGCGCTCGATGTTCATGGCCGCGAACAGCTGCTTGGCGATCTCGATCTGCCGCTCCCGGTGCACCCCGTCGTAGGCGCCATGGCTGCGGAACTCCCGGGAGTCCGGAACGCCGGCCAGGTTGCGCTCTGTATTGCCCTTTCGGATGAGGTCCAGCACCGGGCCGGCGACGACGTAGAAGTTCCAGGGCTGGGTGTTCAGGGAGGAGGGCGCGCGCATGGCCAGCTCCAGCACCTCCCGGATCACGGCCTTGGGCACGGGTTCCGGCTTGAAGCCGCGGATGCTCCGCCGGCCCTTCACAACCTCGTCGAACTGCATGTCGTCTCTCCTCCCGGCCAGCTGGCCGTCAGATGCTGAACCCGTGATCCTCCAGCCAGGCTTTCACCAGGCCGACGGCCTGGAGGCCCAGTTCCGGCTGGTCCTGGTAGTAGTGGCTGGCGCCCGCAATCTCGTGGAAGCGGCGATCGTCGTGGGCCACGGCGTCGAACAGGCGCTGGGCGTGGCTGGGCGTGCAGGCGTCGTCGGCGCTGTTGTTGATCACCAGGACCGGCGCCTTCACCCGCGCCAGGCAGGCCGGGGCGTCGGCCCGGGCGTCGTCCAGGCTCCACTGCGAGAGCCAGCTGCGCAGGGTCGAGAAGCGGGCCAGGCCGATGGGGCTCATGTTCACGATGCGCGGATCGCCCAGGTAGCAGACGCCGGGCGCCCGGTCGTTGGGGTCCACCGCCGGGTCCAGCCAGCGGGGGTCGGCCATGGTGCCATGGACGACGAAGCCAAACTCCTCGTCCGGGCGCCCTGTCTGGCGCAGGTGCTCCAGTTTCGCCTTCACCCAGGCGGTGATGCGGCGGTTCCGGGCCGCCTGCGCCGCCCGGTAGCGGGCCAGGAAGGCCTCGGAATAGGGCGGCCGGACGACCTCGCCATAGAGGTCGAGCTCGGGATCCCGCCGCTCAGGATCCACCTCGTCCAGGATGGAGGCGTCCAGCCATTCGGTCAGGGTCCCGTGGCGCGAGACATGGGCGGCCATCAGGATGATCCCGTCCGCCGGGACCAGGCGCGCGTCCACCAGCGACAGGGGGTCCCCCGCCGGCGTGTGTGTGATGGAGGGCTGCTCGGCCTCGGCCTGGTAGAAGGCCGACAGGGCGCCGCCGCCGCTCCAGCCCAGCAGGATCACGTTCGCATAGCCCAGCTTCTCCCGGGCGTGGCGCACGGCCGCCCCCAGGTCCAGGGCCACCTTCTCCATGATCAGGGCGTTGTCCACGCCGCGGTAGCGGCTGTCGGCGGCCAGGATGTGCACTCCCGCCTCGGCGAACAGGCGCATGACCGGCAGGCCCGCCGTCCCGCCGATGGGGTGCATGGTGACCAGCACCGTGTCGGAGGGCGTCTCCGGCCGGATCAGGGTGGCCCCCGTCGCCACGAGGCCCACCGCCCCGCCATAGGTGTCCTTGAAGGCCGAGGGATCGCGCGAGACGATGGTGATCGGCGTCCGGGTGACGGCCGGGCGTGCGCTCATTCCGCCGGGTCCGCCGCCAGCTTGCGCACCGGCGGCTCGTTGTAGGAGGCCCGGGCCACATAGACCTCGTCGGGCATTTCCAGCAGCTTCTCGTAGAGCGCCGGCGGGTACTTCAGGTGCGGCTTGGCCGGGTCGAAGGCGGGCTGGGGCGTCTCAGGGCGGGCCCCAGGGCCGGGGGGCGGGTTGCGGAAGGCGGCCAGCTCCTCGGCGGAGATCCCCGCCAGGGCCACCACCTCGGGATCGATCCATTCGTCGGGGTCGGGCGGGCTGACCGAGGTGGAGATTTCCAGGTTCAGCCCCTCGGGCCCTGCGAAGTAGATCGACTGGCAGAAGCCGTGGTCCACGGGGCCGAAGACCGGAACGCCGTTCTGGCGGATGCGGTTGCGGAAGGCCATGAGGTCTTCCATCGACTCCACGTTGAAGGCCACGTGCTGCATGGTCCCCGGCGCCGAGGGGCCGCCTCCGTGGGCCGCATGGCTGGAGCCCAGCTCGCTCCTGCCCTTGGCGTTGTCGGGCATGGCCACGAAGGCCACCGAGGCGTTGTCGTCCAGTTCCAGGAAGCCGTGCCAGGCGCCCGGAACCCCATGCATCCAGAACAGGGCGGTCAGCCGCATGCCCAGCACCTCGCTGAAGAAGGCGATCTGCCCCTTCATGTCGGTGGTGCTGAAGGCCAGGTGGTGAAGTCCGCGAAGCCTGGGCATGGGGTGTCCTCCGGATCGGGCCTATTTCCGGCCGCTCGTGGGAATGTCGCGGAACGGGACGTCCTTGTCGACGCGGATGTCGCCCGGCAGGCCCAGGACCCGCTCGCCGATGATGTTGCGCAGGATCTCGTCCGACCCTCCCTCGATGCGGGTGGCGGGCGAGCGCAGCAGCATCTGCTGGAAGCGGGCGTTCATGGGCGAGGACTCGTCCTGGATCGCGCCGGACTGGCCCTGGATGTCCAGGGCGAACATGGCCAGCTCCTGCATGGTGGCGCCCGCCACCAGCTTGCCGATGGAGTTCTCGGGCCCGGGGGTCTGGCCCTTGGACAGGGCGGTGATGGCCCGCATGCCAGTGTATTTCAGCCCGCTCTGCTTCACGGCGAACTGGGCCAGGCGCGAGCGCACCGAGGCGTCGTCCACCGCCGGCCGCCCGTCGATCTCGGCGGACAGGCAGAACTCGAACAGCTCGGGGAAGCCGGTCGACATGCCCGAGCCGATCGACAGGCGCTCGTTCATCAGGGTGGTCAGCGAGACCTCCCAGCCCTGGCCCACGGCGCCCAGGCGCTGGTCGTCCGGTATGCGCACGTCGGTGAAGTAGACCTCGTTGAAGCCCGACTGGCCGTTGGCCTGCCTGATCGGCCGCACCTCGACGCCCGGGGTCGACATGCTCAGGAAGAACATGGTCAGGCCCTTGTGCTTGGGCGCGTCCGGGTCGGTCCGGGTGATCAGCAGGCCCCACTGCGAGTGCTGGGCGCCGCTTGTCCAGATCTTCTGGCCGTTGATGATCCAGTCGCCGGAGCCGTCATCGGCCTTCACCGCGCTGGTGCGCAGGCCGGCCAGGTCCGAGCCCCCGGCGGGCTCGGAGAAGAGCTGGCACCAGATCTCCTCGCCCGAGGCGAGGGGCGGCAGGAGCCGGCGCTTATGGTCCTCGGAGGCCCAGGCCATGACGGTCGGGCCGCACATGCCGTGGCCGATGATGAAGGGGCTGGAGAGGGAGCCGTAGACGCCCTCCTCCTGGCCCCAGATCACCCGCTCGATAGGGGTGCGGGCGCCGCCGCCGTATTCCTTGGGCCAGTGCAGGCAGGCCCAGCCCGCCTCGGCCTTCTTCTTCTGCCAGGCCTTGCTGGCCTCCATCGGGTCCTCGCTGTCGATGCCGCTGGAGGCGAAGCCGGCGCGCTTCAGTTCGGCTTCCAGGTGCTTGGGCGCATTGGCGTCGATCCAGGCGCGGGCCTCGGCGCGGAAGGCGGCTTCCTCGGGCGTGTCTTCGAAATCCATGGTCGGGACTCCTTCAGGCGGCTTGGGTGTTGGCGCCCTGCAGGCGCGTGATGAGCATGTCTTCCCAGGTCGAGAGCGACCCCAGGGCGAGGGCCAGCGCGTTGGAGCGCCGGTAGAAGAGGTGGCAGTCGAAGGCCCAGGTGAAGCCCATGCCGCCGTGGACCTGGATGTTGTTCTTGGCGCAATGCTGGAAGGCCTGGGTGGCCGAGACCCGCGCCGTGGCGGCCGCCACCGGCAGCTCCGAGCTGCCCGAGGCCAGGGCCCAGGCGCCGTAATAGCAGTTCGACCGCGCCAGGGTGGCCGAGACGTACATGTCGGCCAGCATGTGCTTGATGGCCTGGAAGGAGCCGATCTGGCGGCCGAAGGCCATGCGGTCCAGGGCGTAGTCCCGGGCCATCTCCAGGGCCCGGTCGGCGCCGCCCACCTGCTCGAAGGCCATCAGGATGGCGGCCCGGTCCATGACCTGGCTGGCGATGGCCCAGCCCTCGCCCTCGCCGCCGAGGCGCTCGGCGGGGGCGCCGTCGAAGGCCAGGCGCGCCTGGCCGCGGGTCGGGTCAATGGAGACCAGGGTCTCGCGGGTCACGCCGGGGCCGTTCAGGTCGACCAGGAAGAGGCTGACGGCGGCCTCGCCCCGGCCGGCGCCCGAGCGGGCGGCGACGATGGCGAGGTCGGCGATGTCGCCATCGGCCACGGGGGACTTGGCGCCCGTCAGCCGGCCGTCGCGCACGGCGGCGGCGACCTTGTCCGCGGTCATCCGGCCCTGGCCCTCCACGAAGGCGAAGGTCCCGACGGCCTCGCCGCTGGCCAGCCGGGGCAGCCAGGCCTTCTTCTGGGCCTCGGTCCCCGCCTGTAGCAGGAATTCGGCGGCCAGGTAGATGGACGAGGCGACCGGGACCGGAGCCAGGGCCCGGCCCAGCTCCTCGGCGGCCAGGCAGAGCTCCAGGTGCGAGAGGCCGACGCCGCCGTAGGCCTCGGGGATGGCCACGCCCAGCACCCCCATCTCGCCCAGGCCGCGATAGAGCTCGCGGCTGAAGGGCTCGCCCCCTTCCAGCCCGCTGCGCACCACGGCGGGGGTGCACTTCTCGCTCAGGAACCGGCGGATCTGGTCCTGCAGCTGCTTCTGGTCGTCGGAGAAATCGAGGTTCATGCGTCTTCCGTCCCGTGCAATCCCCGCTGGCGGGGGACTTTGGGCCCATTTCGAGAGGCTGACCCTACGCCAGTCAAGGGGCGGTTGCGGGCGGTCTCCGACCTAGGCCTGGACGACCGGATAGAAGGGTTCCCCCCAATCCCGGCGCGGGTGGTCCATCATGATCTCGATGAATGCAGGAAGCAGCCGTCCGAGCAGGGCGGCGCCGTCCCGGACCTGATCGCGGTTCACCCGGCCGTTCCAGGTGGCCCCGCCGTGCACAAGCTGGTTCCTGAGCACGTAGAGACGTTCGAAGATCGGACCCAGCACCTCCCGCGTTTCCTGCTTGCCCAGGAGCCTGAGGGTTTCCCTGCGGTCGGCCTCAAGCCGCGCGCGCCAGTCGGCGAATCCCGCCTCGCCATTGTGATGCCGCCAAAAGTCCGGGAAAACGTAGGGATTGACCAACAGCGTCCGGATCTCATTCGAGAACCGCGACCACAGTACGGCGTAGATGCGTCCCTGGTCGTCCAGGTCGACCAGCTTGCGGAAGAAGGCTTTGAAACGCCCCTGTTCGCTGGTGAAGCTCTCGTCGATCCGTCTCGCATAGGCCGCATTGAAGCCAATCCAGAGCAGGATGAACCGGGTGTCCTCGTCCTCCGTTTCCTGTTCGGCGCGGTCCAGCCAGCTGAGCGCCCGGTGAACCTTGAGGTCGAGGGCGGTCGGCAGGTCAGCCCTCAGCGCCCGGTGTCGGGCCTTGATCTCGGGATGGCGCGTCTCGGCGATCCGCCCCTGAGGCCTGGCTGGGCCGGTTCCTGGCTTCCGCGTCGCCATATGTCGCCTCCTTCAGTCCGCCCGCGCCAGGATCGCGTCCACCGCCCCGGCGAGCTTCTCGTCGATGACGTGGAGATAGGCCTTCCAGTCGTCCATGTGGCGCAGGTCCTCGGCGCCATCCGACACGCCGCGCAGGCCGGCCAGGGGCACGCCGTGGGCCATGCAGGCGCGGGCGACGGCGAAGGTCTCCATGTCCACCATGTCCGCGTCGATCGCGTCGTAGGCCGTCCCCGAGATCACCGCCCCGCCCGTGGACAGGCGCACCGCCGGCAGGTCGGGCAGCAGCACCGTCAGCGGCAGCTCCCGGGGCAGGTCGAGATAGGGCGTCAGGCCCGCCGGGATTCCCAAGGGCGAGGCGTCGATGTCCCGATAGCTGACGCTGGCCACCTGGTAGACCCCGGTCTGTTCAAGCGTCCGCGATCCGGCCGAGCCCAGGCAGACCGCCAGGTCCGGGGTCTGCCCCCTCGCCTCCAGCCGGGCCAGGGCGGCGCCCACCGCCAGCCCCGCCTCCACCGGCCCCACCCCTGTCATCAGGGGGGTGAAGCGGGCGCGCAGGGCTGGGCCATACTCCGGCGGTGCGGCCATGATGAAGAGGATGCGGCGGTTTCCAGCCTGGACGAGTTCCATGGCCCCATCCTGCCCCGGATCGGGGCCGGCGTCAGCGTCCGTGGTGGGCCGGCGCCCCGAAGACGTCGCACAGGGTCTCCAGCACCCGTTCCGCCGCCGGGTCCGCCAGCCGGTAATAGATGGTCTGGGCGTCCCGGCGCGTGGCCACGAGGTTCTCCGCCCGCATCCGGGCCAGGTGCTGGCTGGTCGCCGAGGCGGTCAGGCCGACGCAGGCGGCCAGTTCGCCGACGGGCGCCTCGCCGTCCGCCAGGCGACAGAGCAGCTGCAGCCTCTGCTCGTTGGCCATCAGCTTCAGGAGGCGCGCTGCGGCTCCCGCCCGGGCCTGGAGGTCAGCGATCCGGAGTTGGGGCGCAAGGTCGGTCATGCCGTGTCTTCCTTGACCAGGGGCGAGCCGTCATCACGCAGGACCACGTAGATCGCCGGAATGACCAGAACGGTCAGCAGGGTGGAGGAGGCGAGGCCGAAGAGCAAGGAGATGGCCAGCCCCTGGAAGATTGGATCGAAGAGGATCACCGCCGCCCCGATCATCGCCGCCGCCGCCGTCAGCACGATCGGCCGGAAACGGATCGCGCCCGCCTCCAGCAGGACCTCCCGGAGCGATCGGCCCTCTCGCGGCGTGTGACGGATGAAGTCCACCAGCAGGATCGAGTTGCGCACGATGATCCCCGCCAGGGCGATGAAGCCGATCATCGAGGTGGCGGTGAAGGGCGCGCGGAACAGGATGTGGCCGACGACGATCCCCACCAGGGTCAGGGGAATGGGCGTCAGGATCACCAGCGGCAGCTTGAAGCTTTTGAACTGCGCGACCACCAGGACGTAGATGCCCAGGATGGCCACGCCGAAGGCGGCGCCCATGTCGCGGAAGGTCACCCAGGTGATCTCCCACTCGCCATCCCAGAGAACGGTCGGCCGCGTCTCGTCGTCCGGCTGGCCGTTCAGCCGGATGTCGGGCGGGGGGAGGGCGCCCCAGTCCGCCGACTTCAGCGCCTTGTCCACCGCCATGAGGCCGTAGATCGGCGCCTCGTAGGCGCCCGCGAGCTCGGCCATGACCATGTCGGCGTCCCTTCCGTCGCGCCGGAAGATCGCGGTGGAGCCCTGGGTCTGCTCGGCGCGGGTCACCTCGCCCAGTTCCACCAGCCGGCCGCCGGGGCCGTGCGCCACGGGCAGGGAGGCGAGGGAGCCTCCCCAGGTCCGGGCGGACTGAGGCAGTCGGACGGCGATCTCAAGCGGATCGCGACCTTCGCCGCGGTGCGCATAGCCGACCACCTGGCCGCCCAGGGCGGCGCCCAGGCTGTCGTGGATCTCCCGCTCCTGCACCCCGAGGGCCTCCATGCGATCCCGGTCGGTCGTCAGTGACAGGCGGGGCCGGGGCTGTCCCCAGCTGTCGTCGATGTCGACGATGTAGGGCACGCTGGCGAAGGCGGCCTTGACCCGTTCAGCGGTCGCCCGCCTCTGGGCCGGGTCGGAGCCGTAGACCTCGGCCAGGAGGGTGGCCATGACCGGCGGTCCGGGCGGCGCCTCGACCACCTTCAGGCTGGCGCCCTCGGGAAGCGACAGCGCGGCCAGGCGCCGGCGCAGGTCCAGGGCCACGGCGTGGCTGTTTCGCGAGCGCTCGCCCTTCGGCTTCAGCGTCACCGAAAGGTCGCCCTGCTCTGGACGGTTCCGCAGGTAGTAGTGCCGGACCAGCCCATTGAAGTTGAAGGGCGAGGCGGTCCCGGCATAGGCCTCGATGGCGGTCACCTCGGGCAGGCTGCGGGTCACCTGGGCCGCGTCGGCCAGGGCCCGGCCCGTCGCCTCGAGGGAGCTGCCCTCCGGCATGTCCAGCACCACCTGCAGCTCCGACTTGTTGTCGAAGGGCAGGAGCTTCACCGTCACCGTCTTGGTGGCGAACATGGCGCAGGCCAGCAGGGTGGCCAGGCCCACGCCGATCAGGAAGCGCCAGGCGCTGGCGCGGGTGGCGATGACCCTTCCGGCCATGCGCCGGTAAAGGGCGCCCAGACGGCCCTCGGTTTCGTGGCCATGGTCGCCGGGTCCGTCCGCCAGGACCTTCCGGGCGAAGCGCACCATCAGCCAGGGCGCGATGACCACCGCCACGAAGAAGGAGAAGACCATGGCCGCCGAGGCGTTGACCGGGATCGGCGCCATGTACGGTCCCATGAGCCCCGAAACGAACAGCATGGGCAGAAGGGCGGAGACGACCGTGAGGGTCGCCACGACGGTGGGGTTCCCCACCTCGGCCACGGCCTCGACGGCGGCGTCCACCCGGCTGCGTCCGTCCTTCATCGCCCAGTGGCGGGCGATGTTCTCGATCATCACGATGGCGTCGTCGACAAGGATGCCGATGGAGAAGATCAGGGCGAACAGGCTGACCCGGTTGATGGTGTAGCCCATCAGGTTCGAGGCGAAGAGGGTCAGCAGGATGGTCGTGGGGATCACGACGGCGGTGACGCCGGCCTCTCGCCAGCCGATGGTCAGGCCGATCAGGGCCACGATGGAGAGGGTCGCCAGACCCAGGTGGAACAGGAGTTCATTGGCCTTCTCGTTGGCGGTCTCGCCATAATCCCGGGTCACGGCGACATCCAGGCTGGCCGGCAGCAGGCCGCCCTTCAGGCTCTCAACGCGCTCGTGGATGGCGTGGGAGACGACGACGGCGTTGGCGCCCTTGCGTTTGGCGACGGCCAGGCTGACCGCCGGGGCTTCCCGCCAGGCGCCGTCCACGGACGTCATCCGCCAGACCCGGGCCTGGTCCTCCCGGGGGGCCTGGACCACATTGGCGACATCCCTGACCAGGACGGGAGCGCCGCCGGCCGAGGTGACAGTGACCATTCCGGCCTCCGAGGGGCCGGAGAGGGTCCGCCCCGCGGCCACGTCGACGGCCTGGCCGCCTTCGCGCAGGCCGCCGGCCGGAAAGCTGCGGTTCGCCTGCCGCAGGGCTTCGGTCAGGGCGCCCAGGGTGACCCCCCGGGCCGCCATCCGCGCCGGGTCGGGCTCGATCCGGATTTCCTCGGGCCGCCCGCCCACGATGAAGGTCAGGCCGACATCCTCGACCTTGGCGATCTCCGTCCGCAACTTTCCGGCGATCTCGTGAAGGGCCTGGTCTGTCCAGCGGGACTCTTCGCCGGGGCGGGGCGAAAGCGTCAGCACCACGGTCGGAACGTCGTTGATGCCCCGGGTCTGGATCAGGGGCTCGGGGATCCCCGCAGGAATCCGATCGTAATTGGCCCGCACCTTTTCGTGGATCCGCACCGCCGCGGCGTCCGGATCGACCCCGACCTTGAAGCGGGCGGTCACCAGGACCTGGTCGTCATTGGCGAAGGTGTAGACGTGCTCGACGTCCGCAGCGCTCTTGACGATGGTTTCGAGGGGCTTGCCGACAAGCTCCACGGCGTCCGTCGCCTTGAGGCCGGGCGCCGCGACCATGATGTCCACCATGGGCACGCTGATCTGGGGCTCTTCCTCGCGCGGAATGGACACCAGGGCCAGCAGGCCGACCGCGATCGCGGCCAGCAGGAACAGGGGAGTCAGGGGCGAGGCGATGGTCGCCCGGGTCAGGGCGCCGGAGAGGCCGAGTTTCATCGCAGGGTCCCCGCAGGGGCGACGACGTCGCCGGCCTTCAGGCCGGACAGGATCTCGACCTCCGCAGGCGATGGGCCCGGGGCGGTCTGCACCGGAATCTCGCCGACCGACCCATCGGCCCGAACCAGGGCGACGTAGTCCACGCCGTAGCGGGTCGCGACATGGCTGCGCGGCAGCACCAGGGCCTGGCGCTGGCCAAGGGACACCCAGGCCCGCACCCGGCGGCCCACCTGGTCGCCCGGCAGGCGGGCGGCGCTGACGTCCGCCGTGGTCTGTCCCCCGCCGACAGAGGGATAGACCTCCGTGATGATCCCTTCCGAGGTCTGTCCATCCAGGTCCTCGGGCGACAGCTTGACGATGTCGCCGGGCTTGAGGGCGCGGGCCTGGGCCTCGGGAAGGGAGATGCGGATGACGGGCGGGCCCGCCGTGATGCGGGCCAGGCTCTGGCCGGCGGCGACCACCGACCCGACGGGCGTCTCCGCCAGCAGGACCCGGCCGTCGGCGGGCGCCAGAACCGCGCCCTGGGCGCCGAGCTCGGCGCTGGCGGCGCGCTGCGCCCGGGCGGCGGCGAGTTGGGCGCGGGCCGCCTTGGCCTGGGCCTCCGCCTGGTCCAGCCGGGCATGGGCGTAGACGCCCTGGTCAAAAAGGGTCCGGATCCGGCCAAGGTCGGCCTCGGCCCGGGCGGCTTCCGCCGCCGCGGCGGCGGCCTGGGCGTCATACGCGCCGGTCAGGAGACCGATCCGGTCATCCCGCACCAGGGCGATGGGCTGCCCCCGGCGTACAAGGTCGCCTTCCTTCACCGAAAGGCTGACCAGCAGTCCGCCGATCCGCGACCGGGCCTCGGCCATGTCCCGGGTCGTCAGCTCGGCGGAGACCGGCTTGAGGTCGTGTACCGGCCTCGCCTCGACCTTGATCCGCCCGGCGACCGGGGCCTGGGCCGGCGCCTTCGCTTCGGGTTCCTTGCGACCGCAAGCCGCCAGGGCGAGCGTGATGGCCAGTGCGGCTGCGGCTCGTTGGGTAAACATCATCGCCTTCGGCTCCATTCGCCGCCTTGGGATCTTGAAAGCCTGGGGTCAGCGGGTCTCGCGGACGGCGCCGGTTCCGGCGTCAATGCTGACGACCGGAAGGCCCGCCGCCTTCCATGCGAGGATTCCACCGGCGAGGTGGGCGTCGTGGACCTGGCCGGCCTTCTGGCAATGTCCGACCGCCGTGGCCGAGCGCTTGCCCGATCCGCACTGGAAGACGACCCGCCGTCCGGCCTGCGCCGGCAGGGCGGCGGGATCGAAGCTCGAGAGCGGGAAGTTGAGGGCGCCGTGAATGCGTTCGGCCCCGAATTCCCCGGGCTCGCGGACATCGATCAGCAGAATCTCGTGCGCGTCGAGCGCGGCCTTCACCTCGGCGGGGGTCAGGTCCTGGGTCTTGGGTCCGAACATGGCGGGGCTCCGGTCTTCGAAGATCAGTAAATGCGTAATTGCATATATGCAAAAATATAGGTATTCGGTCAACCATCGGTATCGCCCCCGGGGGCCGTGATCCCCCAAGGCGCGAAGCGGGAGGAGCAGGTCCATGAAGAAGCCCCACGTTGTCATCCTCGGAGCCGGACTGGGCGGCTCCATCGCGGCCTTCGAGATCCGCGCCGCCCTCGGGGATCGCGCAGAGATCACCGTCGTCTCGGAGGGCGACCGATTTCATTTCGTGCCTTCGAACCCCTGGGTCGCCGTTCACTGGCGGACCCGCGAGGCCATCGAGGTCGAGCTTCCGCCGGTCCTCAGGAAGCGGGGGATCGCCTTCCGGAACATCGGGGCCGACCGGGTGCATCCCGACCAGAATCGCCTGTCGCTGAGGGACGGGACCACGCTCGATTACGATTATCTCGTCATCGCGACCGGCCCGGACCTGGCTTTCGACGAGATTCCCGGGCTGGGGCCCGTGCAGGGGCACACCCAGTCCATCTGCCACGTCTCCCATGCCCAGGTCGCCGCCTCCGCCTTCGACGCCCTTGCTGCGGCGCCCGGACCCATCGTGGTCGGGGCCGTTCAGGGAGCTTCCTGCTTCGGCCCGGCCTACGAATTCGCCCTCATCCTCGACACCGAGCTTCGCCGGCGAAAGGTCAGGGACAGGGTCCCCATGACCTTCGTCACCTCCGAGCCCTACATCGGTCACCTGGGTCTCGACGGGGTTGGCGACACCAAGGGGCTCCTGGAGAGCGAGCTGCGGCAGCGACACATCAAGTGGATCACCAATGCGAGGGTGACCTCGGTCGACCCGGGCCGAATGAATGTCGAGGAGGTCGCCGAGGATGGTTCGGTCAAGGCGTCGCACGGCCTGGACTTCGCCTTCTCGATGATGCTCCCGGCCTTCCGGGGCGTCCCGGCCGTGCGGGACATTGAGGGCCTGACCAATCCGAGGGGTTTCATCCTGGTGGATCGTCACCAGGCCAACCCGACCTTCCCGAACATCTTCGCCCTGGGCGTCTGCGTCGCCATCCCGCCGACCGGAAAGACCCCGGTGCCGGTGGGGGTGCCCAAGACCGGCTTCATGATCGAGAGCATGGTCACCGCCATTGCCCATAACCTGAAGGAGCGGATCGACGGACAGGCGCCCACCCACGAAGCGACCTGGAACGCCATCTGCCTCGCCGACTTCGGCGACGGGGGCGTGGCCTTCGTAGCCCAGCCGCAGATCCCGCCCCGCAACGTGAACTGGTCCGCCAGCGGCAAGTGGGTCCACCTCGCCAAGGTGGGCTTCGAGAAGTACTTCCTCGCCAAGGTCCGCCGCGGGGAGAGCGAGCCCTTCTACGAGAAACTCGCCCTCGACGTGATGGGCGTGAAGAAGCTCAAGTCCTGAAACCCAGAAGGAATCCTCCCATGACCCTCGACAAGGCTGTCCTCGCCTTCGCCGGCGCCGTCGTCCTGCTCAGCGTCGTGCTCTCGCGTTTCATGCATCCCCTCTGGATCCTGTTGGCGGTGTTCGCCGGCCTGAACATGATCCAGGCCGCCTTCACGGGCTTCTGCCCTGCGGCGATGGTGTTCCGGAAACTGGGCGTGAAGTCGGGCGTCGCCTTCCGCTGAGCCCCTCAGGCCCGGCGGCACCGCTCCGAGCAGTACTTCACCTCGTCCCAGACCTTCTCCCACTTCTTGCGCCAGGCGAAGGGGCGGCCGCAGACGGGGCAGGTCTTGGTCGGCAGGTCGGCCTTGCGACGCGCCTTCAAAGGCCCAGCTCAGCCAGGCAGGCCGCAGCGTCGGCGCGGATCTCCCGCCGTCGGTCCTCGCCCATGCGCTCCAGGGTGCGCACTGACTGCGCCATGCGGGGGTTGGAGGCGAACCGCTCTGCATGGCGGTCGATGAAGTCCCAGTAGAGCCGGTTGAAGGGACAGGCGCCCGTTCCGCTCCGCGCCTTCACGTCGTACGCGCAGCCGCCGCAATAGTCGGACATGCGGTGGATGTAGGACCCGCTGGCGGCGTAGGGCTTGGAGCCCAGGAGGCCGCCGTCGGCGTACTGGCTCATGCCCAGGGTGTTGGGCGCCTCCACCCATTCGAAGGCGTCGGCATAGGCGCCCAGGTACCACTCGTGCACCGCGTGGGGGTCCACCCCGGCCAGCAGGGTGAAGTTGCCCGTCACCATCAGTCTCTGGATGTGATGGGCGTAGGCCAGGTCCAGGGTCTGGCCGATGGCGGCCTTCAGGCAGGCCATGCCGGTCTCGGCCGTCCAGAAGAAGTCGGGCAGGGGCCGCCTCGCCTCCAGGGCGTTGCGGAAGATGTAGGCCGGGCCCTCGCGCCAGTAGACGCCGCGTATGTACTCCCGCCAGCCGATCACCTGCCGGATGAAGCCCTCGGCCGCGTTCAGCGGGACACGCCCCGCCCGCCAGGCCGCTTCCGCCGCCCGGCAGACCTCCAGGGGGGTGAGAAGGCCGATGTTCAGGTAGGGCGAGAGCACCGCATGGTGCAGGTAGGGCGAGGCCGCCAGCATGCCGTCCTGGTCGTCGCCGAAGCCCGGCAGGGCGGTCTCGACGAAGTGGGCCAGGCTCGCCAGGGCCTGCTCCCGCGTCACCGCGAAGCGGAAGTCCTCCAGGCCGCCGAAACCGTCCGGGAAGCGCTGCGCCACCAGGTCCAGCACCTCGCGGGTCACGGCGTCGGGCGCATGGCGCAGGGGCTCGGGCAGGAAGAGGCCGCCGGCCGGCGGCGAGCGGTTCTCCGCGTCAAAGTTCCATCGCCCTCCCGCCGGGGCGTCGCCCTCCATGAGCAGGCCGGTCCGCCGGCGCATCTCACGATAGAAAAACTCCATGCGCAGGGCCTTGCGGCCCTCCGCCCAGGCCTCGAAATCGGCGTGCGACGCCAGGAAGCGGTCGTCCTCGAGCACGGTCACGGAAGCGCCGAGGGACGCCGCCCAGCCGTCCGCCTCCAGGCGCAGGCGCCACTCCCCCGGCTCGGTCAGGAAGACGGACGAGGCGCCATGTCGGCGCACCGCCCGCTCCAGCTCTCCGCCCAGGGTCCCGGTGTTGTCCGCGTCATCCAGCCGGATGAAGTCGACCTTCCATCCGGCCTCCGCCAGCCGGGCGGCGAAGTGGCGCATGGCCGCCAGGACCAGGACGATCTTCTTGCGGTGGTGGCGGACATAGGTCGCCTCGCCCATGACCTCCGCCATCAGAACCACGGTGCGCGAAGGGTCCCGCCCGCGCAGGGAGGAGATGTCAGCCGTCAGCTGGTCCCCGAGGATCAGGACGAGGTCGGTCATGGGGCGACTATGCCACGAAAGGCGACGGAGGGAATCCGGCAGGGCGGGCGCCGGGCGCCAGGACCTTTAGAGAAACTGAACCTTCCCCCAATTAAACCCCACTTGTTTGATAGGAGATAAATCCCGAAACAGCGGGGGTCTTCAATCCGCATCCCGGGGGTTCCCGTGCGCACTCTTCTGTTGGGCGGCGTCGCCGCCCTGGTCCTGTCCGTCCTGGCCGATGCCCCGGGAGCGCGTGCGGAGATCCCAGTATCCGGGCCGGAATCGGCGGGTAACAGCGGGCCCACCGCCCTTGATGAGGTGATCGTCACCGCCCGCCGCCGGTCCGAGGCGGCCCAGGACATTCCGGTGGCGGTTTCCGTCCTGACGGCCTCGCGGATCGAGGATGCCGGCGTCTTCACGGTGGGCCGGCTCCAGCAGCTGGCGCCCAGCTTCCAGTATTTCTCGTCCAATCCCCGAAACACGACGGTCAATATCAGGGGGCTGGGCGTTCCCTTCGGCCTGACCAGCGACGGCTTCGAGCAGGGCGTCGGCGTCTATGTCGACGACGTCTATTACGCCCGGGCTGCGGCGGCGACCTTCGACTTCCTCGACGTCGCCCAGGTGGAGGTGCTGCGCGGGCCCCAGGGGACCCTCTACGGGAAGAACACCACCGCCGGCGCGATCAACGTCACCACCCAGTCGCCGACCTTCGTCTTCGAGGCCAAGGGCGAGGCCAGCCTTGGCGACCTGGAGTTCCGGCAGGTCAAGGCGGCTGTCTCCGGTCCCCTGACCGACGCCGTCGCGGCGCGCCTGGCCCTCTCCTCGACCTCCCGTCGCGGGACGATCTGGAATGTCCGGACCCGGACCTGGATCAACGCTCAGGACAACCTGGGCCTCCGCGGCCAGCTCCTGGTCAGGCCGAGCGCGGACCTCGAGATCCTGTTGGCCGGCGACTACAGCACCCAGGACCCCGAGTGCTGCGCCCAGATCTATGTCCGCACCGGCGCCACCCAGAGACCCCTCGCCCGGCAGTACGCGGCCCTTGCGGCGGCCCAGGGCTACGCCGTTCCCAGCACCAACGCCTTTGACCGGATCACCGACATCGACGCCAGCCTGAACGCGGGCAACATCCTGGGGGGCGCCTCGGCCCGGGTGAGGTGGGAGGTCGGACCGGGGACCCTGACCTCGGTGACCGCCTGGCGGTTCTGGGACTGGAAGCCCGAGAACGACCGGGACTTCCTGGGCCTGTCCATCGTCCGCCGGTCCCAGAACCCTTCCCAGCAGGACCAGTACCAGCAGGAGATCCGCTACAGCGGCTCGGGCGGCGACTTCGACTATGTCGCCGGGTTCTTCGCCTTCCACCAGCGCATCGACACCCAGGGCACGGAGGAGCAGGGCTCAGCCGCCAGCCGCTGGACCCTCACCGGCGCCCTGGCCGCTAATCCCGCCGTCCTCGACGGCCTGGCGGCGCGCAACACCCAGTGGCTCACCAACACCAGCGCGGCCCTTTACGGCCAGGTCAGCTGGAAGGTGACCGAGGCCCTGACCCTGCAGCCGGGCCTACGCGTCAACTATGACGAGAAGGAGGGCTACTATCAGCGGCGGGTCTACGACGGGCAGGGAAATCCCGTTCTCTTTGGTCAGACCGATCCCATCAAGGCGGCGCAGCGCGGCGTCTACGCCCCCCAGGAAAGCGCGCCCAGCTTCAGCGACTGGAACCTCAGCTACGACCTGACGGCTAGCTACCGGATCAACGGCGATGTCCTGGCCTACGCGACCTACGCCAAGGCCTTCAAGACCGGCGGGATCAACCAGAACGGCCTGCCGACGGACGCCGCGGGCAACCCCATCCTCGCCGCCGGGACCATCCGGCCCGAGGATGTCGATCACCTCGAGGCGGGCCTGAAGACCCGCCTCCCGGCCCTCGACGCCATCGTCAACCTCGCCCTCTTCCGTTCCGATATCCGGGACTACCAGGCCACGGTGACCAACGGCCAGTTGGGGGTGCTGCGCGGCTACCTGGCCAACGCCGGGCAGGTGCGCAGCCAGGGGGTGGAGGTCGACGCCTCCATCGCCCCCAGCGAGGTCTTCAGCGCCTACCTCAACGCCGCCTGGACCGACGCCCGCTACGTCCGCTTCGTCGATGCGCCGTGCCCGCCGGAACTGTCGGGCGGGACCACGGCGGCGGCAGGACAGGCGCCCAGCCTCCCCGGGACCCCCGGTGGGATCAGTCCGGCCAACTGCGACATTTCAGGCTCGCGGTTGCCGGGCGTGTCGGAGTGGGCCTTCTCCTTCGGCGGAGAGACGCGCCGTAACCTGACCCTCCTGGGGCGCCAGGGCGACCTCTTCCTGGGCCTCGATGGGTCCTGGCGGTCGGAGTTCTCCTCCAACGCCTCGCCGTCCGCCTACACCAAGGTCAAGGCCTATGGCCTGCTCGGCCTGAGGGCGGGCTTCAGGGCGCGAGAGGGGCTTGAGGTCTTTGCCTGGGTCCGCAACGCCCTCGACGCGGAATACTACGAGTTCCTCGCCGTCGGTCCCGGCAATACCGGGCTCATCGCGGGCCAGCCTGGCGACCCGCGGACGATCGGCGTGACCCTGCGGCTGTCCCGCTGAGCCGGCGCCCCTACCAGGGCACCTCCTTGCCCTCGGCGTCGAAGAAGCCGCCGGTAGCCGAGGCGGGCAGGGCGTCGAGAACGGCCAGCAGCTTGCGCGCCGCCATCTCGGGCGGCTGGGCCCTGTCGTCGTCGCCCACGATGGGGGCCGACAGGCCGGTGGCCACGGTGCCCGGGTGGAGGGCCACGCACAGGGCCTCGGGGTTCCGCCGGGCCAGCTCGATGGCGGCCGTGTGGACCAGCTGGTTCAGGGCCGCCTTGGAGGCGCGGTAGGCGTACCAGCCCCCCAGCCGGTTGTCGCCGATGCTGCCCACCCGGGCCGACAGGGCGGCGAAGACGCAGCGTCCCCGCCGCGGCAGGCGGGGCGCCAGGTGCTTCATCACCAGAGCCGGGCCGGTGGCGTTGACCGCGAAGGCCTGCGCCATGGCGGCCGGGTCGATCCGCGAGAGGCTCTTCTCCGGTGTAAGGCCCGGTCCGTGCAGGACCCCGGCGGCGTGGATCACCAGCCTCAGCTCCCCGGCCGACGCGGCATGACCAAGGGCCCTGGCCACCGAGGCCTCGTCCAGCAGGTCCAGGGGCGGATCGGTGCGCCGGCCCAGGCCGATGACCCGGCTGAACCGGCCCGACGCCTCCAGTTCGCGGACCAGCGCAGAGCCGATCCCGCCCTCGGAGCCGATGACAAGGGCGACGGACGCTGGCGGGGACGGCTCGGGGCTGGACAGTTCGGTCACTCCGTGGGGGACGTGGGGGCATGTGGACGCCGGGCCCCGCGACCGCAATACTCCCTCCATGTTGTCCCGGCGATCCCGCTACGCCCTGCGCGCCCTCATCCACCTCGCCCAGCGTGAGGAGGAGGGTCCCGCCTCCATCGCCGAGATCGCCCGCCTGGCCTCGGCGCCGCGCAAGTTCCTCGAGGCCATCCTCCTGGACCTCAGGAAGCACGACCTGCTGGTCTCCAGCCGGGGTCGGTCCGGCGGTTACCAGCTGGCGACCTCCGCCGAGGCGATCAGCTTCGCCGACGTGATCCGCGCGCTCGATGGGCCGCTCGCCCTGGCGCCCTGCGCGTCAAAGACGGCCTATCGCCCCTGCGAGGCCTGTCCCGACGTGGCGACTTGTCCCGTCCATCCGGCCCTGGTCGCTGCCCGCGACGCCGTCGCCTCCGTCCTGGAAGGCTGGACCCTGGCCCGCGCCGCCCGCGAGGCGCCGCCCTTCCAGATTTCCTGATCAGGCCCTGAATTTTAATCTATCGATCTACTAGGAATTATCGGGCAAGCACCGTCCTGGCCGAAGGAGTGCGCCCTTGGAAGAGTTCCTGCTGTTCGCCCTGGTGGGCTTCCTGGCCCAGGCCGTCGACGGCGCCCTGGGCATGGCCTACGGCGTCGTCTCCTCCACCGTTCTCCTCAGCGTCGGCGTTCCCCCGGCGACGGCCTCGGCCACAGTCCACGCGGCGGAGGTCTTCACCACGGCCGCCTCGGCCGGATCCCACGCCTGGCACCGGAATGTGAACTGGAAGCTCTTCCTGCCCCTGGCCGTGGGGGGATGCGTCGGCGGGGCGCTGGGCGCCTTCGTCCTGACCAGCATCGACGGGGCGATCCTGAAGCCCTGGATCACGGGCTATCTCGCCCTGATGGGCGGCGTGATCCTGTGGCGGGCGATCCAGGGCCCGGCGCCCAGGCTCTTTCCCTTGAAGTACAGCGGCCCCCTCGGGTTCCTCGGCGGCCTGTTCGACGCCATGGGCGGCGGCGGCTGGGGCCCCACCGTGGCCACCGCCATGGTGGGCGCCGGCGGCGATCCCCGCACCAGCATCGGCACCACCAACACCGCCGAGTTCTTCGTGACCTCGACGATCTCGGCGACCTTCCTGGCGGCGCTTCTCACGGGCCACTGGGCCGATGCTGGCAACCTGACGGACCACGCCATGGCGGTGGCGGGGCTGGTCGCCGGCGGCCTCGTCTCGGCCCCGCTTGCCGGCCTCATGGTGAAGCTCGCGCCCCAGCGGATCCTGACCGGCGCCGTCGGCGTCCTCGTCACCGGCCTCGCCGCCTACCAGGCGGCCCGCCTCGCCGGCTGGGTCTGAGCCTACCGGGCGGTGAAGACCGTCCCGAAGCGGCCCACCTCCCGCGCGAAGACCTGACGGCCCGACCGGCGCTCGTAGATGCGCACGCCCATGATCTGCGACGAGGCGTTCTGGATGGAGAGGGCGTAGCTGGCCCTCAGGTCGATCCGGTAGCCGTCCCGCGTCTCCCATCCCGGCTGCAGGCCCAGGATCCGGCTCAGGTTGTAAAGGGTCTCGGTCCCGCCATTCCTCAGCCGAAGCGTGGTGTCGACGTCATCGTGCAGGCAGACGGTGATCATGATGTGCGAGAGGTCCCCGCAGCGGATCACGACATAGTAGGGGAAGTCCCGGGCCCTCTGGGCCTCGGCCTGACGCTGGCGTTCCGCCTTGGCGGCCAGGGCGGCGCGGCCTTCCGGGCTGGCCTCCCAGCGCCGCCGGGCCTCGATCTCGGCGGCGCGGCGCTCGGCCTCCTGCTTCCGGCGCTGGGCCTGCTCGGCCTCGATCCGGGCCCGCTGGACCTTCGCCGGCTCGCTCTCGTCCAGTCCTCGGTGGATCCGGTTCTGGGGGTTCGATGTCAGGAAGTCCGTCATCGAAGTGAGGTCGAGCGGACGGCCGTCGCTCTCACTCCTCAGCCAGAGGACCTGGCACCGGGTGTCCTCGTTCCTGAGCCTGCAGGGGAAGTCGACGCCCCTCGTCGTCCACCGGCGACAGGACTCAATGACCGCCCGCCCGCGCCAGGAGATGGGACTGATCGTCCGCTGGGCCGGGGCTCCATCCGGCAAGAGCCCGTTGATGGGCGCCCCCAGCCGCGCGAGTTCCTTGCGGATGCAGTCCGGGGCCTTGGACCAACGCCCATTGGCGGGGTAGGCCCGGAAGTGCGCCTGCCAGTCCACCGCCGTGATGTCTGAGCGGCGCACCACGGTGGAGTTGGGGCAGGGGGGCAGGGACCTGAATTCCTTGGTGTCTGACTTCCTGCCCACCAGCTGGAAGGAAGGATTTGAGGAATCATCATCGGAGAAGGGCAGGGTGAAGCTGGCGACGTCGAACCCGATCTGCTCCATCCGGGAGACGAGGTAGGCGAGCCCGCCGTTTGCCCGGGGGGTGGGGTGGACGGGATCGCCATTCACGCCGAAGGCCCGCGAGGCGCCGTTGACCTCGAGCACGGCGTGGCACCGCTTGCCGCCATTCAGGGGCCAGGGAACCTCAATCCCCAGGGGGACGCGCCGCGGGACGGTGAAGGTCTTGGGCCAGACCCGGTTGTCCACGACCTGCATCATGACGCCGGGGCTGGGCCGGGTGACCACCCGGTTGATGTCGTAGTCGTCCCCCTGGGCTGCATCCCGGTCGACGAGCACCTCCACTGGCGCCCCGTAGCGCTTCTCCAGGAGGGCCGACAGCAGGTCATAGGGCGCAGGCTCAGGCTTAGGGGCCGCCTCGACCCCCGCCGCCATCCCGAGGCCCAGCGCCAGGCCCAGGGCCAGCGCCGACCATCGCCGTCCCCCCCTCACCTCAGAGAACCAGCTTGTCGAAGTCGCTGGCGTCGTGGCGCTCGAGCAGCTGGCTCTCGGGCTTGCCGAAGGGCCGGTTCACGGCCCGGCCGCGCTTCACCGCCGGCCGGGCCCCGATCGCGTCGGCCCAGCGGTTGACGTGGGCGTACTCATGGACCTGCAGGAACTCACCCCCGCCATAGAGCTCGCCCTTGGCCATGGCGCCGTACCAGGGCCAGATGGCCATGTCGGCGATGGTGAAGTCCGGTCCGGCGATGAACTCGCTCTCGGCCAGGCGGCGGTCCAGCACGTCCAGCTGGCGCTTCACCTCCATGGCGAACCGGTCGATGGCGTATTCGATCTTCACCGGGGCATAGGCGTAGAAGTGGCCGAACCCGCCGCCCAGGTAGGGGGCGCTGCCCATCTGCCAGAACAGCCAGGACAGGCACTCGGCCCGGGCGCCGGGTTCGGTGGGCAGGAAGGCGCCGAACTTCTCGGCCAGGTGCACCAGGATGGCGCCCGATTCAAACACCCGGATCGGCTTGGGCCCGCTGCGATCCAGGAGGGCCGGGATCTTCGAGTTCGGGTTGATGTCGACAAAGCCGCTGGAGAACTGGTCGCCTTCGTTGATGCGGATCAGCCAGGCGTCGTACTCGGCGCCCGAATGGCCCAGGGCCAGCAGTTCCTCCAGCATCACCGTCACCTTCACCCCGTTGGGCGTGCCCAGGGAGTAGAGCTGCAGGGGATGGCGTCCCACCGGCAGTTCCTTTTCCGAGGTCGGGCCGGCGATGGGGCGGTTGATGTTGGCGAACCGGCCGCCGTTCTCGCGGTTCCAGGTCCAGATCTTCGGCGGGACGTATTCGGCGTCGGACATTGCAGGCTCCACGGTCGGCGCGGCCGCCCCTCGGGCGACCCTCGCCGCCAGAATAGCCGCTGGGCCGGGTTTCCCAACCCGATTTTGCGCCGGCTAGCCGGGCGCCTATCTGGATGGGGAAACCTCCGGAGCTGACCCATGTCCACACCCGCCCGTCCCAGCCGCCGCGCCCTGCTCGCCGCTGCACCCCTGGCCGCCGCCGCCGCGCCCGCCCTCGCCGCCGACGCCGTCCCCGCCGGCGCGCTCAAGGGCCGGACGGTCCTCATCACGGGCGCCAGCTCCGGCTTCGGCCGGCTGACCGCCCTGCACCTTGCGGGCCTCGGCGCCCATGTGGTCGCCTCCATGCGCAATCTCCGGGGCGGCCGGCGTCCCGAGGCGGTCTCCCTGAAGGCGGAGGCCGCGGGCTTGCCGGGCCGCCTCGACATCGTCGAGATCGACGTCACCCGGCCTGACCAGGTTGTCTCCGGGGTCTCCGCCGCCGAGCGGCTGGCCGGCGGCGGCCTCGACGTCCTGGTCTCCAACGCCGGCATCGGCCTGTCCGGGCCTCTGGAGCTGCACGATGAGGCTGCCCTGGAGGCGGAGTTCCAGACCAACCTGCTGGGGGGCCTGCGCATGGCCCGGGCCGTCCTGCCGGGCATGCGGGCCCGGCGCGGCGGGTTGATCATTCCCGTCTCCTCCCAGCTCGGAAGGATCGTGATGCCCAACATGGGCGGCTACTGCTCGGGCAAGTGGGGCCTGGAGGCCGCCTTCGAGGCCATGGCCTACGAGCTCGCCCCCCTTGGCGTCGAAGTGACCATCGTCCAGCCGGGCGGCTACCCCACCCGGATCTGGGAGACGGGATCCCAGGCGGTGGAGGCCATGATCGCAAGGAATCCCCCTGAGCGTCTCCAGGCCTACGCCCAGCACATCGCCATGACCCGCGCCTCCATGACTGCGCCCAGGCGCTCGGATCCCATGGATGTCGCCCGGGCCATCGCCGGGCTGATCGCCCTGCCGGCGGGAGACCGGCCCCTGCGCCGGCCCGTCCATCCGGACACCACCGTGACCACGGCGGTCAACAAGGCCCTCTCCGACGTTCAGGACCGGGTCCTCTCACGGGGACCCTACGCCGCCTGGCGGGCGGCGGTTTCTGGCTGAACCTGCGCTTTGAGGTTGCCTCCGGCGACGGGGGCGCCAAACTTGAGGCCAGAGGAAACCCCAGGACCGGTCAGGAGTACGACCCCCATGACGCCCGCTGATGACGCCGCCCCCGTCCGCCCCCTCGACAAGGAAGCGCTGAAGGCCAAGTACCTGGCCGAGCGCGACAAGCGCCTGCGGGCCGACGGCAATGACCAGTACATCCGCGTGGCCGGGGTCTTCGCCGGCTATCTCGACGATCCCTACACGCCCTTCCAACCCCGGGAACCCAAGACCGACCACGTGGAGTTCGCCTTCATCGGCGGCGGCTTCGCCGGCCTGGTCGCCGGCGCCCGCCTGGTCGAGGCGGGGATCACCGACGTGCGCATCATCGAGAAGGGCGGCGACTTCGGCGGCACCTGGTACTGGAACCGCTATCCGGGCGCCCAGTGCGACACCGCCTCGATGATCTACATGCCCCTCCTGGAGGAGACCGGGCACATCCCGCGGGAAAAGTACGCCCACGCCCCCGAGATTCTCGAGCAGTGCCAGCGCATCGGCCGCAAGTACAACCTCTACGACAACGCCCTCTTCCACACCGAGGTCAAGGACCTGACCTGGGACGAGGAGAACGACGTCTGGATCATCACCACCAACCGCGACGACCGTTTCACCGCCCGCTTCCTGGGCTCCGGCACCGGCCCGCTCCACGTGCCCAAGCTGCCGGGCATCCCCGGCATCGAGAGCTTCAAGGGGCATTCCTTCCACACCAGCCGCTGGGACTATGGCTACACCGGCGGCGACCCGCTGGGCGCACCGCTTTCGAAGCTGGGCGACAAGCGGGTGGCCATCATCGGCACGGGCGCTACGGCGGTGCAGTGCGTCCCGCACCTGGCCAGGGCCTGCAAGGAGCTGCTGGTCTTCCAGCGCACCCCCTCCTCGGTGGACGTGCGCGCCAACGCCCCCATCGACCCGGAGTGGTTCGCCTCCATCGCCACCCCCGGCTGGCAGCAGCGCTGGCTGGAGAACTTCACCGAGAACCAGGCCGGCGGCGGCGCCGAGGAAGACCTGGTCCAGGACGGCTGGACCGACCTGTCCCGCCGCATCCGCGAGAAGATGAAGACCATCCCGCGGGAGCAGATGAGCCCGCAGGCCATGCTGGCGGCCTTCGAGGACTCCGACTTCGAGAAGATGGAGGAGATCCGCGCCCGGGTGGATTCCATCGTGGGTGACGCGCAGACGGCCCAGAACCTGAAGGCCTGGTACCGCCAGCTCTGCAAGCGGCCGTGCTTCCACGACGCCTACCTTCAGGCCTTCAACGAACCCTCCACCCGCCTGATCGACACCGACGGCAAGGGCGTGGAGCGGATCACCGAGACAGGCGTGGTCGTGGCGGGAGTGGAGTACCCCGTCGACTGCATCATCTACGCTTCCGGCTTCGAGGTCGGCACCGACTATACCCGGCGGACCGGCTTCGACCTGACGGGCGTCGGCGGCCTGAAGCTCTCTGAGGCGTGGTCGGATGGCATGCGCTCCCTGCACGGACTGCACGTCCGGGGCTTCCCCAACGCCTTCTTCGTCCAGCCGACCCAGGGCGCCAACCTGATCTCGAACGTGCCGCACAACCTGACCGACTCCGCCCGCACCATCGCCACCGTGGTGGCCGAGGCCAACCGGCGCGGCGCCACCCGTGTCGAGGTCTCGCAGGAGGCCCAGGACGCCTGGGTGGCCCTTCTCCTCACCGGCCCGGGGCGGATGATGATGGGCTCGTCCGACTGCACCCCCGGCTACTACAACAACGAGGGCCAGCCCCTGGGGCCGGGCGCCAAGTACAACGTCGGCTATCCCGCCGGGGCCACCGCCTACTTCCGCTACATCGACGGCTGGCGGAAGTCCGGGAAGTTCGAGGGCCTGGAGTTCGCCTGAACCTTCCCGCCGATCCCCTGATCCTTTGGTCCCGGAGTTCCTGATGCGCCTCTTCGCCGTCCTCGCCCTCGCCGCCGCCCTGGCTGGCCCCGCCGCTGCATCCTCCCTGCAGGGGGATGGCGGCGTGCCGGACTTCTACGCCTGGTCCGGCAAGGTGAAGGGCAAGCCCGGTAAGCTCCTGCGTCAGGAGCCCCTGGCCCCGGCCCTGGTGCTCGACGGCGCCGCCTCGGGCGCGCGGATTCTCTACACCTCAACGGACGGCCTGGGCGGCAAGGACAGGGTCGTCGTCTCCGGCGCGGTCTTCCTTCCCAAGGGCGAGGCGCCCATGGGGGGCTGGCCCCTCCTGGCCTGGGCGCATGGCACGGTGGGCGTGGCCGACGTCTGCGCCCCGTCCTTCGCCGGCCGCAGCCCGCGGGACAAGACCTACCTCGGCTATTGGCTGTCCAAGGGTTACGCCGTGGTGGCCAGCGACTACCAGGGGTTGGGCGTGCCCGGCGGACATCCCTACCTCGCCACCCGGCCCTCGGCCTACAGCGTCCTGGACTCCGTCCGCGCCGTGCAGAAGGCCGGCTTCCCGGTCTCCCGCAGCGTGGTCCTGATCGGCCAGTCCCAGGGCGGCGGCGCGGCCTTCGCCACCGCCGCCTATGCCCCCGCCTACGCCCCCGAGCTCGACATCCGCGGCACGGTGGCCACCGGCACGCCCTATTTCTCGCCCGAGGCCCAGGCCGCCCTCCAGGCCGCCCGCCCCCGGGACGCCGTCGACCCGACCCTGGGTTACAACTTCCTGATCCACAGCCTGCTGGAGCAGATCGATCCCGGCTTCCGGGTCGAGGACTACGTCACCGACGCGGCCCTGCCCCTGGCGCGCTCCGTCGCCAGCACCTGCTTCGGTGACCTGGCCGGCGGGGTGATGCGCGGCGGCTGGACCTTCAATCGCGCCTACAAGGCTGACCCCGCGGATCGCATGCTGCCGGCCTACGCCCTCATGGGCTATCCGACCCTGAAGATCCCGACCCCGGTCTTCATGGGCACGGGGGGCTCCGACCGCGACGTGCCTCCGGGCATGCAGCTCAGCCTCGCCGCCGACGCCTGCAAGGCCGGAACCGTGATCCAGTCCCATGTCTATCCCGGGCTTGACCATTCCGGGGCCGTGAACGGCTCCACCAAGGAGTCCTCCGCCTTCGTGGAGGCGGTCTTCGCCCGCAAGCCGGTGGCGGGCAACTGCAAGGCCCTGCCCACGCCGCCCGCCGCCTGACAGGTCGAGGAACCCCACATGTCCGTCGCCGCCCAAGCCATCCGTGACTTCATCGACGCCTGGCCCCGCCTGGATCCGGACGAGCTGGCCGGCTGGTTCACCGAGGACGGCGTCTACCACAACATGCCCTCCGGCCCGGTCCAGGGCCGCGAGACCATCCGCGGCTTCATCGCCGGCTTCATCCGCCCCTGGGCCGAGACCCGCTGGGAGGTCCTGTCCCTCGTCGCCGACGGCGACACCGTCATCGCCGACCGGGTGGACCGCATCCGCATCGGCGAAAAGTGGATCGAGCTGCCCTGCTGCGGCGTCTTCCACCTGAGGGACGGCAAGATCGCCCTCTGGAAGGACTATTTCGATCTGGCGACCTACACTCGCGCCCTGGCGGAGTAGCCGACTTCACCCAATTGCTCCCCCAAGGGGGAGCTGTCAGCGAAGCTGACTGAAGGGGTCAACGGCCTCTCAGCAGACCCCCTCCGGCCCGCTGCGCGGTCCACCTCCCCCTGGGGGGAGGAATGAGAGAGCGCCAATTGCTCCCCCAAGGGGGAGATCAGACCGAAGGTCGGTGAGGGGGCCAGCGGCGGCGCCTCACCCCGCCAGCTGGGCCTTCCGCTCACGTCGGCGGCGGGTCAGGACGTGCTCGGTGTAGCCGTTGGGCTGGGCCCGGCCCTCGAAGACCAGTTCCAGGGCGGCCTGGAAGGCCACGCTCTCGGGATGGCCGGCCATGGGCGAGTAGGCTGCGTCGCCGGCGTTCTGGGCGTCCACCACCGCCGCCATCCGGGCGAAGGTCTCGCGGACCTGGGCCTCGGTGCAGACGCCGTGGTGCAGCCAGTTGGCGATGTGCTGGCTGGAGATCCGCAGGGTGGCGCGGTCCTCCATCAGGCCCACGTCGTGGATGTCGGGCACCTTGGAGCAGCCGACGCCCTGGTCGATCCAGCGGACCACGTAGCCGAGGATGCCCTGGGCGTTGTTGTCCAGCTCCTGCTGCACTTCCTCGGGGCTCCAGTTCGAGCGCGCCAGGGGCGGGGTGAGCAGGGCGTCCAGGCCCGTGCGCGTGCCGCCGGCCAGGCTGGCCTGCAGGGCGGGGACGTCCACCTCGTGATAGTGCAGGGCGTGCAGGGTGGCGGCGGTGGGCGAGGGGACCCAGGCGGTGTTGGCGCCCGCCTTCGGATGCCCGACCTTGGCGGCCAGCATGTCCTTCATCATGTCCGGCGCGGCCCACATGCCCTTGCCGATCTGCGCCCGCCCCGGGAAGCCGGCGGCCAGGCCGATCTCCACGTTCCGCTTCTCGTAGGCCGCCAGCCAGCCCTCGGCCTTCATGGCGTCCTTGCGGACCATGGGGCCAGCCTCCATGGCCGTGTGGATCTCGTCGCCGGTCCGGTCCAGGAAGCCGGTGTTGATGAAGACGATCCGGTCCTTCGCCGCGGCGATGCAGGCGGCGAGGTTGGCGCTGGTGCGGCGCTCCTCGTCCATGATGCCCATCTTCACAGTGTTGCGGGCCAGGCCCAGGGCGTCCTCCACCTGGTCGAACAGGCTCACCGCCAGGGCGACCTCGTCCGGCCCGTGCATCTTGGGCTTGACCACATAGACCGAGCCGGCCGGGCTGTTCCTGCGGGCGCCCTTCAGGTCATGGAGGGCGGCGGCCACCGTGACCAGGGCGTCGACGGCGGACTCGTAGACGGGCGCCCCGTCCAGGGTGACCATGTCCGTCAGCATGTGGTGGCCGACATTGCGCACCAGCAGGAGGGACCGGCCGCGCAGCACGGCCTCGCCGCCGCCGGGGGCGGAATAGCGCCGATCCTCGTCCAGCCGGCGGGTCTCGGTGCGGCCGCCCTTCTCGAAGGAGGCGGTCAGGTCGCCGCGCATCAGGCCCAGCCAGTTGCGGTAGACGCCGGTCTTGTCCTCGGCGTCCACGGCGGCCACCGAGTCCTCGCAGTCCTGGATGGCGGTCAGGGCGGACTCCATCAGGACATCCGCCACCCCCGCCGCATCGTCCTTGCCGACATTGTGGGTCCGGTCGACCTGGATCTCCAGGTGCAGGCCGTTGTGGCGCAGGAGGACAGCCGTAGGCGCCTCGGGCGCGCCCCGCCAGCCCGCCAGCTGCGACGGGTCGGCCAGCCCGGCCTTGGCCCCCGAGACCAGGGTCACGGACAGGGCGTCGCCGACGATGGCGTAGCCGGCGGCATCGGCGTGGGAGGCCCCGGCCAGGGGCGCGGCGCGGTCCAGGACGCCCCGGGCGTAGGCGATGACCTTGGCGCCCCGGGCCGGATCGTAGCCCTTGCCCCCCGTCGGCGGCTCCAGGGCGTCTGTGCCGTAGAGGGCGTCGTAGAGGCTGCCCCAACGGGCGTTGGCGGCGTTCAGGGCGTACCGGCCGTTCGAAACCGGAACGACCAGCTGCGGGCCGGCGGTCCGGGCGATCTCGGGGTCGACGTTCTGCGTGCCGAGGGTGAATGGCGCGGGCTCAGGCAGGAGATAGCCGATCCGGGTCAGGAACTCGGTCTGGGCGGCGAGGTCGAAGGGCTGGCCCTTGCGCGCCTGGAACCAGGCGTCGATCTCGGCCTGCAGGGCGTCACGGCGCTCCAGCAGGGCGCGGTTGCGGGGCTGGAAGTCCTTCAGAATGGCCTCCAGGGCGGTCCAGAAGCGAGCCGGCTCGACGCCGGTCCCGGGCAGGAGTTCCGTTTCCACGAAGGCGTGGAGGAGATCCGCGACGGCGAGGGAGGGGCTGACCTGCATGACATACCGACCTTTCAGAACCGTTCGCCGGCAGGCGTCCGGGCGCGGCGGGAAAGCCTGCCGCAGCGGCGCCCCCATACTCCGCGCGCGGCGGCGCTTCAATGGGGTCGGGCCGGGTCAGGCGTCGGAGAAGCCGAAGGGGGCCAGGGTGCGCCGGAAGTCGTCGGGCAGGATCTGGCGACCGATGGGCGGGGCGGACCGGGCGGCGCATTCCGCCCGGTGGCAGAGCCGGCAGGTGACGCCGATGGGGGTGGCCTGATCCGGCCCGCCGCCCCGGTGGTCCGCCGCGTAGACAAGCCGCTCGGCGTGCTCTTCGGCACAGCCCAGGGCGATGGCCCGCTCGATCCGCGGGGCGCCGAAGCCGCCGCCGCCGGCGGTCACCGTCCGGGCGATGGAGAAGAACTTCTGGCCGTCCGGCAGCTCCAGCCACTGGGTGACGATCTGGCGCGGCGTGCGGAAGGCCTGGTGGACGCTCCAGAGGGGGCAGCCGCCGCCGTGCCGGGCGAAGGGAAAGCCCGCGCCGTCCAGCCGCTTGGAGACGTTCCCCGCCTCGTCGACCCGGATGAAGAAGAAGGGCACGCGCTCCTGGCCAGGCTTCTGCAGGGTGGTCAGCCGGTGGGCGGTCTGCTCGAAGCTGGCGCCGAACTGCCGGCCCAGGGCCTCGACGTCGTAGCGCCGCGCCTCCGCCGCCCGGGCGAAGGCGGTGTAGGGCATCAGGAGAGCGGCGCCGGCGTAGCTGGCCAGGGCGCGCCGGGTCAGGCGCTGGCCGCCATCGGTCTCGAAGCCCCCCTCGGCCAGGACCTCGCCGATCTCGGCCTCCAGCTCCAGGTAGGCGGTCTGAAGGGCCAGCTGGAAGGCCTGGCTGGCGCCGTCCAGGGTGTCGTCCAGCAGGACCTCCCGCCGGTGCCGGTCCAGGCGGCGGGTCGCCCCGGTCATCACGTCCGGGGGCAGGCGGCGCACCCGCAGGCCGTGGCGGGCCTTGAGATGGCCGGCCAGCCCCTCGTTGGCGGCGACCGCCTGGGCCAGGCGCTCGGCGGCGTCGTCGAGCAGGGGGAAGCTGTTGCGCCGGGCCGCCAGGAAGCGCCGGGACTCCGCCACCGGGTCGGCCGCCTCCTCGCCCTCGCGCCCCTCCACCGTGCGGTCGGCCAGGGCCAGCTGCTCCTCGCGGTAGGCGGTGTAGAGGCGCAGGAAGGCCTCGGTCACGCCCGGGAAGTTGGCCGCCGCATCGGCGACCTCCAGGGCCTTCAGCTCGATGCCGCCGAACATGGGATCGCGCAGGGCGGCCTGCAGGCGGGCGGAGTCGTCGCCGCTCTCCGCCGCCAAAGCGGCCACGTCCAGCCGGTAGGTCTGGGCCAGACGCACCAGCATCTCGGCGCTCAGGGGCCTGTGGTTGCGCTCCAGGAGGGCGATGTAGGAGGCCGAGACCTCCAGGTCCTGGGCCATGTCGGACTGGGTCAGGCCGAGGTCCCGCCTCAGGCGCCGGAGGCTGGGCCCGACATAGAGGCGGCGTTCGCTGGGCATGGCCGGGGCTCCCTCGAGAGTCGGAGCCTTACAACATTACAAGTCTTGTTTGTAAAGTCTGACAGATCGACTTCGCGGGGACTCGCCAGCCTGTCACGCGTGCGTCACACGGCAGGCCGCCGAAGGCCCCGTCTGGCGGGCGCCCGGCCAGCAAGGGATTCCAAGGCCATGTCGTACCAGGACGATATCCAGAAGGTCGAAAAGCTCATCCGCAGCAAGAACGGAACGTGGGACGGCATCAGCGCCGAGTCCGTGGTGCGCATGCAGGTGCAGAACCGGTTCCGGACTGGCCTCGACATCGCCCGCTACACCGCTGCGATCATGCGCAAGGACATGGCCGCCTACGACGCCGACCCGGCCAACTACACCCAGTCCCTGGGCTGCTGGCACGGCTTCATCGGCCAGCAGAAGCTGATCTCCATCAAGAAGCACTTCGGGACCACCGACCGGAAGTACCTCTATCTCTCGGGCTGGATGGTCGCCGCCCTGCGCTCGGACTTCGGCCCCCTGCCGGACCAGTCCATGCACGAGAAGACCTCCGTGCCGGCCCTGATCGAGGAGCTCTACACCTTCCTCAAGCAGGCCGACGCCCGCGAGCTCGGCATGATGTTCCGCGATCTCGACGCCGCCCGCGCCGCCGGCGACAAGGCCAAGGAAGCGTCCATCATCAAGGCCATCGACGGCTACCAGACCCACGTCGTGCCGATCATCGCCGACATCGACGCCGGCTTCGGCAACGCCGAGGCCACCTACCTCCTGGCCAAGAAGATGATCGAGGCGGGCGCCTGCGCACTGCAGATCGAGAACCAGGTCTCCGACGAGAAGCAGTGCGGCCACCAGGACGGCAAGGTCACGGTCCCGCATGAGGACTTCCTCGCCAAGGTCCGCG
>JBJOJL010000008.1:0-69819 GCA_046046615.1 Pseudomonadota bacterium
GGATGAGGCCTGGGACGAGCCTCAGACGGCCGATGACGCCGCCGGTCCGCCCAGCGCCCTGGTTATCGCCGAGACCGAGACGCCGGTCCGGACCCAGACGGTTTCCCAGGCGGTCCTGGAACTGGACTTGACGGACTCACAGACAATCGTGTTCAGGAACGCCGCACATGGCGGATTGTCCGTCGTGTATCGACGGCCAGATGGCAACATCGGGTGGATCGATCCCGAGCGCACCTCTGCCTCCCGGGCGGGAAGCGGAAGCCGCGCGACGGGCTGAGCGTCGTCCCTCGCCGTCCTGGCGGGGCGCAGGGCGCGCCGTCAGTGAGGATGGGTTTTGTCGGACCGTCTGTTCATCTCCGACCTGATCGGCCCCAGCGCCGTGGCGGTGGGATTCGGCGCCCGCACCGCCCGTCAGGTGATGAACCTCATCGCCGACAAAGCCGCGCAGAACTTCGGCCTGGACCCGGCGGCGGTCCTCGCGGGTCTCCTGGAGCGCGAGCAGGCGGGATCGACCGGATTGGGTCGCGGCGTCGCTGCGCCGCACGCCCGTGTCGCAGGCCTTGAGGGCAGCCGCCTCGTCGTGGTCCGCCTTGAGCAGCCGATCCCCTTCGGCGCCATTGACGGCCAGCCCGTGGACCTTTTCTTCGCCCTGCTCTCGCCCGTCGAGTCCGGGGTGGAGCACCTGCGCGCCCTGGCGCGGATTTCCAGGCTGTTGAGGCGGGAAGACCTGCGCGACCAGCTGAGGCGGGCGTCAGACGCCGACGCCATCCGGTTCCTCCTCGCCCAGGGCGAGGCGACCGCGGCCTGAGCCGCAGGCTTCAGTGCACCGAGACGGGCGCCAGTTCGTGCGCCATGGCCGCGGCGATTGCGGCGTCGCGGTCGCCGAGGACGGCGAGACGTTCGCCATCGGCCCGGTGGACGGCGTAGAGCACCTGGTCGGGTTCCAGCTCAATGCCCTCGATTCGACCGGTCGGTGTGCTGGCCAGGATCTCGGCCGCCCGGACGGGCCGGACGTAGACGACATTGGGGGCGCCGAGGGCGGCGAAGGCCTCCGGGGTCAGGACCTGTACGGTCCGGGTCTTGGCGTCGGGTGTCATGACTTCATCTCCTCTGGCCGCCATCAGCCGGCCGATTGGATGGGAATGCGCCGGACCTGGCGCTCGGGTTCGGGACGGCTCAGGTCCACGTGCAGGAGCCCGTGTTCCAGGACGGCCCGGTCCACCTCGACCCCATCCGCCAGAACGAAGCTGCGGATGAAGCTCCGCGAGGCGATGCCCCGGTGCAGGTAGGCGTCGCCCTTGCCCCCGTCGTCGCGACGGCCGGCGATGGTCAGCTGGCGGTCCTCGAGGGTGATCTGGAGGGTTTCCGGGGTGAAGCCCGCCACGGCGAGGGTGATCCGGAGGGCGCCGCCCCCCAGGTCCTCGACATTGTACGGGGGATAGCCCTCGGCCGCCGCCTTGGCGGCGCGCTCGATCTGACTTCGGGTGTGCTCGAAGCCAAGGAGGAAGGGACTGTCGAAAAGCAGGGTCCGGGTCATGGGAGTCCTATCGTGAAGCGACTCTGAGGCGGTCCGTCCGGGTTCGGCCCGTCCCGCCTCCGCCTTCATGTGGCGCGCCCGGGCCGGGCTTTCAATATCCGGTCGCTCCAGAGCGGCCGGACTTGCGCGACTGCGCCTGAAGTCGCACCAAGGCGGCATGACCGGACCCATGAACTTCGCCGTCCACTATGTGGGGGACGGCTATTCCACGGACGCCAAGCTGATGGGCCGGCAGGCCGTCGGCAAATCCCTGTTCCGCGCCCTGTCCCGGCGCTGGGCCGAGGGCGAGGTCTTCGGCTTCGGCCGCGGCGCCGCCCAGGTCATGATGGGCCATCTGTCCCGGGAGGACTTCCGGGGTCGCCTGATCTGGCGCGAGCGGGGGTCCACCGCCCCGCCGCCCGGCTTTCCGGGGGTGGTCTACCATCCGGGACCCCTCCCCACGACTATGGCCCACGACCGGAACCGCGAGGGCGTGGGCGCCTACAGCCTGTTCGGCGTCACCCACACCCTGTCCTCCCTGGGGGCCATGGACAGTATCGGAGAGCTCGCCGGCGCGCCCTTCCAGCCCTGGGACGCCCTGGTCTGCACCTCCACCGCCGCCGCCACCCTGGTGCGGAGCCTGATCTCCGAGCGCCGGGCCTGGCTGGCCGAGCACTACGGCGCGGACCGTTTCAGCGAGATCGAACTGCCGGTCATTCCCCTGGGCGTGGATGTCGCCGGACAGACCCGGACGCCGGCCGAGATCACCGAGGCCCGCAGCGCCCTGGGGCTGGAGGCCGGAGAGGTCGCCTTCCTCTTCGCCGGCCGGTTGTCCTTCCACGCCAAGGCCAACCCCGCGCCGGTCTACATGGCGCTGGAGCGGGCCGCCGCCGGTCGCCGCCTAGTCTGCATCGAGGCCGGCCAGTTCCACAACGAGGCCATCGCCGTGTCCTACCGGGACGCCCAGAGGAGCCTGGCCCCCTCGGTGCGCTTCCTGCACGCCGAGGGCGGCGATGGGGCGGCCTACCGACAGGCCTGGTGCGCCGCCGACGTCTTCGTCTCCATCTCCGACAACATCCAGGAGACCTTCGGCATCACCCCGGTGGAGGCCATGGCCTCGGGCCTGCCGGTCCTGGTCTCGGACTGGAACGGCTACCGCGACACGGTGCGGGATGGCGTGGACGGCTTCCGTGTCCCGGTCACGGCGCCTCCTGAGGGCGGCGCCATCGACCTGGCCCTTCGCCACGCGCTGAACCTGGACACCTACGACCGCTACATCGGCCAGTACAGCATGGCGACGGCGGCCGACATCGGGGTCCTTGCGGGGCGCATGGCCGAGCTGGCCGACAGCCCCGACCTGCGCGCCAGGATGGGCGCCGCGGGGCGTGCGAGGGCCCAGGCCGAATACGACTGGCCGGTCATCCTGGATCGCTACCAGGCCCTGGCCGGAGAGCTTGACCGCCTTCGCGCCAGCGCCGCAAGCCGTCGGATCGACTGGCCTCTGCGGCCGGACCCGGCGCGGCTGTTCGGCCACTTCCCCACCCGCCGGCTGGCGCCCGACTGGACGGTCAGCGCTCCGCCGGGCCGGGAGCAGGCCCTTGAGGACCTGCTTCAGCTTCGCATGACCGCCTACGTCCTCGATCCGGTCCGACTGCCCCCGGACATGATCCGCGAGCTCCACCGCCTTGCCCTGGCCGGGCCGCGCACCCTGGCCGATCTCATGACGGCGGCCGGCGGCGGCGGGCGTCCGCGGCTGAGGGCCGTGCTCTGGCTGGCCAAGCTGGGCCTCCTGGAGCTGACGCCCCCGGCCTGACGGCGGGAACCTTCAGCGCCCGCTTGTCCCGGAAATGGCGAAGGCCCGCCGGGGTGTCCGGCGGGCCTTCATGGTGGAGCTAAGCGGAGTCGAACCGCTGACCTCTTGAATGCCATTCAAGCGCTCTACCAACTGAGCTATAGCCCCGAGGTCTCGGGTCCCGCCCTGACCCATGAGGGCCCTGCCGGGAAGGCGCGGAACCTAGTCCGGCGGATCGCGGCGATCAAGCCCGCTGAGGGGAAAAATCGCCGCGGCCGGAAGGACGACCCGCGTCAGTCGTCCGGATTGCCCTCACCGGGCAGGCCGTCGAGGTCGGCGTCGTCGAAGTCGTCCTCCTCGTCCTCCAGGAAGGGCACGTCGCTGTCCTCGTCGTCCAGGTCGTCTTCCTCCTGGAAGGCGGCCAGATCGTCCTCGGGCGGGGCGATGACCTCGCCGTCCTCGTCGTCGACCACCAGGACCGGATCGTCCACGGCGGCGTCGAGTTCGGGGGTGACGGCCTCGTCCTCCTCCTCTTCTTCGGCCTCCGCGCCGGTCTCAAGGACCTGATCCTCGGCCTCGTCCTCGATGTCGCGTCCCGCCGGGGCGGCGCGGGCGCGGACGCGCCGGGTGCGGACAGCCTCGTCCGGGTCAAAGTCGTGGCCGCATTTCGGGCAGTGCGCCGGCCGGCGGTTCAGGTCGTAGAACTTCGCCTGGCAGTTGGGGCAAATCTGCTTCGCGCCGAGTTCAGGAAGGGCCAATGGGCGGGCCTCTGGTCTGGGTGGGATGGAAAGCGGGCTCCCTTGCCATGCGGCGGCGCCACTGTCAAAAGCAAAGCCCTTCAGGCGCGCCTGCCCCGTTTCACCCCGCCCCGGAGCCCTTCCCAGCCATGTCCTCCACAGGCCAGACGGCCGCCCTGAGCGCCCGGCGGGGCGGACCCCTGCGCGGACGCGTCCGCGCCCCCGGGGACAAGTCGGTTTCCCACCGGGCCCTGATCTTCGGCGCCCTGGCGAACGGCGTCACGGAGGTCGCGGGCCTGCTGGAGGGCGAGGACGTCCTGCGCTCCGCGGCGGCCATGCGCGCCTTCGGCGCCGGGGTGGAGTCGCTGGGCGGCGGGCGCTGGCGGGTCACGGGCCGCGGCGGGTTCTCCGAGCCGGAAGACGTCATCGACTGCGGCAACGCCGGGACCGGGGTCCGGCTGATCCTCGGCGCGGCCGCCGGTTTCGACCTGGCCGCCACCTTCACGGGCGACGCCTCCCTGCGGGGCCGCCCCATGAACCGGGTCATGAAGCCCCTCGTCGAAATGGGCGCCCGCTTCCTGCACCGGTCGGGCGGCCGCCTGCCCCTGACCGTGCGCGGGGGAAGCCTTTCGGGGATCACCTACCGCCTGCCCGAGCCCTCGGCCCAGGTGAAGTCGGCGGTCCTCCTGGCGGGCCTCAACGCCCGGGGCGACACCGTGGTGATCGAGCCCGAACCGACCCGCGACCATACCGAGCGCATGCTCCGGGGCTTCGGCGCCCGGGTGGAGGTCGAGGACCTGCCCGACGGGCGCAGGATCACCCTGGCCGGCGGCCAGGCCCTGTCGGGGACCCACATCCGGGTGCCGGGCGATCCGTCGTCCGCGGCCTTCCCCCTGGTGGCCGCCCTGGTCACCCCGGGGTCCGAGGTGACGGTGGAGGGCGTCCTCCTCAACCCCCTGCGCACCGGCCTTCTGACCACCCTTCAGGAGATGGGGGCGGATCTCACCCTCTCCGGCGTCCGCGACGAGGGCGGCGAGCCTGTGGGCGACGTGACCGCCCGCTTCTCGGCCCTGCGGGGCGTCGACGTGCCTCCGGAACGCGCGCCCTCCATGATCGACGAATACCCCATCCTGGCGGTCGCGGCGGCCTTCGCCGTGGGTGTCACCCGCATGCGCGGCATCGGCGAGATGCGGGTCAAGGAGAGCGACCGGATCGCCCTGATGGCCGCTGGCCTGGCCGCCTGCGGACTGGCCGTCGAGGAGGAGCCCGAGGGCCTCATCGTCACTGGCGCCGGCGGCAACCGGCCGCCGGTGGGCGGTGCGGCCGTCATCACACGCGGCGACCACCGCATCGCCATGTCGCACCTGGTCCTGGGCCTGGCGGCTGACGCCGAGGTCCGGGTCGACGAGCCCGGCATGATCGCCACCAGCTTCCCCGGCTTTGTCGACCTGATGCGCGGCCTGGGCGCGGACATCGGCCCCGCATGACCGCCGGCCTGGTGATCGCCGTCGACGGCCCCGCCGCGTCGGGCAAGGGCACGGTCGCCGCGCGCCTGGGCGCCGCCTACGGCCTGCCCGTCCTCGACACGGGCCTCCTCTACCGGGCGGTGGGCGTCGCCGCCGCGCGCGCCGGCGCCGATCCGGATGATCCCGCCGCCGCCGCCGCGGTCGCCGGGACGATCGACCTGATGGCCCTGGACGACCCGGCCTTTCGCACCCGCGAGGCCGGCGAGCTCGCCAGCCGGGTGGCGGTGCATCCCGGGGTCCGGGCGGCCCTGAACGCCGCCCAGGTGGGCTTCGCCCGCCGGCCCGGGGGGGCGGTCCTGGACGGTCGCGACATCGGCACGGTCATCGCCCCCTGGGCGCCGGCCAAGCTGTTCGTCACCGCCCGCCCCGAGGTCCGCGCCGAGCGCCGCTGGCGCCAGCTCACCGCCCAGGGCGAGGCCGTCCGGCTGGAGGACGTGCTGGAGGACATCCGCCGCAGGGACGCCCGGGACGGCGGCCGCGCCGACGCCCCCATGGCCCGGGCGCCGGACGCGGTCTTGCTGGACACCTCCGAAATGACTATAGACCTCGCCGCCGATGCGGCCCGCCGCATTGTCGAGGCGGCGCGCGCCGGCCGGGCCTGATCCGGACGGCAAATCCCATCGCGCCTTTCCCTCCCAGGCCGCGGGCATTCCCCGGCGCGGACCCCGCGCCTTCGGTTTCACCTCCAACCCGACTCCGGGACTCCGACCGCCTGACTGGCGGCCTGCGTCCGGGTCACACCGACTGATGAAAGAACACCATGGCTGATGATGCTGGCCTGAATCCTTCCCGCGACGACTTCGCGGCCCTCCTGAGCGAGTCCCTGGGCGGACGCGACTTCATGGAAGGCCAGGTGGTCAAGGGCAAGGTCGTGGGTCTCGAGAAGGACTTCGCGATCATCGATGTGGGCCTCAAGACCGAGGGCCGCGTCTCCATCAAGGAATTCGGCGCCGGGGACGAGGGCAAGGCCCCCCTGGCCGTCGGCGACACCGTCGAGGTCTTCCTCGAGCGCGTCGAGAACGCCCTCGGCGAGGCCGTGATCAGCCGCGAGAAGGCTCGCCGCGAGGAGGCCTGGACCCGCCTTGAGGGTGTCCACGCCCGCAACGAGCCCGTCATGGGCGCCATTGTCGGCCGCGTGAAGGGCGGCTTCACCGTCGACCTCGGCGGCGCCTCGGCCTTCCTGCCCGGCTCGCAGGTCGACATCCGCCCGGTGCGCGACGTCGGCCCGCTGATGGGCAAGGAACAGCCCTTCGCCATCCTCAAGATGGACCGGCCGCGGGGCAACATCGTCGTCTCCCGCCGGGCCATCCTCGAGGAAGCCCGCGCCGAGCAGCGCACCGAACTCGTCGGCCAGCTGCAGGAAGGCGAGATCCGCGAAGGCGTGGTCAAGAACATCACCGACTACGGCGCCTTCGTGGACCTGGGCGGCATCGACGGCCTGCTGCACGTCACCGACATGAGCTGGAAGCGCGTCAACCATCCCAGCCAGGTGCTGGCCGTGGGCGACACCGTCCGGGTGCAGATCGTCAAGATCAACCCCGACACCCAGCGCATCTCCCTGGGCATGAAGCAGCTCCAGTCCGACCCCTGGGACGGTGTGGAAGCCAAGTATCCGGTGGGCGCCCGCTTCACCGGCCGGATCACCAACATCACCGACTACGGCGCCTTCGTGGAGCTGGAAGCCGGCGTCGAGGGCCTGGTCCACGTGTCGGAAATGTCCTGGACCAAGAAGAACGTCCATCCCGGCAAGATCGTCTCCACCTCCCAGGAGGTCGACGTGGTCGTGCTGGACGTCGATCCGTCCAAGCGCCGGGTGTCCCTGGGCCTCAAGCAGGCCATGGACAACCCCTGGGAGGCCTTCGTGGCGGCCCATCCGATCGGCTCCACCGTCGAGGGCGAAGTCAAGAACGCCACCGAGTTCGGCCTGTTCCTCGGCCTGGACAACGACATCGACGGCATGGTGCACCTGTCCGACCTGGACTGGAACGTCTCCGGCGAAGAGGCCATCACCCGCTACCACAAGGGCGAGATGGTCAAGGCGCGGGTCCTTGACGTCGACGTCGAGAAGGAGCGCATCTCCCTCGGCATCAAGCAGCTCTCGGGCGACCCGCTCTCGGGCGACGTCTTCCGCAAGGGCCAGACCGTGACCGTCACCGTCACCGAGGTCACCTCGGGCGGGATCGAGGTCCGGTTCGGCGAGGACGACGCTCCGATGTCGGCCTTCATCCGCAAGTCCGACCTGTCCCGCGACCGCGCCGACCAGCGCCCCGAGCGCTTCGCCGTGGGTGACCGGGTCGACGCCCAGATCACCAACGTGGACAAGGCCGCCCGCCGGGTTTCCCTGTCCATCAAGGCCCTGGAGATGGTCGAGGAGAAGGAAGCCATCGAGAAGTTCGGTTCGTCCGACTCCGGCGCCTCCCTGGGCGACATCCTGGGTGCGGCCCTCCGCGAGAAGGCCCAGAAGGAATAGGTCCCCGACCAGGGATCCCCTGCGGCGCGCCTCCGGGCGCGCCGCCCTCCTTCGCGGCGGACCGGGTCACCGGCCCGCCGTTTTCTTTGCCCGCCGCCCGCGCCCAAGGGCTTGACGCCAAAGGGAATTGCGCTGAAGTGGTCGGAAGCCGGGCAGGACCCGGCGGCCGGAAGCCGGGGTGGCCTGGGGCATGATCAAGTCCGAACTCATCGCCAGGCTGGCGGAAGAAAACCCGCACCTGACCCAGAAGGACATCGAGCGCGTCGTCTCGGTGATCCTCGACCGGATGATCCAGGCCCTCGAGGACGGCGGCCGGGTCGAACTCCGCGGCTTCGGCGCCTTTTCCGTCCGCTCCCGGGGCGCCCGCTCGGGCCGCAATCCGCGGACCGGCGAGTCCGTTTCCGTCCGGGCCAAGCACGTGCCCTTCTTCAAGAGCGGCAAGGAGCTCCGGGTCCGGCTCAACGCCGACGACTGAGGTCGTCGGAACCCAAAAGCAATCCAGGGGGGAAATCCATGTCCATTCTCAGCGAGTTCCGCGAATTCATCGCCCGCGGCAATGTGGTCGACCTGGCGGTCGGCGTCATCATCGGCGGCGCCTTCGGCAAGATCGTCACCGCCCTGGTCGAGGACGTGATCATGCCGCCCATCGGCCTCCTGACCAGCGGGGTCGACTTCTCTCACATGAACCTGGTGCTCAAGGCCGACAACCCGGCCACCAAGGTCGACGAGATGGTCGCTATCCAGTACGGCGCCTTCCTGAACACCGTCATCCAGTTCATGATCGTCGCCTGGGTCGTCTTCCTGCTGGTCAAGGGCGTGAACACCCTGCGCCGCGCCCAGGCCGCCGAGGCCCCGCCGCCGGCCCCCTCGGCCGAGGAGACCCTCCTCGGCGAGATCCGCGACCTCCTGAAGTCCGGTCGCTGATCCTCACCCCTTGAAGTCGGAAGGCGCCGGCCCCTAATGGCGGCAATGCGCCTTCCCGCCAAGATCTGCGGCCTGTCCACGCCAGAGGCGGTCGAGGCCGCCGTGCGCGGGGGCGCCGGCTTCCTGGGTTTCAACTTCTTCCCGCCCAGTCCGCGCTGCGTGACGCCGGAGGCGGCCGCCCGGCTCTCCGCCCCCGCCCGTGCGGCCGGGGTGCGGATCTGCGCCATCACGGTGGACGCAGGAGATGACCTGGTCGACCGGATCGCCACGATCCTCGACCCGGACTTCATCCAGCTCCACGGCGCCGAGCCGCCGGCCCGGGGGGTCGAGGTCGCGGCCCGCACGGGCGCCGGCCTGATCCGCGCCCTGCCGGTCGGCGGACCCGAGGACCTGGCCGCCGCCGCCCCCTGGGCCGAGCTCGCCGACCACCTCCTGCTCGACGCCCGGCCGCCCCGGGGCGCGGCCATGACCGGCGGCCTGGGCGTCGCCTTCGACTGGACCCTGACCCAGGGGTTCCGCCCCCCTCGACCCTGGTTCCTGGCCGGCGGCCTCGACCCCTGGAACATCGCCGAGGCCCTGGAGGTTTCAGGGGCCCCGATGGCCGACGTTTCCTCTGGCGTGGAGCGCGGTCCCGGACTAAAGGACCCCTCTCTGATCTCGGCCTTCCTCGACGCTGTCCGCCGAGCCCGACCACAGGCCTGACGTGAACCAGATCGCACCACTCAACGACTATTCCGCCTATCCCGACGCCTCGGGCCGCTTCGGCGACTACGGGGGTCGCTACGTGCCCGAGACCCTCATGCCCCTGGTGCATGAGCTGGAGGCCGCCTTCCGCGCCGCCATGGCGGACGAGGGCTTCCGCGGCGAGCTCGACGGCTATCTCAAGCACTATGTCGGCCGGCCCAGCCCGCTCTACTTCGCCGAGCGCCTGACCCGTCGGTTCGGCGGCGCCAAGGTCTACCTCAAGCGCGAGGAGCTGAATCACACCGGCGCGCACAAGATCAACAACTGCATGGGCCAGATCCTGCTGGCCATGCGGATGGGCAAGACCCGCATCATCGCCGAGACCGGCGCCGGCCAGCATGGCGTGGCGACGGCCACGGTCTGCGCCCGCTTCGGCCTGCCCTGCGTGGTCTACATGGGCGCGGTGGACGTCGAGCGGCAAAAGCCCAACGTCTTCCGGATGAACCTCCTGGGGGCGAAGGTCGAGCCCGTCACCTCGGGATCCTCCACCCTCAAGGACGCCATGAACGAGGCCCTGCGCGACTGGGTCACCAACGTCCACGACACCTACTACCTGATCGGGTCGGCGGCGGGTCCGCACCCCTATCCCGAGATGGTCCGCGAGTTCCAGGCGGTGATCGGCCGCGAGACCCGCGAGCAGGTCCTGGCCGCGGAGGGCCGCCTGCCCGACGCCGTGGTCGCCTGCGTCGGCGGCGGGTCCAACGCCATCGGCATGTTCCACCCCTTCCTGAACGACGAGGGCGTGCGCCTGATCGGCGTCGAGGCCTCGGGCGACGGCATGGATACCGAGCGCCACGCCGCGGCCATCAACGGCGGCCGTCCGGGCGTCCTGCACGGCAACCGCACCTACCTGATCCAGGACCCGGTCGGCCAGATCACCGAGGCCCACTCCATCTCGGCGGGCCTGGACTATCCCGGCATCGGTCCCGAGCACGCCTTCCTGCACGACGTGGGCCGGGCCGAGTACATGACCTGCACCGACCGCGAGGCCCTGGACGCCTTCCAGCTCTGCGCCGAGCTGGAGGGGATCATCCCGGCCCTCGAGACCAGCCACGCCCTGGCCCGCCTGCCCGAGATCTGCGCCGGGCTGGGTCCCGAGGGCATCGTGGTGGTCAACCTGTCCGGCCGCGGCGACAAGGACGTGAACACGGTCGCCCAGGCCCTGGGGCGCTCGATTTGAGCCGCGCCCGGATCGACGCCCGCTTCGCCCGCCTGCGCGCCGAGGGCCGCGCCGGCTTCGTCACCTACGTCATGGCGGGCGATCCCGACCCGCAGACGGCCCTGGCCATCCTGGAGGGCCTGCCCGCCGCCGGCGCAGACCTGATCGAGGTGGGCTTTCCCTTTTCCGATCCCATGGCCGAGGGGCCGCCGATCCAGCGGGCCGCCCAGCGCGCCCTGGCCCACGGCATGACCCTGCAGAAGACCCTCGACCTTGTGGCCGCCTTCCGCCGCACGGATTCCGAGACCCCGGTCATCCTGATGGGCTACGCCAATCCCCTGGAGACCCCCGGCTACGCGGCCTTCGCCCGCGCCGCCGCCGACGCGGGGGTTGACGGCCTGATCGTGGTGGACATCCCGCCGGAGGAGGCCGATCCCCTGGCCGACGCCCTCGACGCCGTGGACCTGTCCCTGATCCGCCTGGCCACCCCTACCACCGACGACCGCCGCCTGCCGGTGGTGGTCCGCCGCACCTCGGGCTTTGTCTACTATGTCTCCGTCGCCGGGGTGACCGGCGTGAAGGAGGCCGACGCCGGCGCCGTGGCCCCCAATGTCGAGCGGGTGCGCGCCGCCTCGGGCCTGCCGGTCGCCGTGGGCTTCGGCGTCCGCACCGAGGAAAGGGCCGCCGAGGTCGCGCGCATCTCCGACGCCGTGGTCGTGGGTTCGGCCCTGGTCGACGAGGTCGCCGACGCCCTGGCCGCAAACGAAGACGTGACCGGCCGGGTGCTTACAAAAGTCGCGGCTCTGGCTAAGTCTGTCCGCACGGCGAGGACGCCGAGTCGCGGGGCATAGGCGCAGTATGGCGATGGCGGACCAAAGGGACGAAAAATCCGGGAAGCCGGCCCAGGCCCAGCCCCCCCGGGAGCGCGGCGGCTGGCTGGCCAAGATCGCCCCCGGCGTCCGGAACCTGGTCGCCAAGCGCGAGACCCCCGACAACCTCTGGGTCAAGTGCCCGGACACCGGCGAGATGCTCTATCGCCCCGACCTGGAGGCGGCCCTCTGGGTCACGCCGTCGGGCAGCCACATGCGGATCGGCGCCGCCCAGCGCCTGCGCTACACCTTTGACGACGGCCGGTTCGAGCGGATCCCCTCGCCCGTCGTCGTGGACGACCCGCTGAAGTTCCCGGACGAGAAGCCCTACGCCGACCGGCTGAAGTCGGCGCGCAAGGCCACCGGCGAGCAGGACTCCATGGCCATCGCCTTCGGGAACATCCGGGGCGAGCCGGCGGTGGTCATCGTCCAGGACTTCAACTTCATGGGCGGCTCCCTGGGCATGGGCGCCGGCGAGGCCTTCATCAAGGCCGCCGAGGAGGCCGTCCGCCGCAAGGTCCCCCTGGTCATCTTCACCGCCTCCGGCGGCGCCCGCATGCAGGAGGGGACCCTCTCCCTGATGCAGATGGCGCGGACCACCCTGGCGCTGAATGAGGTCAAGGCGGCGGGCCTGCCCTACATCGTCGTGCTGACCGATCCCACCACGGGCGGGGTGTCGGCCTCCTACGCCATGCTGGGCGACATCCACATCGCCGAGCCCAACGCCATGATCGCCTTCTCCGGGCGCCGCGTCATCGAGCAGACCATCCGCGAGGTCCTGCCGCCGGGCTTCCAGCGCGCCGAGTTCCTGGTCGAGCGCGGCATGGTCGACCTGGTCGCCGCCCGCTCCGAGCTGCCCGACGTCCTCGCCTCGGTGCTGAAGACCCTCATGCTGGGCCGCGCCCGGGCCCGCGCCGCCTGACCGTCGCACCCGCCGGGACCATGTACGATCCGATCCGGGCGTCCGACGCCGTCATCCAGCGCCTCAGGGCCAACCATCCCTCGCTCATCGACCTGACCACCGGCCGGGTCGAGCGGCTGCTCGAGGCCCTGGGCCGCCCGGACCTGCGCCTGCCGCCGGTCATCCATGTGGCCGGGACCAACGGCAAGGGCTCCACCACGGCCTTCCTCAGGGCCATGGCCGAGGCGGCGGGCCTTTCGGTCCATGTCCTGACCTCGCCGCACCTGGTCCGCTTCGCCGAACGCATCCGCATCGCCGGCGCGCTGATCACCGATGAGGCCCTCGACGCCCTCGCCGACCTGCTCGAGGCGGTGAACGCGGGCCAGCCGATCAGCTTCTTCGAGATCACCACCGTCCTGGCCCTCACGGCCTTCGCCGAGACCCCGGCGGACCTCTGCATTATCGAGGTGGGGCTCGGCGGGCGGTTCGACGCCACCAACATCTTTCCGGCCCCGGCCGTCTCGGTCATCACCCCGGTCGACTACGACCACCTGGAGATGCTGGGGCCCGAGCTTTCGAAGATCGCCTGGGAGAAGGCCGGGATCATCAAGGCCGGCCGGCCGGTGGTCTGCGCCCGCCAGCGCGAGGAGGCCCTGGCGGTGATCGAGGCCGAGGCCGAGGCCCTGGGCGCGCCCCTGACCCTGGTGGGCCGCGACGTCGACATCTGGCGCGAGCGCGGCCGGCTGATGGTGCAGGCGCTGGACCGTCTGCTGGACCTGCCGGCGCCGTCCCTTCCTGGTCCCCACCAGTTCGACAACGCCGGCCTCGCGGCCCTGGCCCTCCTGGCCCTGGACGATCCCCGGATCACCGAGGCGGCCCTGGGCCGCGGCGCGGAGACCGCGACCTGGCCGGGCCGGTTCCAGAGGCTGAAGGAGGGCCCCCTAGGCCGTATGGCCGCCGCGCGGGGCTCGGATCTCTGGCTGGACGGCGCCCACAACCCGCACGGCGCCGAGGCCCTGGCCCGGACCTGTGCGGAAATGACGGCCCGGGATCCCAGGCCCCTGGTGCTGGTGGTGGGTCAGTTCGCGCGGAAGGATCCGAGGGGCTTCTTCGCCGCCTTTAGGGACCTGCCCCTGAAGGTCGTGGCGACCACCTTCGATTCGGCGACGGCGCTCTCGCCGGAGGCCCTGGCCGAGGCGGCGCGGGCCGAAGGACTCCCGGTCGAGACCGCGCCAGATGTCAGCGCCGCCGTCGCCCTCGCCCTGGGAGAAGAGGGGCCGCCGCCCCGAGTGGTGGTCTGCGGCGGCCTGCACTTCGCCGGCGAGGTCCTGGCGCTCAGCCCCGAGACCTGGCCGACCTGAGGACCGGGATCAGGCGACGCCGGACTCGTTCAGCCACTCGACGATCTTCTGCTTGGGCATGGCGCCGACCTTCATGGCGGTCATCTGGCCGTCCTTGAAGAGCATCATGGTCGGGATGCCGCGCACGCCGTAGCGGCTGGGGGTGTTCGGCGAGTCCTCGATGTTCAGCTTGGCGACGGTGACCTGCTCGCCCAGCTCGGCGGCGATCTGCTCCAGGGCCGGGGCGATCTGCTTGCAGGGCCCGCACCACTCCGCCCAGAAGTCCACCAGGACGGGCTTGCCCGACTTCAGGACGTCGGCTTCGAAGGACTCGTCAGTGACGGCGACAGTACCCATGCGGGGCTCCTCGATTCGCGGGTCCGGGACGCGCCGGACGGGATAGCTTGATATGGCGCGCTCCGCGCCGGGATCAACACCTCAGTTTCAGGATCCCGCCCCGCCGCCCTCGCGCCGCAGCCGGTCCAGGGCGTCCAGGAGCAGGGCCTCGGGGGCCGGGGTCAGCAGGGGGCCATCGGTCCAGACCAGGGCCGCCCGCACGGGCCTGTCCGGGTAGAGTTCGGACAGGACCGCCCAATACAGCGCCAGCTGTCGAAGATAGGCCGGGTCGGTCGCCTCGATGGAGGCCGGGGCCGGCCGGTTGGTTTTGTAGTCGGCGAACAGCACCTCGTCCGGGCGCACCACCAGCCGGTCGATCCGACCGGAGATGCGCAGGCCTGCGGGCAGGGCCGCGGCCCCGCCGACAATCGCGGCCTCGGCCCGGGAGCCAGGTCCGAACAGGAAGGCGAAGTCCGGATGGGCCAGGACGCCCAGGGCGGCGTCGGCCATCTCCTGCGCCTGGTCCGCAGCGAGGCCGCGCTCCTTCCCCAGCAGCCGGAGCGCCGCCTCGGGGCGGCGGGCCTCGGGCAGGTCGGGCAGGATCTGCAGGAGGCGGTGGATCAGCTCCCCGCGCCGGAAGCGACCCAGTCCGCCTGCGCCGGCCAGGGGCGAGACGGCGACGACCGGGGCCGAATCGCCCAGGTCCGAGGGCGAGGCCAGCCGGGCCAGAGGCTCGGGCCGGGCCGGCCGGGCCAGCCAGGCGGGGGGAGGGGCCGGGGCCTCTTCCGGCGCCGCGCCGGCCTGTTCCAGCACCTCGGGGTCCTCGCCGAAGCGCCGATAGCCGAAGTCCTCTCCGGCGATTCGCCGGACCTGCCCGGCCAGGCGACCCTCGAAGACCGAATCCATCACCCCCCACCAGCCGGGAGGCTTGTCTGCGGAGCGCCCCCCCGGCAGGGCGCCGCAGACGACCAGCCGGTCCCGCGCCCGGGTCAGGCCCACATAGAGGAGCCGCTGGAGCTCCTGGTCCGAGGCGGCCTTCCGCAGGGCCCGGGCGGCGGTCTGGGCGGGGCAGTCGTCGTCCTTGCCCCCCAGCCAGAGGAAGGTCCCATCCTCGGTCCGCGCCAGCCCCGCGCCGTCCGAGTCGGTGAAGGTGGTGTCGGGCAGGATGATGATCGGCGCCTCGAGCCCCTTGGCCCCGTGGGCCGTCATGACCCGGACCTCGTCGGCGGCCTCGGCCTCCGACTCCCGCTTGACGTCCACCTTCAGGCTGTCGAGGGCGGCGGCGAAGGCCTCAAGGTCGCGGACGCCGCTCTGCTCCAGCTCCAGGGTCTTCTCCAGGAAGACGCCCAGGGCCTCCTCGGCCTCCCGGCCCAGCCGGGTCAGGAGCCGCTGGCGCTGGGTGCGGCCGCAGGGGCCTGTGGATTCCAGCCGCCCGACGATGAAGTCGTAGGGCGCCTGGCCGGCGGCGGACAGCACCGGGGCCAGGACCTGGCGCGCCTGCCCCCACTCGGGCCGGCCGGCGCCGGGCGCGCCCTCTCCGGTCCGCGCCAGAAGCGCATCCCAGAGGCAGGGCGCCGAGCGCTGGTGGGCCAGGTCGAACAGGCTCTCGTCGCTGACGTCGCAGAAGGGGCTCCGCAGCAGGGCGGCCAGGGTCAGGTCATCTCCCGGATAGAGGGCGAAGCGGACCAGGGCCCGCAGGTCGTCGAACAGGATGTGCTCGGCCAGCTTCAGCCGGTCGGCGCCGCCGACGGGCACGCCCTGGCGCTTGAGCTCCAGGATGACCTCGTCGAACAGCCGCCCGCGACGCCGGACCAGGACCAGGAAATCCCCCCAGCGGGCGGGGCGCTTCCCGCCGGACTTCTTGTCGCCGACGGCCTCTCCCCGGGTGACGATGCCGGCGATCTCGCGCGCGATCCGCCGCGCCAGCTCCCGGGTCGCGGAGTTGCGGTCGGGTGCGTCCGGTGGGGCCTCCCAGGCCTTTCGCTCGGTCTTCTCCGGGGGCTCGACCAGGTCCCACAGGTCGATGCAGCCGTCATCCTGGCGCCGCGCCTCGTGGCGGAGGGGGCCCTCGGCGCCGCCCCTGCCGGTCATCAGGCCCTGGCTGAGCTCGGGATCGTCGTAGACGGCGTCCACAAAGCCCAGCACCTGCCGGGTCGACCGCCAGGATACCGCCAGCTCGATCCGCTCGAAGACCGCCCCGGCCGCCAGGGCCCGCTGGCTGTGATGATCGAACTCCGCTTCCAGCCGCTCGGGCGAGGCGCCCTGGAAGGAATAGATCGACTGCTTCTGGTCCCCGACCACGAAGAGGCTGCGGCGCAGCCCGCCGTCCGCCCCGGACTGTCCGGCGCCGGCGAAGAAGTCCTCGGTCAGCTGCCTCAGGATGGACCACTGGGCCGGCGAGGTGTCCTGGGCCTCGTCCACGAGCACGTGGGCCAGTCCCTGGTCGAGCTTGTAGAGCACCCAGGCGGCCATCTGGGAGTCCCGGGTCAGGGCCAGGGTCCTGTCGATCAGGTCCCCGAAGTCCAGCTTCCCGGAATGAGCCTTCTCGATGGCGTAGGCCGTGAGCCAGGCCTCGGCGAGCAGCAGGATGTCCAGGGTCCGGCGTCCGGCCTCCGCCGCCCGGCGCCGCATCTCCAGCCCGACAAGCCGTTCGCCCTCCGACTGCAGGTGCTCGACGATGTGCGGAAATCTCTTCAGGTTCGAGGACTTGCTGTGCCAGGTCTTGATGGTCCAGGTCTTGGTGACCAGCAGTCCTCGGACGGTCTCGAAGTCAGGCTTCCCGGCGCAAGCCCAGAGTTTCCCGGCGTCAGCGACTTCGTTCTTGGACGTCCTGGACTGGGACATCGCGTCGGCGATCGCCAGCCAGGTCTCGGGTGAGGGGCCCGCCGACATGTCTTCCAGCGCGGCCCGGGCCGCCTCGGGGTCGAGGGGCTCCGGCGATCCGGTCAAGGTGGTCCAGACGACGGCTTCCAGCCCCCCGGACGCCTTGGCGCTGTCGATGGCCTCCCTCAGCTCGCCCGCCCGGGCGGTGAAGTCGTCGAACAGGGACTCGAAGGCGTCGAATGCCATGTCCACGGACAGCCGGGCGTAGGCCTCGGCGATGCGGCCATCACCCTTCAGGACCTGCAGGGCCAGACCCAGCCGCGCCGACTTCGCCAGCTGGGCGGCGGCCAGGTCGTCAAGCACCTCGAAGCCCGGCGAGATTCCCGCCTCCAGCGGAAAGCGCCGCAGCAGCTTCTCGCAGAAGGCGTGCAGGGTCTGGATCCGCAGGCCGCCGGGGGTCTCCAGGGCGCGGGCGAACAGGGCGCGGGCTGCGGACAGCTCCCCGGGGTCGTAGTCCGACGGCGCCCGGCCCTCGAGGCCGGCCAGCTGGACCCGCAGTTCGGTGTCCTTCAGGACCGACCAGTCGCCCAGGAGCCCGAACAGGCGGTTCTGCATCTCGGCGGCGGCCGCCTTGGTGTAGGTGACGCACAGGATCTCGTCCGGAGAGGCGCCCGCCAGCAGAAGGCGGGCCACCCGGTCGATCAGGGTCTTGGTCTTGCCGGACCCGGCGTTGGCCGTGACGAAGGCCGACAGGCGGGGGTCCGCCGCCCGGGCCTGGGGGCTGGGGGTGGCCGTCGTCATCACGCGGTCTCCCCCCCGATGGAGGTCCATTCCCGCACCCGGGCGAGATGGTCGTAGTCGCTGGCGTAGAGCTTCACGGAGGCGGGCGCCGTCCGGGACAGGTAGGGGGTGGAGGGGTCGTCAAAGCGGGCGATGACCGCCTTCAGTCCGTCGAGGGCTGCGGCGACGGCGTCCAGGGGCGACTCGTCCTCGCCCAGGGCGCTCTTGATGAGGCCGGCCGGCCGCCGGCCGGTTACCTGGACATAGGCCAGTTCCTCCGGCCGCAGGGCGCCGAGGCTCGCGAACCCACCCGCCATCAGGATGGCGCCCGAGAGGGTGAGCTGGGGGGAAAAGCCCGCCGCCACCATCTTGGCCGAGGGCGGGGCGCCTGTCTTGTAGTCGAGGATGCGGCCGACCGCGCCGGGGCCGATCTCGATCCGGTCGGCCTTGGCGGTGAAGGTGAAGACCCCGCCCGGGGACATGAAGGTGCTGACGCCCTTCCGTTCGACCACGATCCGCCGGCCGTCCGACCGGCGCTCGCGCTCGGTCGCGACCATCCAGCTGGCGATCTCCCGGGAGAGGGCCTTCTCCCGGGCGAGACCCGCCGGATCCATGCCCTTGTCCTCCAGGGCCTGCAGGTAGAGGGCGTCGAGGTGGGCCTCGGCGCCCTCCGGGATCGTGTCCGGATAGGCCTTCACGAAGTCCTCGAGGGCCGAATGGATGGCCGTGCCCCGCAGGCGGACATCGATGGGGGCGTCCGGCCGGTCCATCGGGTAGAGCCTCAGTATGTCCCGCGCCCAGACGGCGTAGGGGTCTCGCACCAGGGTCTCGATCCGGGTCACCGCCAGCTCGCGGGGACGCGCCTCGAGGGGCGGGAGAGGCGCCGGCCGGGGAGCCGGGGCGAAGGGGCCGGGGGCGTCCGCCGCCTCGGCGATCATCTCCAGGTCCGGGCGGGTCGGCAGGGTGAGGCCCGCGCCCCTGGCCAGGGTCCGGAGACGCCAGAGCCAGCGCGATTCCAGGGCCGGGGCGCCCCGCCGCCGCCGGGCGTGCAGCAGGAAGACCTCGGGCGCACAGGCCGACTGAGCGAAGTCGTGCGCCGACAGGGCGATCCGCCGCTCGGGCTTCGGGAGGCCCAGCCGGGTCCGCATGGCGCGGGACAGGAAGGGATCGACCGCCGCGGCCTGGGGCCAGACCCCCTCTTCCAGCCCCGCCAGGATCAGGCGGTCTGCGCGGGCCATCCGCGCCTCCATGGCGCCCAGGATCCGCAGGCGGGGATGGCTGGCCCGGCTCGCGCGGACGCTCTCCCCCGCCATCACCGCTTCCAGCAGTTCGCCGAAGGCCCGCACCGAAAGGGCGGGGCTGGCGTCCCCCTCCTCGATCAGGGCGCCCAGCAGGCGCGCGACGGCGTCCCCGTCGGGCCCGGCCCAGAGGTCGCCTGTCCCGCCTTCGGGACGCAGGCAAAGGGCCTCCAGCAACTCCACGAGACGCCGGCCCCAGCCGGCGGCGTCGAGGTGTCCGTCGGCGTCCCCAGCGGGCGCCGGGAAGAGGTCCTGGAGATCCTGGGCCAGGCGGATGGCCTCGGGAACCGGATGCTTCACGCCCTCGGCCCGGGTGCGGATGCGCGCCAGGGTGTCCGGCCGGGGGCCGCGGAGGGCGTCGCGCTCCAGGGCGTCGCGGGCGAAGGCGAGGTCGGCCTCGGTCCGCCCCAGCCGCACCCGCGGATGCTTCAGCAGGGACAGGAGGACGGAGGGCTTGGCGGGGTCGGCCAGGGCCTTGGCGGCCTGCACCGCCAGCACCGCACAGGGGAACCGGGCCAGGGGCTCCCCCGCCGAGGCGTCGGCGACGATCCCCCAGCGGGCCAGGCGTGCGGCGACCCGGCGGGCGAGGTCGGCGTCCGGCGTCACCAGGGCGGCGGTCCGGCCCGGGGTCTCCAGGGTCTCGCGCAGCAGGAGGGCGGCGGACAGGGCGCAGGCCTCGACATCCCGGGCGCCCGCCACGGTCAGGCCGGCGAGGCCCCGCTCGATCCCGTTGACGCCCAGGCCGCCGGAGTCGTCGATGGCGGCGCGCCAGTCGGAGGTTCGGTCCGCCGGCCTCAGGGCCAGGCTGATGACCTTGCGGCGGTCCGCACCGGCGACCGGGACGTCCGGCGTTTCCGGCCAGTCCCGCACGTCGCGGGCCGCGACGCCGGCCTGGAGGAGCAGGTCCCGCAGCATGGCCTGCGGGTGCTGGTCGTCGATCCCCTCGGGCTCGGCGACCCCGGGGATGGGGTCGCAGTCCAGGCCGGGCAGGACGACGGCGCCCCGCGGGGCCTCCGCGATCACCTTCAGCAGCCGGGCCGTGGCCTTGACCGATCCGGTGGACCCGGCGGCGATCAGGAACCCCTCCGGCGGGGACTCCGACCACTTTCCAGCGAGGGCGTTGAGCAGCTGGACCCTACGGGCCGAGACATCCTGGAGCCCAAGCGCGCGGAGCCGCTCGGGCCATCTGGACAGGGCGCCCTCGAGGAAGCCGAGGGAGACCTCCCAGTGCGCCGCCATCTCCATGGCGGCGAGGCCGGCCAGGTTGTCGCCGGCGACCTCCTCGATCTGCAGGCTGTCGAAGAAGCCGCCCAGGGCGTCGGCCAGGCCCAGGGCCTCGGTGGGGCCGGGCTCCCGTCCGAGGGCCGGGGAGAGCTCGGTGACCAGCCTCAGGAGCTCGAACCGGCGGCGCACCGGGGTGATGGCCGGGGGCAGGTCCAGGGCGATGTCGCCCGGCTCGAAAGGCGCCTCGCCGGCCTCGAGGTCGCCCAGCGGGCGGATCCGGGGCGGCAGGAGGGCGCGGGCGTCCCCGGCCCGGTGCAGGAAGGCCTCGGTCAGCAGCCGCGCGGCCCGACGGTTGGGGGTCAGGACGACGGCGTCGGCCAGGGCCTCGGGCCCCCTGGCCCGGGTCAGGTCCAGGAGGCCCGTCGCCAGGTCGTCCAGGAAGGGCCGGTCAGCCGGGATGTTGAACCAGCGGGGCCCCGGGACATCGAAGAACCAGGCGCTCATGGGGACAGCAGGGCCTCGGCCTCGTCGCGCGCGGCGGGGTCGCCGACGTGCAGCCAGAAGGCGTCCATCACCACGCCGTGCAGCCGGCCCCGGGCCTGCAGCCGCCACCAGGTCGGCAGGATGGAGAAGGCCCCTTCGGGCTCCTCGTCCAGGACCTCGGGCTTGAGGATCTGGAAGCCGACATTGGCGAAGGGCGCCGGGTTGGCGTCGTCCGCCGAGTGGGTCAGCCGGCCCTCGGCGTCCATGAGGAAGCCCCTCGGGCCCTCGAAGCCGATCCCCTGGCCGCGCGGGGTGAGCAGGAGCAGCATGTCCATGCGCTCGGGGTCCCAGGCCGCCTTCATCCGCTCCAGGGGCGGCGTCGTCCCGCCGGTCCAGAGGGAGTCGATGTTGGCCACGAAGACCGGCTCGCGGCCCAGCAGGGGAAGGGCGTTGCGGATCCCGCCGCCCGAATCCAGCAGGGCCCGGCGTTCGTCGGCGATGGCGATCTCCAGATCGGTCCGCCGGGCCAGATGGGCCTCGAGGTCGTCGGCGAAGTGGTGGACGTTCACCACCGCCCGGCGCACGCCGGCCTCCACCAGACGGTCCAGGACCCGGTCGATCAGGGTCCGGCCCGCCACCTCCACCAGGGCCTTGGGGCGGGACTCGGTGAGGGGCCGCATGCGGGTCCCGAGGCCTGCGGCCAGGACCATGGCGCTGGTCGGACCGGTCATCGGCGGGCGTCCGGCGGGACGCAGGCGTCAAGCCAGGCGCGCAGGTCCGACAGGCCCGGATCGGCCAGGCAGGCGTCGAGATAGCCCCACATGCGCGGCAGGAAGGCCTCGTACTTGGGCCGGCCGTCGCGGATCACGAGGCGGGCGAAGACCCCGATGATCCGGCAGATGTTCAGGGCGCCGAGGGCGTGGAAATCGGCGGCGATAGGCAGTTCGCCTGCATAACGGGAGCGTTCGAGGTAGCGCTCCAGGAGGGTGTCGGAGAGGGTCCTGGAAACGTCCCGTCGGGCGTCGTGCAGGAGCATGGACAGGTCCCAGGCGGGATGGGCCAGGACCGCATCCTGGAAATCCACCATCCCGACCCGGGCGGGCCCTTCGCGGTCCGGCAGCCAGATCAGGTTCTCGACGTGGTAGTCGCGGTGGCAGAAGACCCGGGCCCCCGCCTCGCCCCGCGCCAGGATCGGCGCCCAGAGCGCCGCCCAGTCGGCCCGCGCCGCGGCGTCCACCCGGACCTCCGGCCTCAGGGCGGGGAGCCAGTCCGGCAGGAGGTCGGCGGCGGTCTCCAGGGCCAGGGCGTCATAGGTCAGGATCGGCCAGTCCAGCCCCGCTTCGGCGCCCAGCCGGGCGGGGACGGGCTGGTCCTGCATGTGGATGAGGGCGTCCAGGGCGGCCTCGTAGAGGGGGCCTTCGTCGGCGCCGCCGGCGATGAGCGTCCCGAAGAGGTCGTCGCCCAGGTCCTCCATCACCGCCAGGCCCTGGCCGGCGTCGAAGGCCTCGATGCGCGGGGCGGACAGCCCCGCCTGGGTCAGCCAGCCGGCGACGGCCACGAAGGCGTCGACCCGCCCCGCCGCCAGCCGCGCCATGGCGTTGTAGCCCAGGGCCCGGCGTGCACCGGCGTCGGCGTCCGGCGGGCAGGCGGCGGACTCCACCGGCGGCTGGTCCATGAAGATGCGCCGGCCCCCATCCGGAAGGAACAGGCGCTCGTAGGCGCGGGTCGAGGCGTCGCCCGCCAGCCGCTCGCGCCGCGCGCCCGCCAGGCCCGCTTGGACCAGGAAGGCGTCCTTCAGGGCGTCCCGTTCCGCCGTCACTCGACCCTCTCCCGCCAGGACCCGTGGCCGGACAGCCGCGCCGTCCGACCCTCTCCGGAAACCGCCAACTCTAGATCGAGTCGGTCGGCGGGCAGACGCCCCTCAAGCCGCTCGGGCCATTCGATCAGGGCCGCGCCATGGTTCAGGGCCTCGTCCAGGCCGATTTCCCAGGCCTCGTCGGGATCCTCCAGCCGGTAGAGGTCGAAATGGGCGATCTCGAAGTCCGGCCCCGGATAGGTCTGGACCAGGGTGAAGGTGGGGCTGGGCGCCTCCTCGTCCGGGGTGGTGAGGGCGCGGATCAGGGCCCGGGCGAGGCAGGACTTGCCCGCCCCCAGCCCGCCGCTCAGGCAGAGGGCCTCCCCCGGCCGCAACAGGGGGGCGATCCGGCGGCCCAGGGCCTCGGTGTCGGCCTCGGCGGGCAGGTCGATGCGGGCGGGAAGTCGGCTCAATAGGGACGATCCGGGTCGCGGGGCAGGACGGTCTCCACATAGGCCTTCAGGGCGTCGGTGGCGACGTCGGCGTCGGCCTCCAGCCGGTCCGGCGGGACGAGGGGGCCGATGGTCAGGGTGAACCGGCCGCCCCGCTTGTTCAGGAGTTCGTGGAAGAGGGTGATGTCGCGCAGCTCCTGCGAGACCCGGTCGAAGGCGTGGAACAGGGTCGACCAGGGCCCGGTCATGTGGACCGGCGCCACCGGGGCCTCGTGTCGCCGGGCGATGGAAAGGGCCGAGCTCATCCAGGGCGGATCGCGCAGGTCGCCCCCAGGAGTCCGCCGCGCCAGGCGGCCGGCGGGAAAGATGGCCAGGGCCCGCCCGGCCTCCATGGCTTCTCGCGTCATCTGCAGGGTGGTGCGGGTGCGCTCGCGGGTGCGCTTGGCCTCGACCCATTCCACGGGGATCAGGACATCGGAGAATCCCGGGACGACCCGGTGGGCGTCCGCGTTGGCGTAGAAGCACAGGTCCGGCCGGCGGCCGCGCAGGGCGTCCCAGGCCGCGATCCCGTCGGCGATTCCCGTCGGGTGGTTCGAGACGATGACCAGCCGTCCGGTCTCGGGAATCCGCTCCAGGCCGCGGACCTCGACCTTCACCTCCAGCAGCCGTGAGACGAAGTCCAGGGCCTCGCGGCCTCCCATCGGGGCGACGGCGTCAGCCATCTCCCGGGCGCGGCGGTAGTTGAGCAGCCGGTAGAGCAGGGGCCGCGCCAGGGGCCAGGCCGGGCTGGCCGCCAGCCGGGGCGCCCGTTCGGCGATCAGCACGTCGACAATGTGCTGGCCGGGGCCGGCGGCGTCAGGAGGGCTCATGGCGCCAGCATGCCCGCCCGCGGGGGGCGCAAGCAAGGTCTAGGCGCGCCCGCCGCCAGCCCTTATTGGAAGGCCCGAAGGCATACGAGGACGGTTCCATGCGCCAGATCCACCACTTCATCGACGGCGCTGCGGTCGCCAGCGCCTCGGGTCGCACCGGCGACGTCTTCAACCCGAACACCGGCGAGGTGCAGGCGAAGGTGGGCCTGGGGACCTCCGGCGAGCTGGAGCTGGCGGTGCAGTCCGCCCTGCGCGCCCAGCCGGCCTGGGCCGCCGTGAACCCCCAGCGCCGGGCGCGGGTGATGTTCGAGTTCAAGCGCCTGCTCGAGGCCAACATGCAGGCCCTGGCCGAGCTGCTCTCCAGCGAGCACGGCAAGGTCATCGCCGACTCCAAGGGCGACATCCAGCGGGGCCTGGAGGTGATCGAGTTCGCCTGCGGCGTCCCGCACCTGCTGAAGGGCGAGTACACGGAAGGGGCCGGGCCGGGGATCGACGTCTATTCCATGCGCCAGCCGCTGGGGATCGCCGCCGGCATCACGCCGTTCAACTTCCCGGCCATGATCCCGATGTGGATGTCCGGCGTGGCCATCGCCGTGGGCAACGCCTTCATCCTCAAGCCCTCCGAGCGGGACCCCAGCGTTCCGGTCCGACTGGCCGAACTCTTCATGCAGGCCGGCGCCGAGCAGGGCCTGGACCTGAAGGGCGTGCTGAACGTCGTCCAGGGCGACAAGGTCATGGTCGACGCCATCCTGGACCATCCGGAGATCGCCGCCGTCAGCTTCGTCGGCTCGTCCGACATCGCCCAGTATGTCTATTCCCGGGGGGCTGCGGCCGGAAAGCGCGTCCAGGCCATGGGCGGCGCCAAGAACCACGGCATCGTCCTGCCCGACGCCGACCTGGACCAGGTGGTCCGCGACATCTCCGGCGCCGCCTTCGGCTCGGCCGGCGAGCGCTGCATGGCCCTGCCCGTGGTGGTTCCCGTGGGCCAGCGCACCGCCGAGGCCCTGCGCGAGAAAATGGTCGCCGAGATCGCGCCCCTGAAGGTCGGGGTCTCCACCGACGCCGGCGCGCACTACGGCCCGGTGGTCAACGCCGCCCACAGGAAGAAGGTCTCCGATTACATCCAGATGGGCGTCGACGAGGGCGCCGAGCTGGTGGTCGACGGTCGCGACTTCCGCCTCCAGGGCTACGAGAACGGCTTCTTCATCGGCCCGTCCTTCTTCGACCGGGTGACGCCGGGCATGAAGAGCTACCAGGACGAGATCTTCGGGCCGGTCCTGCAGATGGTGCGGACCGAAAGCTTCGAGGAGGCCCTGGCCCTGCCCTCCCGCCACGCCTACGGCAACGGCACGGCCATCTTCACCCGCAACGGCCGCGCCGCCCGGGAGTTCGCCTCCCGCGTGAACGTCGGCATGGTCGGCATCAACGTGCCCATCCCCGTGCCCTTGGCCTACCACACCTTCGGCGGATGGAAGCGCTCGGCCTTTGGCGACGCCAACCAGCACGGCATGGACGGCGTGCGCTTCTACACCAAGGTCAAGACGGTGACGGCCCGCTGGCCGGAAGGCGACGTCGGCGACTCCGCCTTCATCATCCCGACCATGCGGTAGGGGAACTCAGTATCGAAGTACAACGCCATCAATTGTCTTCACTCAATATTTTCCTTAAGCGCGCGAAGCTTTCTTCAGGAAGTTGTCGGATAATATTTACCAACTTTTCATCTCCAGAAGACATCATAAGCTTCCTTACTGAGCCGGCTATTTGTTCGCCCTCCCGAACATCTTCTTCGTCAACATCCATGCCACGAACGATTGCGCCGGTTCGAAGGGCCTCATCCAAAGTCAGGACAAAATCTTGGAGGAAAGACGCTCCGCAGCTTTGACATTCCTTTGCTTGCAAGGGGTTCAATACGCCGCATTTATCGCACGTCTTGAATCTAGGGATGTTTTTAGTAAACTCATGACCGCACTCATCGCAAAACTGTGCCGCGAGTGTTGCCTCGGATGCGCAGACTGGGCATCTCTTGGTAGTGGGAGGGGCGGGTTCTCCCCTAACTGACGGGGACATTTCCTCCTCAACCCTTCGGGCAAACCCCTCCAGGACATCGAAGGAAGGCATTACAACATAGGCCCGTGTGTCATCATCCGGTCCAGCGGTTCGGACAACTCGGCCGATCGCCTGACGGAATGCCAACTCTGTCAAGGCGTTTGGAAGGTAGAGAAGGACCCGCAATCGCGGGATGTCTACGCCTTCAGAGATCATTCCCACCGACACAATCCATCTCTTGTCGGTATGCCTGAACGCGTCGATACGGCCGTCGGCATTCGCGAGTTGGCTATGCACCAAGGCTGGCTTCTCGCCCTCCATTCGCTCAATCAGCGCGACCATGTATTCCGCCATCTGGATTGAGGGGGCAATTACAAGGCCTCCCGCACTTCCCATCCTTAGGCGCAAATCATCCAGCTTCGATGAGGCCCATTCCACCATGGTGCCCTGGTATCCATCTACACGTGGCGTCTTGCCGTCGGTCTCATACTGAGCAGTACATGCAAGTCGGTAGAAGCTCAGCGCACGTTGAAGCCCGGGCACTCTCTTTAATGTTGGTGTGAGTGACGCCTGAGTTTGGCTCGATACATGAAGCGTTTCTCCGTCTTCAAGATCAATTGTGAAATGTCCCTCATGCCTGTGGAAAGTTGCGGGCCGACAATAACCCAGATCAACGGCATCTCCATAACTCAGGGTGTATGTCCCCTCTTCAGGATGGTCTATGCGACCCGCATCATCATATGCCATCCAAACTGATTTTTTACCGTCGGACCGAATTGGTGTGCCTGTCAGGACAATGACATACTTTGCGTCAGAGAATGCACTGTCAGCTCCGTCACCCCAAGCGGCCTTGACGGCTGCATGGTGATGCTCATCACAAATTACTAAAACGCGAGAGGATTGACATACAGCCTGAAACCCATCGCGCAAATTCTCGACGGATGACCATGTTGCGGCTACATCCGTTTCGATTTCATCGTTATGACCAGTTACTTTTCCCATAAAACGTCCAGTGACTTTATGGAAATCCCTTCCCCATTGCTTCACGACCTCGACGCGAGGCGCAATGACGATAACCCTATCGATGTGCCCGTCGACGATTAGCTTCTTTGCTATCGTGCATGCAGCTATGGTTTTACCTGCGCCTGGTGCAGCATTGATCAGGAAATGCTTATCTTCCCCGCGATCGACAAGCCATTGGATTGCCTTCGAGAGGGCTTTCTCCTGCCAAGGACGTAACATCATTATCTTTGCCCCTTTCCTCTGATTGCAATCTGCGCAAAGCGCTTGGCCATTCTGAATTATGGTTCTGCCCCTCTCTGAGAAGGGAACTATGTGATCTGCATGGAACGTCTTATTCAATCTTACGCCACAAATGCTACATTTCCCACCACTGATGAGAGTCAATATCAACCGTTGACGTATTGAAAAAAATCGCCTCACCTACTAATCCAGTATTCAGTAAATAAAATCTCCCTGATTGGTAAATTAGGGGGCGGTTTCAAATCGGCGTATTTCTTTATTCTGACCATAGCGGCAGCATACGTGATGCTGCGTTTTTTAACTATATACCCAGATTTTCGCAGTTCAAAAATTACGTCAGTAAGATTAGAGCATCCAAATAATACTATTGCTTCAATCCGAGTTAATGGATTTCCAGATAGTAAATGCTCTTTTGCGGCAATTACCGGCCCGCTATTATTTATTTTGGAAGCCATACCTCAGCCAATCCTTGAGTCTCCATTCCGGTCCTATGTATTTCTCAATGATGGGATCTAATCGTGCCATATCCAGCGGTTCGCTTGTGTCTAACCAATTGGAAGTTTTCCGTTCTTCGAAGCTCATTATCCTCCAGCCACCATCTCTCATCGCCTCGTCAACGGGAAGGGAGTGAAAGCTGCGGCTGTCTGTCGGAACACCATAGTCCGATATTTCATCAAGTGGATCGGTATACGCTTGCAGGAATTTGTGTGCGATTTTAAGGACATCGCTTGACGAGACTTCGTCCCCAAGCATCTGCCTGAGTTCGGCGTAAAGCGCCCTAATCAGTGCAGGCTTGCGCATATCGGCTCCTCGCCTCGAATTTTCCTCCAATATGGTGTGTGGTCAACCTTGATCGTGTCGTAGGTTATTTCACATGCGTCATAAATGGTCGTTTAGCGCTCTTAGCTTTTTACCGCCGAGGGAGGCTTCGATTTTGTGGTCCTGCGTTGAGAGGGGCGAAGGTTAGCTGTCGGTGGCTTTCCCATAGCGACATGAATGGGAACCCAAGGTCATTGGCTAGCGCTCGTGGACGTGACGTGAATCGGCCCTCATTTTCCCGTTCAGAGGGTTCCCTCAAAACGCCGGAGGCTCTAGGCGGAGGTCATGCCTTCCCAACTCCAAGCCGCCTACGAGGACCGCGTCCGCGACGGCCTGATCCGTCCCGATCCCGCCCAGGCGGCGGGGCTGGGCAGCCTGGTGCGGCTGGAGGCGGAGCTGGCGGCGGCGCGGCCCGGGCCCCTGGCCGGGCTCCTGCGGCGGCGGCCCGAATCCCGTCGCGGGGTCTATCTCTGGGGGCCGGTGGGCCGGGGCAAGTCCATGCTGATGGACCTGTTCTTCGAGACCGTTCCCGTCGACCGCAAGCGGCGGACCCACTTCCACGTCTTCATGCGCGAGGTCCACGAGCTGATCGGCGCCTGGCGCTCGGGCGATGCGGCGGCCCGGCGGGCGCGCTTCGGCCAGGTGCGCGGGGACGATCCGGTGCCCCCTGTCGCCGACCTGGTGGCGCGGGGCGCCAGCCTGATCTGCTTCGACGAATTCCAGGTCACGGACATCGCCGACGCCATGATCCTGGGCCGGCTCTTCGAGGCCCTGTTCGCGCGCGGGGTGACCCTGGCCGCCACCTCTAACCGCCATCCGGACGACCTCTACCGGGACGGCATCAACCGCCAGCTCTTCCTGCCCTTCATCGCCCTCCTGAAGGACCGGGTGGAGGTGGTCTCGGTGGCGGGCCAGCACGACTACCGCCTGGACCGGCTGCGGGCGGCGGGGACCTGGTTCTCGCCCATCGATCCGGACAACCGGCGGACCTTCAACGCCCTCTGGCGCGACATGCTGGGGACCGAGGCCGCCGACGGGGAATCCATCGAGGTCATGGGCCGGCGCCTCGACTTCCCGGAGGCCGCCGGCGGGCTGGTGCGCGCCGGCTTCGCCCGCCTCTGCGACGCCGCCTTGGGCCCGAACGATTACCTGGCCCTGGCCGAGCGGTTCCACACGGTCTTCCTGGAGGACCTGCCGCGCCTCACGCCCGACCGGCGCGAAGCGGCGCGGCGCTTCGTCACCCTGATCGACGCCCTCTACGAGGCCCGGACCCGGCTGATCGTGCTGGCCGAGGCCGAGCCGGTCCGGCTCTATCCCTCCGGCGACGGCGCCTTCGAGTTCGAGCGCACGGCCTCGCGCCTGCAGGAGATGCGCTCCGCCGACTGGCTCGCGGACCGGTCCTGAACTTCCGCTACGGCGCCCTATCAGATTGAAAAGCCTTCGTTGACACCCTGCGCGGTAGGCTTAAATGCAAACAGCCGGCCCGGGGCGCGGGGGCGTCCGCCGGGGTCTGCCAGGACATGCCAATGACTGCACCCGTTCGAGAACGACCCCTGTCGCCGCACCTGCAGGTGTGGCGCTGGCACCTCACGATGTTCACCTCCATCCTGCACCGGGCGACCGGCATGGCCCTCTACGCCGGCGCGGTCATCGTCGCCGCCTGGGCCCTGGCGCTGGGCGCGGGACCCGAGGCCTACCAGGGCTTCGTGGACCTCATGGCCTCGCCCCTGGGCAGGCTTGTGCTGGTCGGCCTGACCCTCTCGCTCTTCTACCACCTGGCCAACGGCCTGCGGCACCTGTTCTGGGACGCCGGCCTGGGCCTGTCCCCCATCGCCTCCCATCAGTCGGGGATCATGGCCATGGCCTTCTCCGTGGTCGCCACCGTCATCGTATGGGCCATCGGGCTCGGACCGGGAGGCGTGTGATGACCGACCTCAGGACTCCTCTTTCCCGCGCCCGCGGCAGCGGCGCCGCCGGCCACGGGGCCAGCCACTGGGTGGCCGAGCGCGTCAGCGCCATCGCCCTGATCCCCCTGACGCTCTGGATGGTCTACGCCGCCCTGGTGGTCTCCAAGAGCGACTACGCCCGCGTCGTCAGCTTCGTCTCCCACCCGGTCAACGCCGTCCTGGTCGTCCTCGTCCTCGTGGTGTCGGGCTGGCACATGCACGCCGGCGCCCGGGTGGTGGTCGAGGATTACATTCACAAGATGCTGGGCCGCTCGGCCCTGCTGATCCTCAATCTCTTCGTCGCCGTCCTCGTCACCGCCCTGGCGGTGTTCTCCGTCCTCAAGGTCGCGCTCGGAGGCGCTCTCTGACGTCATGGCCGCATACGAATTCACCGATCACAAGTTCGACGTCGTCGTGGTGGGCGCCGGGGGCTCGGGCCTCCGGGCGGCCCTGGGCTGCGCCCAGGCGGGCCTGAAGACGGCCTGCATCACCAAGGTCTTCCCGACCCGCTCCCACACGGTGGCGGCCCAGGGCGGCATCTCGGCCAGCCTCGGCAACATGGGCGAGGATGACTGGCGCTGGCACATGTACGACACCGTCAAGGGGTCGGACTGGCTGGGCGACCAGGACGCCATCGAGTACCTCTGCCGGAACGCGCCGGCGGCCGTGTACGAGCTGGAGCACTGGGGCGTGCCCTTCTCGCGCACCCCGGACGGCAAGATCTACCAGCGCGCCTTCGGCGGCATGACCCGGAACTTCGGCGAGGCCCCGATCCAGCGCACCTGCGCGGCGGCGGACCGCACCGGCCACGCCATGCTGCACACCATGTACGGCCAGTCCCTGGCCCACGACACGCAGTTCTTCATCGAGTACTTCGCCCTCGACCTGATCATGGACGAGGGCGTCTGCCGGGGCGTCACCGCCTGGAAGCTGGATGACGGCACCCTGCACCGCTTCCAGGGCCAGATGGTCATCCTGGCCACGGGCGGCTACGGCCGGGCCTATTTCTCGGCCACCAGCGCCCACACCTGCACCGGCGACGGCGGCGGCATGGCCCTGCGGGCCGGCCTGCCCCTGCAGGACATGGAGTTCGTCCAGTTCCACCCCACCGGCATCTACGGCGCCGGCTGCCTGATCACCGAGGGCGCCCGGGGCGAGGGCGGCTACCTGACCAATTCCGAGGGCGAGCGCTTCATGGAGCGCTATGCGCCCACCGTGAAGGACCTGGCGCCCCGCGACATGGTCAGCCGCGCCATGACCATCGAGATCCGCGAAGGCCGCGGGGTGGGCCCGAACAAGGACCACATCCACCTGCACCTCGACCACCTGGACCCCAAGGTCCTGGCCGAGCGCCTGCCCGGCATCTCGGAAAGCGCCCGCATCTTCGCCGGCGTGGATGTCACCAAGCAGCCGATCCCGGTCCTGCCGACCGTCCACTACAACATGGGCGGCATCCCGACGAACTTCTACTCGGAGGTCGTGACCCGGGTGGGCGATGATCCGGACTGCGTCGTCCCCGGCCTGATGTCTGTCGGCGAGGCCGCCTGCGTCTCGGTGCACGGCGCCAACCGGCTGGGCTCAAACAGCCTGATCGACCTGGTGGTCTTCGGCCGTTCCGCGGCCCTGCGCGCCGCCGACATCCTCAAGCCCGGCGCCACCCAGCCCGAGCTGAAGCCGTCGATGACCGATTCCCACCTCGCCCGCTTCGACCGCCTGCGCCACGCCGACGGCTCCACCCCCACGGCGGCCCTCCGCCTGGAGATGCAGCAGGCCATGCAGGAAGACGCCGCCGTGTTCCGCACGTCGGACAGCCTGGCGTCGGGCGTGAAGCGCCTGCAGGCGGTCCAGGACAAGCGCAAGGACATCAAGGTGTCCGACCGCGGCCTGATCTGGAACACCGACCTGGTCGAGACCCTGGAGTTCGAGAACCTGGTGGTCCAGGCCGTCGTCACCGTCGCCGGGGCGGCCAACCGCACCGAGAGCCGGGGCGCCCACGCCCACGAGGACCATCCCGACCGGGATGACGCCAACTGGATGAAGCACACCCTGGCCTGGATGGACGACGTCACCGGCAAGGTGGTGATCGATTACCGCCCGGTGCACGACTACACGATGACCAACGACATCGCGCCGATCCCGCCCAAGGCGCGGGTCTACTAGGGTCGCGGACGCAGACGGAATCCGAGGAAAGCACGCCAGATGGTCGAACTCGCCCTGCCGAAGAACTCCCGCGTCCAGAAGGGCCGGCGCCACCCGGCCCCCGCCGGCGCCAAGAAGGTCAAGACCTTCCGGATCTACCGCTACGACCCGGAAGGGACCGGCAATCCGCGCTGGGACACCTACGAGGTGGACGTGGCGGCCTGCGGCCCCATGGTCCTGGACGTCCTGATCCACATCAAGAACACCATGGACCCGACCCTGACCTTCCGGCGCTCGTGCCGGGAAGGGGTCTGCGGCTCCTGCGCCATGAACATCGGCGGGCGCAACACCTTGGCCTGCACCCACGGCCACGACGAGGTCCCGGGCTCGACCTGCCAGGTCAGCCCCCTTCCGCACATGCCGGTGGTCAAGGACCTGGTCCCCGACCTGACCCACTTCTACGCCCAGTACGCCTCCATCGAGCCCTGGCTGCACACCACCACGCCGGAGCCCCAGACCGAGTGGGTCCAGAGCCCGCAGGACCGCGAAAAGCTGGACGGTCTCTACGAGTGCATCCTCTGCGCCTGCTGCTCGACCTCGTGCCCCAGCTACTGGTGGAACGGCGACCGCTATCTCGGCCCGGCCACCCTGCTGCACGCCTATCGCTGGCTGGTCGACAGCCGGGACGAGGCCACGGGCGAGCGACTGGACGCCCTGGAGGACCCCTTCAAGCTCTATCGTTGCCACACCATCATGAACTGCGCCCAGGTCTGCCCGAAGGGGCTGAACCCCGCCAAGGCGGTGGCCGAGGTGAAGAAGATGATGGCGGAGCGGCTGGTCTGACGGCGAAACCCGGCGCATCCGGCGAATCCCGTAAGTTGACGGTCCCGTCACTTTTCTGCATCTGGACTCCATGACCTCGCCAGACGCCCATGTCGTGATCGTCGGGGCCGGCCACGCCGGCGGGTCCCTCGCGGCCCTGCTGCGCCAGTACGGTCACGCCGGGCCGGTGACCCTGGTCGGCGAGGAGCCGATTCCCCCCTACCAGCGGCCGCCCCTGTCCAAGGCCTGGCTGAAGGGCGAGGCGGACGCCGAGTCCCTGGCCCTCAAGCCGTTGGAATTCTACGCCGAGAACCGGATCGACTTCCGCCCCTCGGTCCGCGGCGAACGGATCGACCGGGACCGCAAGGTGCTCGTCCTCTCGGACGGCGGGGAACTGGCCTATGACATCCTGGTCCTGGCCACCGGCGCCCGGCCCATTCGGCTGCCCATCCCCGGTGCGGACCTGGAGGGCATCCTCGAGCTGCGCACGGCGGCGGACGCCGAAGCCCTGAAGGGCGCGCTTGGCCCGGGCCGGACCATGGCCGTCGTGGGTGGCGGCTATATCGGGCTTGAGGCCGCGGCCTCGGCCCGGGCCCTGGGCGCCGACGCCGTCGTCCTGGAGCGCGAGCCCCGCATCCTGGCCCGGGTGGCCGGGGAGGTGCTGTCCACCTTCTTCCGCACCCTGCACGAGGGGCATGGGGTCCAGTTCCACACCGGCGCCTCGGTGATGGGCTTCCGCGGCGAGGGCGGGCGGGTGACCGGCGTCGAGCTGGCGGACGGCCGGGTGATCGCCTGCGACCTGGCCCTGGTCGGCGTGGGCGCCGTCCCGAACCAGGAGCTGGCCCAGGAGGCCGGCCTCGCCGTCAATCGCGGCGTGGTGGTGGACCTGGAGGCGCGCACCTCGGACCCGGCCATCTTCGCCATCGGCGACGTGACCCTGAGGCCCATGCCCATCTATGGCCGCGACTTCCGGATGGAGAGCGTGCCGAACGCCCTGGAGCAGGCCAAGCAGGCGGCCTGCGCCATTACCGGCCGGCCGGCGCCTGCCGGCGAGACGCCCTGGCAGTGGTCTGACCAGTACGACATCAAGCTGCAGATCGCCGGCTACAACTTCGACTCCGACCAGACCCTGGTGCGCGGCGACCCGGCTTCGGGACGCTTTGCGATCTTCCACCTGAAGGGCGACCAGGTGCAGGCGGTCGAGGCGATCAATTCGCCGCCCGAATTCATGATGGGACGGCAGCTCATCGGCTCCCGCAGGCCGGTGGACAAGCAGAGACTTGCGGACCCTTCGGTTTCCATGAAAGAGGTCGCTGCGGCGTAAGCCGACGAGGCGAGGAAAGACCAGATGGCCAAGATCACCTTCATCCAGCACGACGGCAGCGAGCAGTCCTACGACGGCAAGACCGGCCTGTCGGTCATGGAAGTCGCCGTGAAGAACAACGTCCCCGGCATCGACGCCGACTGCGGCGGCGCCTGCGCCTGCGCCACCTGCCACGTCTATGTGGACGAGGCCTGGCTGGCCAAGACCGGCGACAAGTCGGCCATGGAAGAGTCCATGCTGGACTTCGCCGAAGGCGTCGAGCCGAACAGCCGGCTGGCCTGCCAGATCAAGGTCACCGACGCCCTCGACGGCCTGGTGGTCCGCCTGCCCGAGAGCCAGCACTAGGCCGGACGGCCCCGGGGGCCCCGCGCCCTCAGAACTCCAGTTCGGGATGACCCGCGGCGCCCTCGGCCTTTTCCGGGAGGTGGCAGGTGAAGGTCGCCCCGGACCCGGGCTCGCTCTCCAGGGCGACCCAGCCGCCGTGCAACTCCACCAGGGCCTTGACGAGGGCCAGGCCCAGGCCGGGTCCGCCCCGTTCGCGGCCAACGAACCTGTCGAAGATGTTGGCCTGCACGTGGAAGGGGATGCCCCGGCCCGTATCGGTCACCTGGATCTGGACCTCCCCCAGGGTGCGCCGCGCCGACAGGGTGATCCGTCCGCCCTTCGGCGTCTGGCCCAGGGCGTTGAGGACCAGGTGGTCCAGGACCTGGGACAGGCGCCGGGCGTCGCCCCGCATGAGGCCCAGCCCCTCCGGGCAGGCCGAGGTCAGGCGCACCTCGCCGGCCTCGGCGTCCTCGCTCCAGCGGACGACGGCGGCCTCCAGGAGGCGGGCCACGTTCACGTCCTCCAGGTCCAGGGCCATTTCGCCCGCGTCGATCTGGGCCATGTCCAGCACGTCGTCGATGGAACGGCCCAGCTGTTCCGCCGCCTGGCGGATGGCCCCGGCATGACCCAGGGCGCGGGCGGGAAGCTGGTCGCCCAGCCCTTCCATCAGCTCGGAATAGCCGATGATGGTCGTCAGCGGGGTGCGCAGCTCGTAGGAGACATTGCCGACGAAGTCGCGCTTGAGCCGTTCGGCCTCGGCCAGGGCGGCGCTGCGGTCGGCCAGGGCCCGCTCCAGCCGCCGGGCGTCTGTGACGTCGGTGAAGGCGATCAGGGTGGCCCCGTCCGGAAGCGGTCGGGACTGGTGGGCGACGATCCGTCCGTCCGAGGTCCGCACCTCGCCTGAGGCGGGCGCCCGCGCGGCGGGATCGGTGTCGGCGACCCGGCCCTTCAGCTCCCGCCAGAAGCCCTGGTCGTGCAGGCGCGGCAGGCAGAGCTCCACCACCCCCTCGAAGTCCTGCATCTCGGTCAGGGCCTGGCGGGGGATGTTCCAGAACCGCTCGAAGGCCTCATTGTGCAGGCGCAGGCGGCCGTCGGCGCCGAACACGGCGACCGCGTCGTTCAGCTTGTCGAGGGTGGCCTGCTGCACCTGGATCAGGCTGTTGTACTGGGCCTTGAGCCTCAGCTCGCCGGTGATGTCCGAGAACAGGAGGACGATGCCGCCGAGGGGGTGGGACTGGCGCACGACCCTCAGGGTCCGGCCGTCCGGCAGGCTCCAGAGTTCGTCGGGAGCGGAGTCCAGCTGGGCGTAGCGCTCGAGCTCCGCCGCCTTCCAGCGGGCGTAATCGGCTGTCTCGGGCAGGCGGCGGCGCTGGCGCAGGCGGTCCAGCACCTCGCCGTGGGTGGGGCGTTCGGCCAGCCAGGCCGGTTCCAGGCCGAACAGCTCGGCGAAGGCGGTGTTGTGGAAGTCCAGCCGCCGCGAGGGGGTGAAGATGGCGACGGCGTCGGCGATGTGGTTCAGGGTCTCGTCATGGGCCTCGACATTGCGGCGCAGGGCCTCCCTCAGCTCCTCGGCCTCGGTGGCGTCCTCGGTCCAGACGCCAACGCCGCCGCCTTCCAGCGGCCGCGCCGTCAGCCGAAGGGCGCGTCGGCGGCCGCCGAGGCTGATCCACCTCAGGGCCTCGCGGGTCTGCGAAAGATTGGCGGCCTCGATGGCCAGGGCGTCCGCCGCGGGATCGAGGCTGAGCCGACGCTCATCCGCCACCGCCACGTCCTCGGCGCCCACGGCCTCCAGCCAGGCGGCGTTGGCCCAGACCAGGCGGCCGTCGGCGCCGGAGATCCAGGCCGGGCCGCTGCGGGCGTTGAGGAAGGCGGCGAACCGCGGGGAGGGGGGAAGGCCCTGGGCTCCGGCCGCGGCGGACAGGCGAAGCCAGGCCAGGGCGCCGGCCGCCCGGCCCTCGACCGTCACCACGCCCGCCGGGCCCCGGACCTCGAAGCCGCAGCTTTCGCCCCGCTCGAACAGGGCCCGCAGGCGAAGGGCGTGGTCCGGGTCGGCGCGCATCAGGGCCGCCACCACGGACTGGGGCTCGGCGCCGACCCCCAGGGCGAGGGCGCAGGCGGCGAGGCTCTCGTCGCCCGAGGCCAGGAAGGCGCGGCCATCCTCGACGGCCAGAAGGGCGGATTCGAAGGCCTCCGCCGAAGCTTGGGCGGCCTCCGCGCCGCCGCGCAGGGCCTCGACCTCGGCCTCCAGCTCCGCGATCTGGCGATCGGCGCGCCGGCGGACGCTCAGCGTCCAGACGCCCGAGCTCAGCGCCAGGAGGACGGCGCCGGCGGCGGCGGACAGGATCATGCCTTCACCGGTCATGGGCGGGACCGCAGGTTTTCGCCCACATCGGGCGAATCATTCAGGCAACATAGGCCCAAGCCTGATTCTGGGCGATAAAGGGTCCATGTCCGCCCAGTCCTATCCGGTCGCAAACGACGGCGAGGCCGCCCTTGGGGCGCCGATGGGCCACGCCCTCAGGGCGCGGGAGGCCGAGACGCTGGCGGGCGAGCCCGTGGTCTTCGCCTCCGAGCGCGTCGGCCCGCCCTGCCCGAGCCGGGAGGCGGCGCTGGAGCTGGCGGCCCGCATGGGCGCCTCCGCCGACCCGCCGGCCGACCCTGGAGCGATCCGGATCGTCGAGGTCTTTGACGGCGCCCGCCCGCCGGCCCCGGCCCGGCCCCTGACCGAGGGCGACCGCCGCTGGCCCGAGCCGCCTCCGCCGCCGCGGACGGTGTGGCGGATCCAGGTCGACTTCTGGCGTCCGGCCTCCCGCACCCCGGCCATCCTCCAGGCTCAGGCCCGGCATGTGCGCAAGCGGGCCCAGGCCGACCTGTCCGGCGAACACCTGAACGCTTTCGCCCGCCAGCCCCTGCGGCCGGTGCGGCCCCAACAGCCCCTCGACATCGGCCTCTTCGAGGTCCGCGCGCCCGAGAATCCCGACCGCCTCCTGCCCGATGAGTGAGCCCTGGCCCGGCCGCGCGGCGGCCCCCTCCCTCGACGACATCGCCCGCCTGGCCGAGGAGGCCTTTGCGGCCCTGCCCGACCTGTTCCGGCGCATGGCCGGCGAGATCGTCTTCCGCGTGGATGACTTTCCTGACGAGGAGGTCCTGGCGGCCCTCGACATCCAGGACCCCTTCGAGCTTACCGGCCTCTACCAGGGGGTGGACCTTGCGCGCCGATCCGTCATGGACCTGACGGCGGAGCCGGCCCGGGTCTTCCTTTACCGGCGGCCCCTGCTGGACGAGTGGGCCGAGCGCGGCGACGTGACCCTGGCCGAGCTGGTGGCCCACGTGCTGGTGCATGAGATCGGTCACCATCTGGGCATGACGGATGAGCAGATCGACCGCATCGAGGCGGGCTGAGACGACGGACCCGCCCGGCCGTCTTTTCCCGCGCGGCTTTTCCGTCTAAACGGCCGGTCATGACTGGTCTTCATCGCCTCAAGCGCCTGTCAGCGGGACTCCTGGCCGCCGCCGTCCTGACGCCGGGCGCGGCCCTGGCCGCCGACATCCGGCCTCCGTCGCAGAAGATCGAGGTCAGCCGGATCGCAGGGCGCTGGTACGAAGTGGCCCGCCTGCCGAACAAGATCCAGAAGGACTGCCAGGGGGGAACCTCCGACTGGTCCCGCACCTCGTCGGGCTATTCGGTCATCCAGACCTGCCACCGGGGCTCGCTCGCCAATCCGCCCACCCAGTGGAAGGCCCAGGCCAAGATCATCGATCCCCTGACCGAAGGCCGGATCCGGCTGACCTATTTCGGGGGCATCCTGAACGTCGAGTACTGGGTCCTGGAGAGCCGGGCCGACCAGGGCTGGCTGCTCCTTGGAACGCCCAACGGCCGCTATCTCTGGCTGATGGCCCAGAAGCCCATCCTCAGCGCCGCCGCCCGCGCCCAGGCGGTCGGCCGCATCCGCCAGCTGGGCTACGACGTGGCGGCCCTTGAATTCCCCCTCCCGGCCCGACACTGAGCCCGCCGCCTCGCGGCCGGAGATCACCGCTGCGGTGACCCGGGGCGCGGTGCGCGCCTTCCGGGGGCTGGGCTATGTGGCGCTGGCGGAGGTGACCCTGCCCAACGCCCGCCGGGCGGACCTGATGGCCATCTCCCCCCGGGGTGAGCTCTTCATCGCCGAAGTGAAGTCCTCGGTGGAGGACTTCCGCGTCGACCGGAAGTGGCGCGACTACCTGGACTTCTGCGACCGCTTCGCCTTCGCCGTGGCGCCCGAGTTTCCCCAGCACGTCCTGCCGGAGGAGCCCGGCCTCCTGGTCTGCGACGGCTTTGGCGGGGCGCTGGTCCGCGAGGCGCCGCTGTCGCCCCTGTCCGGGGGACGGCGCAAGGCCCTGACCATCGCCTTCGCCCGGCTCGCGGCCCTTCGCGCGGGCGGGATCCTGGCGGTCGAGCTGGAGCTCTGAGCAGGGTTCAGCGGGGCGCGCGCTTGGCGAGGATCCTCTGCAGGGTCCGCCGGTGCATGCCCAGCTTGCGCGAAGTCTCCGAGACGTTGTTGCCGCAGAACTCGAAGACCCGGTGGATATGCTCCCAGCGCGCCCGGTCGGCGGTCATGGGACGCAAGACCAGGCCGCCCGGCGGGGCCCGGCCCAGGAGTGCGGCGGCCAGGTCGTCCGGGTCCGCCGGCTTGGTCAGGTAATCGGCCGCCCCCAGCCTCACCGCGGCGACGGCGTTGGCGATGGAGCCGAAGGCGGTCAGGACCACGGCCCGGCCGTCAGGCCGATGGTGCAGAAGGGTCTCGATGAGGCCCAGACCGGCGCCGTCCGGAAGGCGCATCTCCAGCACTGCAAAGCCCGGCGCGCCATCCTGGACCACCGACCGGGCCTCGGCGAGGCTTCGGGCCCAGGTGACCTGGAAGCCCCGCGCCTCGAGGGCCCGCCGGGTCCGTGCGGCGTGGAGCTCGTCATCGTCCGCCAGCAGGAGGGGGAGGGCGTCCTCTGGCGCGGATTGAGGGCCGGGCCCTTCAGGGTCTTCCGCCTCCGGGGTGTCAGGTGAAGTCATGAACGCCGCTCGCAGCCCCCGGATCGCGCCTGAACTTGGCGCGTCCTCTGAGTCCCGGCAAGCCGGGCGGGCACTGGATGGCGACGGCGATTTCCGCTAGAACCGAAGGCCTCAAACCCGGGGATCCTGCGGATGAATTTCAAGCTTCTCCTGCGCCTTGTCCTGGCGGCGCTTGTGGTGATCGGCCTGACCTTCCTGGCGGTCCAGATCGGCGCGCGCCGGCCTGCTTCGGCCCCGGCCGTGGCTTCGGGCCCCCAGGCCGGACCGGGCGGCCCCTTCACCCTGGTCGACACCGCCGGCAAGTCCTTCACGCAGGACGACCTCAAGGGCCGCTGGACCATCATCTTCTTCGGCTTCACCTTCTGCCCGGACGTCTGCCCGACCACGCTGGACACCCTGGGCCGGACCCTGGATCTCCTGGGACCGGACCGTGACAAGGTCCGCATCGTCTTCGTCTCCGTGGACCCCGAACGGGACACCCCCGCCAAGATGGCCGCCTATCTCGACAATCCCGCCTTTCCCAAGGGGGTTGTGGGGCTGACGGGCTCGCCTGAGCAGGTCGCCGTCGCAGCCAAGGCCTACAAGGTCTATTACGAGAAGGACGGCGAGGGGGACGCCTACCTGATCAACCATTCCTCGATCAGCTACCTGATGGATCCGTCCGGCCGGTTCGCCCGCGTCCTGCCCTACGGCATGTCGCCCGAGGACCTCGCGGCCCAGGTCCGCGACGCCATGAAGCGGGGCTAGAACCGCCCGGGCTGGACATCCGGCCCGTTCCGGCGTGATATGTTGCGCTGCAACATCCACGGCGGGCCATGCTCTACACCCTCTACGAAGCCGGATACTACGCCGCCGCCCCCTTCCGGGCGGCAGCCAGGGTCACCCGCCAGTACTGGAGCTCGCCGCTCAATCCGGCCCGCGAGACCCCCCTTGGCCGACGCCTGTTCGCGTCTTCGGACCTGTTCGCCAACCTCACCCGCCGCTATGGGCGGCCGGAATGGGGGATCGACTCCGTCAGCATCGGCGGGACCGAGGTCCGGGTCCGGCGGGTGGAGGCCTGGTCGAGCCCCTGGGTCAAGCTGACCCACTTCGCGCGGGACCCCCTGGACCTGCGCCGCGCCGGGCGCACCGGGTCCGCGCCCGCCGTGCTGATCGTCGCGCCCCTGTCGGGCCACTATGCGACCCTGCTGAGGGACACGGTCCGCACCTTCCTGCAGGACCACGAGGTCTTCATCACCGAGTGGTCGAACGCCCGGGACGTGCCGGTGCTGGAGGGCCGCTTCGACTTCCACGACTACCTGGACCATGTCCGCATCCTGCTGCGTCGCCTCGGCCCGCGCTGCCACGTGGTGGCGGTCTGCCAGCCGGGACCTGCGGTGCTTGCGGCCGCCTCCCTGATGGCCGAGGACGGCGAGGACGCCCGCCCGGCCTCCATGACCTTCATGGGCTCGCCCCTGGACGCCCGGTTCTCGCCCACGGTGACGAACAAGCTGGCCGAGGAGCGACCCTTCTCCTGGTTCAAGTCGAACATGATCAGCACGGTCCCCCTGCCCTACGCGGGGGCGGGGCGGCGGGTCTATCCGGGCTTTGTCCAGCTCTACTCGTTCATGTCGATGAACATGGAGCGCCACCAGGACGCCCACCGGCAGTACCTCCAGGACCTCATGAACGGCGACGGCGACTCCGCCGAGAAGCACCTGGAGTTCTATGATGAGTACCTCTCGGTCCTGGATCTCACCGAAGAGTTCTATCTCCAGACGGTGGACATCGTGTTCCAGCAGTACCTGCTGCCCAAGGGCGAGCTGGTCCACGGGGGGCGGACGGTGCGTCCTGCGGCCATCACCGACATCGGCCTGCTGACGGTCGAAGGCGAGCTGGACGACATTTCCGGCATCGGCCAGACCCAGGCGGCCCACGCCCTGTGCTCGGGCCTGCCCGACGACCTGCGCGAGGACTACGTCCAGCCCCATGTGGGTCATTACGGGGTCTTCAACGGCCGCCGGTTCCGCGAAGAAATCTATCCCCGGGTGGCGGCCTTCATCGCCCGCGAGGAGGCGCGGATCGCCGCGCCTGCGGCCTGACCGGCCAGGCATGTTCGGCCTCGGGCGCGCCCACGCCGATGGCGACCTGATCGAGGTCGACGGCCTTCCGGTCCGGCTGAAGGTCAATCCGCGCTCGCGCCGCATCGCCCTGCGACTGGACCGGACCCGGCGCGAGGTGGTGGCCTCGGCGCCGGATCGCCGCGGCCTGGCCGAGGCTGCGCGCTTCGCCCGCAGTCGGGCGGACTGGATCCGCAGCCGGCTGTCGGAGGCTCCCGCGCCCCTTGGCCTCGCGCCGGGGCTCGAACTCTCCCTGTTCGGCCGCCCCTGCCGGCTGGAGGCCGGGGATGGCCGCACCCGCCTGGTCGACGAGGCCGGCGGCGTCCTGGTGATCCGCGCGGCGGGCGCCCCGGACGCCTTCGCCCGCTCCGTCGTGCGGGTCCTGAAGCGTGAAGCCCTTGCGGGCTTCCGGGACCTGTCGCGCCGCCACTGCGAGACCCTGGGCGCGCCCCTGCCGACCATTACGGTCAACGATGCGCGCACCCGCTGGGGCTCCTGCACCCCCGGGAGGGCCGGGGCGCCGCCCTCGGTCCGGTATGTCTGGCGCCTGGCCCTGGCCCCCCTGCCCGTGGCGGACTACGTGGCGGCGCACGAGTGCGCCCATATCCTCCAGCCCAATCACGGGCCGGCCTTCTGGGGCCTGGTGCGCGACCTGGTCGGGGATCCAGCCCCGCACCGAGAGTGGCTGAGGCGCGAGGGCCCCCGGCTTCACGCCCTGGGGGCGGCCGAGGGCTGAGCCGGGGTCGATGAGGCCGGAACGGCGGGCTGGGGCCCTGGCGCGGGTTCCGGCGCCGGACCCGCCGCCGGGGCGGCTTCGGCGCCTTCCGCCGGCGCCTGGAGGAGGTCGCCGATCGGGTCCGCCCCCTCTGGCGGCGGAGGCAGGCCGCCGGGGATGGGTTCCGCACGAAGCCGAGGCAGGGCCCGGCTCATGAAAGCCTGCCAGATGGCCGCCGGGGCGCCGCCGCCTGTCACCCGCCGCATCGGGGTGTTGTCGTCCCGACCGACCCAAACCGCCGTGACGAAGCCGCCCGTGTAGCCGACGAACCAGGCGTCCCGGTAATCGCTGGTCGTTCCGGTCTTGCCCGCAAGGTCGTAGCCCGGGACCCGGGCCCGGGTCCCGGTGCCCGAGACCAGGACCTGTCGCATCATCTGGTTCATCTGGGGCAGGGCGGGCGAGGCGATCACCGGGGTCCGGGCGGGGCGGGCCACTGACCGGTCATAGAGCACCTTGCCCCCGGCGGTGCGGACCCGCTCGATCGCCCAGGCCGGGGAGGCGAAGCCGCCGTTGGAGAACGGCGCGTAGGCCTGGGCCATTTCCAGGGGGCTGACCTCGACCGCCCCGAGGGCCATGGACGGATCCAGCTGGATCGGCGAGCTGATCCCCAGCCGGCGCGCGGTGGCCGCCACGTTTCCGGTGCCGACCTCGTTCGCCAGCCGCGCGGCGACGGTGTTCACCGACTGGGCCAGGGCGGTCTGCAGGGTGATGGGCCCGAGGAACTGGCCGGTATAGTTGCGGGGCTCCCAGGTCCCGATGCGGATCGCCTCGTCGACCACGGGCGTCTCCGGGGTCCGGCCGCGCTCCAGTGCGGTGAGATAGACAAAGGGCTTGAAGGCCGAGCCCGCCTGCCGGCGCGCCATGGCCGCCCGGTCGAACTGGCTGTCCTCATAGTCGACGCCGCCGACATAGGCGCGCACCCGTCCCTCGCCGTCGAGGGCCACGAGGGCGGCCTGCTGGACGCCCTGCCCGCCGGAGCCGGCGACCCCAGCCCGCAGGGCCTGTTCGGCGGAGGCCTGGATCGGGAGGTCGAGGGTGGTCTCGACGATGAGGTCCTCGGTGGGCTCGCCGACCAGGCTGCGGACCTGTTCGTCCACCCAGTCCGTGAAGTACTGGGCCCTCTGGCTGGCCAGGGTCGGATTGACCCGCACGGGGGTGCGGATCGCCTCGGCCCTCTGTTCCGGGGTGATGGCGCCGGACCGGACCATCTCGTTCAGCACCACCGTCGCCCGGCGCGCCGCGCGGTCGGCGGAGGACACGGGGCTGTAGCGCGAGGGGCCCTTCATCATCCCGGCCAGGAGGGCGCTCTCGCCGATGGTCAGCCGGTCCGCCGGCTTGCCGAAATAGCGCTGGGATGCGGCCTCGATGCCGTAGGCGCCCGCGCCGAAATAGACCCGGTTCAGGTAGAGGGCGAGGATCTCCTTCTTGGTGAACTTGGTCTCGAGCCAGACGGCCAGGACCAGTTCCTGCGCCTTGCGGCGATAGGTCTGGTCCATGGTCAGGAAGAGGTTGCGCGCGAGCTGCTGGGTGATGGTCGAGCCGCCGCGCAGGGGCCCGCCGCCCCGGTGGGTCAGGTTGTAGACCTGGCTCCGGACGATCCCCCAGGGATTGAAGCCGTAGTGCCAGTAGAACCAGCGGTCCTCGATGGCGACGAAGGCGGCCGGCACATAGGGCGGCAGCTTGTCGAGGTCCACCGGCGGCGCGTACTGGCTGCCGCGCACCGAGACGAGGGCGCCGGACCGGTCGAGATACGAGATCGAGGGCTGGCGGCGGACGTCGTTCAGGCTGGAGGTGTCGGGCAGGTCCGCCGCGAAGACGGCCAGGAAGGCGAGGGCGAAGATCAGCCCCCAGACGCACAGCACCGCGCCCCAGTAGAACAGTCCCTGGAGGAAGGACCGCCGCCGCCGCGGCGGCGGGTCCCGGGGGTCGGATCTGGCCATGGACCTTCAAGTCTCCGAAGGGGTCTCGCGCCCCCGCGCCGAACGGCCCGAGGCATACACCGGCGCGCTGACTCGCGCGACAGGATTGCCGCCGGTGCGGAAGGGCCTTCCCTTCGCGGCCCGCCCACGGCATGAGGCCCCGCGATGTCTGAAGATTCCGCTATCTCCACGCCCGTACCGCCGGATCCCGCCGGGGTCGCCGCCCAGGTCCAGTCCCGGCTGTCGGAACTGGCGGGAGCGGGCGCCCGTCCCGTTTCCCTGTCCCTCGATTTCGGGCCCGCCTGCGGCGAGGCGCGCGAGGGCCGGATGGAGGCCTGGATCGATCGCCAGACCCGGTCCCTGGCCTTCGTACGGGCGCGGCTGTCGGCGCCAGACGGCCGGATGATCGCCGCGGGTTCCGCCGTCTTCGCCCGCCCCGCGGCCGGGGCCTGAGGCGCCCTCCGGTCCGCCGGGCGCGACCGTCGGCGATTCCCCGGCGCGCCTTCGGTTGCGGCGCCGAAGGCTGCATGATATCAGACGCGCGGCTTCGGGCCGGGGGTTCTGGAAAGCATCCTTGGCGTCTGTGCTTTTCCAAGCGCTTTCAAGCCTTTAGCCGTCGGAATCCTCTTCCGGCGTCTGTGACACACGCATCGGGCGGGCGGAGCAAGTGGCGGACGATTCCAGGACTTCAGATGTGGGCGACCGTTACGCCCGGGCCCTTTTCGATCTCGCGAACGAGACCGGGACGATCCGGGCTGTCGCGGGCGACATCGCCGCCCTCCGCAGGATGCGCGCCGACTCGGCCGACCTGAGGACCCTGCTCGCCTCGCCGGCCTTCACCTCCGCCGACAAGGTGAACGCCCTCGGCGCCCTGGCCGCCAAGGCCAAGTTCTCCGAGACCACCCGCAAGTTCCTGGGCCTCCTGGCCGCGAATGGCCGGGCCGCGGCCCTGCCGGACGTGATCACCGCCTTCGAGGCCCTGGACGCCGCCGCCCGCGGCGCGGTCTCCGCCGTGGTCACCACCGCCGCGCCCATGAGCGCCGCCCAGTCCAAGGCCGTCGCCGCCGCCCTCCAGACGGCGCTCGGCAAGGCCCCCGAGATCGAGACCCGCGTCGACCCCGCCCTTCTTGGCGGGATCCGCGTCCGGGTCGGTTCCAAGCTCTTCGACGCTTCGCTTCGCTCGAAGCTCGATTCCCTCAAGTTCGCCCTGAAGAGAGCGTAAGCCATGGATATCCGCGCCGCCGAAATCTCGGCCATCCTGAAGTCCCAGATCGCCAACTTCGGCCAGGACGCCGACGTCTCCGACGTCGGTCAGGTCCTCTCCGTCGGCGACGGCATCGCCCGGGTCTTCGGCCTCGACAACGTCCAGTCGGGCGAGATGGTCGAGTTCCCCAAGGCCGGCGTGAAGGGCATGGCCCTGAACCTCGAGCGCGACAACGTCGGGGTCGTGATCTTCGGCGAGGACCGGTCGATCGCCGAGGGCGACGAGGTTCGCCGCCTCTCCGAGATCGTGGACGTGCCGGTGGGCAAGGGCCTTCTGGGCCGGGTCGTGAACCCGCTGGGCGAGCCCATCGACGGCAAGGGCCCGATCAAGAACGTGGCCGAGCGCCGCCGGGTGGACGTGAAGGCCCCGGGCATCATCCCGCGCAAGTCCGTGCACGAGCCCGTGCAGACCGGCCTGAAGGCCATCGACACCCTGATCCCGATCGGCCGCGGCCAGCGCGAACTGATCATCGGCGACCGCCAGACCGGCAAGACGGCCGTGGCCGTTGACACCATCCTGAACCAGAAGGCGATGAACGCCGGCGATGACGAGAGCGCCAAGCTCTACTGCATCTACGTCGCCATCGGCCAGAAGCGCTCGACCGTCGCCCAGATCGTCAAGACCCTCGAGGAGCGCGGCGCTCTCGACTACACCATCGTGGTCTCGGCCACCGCCTCCGAGCCGGCCCCGCTCCAGTTCCTGGCCCCCTTCGCGGGCTGCGCCATGGGCGAGTGGTTCCGCGACAACGGCATGCACGCCGTCATCATCTACGACGACCTGTCGAAGCAGGCCGTGGCCTATCGCCAGATGTCCCTGCTGCTGCGTCGCCCGCCGGGCCGCGAGGCCTATCCGGGCGACGTCTTCTACCTGCACTCCCGCCTGCTGGAGCGCGCCGCCAAGCTCAATGACGAGAACGGCAATGGCTCCCTGACCGCCCTCCCGGTCATCGAGACCCAGGCCAATGACGTGTCGGCCTACATCCCGACCAACGTGATCTCGATCACCGACGGCCAGATCTTCCTCGAGACCGACCTCTTCTTCCAGGGCATCCGCCCGGCGGTGAACGTCGGCATCAGCGTGAGCCGCGTGGGCTCCTCGGCCCAGATCAAGGCCATGAAGACCGCCGCCGGCCCGATCAAGGGCGAGCTCGCCCAGTACCGGGAAATGGCCGCCTTCGCGAAGTTCGGCTCCGACCTCGACGCCACGACCCAGCGCCAGCTGGCCCGGGGCGAGCGCCTGACCGAGCTCCTGAAGCAGCCCCAGTACGCCCCCCTGTCCGTCGAGGAGCAGGTCGCCGTCGTCTACGCCGGCACCCGCGGTTACCTGGACGGCGTGGCGACCGCCGACGTCAGCCGCTACGAGCAGGAGCTGCTGAAGCACCTGCACGGCAAGCACCAGAAGCTGCTCGACACCATCCGTGACGGAAAGGCCCTGACCGACAAGGTCGAGGCCGACCTGCGCGGCGTGCTCGACGCCTTCACCGCCACCTTCGCCTGAGGCCGGACCGGAACCGCCTGACATGGCCAGCCTGAAGGAAATGCGCAATCGGATCGGAAGCGTGAAGGCCACGCAGAAGATCACGAAAGCGATGCAGATGGTCGCAGCGGCGAAGCTGCGGCGGGCGCAGGACAACGCCCAGAACGCCCGTCCCTATGCCGACCGCATGGCGTCGGTGATCGCCAACCTGGCCGCCGGGGTTTCCGGCGACGGCGCCCCGCGCCTCCTGGTGGGCACCGGGTCCGACGCGCGCCAGCTGGTGATCGTCGCCACCTCTGACCGGGGCCTGGCCGGCGGCTTCAACTCGTCCATCGTCCGGATGGCCCGGGAGCGGATCAACCGCCTGCTCTCCGAGGGTCGCGACGTCCGGCTGATCACCATCGGCAAGAAGGCCCGCGAGCAGCTCCGCCGCCAGTATGGCGACCGGATCGTCGAGAGCTACGAGGCCGGCGGCAATCCCTCTCTTTCGACGGCCCAGGACGTGGCGGCCAAGGTCGCCGCCCTGTTCGACGCCGGTGAGATCGACGTCGTCTCCCTGCTCTTCAGCCGGTTCAAGTCGGTGGTCGTCCAGACCCCGACCTTCGTCCAGCTGATCCCGGCCCAGGTGGCCGGCGCCGAGCCGGTGGACCTGAAGGGCGCGGGCTATGAGTACGAGCCCGACGCCGAAGGCATCCTCGAGACCCTGCTGCCGCGCAATCTCACCGTCCAGGTCTTCTCCGCCATGCTCGAGAACCAGGCCGGGTTCTACGCCGCCCAGATGGCGGCGATGGACAACGCCACCCGCAACGCCGGCGACATGATCGCCAGCCTGACCCTCCAGTACAACCGTTCACGCCAGGCGCAGATCACCAAGGAGCTGATCGAGATCATCTCCGGCGCCGAGGCGCTCTAACCGAGAGAGTCCGAAACCATGGCTACGACCCCCAAGGCCCCCGCGAAGAAGGCCGCCGCGCCCAAGGCCGCGAAGGCCCCCGCCGCGAAGGCCGCCGCCCCGAAGGCGGCCAAGGCCCCCGCACCCAAGGCCGCCGCCCCGAAGGGCGGCGTCGCCACCGGCCGGATCGTCCAGGTCATCGGCGCCGTCGTCGACGTCGAGTTCGAGGGCCACCTGCCCGCGATCATGAACGCCCTGGAGACCAGCAACACCGACCAGCGGACCGGCAAGCCCTTCCGCCTGGTCCTCGAGGTGGCGCAGCACTTGGGCGAGAACACCGTCCGCACCATCGCCATGGACACCACCGAGGGCCTGACCCGCGGCCAGGCCGTGATCGACACCGGCGCGGGCATCACGGTGCCTGTCGGCCCGGCCACCCTGGGCCGCATCATGAACGTTATCGGCGAGCCGATCGACGAAGCCGGCCCGATCACCAGCGCCTACTCCAGCCCCATCCACCGCGAGGCCCCCTCCTTCGCCGACCAGTCCACGGCGGCGGAAGTGCTGGTCACGGGGATCAAGGTCGTGGACCTGCTCTGCCCCTACACCAAGGGCGGCAAGATCGGCCTGTTCGGCGGCGCAGGCGTCGGCAAGACCGTGACCATGCAGGAGCTGATCAACAACATCGCCAAGGCCTACGGCGGCTACTCCGTGCTGGCGGGCGTGGGTGAGCGGACCCGCGAGGGCAACGACCTCTACCACGAGATGATCGAGTCCAACGTGAACGTCGACCCGCGCAAGTCGGGCTCGACCGAGGGCTCCAAGTGCACCCTGGTCTACGGCCAGATGAACGAGCCCCCCGGCGCCCGCGCCCGGGTCGCCCTGACCGGCCTGGCCCAGGCGGAGTACTTCCGCGACCAGGAAGGCAAGGACGTCCTCCTGTTCATCGACAACATCTTCCGCTTCACACAGGCTGGCTCGGAAGTGTCCGCCCTCTTGGGCCGCATCCCCTCGGCCGTGGGCTACCAGCCCACCCTGGCCACCGAGATGGGCAACCTGCAGGAGCGCATCACCTCCACCAACAAGGGCTCGATCACCTCGGTCCAGGCCATCTACGTGCCCGCCGACGACCTGACCGACCCGGCCCCGGCCACCTCCTTCGCCCACCTTGACGCCACCACGGTGCTCAGCCGCGACATCGCCGCCCAGGCCATCTTCCCCGCCGTGGACCCGCTGGACTCCACCTCGCGGATCATGGACCCCCTGGTCATCGGCGAGGAGCACTACACCGTGGCCCGCCGGGTCCAGGAGACCCTGCAGCAGTACAAGGCCCTGAAGGACATCATCGCCATCCTGGGCATGGACGAGCTGTCCGAAGAGGACAAGCTGACGGTCTCCCGCGCGCGGAAGATCCAGAAGTTCCTGTCCCAGCCCTTCCACGTGGCCGAGCAGTTCACCAACATGCCCGGCATCTTCGTGAGCCTGGAAGACACCATCCGCTCCTTCAAGGCGTTGGTGGACGGCGAGTACGACCACCTGCCCGAAGCCGCCTTCTACAATGTCGGCACCATCGAGGACGCGGTGGCCAAGGCCGAGCAGCTCGCGGCGGAAGCCTGACCCTGATGGCCGGCAAGCTGCAATTCTCCCTGGTCTCGCCGGAGCGTGAGCTCTTCTCCGGCGAGGTCGACCAGGTGGACGCGCCGGGCTCCGAAGGCGACTTCGGCGTCCTGCCCGGCCACGCTCCCTTCATGACCGCCCTGCGGGAAGGCCAGCTCCGCTTGTATCGGAATGGCCAGGTCACCACCTTCGAGGTCCGGGGCGGCTTCGCCGACGTGACCCCGGCGGGCCTCACCGTGCTGGCGGAGTCCGCCGTCGAGGTCTAGTCAGGCGTCACGATCCGGACAAAATGGTTCTCCACCCTCAGGCCCAGGCTCTGGGGGAAAGACGACAGGATACGAGGAAACAGAATGCGCAGCGCCGTCATCACCCTCGTCGCCGCTTCGGCGATCGCCTTCCCGGCCCTGGCCCAGGATCCGCCTGCGGCCCCCGCCGCTCCCGCCGCACCCGCTGCGGCGCCCGCTGCGCCCGCCCCGGCGCCTGAAACCCTTCCGACCGAAGGCGAGATCGGCCAGATCATCAACGTGATCCGGACGGTCTGCGTGCCCCTGGTGCGCGGCGGCGAACTGCCCAAGCTCGCGACCTCGCAGGCGGGCTTCAAGCGCAACAAGAAGGAAGGCGGCTTCACCCAGACCCTGGTGGCCAAGCCCTACACCCTGACCGTCTATGATCCGGGCTCCAACAAGCAGGTCTGCCGGATCGGGCTGAACTACACCAGCGGCGGCGAGAAGCCGCTCCTGCTGGGCCTCGACAAGTTCGCCTACCTGAACCAGCCCCGCCTTCTGCTCCAGCGCGAGAACAACTACGTCCCGCCGACCGACTTCATGCGCGTGACGAGTTCGTGGGAGTACTACACGGACAAGGAGTCCATCGGCCTGGTCTTCGTCCAGCTGAAGAAGCCGGACGGATCCGAGGTCAACCCCAAGTGGGGCATGGGCGAGATCCTTTACTCCGAGCGCAAGTTCTAGGCGGCGCGGCGGTCCGTCCGGTCCGCCAGCCAGGCCAGGATCTCCCCGGCGACCATGTCCCAGCCCGGTTCGCCGGGCAGCCAGTGGCTCATGCCCGCCATCTCGCGGTAGTCCGCCCCCAGTCGCTCGGCCACCTGCCTCACCGTGGCGGGCGGGTGGACCCTGTCGCGTCCGCCGGACACCACCAGGGCGTCCGCGCCCAGGTGTCCCGCCGGGATGTGGGTGGTCATCAGGGGGTCCAGCCACCAGGTCAGGGTCTCGAGGACCGCCCGCGCGCTCTCCGGCCGGGCGCGCCGCGCGGCGGCCTCCCGCTCGGCCGGCGCCAGGCGGTCCAGGCTGTAGGCCCTGAGCAGCCGGAGGTCGGGCTCCACCGGCGAGAAGGGGGTCGGCGCCACCAGGGGCAGGGCGGCGGCGGTGACCGCCTCCTCCACGCTTGAACCCAGGACGCCCCAGGGGGCGGAAGGCGCCAGGAGGACCAGGGCCGAGACCGGCGTCCGCCGCGCCGCCATCTGCGCCACCAGGCCGCCCATGGAGTGCCCGAGAAGGACGGGCGGCGATCCGTCCGCCTCCGTGAGACTCCGGCACAGGGCGGCGATGTCGGCGGCGTAGTCGGCCATGGACAGGCCCGCCACGTCCCCGGGCCGGTCCGCCTTCCCATGTCCCTTGAGGTCCGGCGTCTCGACCCTCAGGCCCGCCCTCTCGAAGGGTGTCCGGAAGGCGTCGAAGACCCAGCCGCCGCAGAAGGCGCCGTGCACCATGACGACCGCGCCCGGCCTCACGGGCGGTGGCCCCGGACCTGCTCGGCGAGGGGGGCGAAGGCCTGGGCGACGGTCGCGTAGACCGGCTGCTTGAAGGGAACGATCAGACCGGGGGCCTCGGCGAGGGGCGCCCACCGCCAGGCGTCAAACTCCACGGGATGATGCCGGTCGAGGCGGACTTCGGCCTCGTCTCCCTCAAATCTCAGGGCGAACCAGACCTGTTTCTGGCCCTTCCATCCGCGCCGGCCCTCCTTCGCCTCGATCGGATAGTCGTAGGCCAGCCAGCCCGGCGTCCGGTCCAGGATGGTGACGGAGGTGACGCCGGTCTCTTCCTCCAGCTCGCGGAGGGCTGCAGCCTCGAGGTCCTCGTCGTCGTCGACGCCCCCCTGGGGGAACTGCCAGTTGTAGGGCGGCGGGGTGGCGACCCGGCGGCCCATCCAGACCCGGCCCTCCGGACCGAACAGGACAAGGCCGACATTGGGCCGGTAGTCGGCGAGGTCCATCAGCGGATCTTCGAAAGGGCCGAGGCGGGCGCCAGCTGGTAGCCGCGGCCCTCCACCTGGGCGGCCCAGGAGGCGACCTGCCGCAGGCTCAGCGGGTAGGCCTGGGCGATGCCCATCCCCTGGCCCTTCTGGAGGGCGGAGGCCTCGACCCGGAGCAGGGCCTCGTCGATGGCGGCCGGCGACAGGACCGTGTCCAGCGGATGATCGGCGGAGGCCCGCAACTCGGCGCCGCCGGAGCTGGAGGCGATTCCGCTGTCGATGAAGACGACTCCCCGGTTGCGCAGGGCCCCCATGACCGCGCCCATGCCCTCGGGGCTCTTCACGAACCGCTCGCCCATCCGGTTGGTGACGCCGAAATAGCCGCTGGCGCGGGTCAGGATCCATTCCAGGCGCTTGACGGTCTCTGCAGGCTGGGCGCGGGCCCTCAGGGTGTAGGGGCCCGGATCGTTCTCGGGATAGTCCTCGGGCTCCATCGGGACTTCGAGGAGCACCTCATGACCTCGCTCCCGCGCCTTGTTGATCCAGTCCTGCAGGTTGGGGGCGTAGGGCGAGAAGGCGAGGGTCACCTGCGGCGGCAGGGTCTCCAGGGCCTGCCGCGTCAGGTCGGGATTTATGCCCAGCCCGCCGACGATGATCGACACCCGGGGCCGGCCGCTCGGCTTGAAGGGGCGCATGTAGGCGCGGGCGGGGGACAGGCCGCCCGGTCCGATCACCGGCAGGACGCCGTTCGCGGTCCGGCGGCTCACCCCGGCGATCGGGGCGGGGGGCAGGGGGCCGCCAGTGAAGGCTCCGGCCGCCGCGAGGGCGTCCGTGGCGGTGGAGAGGGGCGGCGGCTCGCGGGAACGGGTCAGGCGGTAGTCGGGCCGGGCCAGCTCGGCGCCCGCCGCCCGACCGGCGTTCACGGCGGCGCCCCAGCCTGAGGGGGCGGGACCGGATATGGCCGCCCGCACCTGGGGGTAACCCGCCGCCGGATCCCCCAGGACCGAGATCAGGACCCCCGCACTGGCGAGGAAGAGCACCAGGGCCGCCCCTGCGCCCACGAGGGGCTGGGCCAGGACCGCCCGAAGCCCGCCGGCATCCGGACGTATCCGGGCCGCGGCGGGCGCGGATCTTCTGAACGACGGGCGTTTCATGGGACGGTCTCCATGACGGAGCCTTTCGCGCAACCGGTTGCCAAAGGCTTAGTGCCAGTTCACGCCGAGGGGAACCCGCCGCAGCGGCGCCTCCCGCCTCAGGGCTTGGGCGGGGTGGGGACCGCCTCCGCCGCAGGCTTGGCGGCCGCCGTTCCGGCGGGCTTGGCGCCCACCACTTCGGCCATGCGGGCGGTGGGCTTGGGCAGTTTGGGCGTCGCTGCGACGGAACCGTACTTCAGCACGTCCTTGGCCCGGTTCAGCTGGAAGTCGCCGGTGCGGGGGTTGAAGTCAGCCGGGGGGGCCTCGGCCGGCTCATGCGGCTCGACCCGGGACTTGCCGTCGTCGGCCTTGAGCGCGTTGCGGAACGAAGCCTCGGAGAACTGGAAGGCCCGGTTGGCGATGGCCTGGGCCTCCTCGCGGGACTGGGCGACCTCGAGGTCCGGCGAAATGCCGGTCTTCTGGATGGAGCGCCCCGAGGGCGTGTAATAGCGGGCGGTGGTCAGCTTGATGGCCCCGTCGGCCCCGCCCCTCAGCGGGATCAGGGTCTGGACCGAACCCTTGCCGAAGCTGGTCAGGCCCACGAGCTCGGCGCGCTTGCGGTCCTGCAGGGCCCCGGCGACGATCTCGGCCGCCGACGCCGAGCCCGAGTTGATCAGCACGACAATGCGCATGCCGCCGGTGATGTCGCCGGTCCGGGCGTTGTAGCGCTCGATGTCCCGGGGGTTTCGCCCACGCTGGGAGACGATCTCGCCGTTCTCGAGAAAGAGGTCGGAAATGCCCACGGCCTGGTCGAGGAGGCCGCCGGGATTGTTCCTCAGGTCGAGGATCAGCCCCTTCATGCCGGGGTTCTTGGCCTTCAGGTCCTCGAAGGCCGTCCTGGCCTCTTCGGTGGTCTTCTCGTTGAAGGCAGAGACCCGGAGGTAACCGTAGTCGCCTTCCATCCGGGCCATGGCTGACCGGGTCTTGATGACCTCGCGGACGATCTTGACGTCGAAGGGGTCGGTCTTCTCCCGGGCGATGGACAGGGTCACCGCCTCGCCGGGCGGGCCGCGCATCAGCTTGACCGCCTCGGAGACGGACATGCCGATCACCGACTGGCTGTTGACCGCCGTGATGTAGTCGCCCGGCTTGATGCCCGCCCTGAAGGCCGGGGTGCCGTCCATGGGCGAGATGACCTTCACCACCCCTTCCTCGGAGCTGATCTCGAGGCCCAGGCCGCCGTACTCGCCGCGCGTCTGGTCGCGCATGTCGTTCAGCGCTTCGGGCGTGAGGTAGTTCGAATGGGGGTCCAGGGAGGTCAGCATGCCGTCGAGGGCGGACTCGATCAGCTTCCGGGAATCGACCTCGGAGACGTAGTTCTCTTCGACCGCCTGGACGACGTCGCCGAACAGTTCGAGCACCCGGTAGCTTTCCGCCCCCGAGGAACCGGCGGCAAAGGCGCTCTGGTTCAGGTAGGCCGTGGCCGCCGCCCCCAGGATGAAGGCCGAGACGCCGACGAGGAGATGCTTCTTCATGACCGGGCCCGCTGCGCCGCCCCGGCGCCCGGAGCGGCAGTGACTGGAACGCGGCCCCGGGGGGCCGCAGAGACGGACAGCCTTATCCTGTTTCCCGCTTGAATCCAGAGCCTTGCGTTGCGGCTTTTTCGGGGCGCAGCCAGGGGGCCGGATCCATGGGCCGGCCCAGGTCGCGCAGCTCGAGATAGACCTGGACGGCCGCGCCCCGGTCCGCTGTCCTGCCGATCGGCTGTCCCTCGCGGACCATGTCGCCTTCCCGGACCCGCGCGGCGAACTCTCCAGCCAGGATCACCTGCGCCCGGGGCGTGACCTTGAGGATCACGGCCTCCCCCAGGCCCTCCAGCGGACCGGCGAAGAGGACGTCGCCCGCCGCCGGCGCCCGCACTTCGGCGCCCGGGGGCGACTGGAAGGTCAGGCCCTGGGCGCGCAGTCCGCCCACTTGCCGGACCCCGAAGCCCTCGAGGATGGGCCCCGGGGTCGGCGGGGTAAGGACGACCCCGGCCATGCGTCCCCGGGCGAGAGTCTCGGACAGGGCGAAGCCGGCGGCCAGTTCGGCCCGGGCGGCGTCCAGCGCCGCCTGGGGCGGGTCGAGGAGGGGATCGGGCGGGTCCAGGCGCAGGGCGAAGAGGGCCAGGGCCGGATCGGCCAGCGGAAGGGGCGCAGGCTCGGGCCGGTCCTGCGCCGTCGCGGCGGCGAGGAGCCCGGCCAGCACCGCTGCGGCCGGGAGGATCACCTTCAGGCGGCCTGAGCGTTCAGTCACGGTGATAGGGGCTCCCCGCCAGGAGGGTGACGGCGCGATAGACCTGCTCGGCCAGCATGACCCGGGCCAGGGCGTGGGGCCAGGTCTGCGGTCCGAAGGCAAGGGTGTCATGGGCTCGGGACCGGAGGGCGGGATCCAGGCCGTCGGCCCCGCCTACCAGGAAGACGAGGCGGCGTACGCCATCGTCCCTCAGACGGCCGATCTCCGCAGCGAAGTCGCGGGAGGTGCGGGCCCGCCCGGTCTCGTCGCAGGCGATGATCCGGCTGTCCGCCAGGTGGCCGGAAAGCGCTTCGGCCTCCGCCGCCCGACCGGGCTTGCGCGCCTCCACCTCGGTCACCTCCACCGGACCCAGGCCCAGCGAGCGCCCGGCGGCGGAAGCCCGTTCGGCGTAGAGCCGGACCAGGTCGGCCTCCGGCGAGCGGCCCAGGCGTCCGACGGCGACGATGGCGATCTTCAAGCGCCGAATCCCGGCGGTGGGACGAAGCCTCCGAACTCGCGCTCCAGCAGTTCGGCGAAGCGCAGGGTCGTCAGGTCCTGCATCCAGCCGCCGATCACCTGGGCGCCCATCGGCAGCCCGGCGCGCGACAGGCCGACCGGCAGGGCCGTGGCCGGAAGGTTGGGCAGGAGGGCGACCGCCGGCCAGCCGAGCTGGGCGTAGTACGGCGTGTCCGACCCGTTGATCCTCAGCGTCCGGTCCGGGGTTTCCGGACCCTCGACATGGGGAAAGGCCGTCACGCCGAAGGTCGGGGCGAGCACCACGTCGAAGGCCTCGAACAGGGCCGCCCAGCGCCGTCGGAAGGCCAGCTGGGCGTCCAGGAGGTCCATGTAGGCGTGGGCGTCAGGCGGGCTGGCCCCGGGGGCGCCCCGGCTGATGACCGTGTTGAGGAGCGGCTGGTAGACCGCATGCTGGGCGGCCAGGTCCGGGAGGAGGTCGCTGGACCGGGACACGGTCGCGCCCAGGGCCTCAAGGCGGCGAGCCAGGCCCTCGAGGGCGCCCGAGATCTCGTCGTCGGTGGGCGTCATGGGGTGCTGGGTCAGCACGAGGACCCGATGGGCAGCCAGGGTCTCATGGCGGGGCGGCGCCAGGGTGAAGGCCAGGCCGCCCGCATCCTCGGGCTCTGGTCCGGCCAGGACCGAAAGCGCCCTTTGCAGGTCAGCGGTGCAGCGGGCCATGGGTCCGACCACCGCCAGGGGGACAGGGACCCCGTCCGTCCCCGGCGGGGTGTGGCCGCGTGTTGGGACGAGTCCGTAGGTCGGCTTGTGTCCGAAGACCCCGCAGAGGGCCGAGGGCACGCGGATCGACCCGCCGATGTCCGATCCGAGCTCCAGGGGGGTCATGCCGGCGGCGAGGGCCGCCGCCGCCCCGCCTGAGGATCCGCCGGGCGACCGGGAGAGGTCCCAGGGATTGCCAGTGCGCCCGTAGAGGGGGTTGGCGCTCTGCCAGTCCGCCAGGAAGGGCGGCACGTTCGTCAGGCCCAGGATGATGGCGCCGGCCGCCTTGAGCCGCGCCACAGCGGTGGCGTCCGCGGGAGCGGTCCAGCCCTGGAAGGCGGGGCTGCCCCAGGTCGAGGGCAGGCCCTCCACCTGGTTTGATTCCTTGACCGTCATGGGCAGGCCGAGAAGGGGCAGGCGCTCGCCCTGCGCCAGCCGGGCGTCGGCCCGCCGGGCGGCCTCCCGGGCGCGGCCGAAGTCGCGAACGACCACGGCGTTGATGTCCCTGTCGCGGTCCTCGATCCTGGCGATGAAGGCCTCGGTGAGCTCCAGGGAGCTGATCCTTCGCGCGCCCAGGGCGTCGACCAGGGCGCCCGCCGGGGCGTCCAGAAGCTCTGGCGATGGGGTTCCGGTCATGGCGTCTCCTCCCAGGCGGATCGTGCCTGCGGGGTCCGGCCCGTGTCCAGACGGAAGACGGCCGCCGGTCAGACGGCGGCGCGGTGCCCGGAGTCCACCGACCAGATCTTCTCGATGTTGTAGAAGGACCGGACTTCGGGCCGGAAGATGTGGACGATGACGTCGCCGGCGTCGATCAGGACCCAGTCGCAGTGCGGCAGGCCCTCGACGCGCGCGCGCCCGTAGCCATGCTCCTTCAGGCTGCGGAGCAGGTGGTCGGCGATGGCGCCGACATGCCTGTGCGAACGCCCGGAGGCGACCACCAGGCCGTCGGCCATGGCGGTCTTGCCCTTGAGATCGATGAAGACGACGTCCTGGGCCTGGTCGTCATCCAGGCGGTTCAGGATAAGCTCCTCCAGCGCGGAAACGCCTTGCGGGAGGGCGGCCCCGGCGGCCGGGGCCGGGGCGGGTTGCGCGGTCTGCGCAGGGTCGGGGCTCAGCGGAACAACTCCTGTTCTGTCACGCCAGAAAGGGCTCTTAGCACAGGCGGAGCCTCCGGTCAGCCTCGACGTGTCAGCCCCGGCGCGTGCGGCTCGCCCGCATCCTTTCGCGCAGGGCGGTCGAGGACTGGAAGTTCAGCGGTCCGTAGAGGAACACCCAGGCGGGCGCAGGCTGGTCGGCCAGGCCCCGGGCCCGCGTGAAGGGGATCCGGGCCGCGGCGAAGCGCCGGGCGGCGGGCGAGGACCGGCTCTTCAGCGAGATCCAGGGGCGGGAGACCACGGCCACCGGAAGGGCCCGCATGAGCTGGGTCCATCCCCGCCAGCGGTGGAAACCCGCCAGGCTGTCGGCGCCCATGATCCAGACGAAGCGGACCCCGGGGAACCGGGCCTTGAGGGCCAGGACGGTGTCGAGGGTGAAGCGGGTGCCTAGCCGGGCCTCGACGTCGGAGACAATCATGCCCCGGTCGCGGGCGAAGGCGCGGACTCCCGCAAGGCGGGCGTCCAGCGGCTGGGTCTCGGCGCTGGACTTGAGCGGATTCTGCGGGGCCACCAGCCAGATCACCCGGTCCAGGCCGAGGCGTTGGCGCGCCGTCTCGGCGACGTGGGCGTGCCCCTCATGCGCGGGATTGAAGCTGCCGCCGTAGAGGCCGACCTTCATCCCCCTGGACAGGGCGAATCCGGGCCTGAGGGCGCCGGGGCGTCCTGCGCCCGACCGTCGCCTGACCTGTCCCGCCACCCACATGCCGGTCAGGGCCGCGAGCGGTCGAGACCGGTGTCGACCTGCCGCATCCGGGTGCGGACGGTGAAGACGCCGTCTCCCGCCAGCACGCCGCCCCGGGCGAAGAGGCGGCCGCCCTCCCAGTTCGACAGGCCGAGCTCGGGCCGGTTGAGGGCGTATTGCCCGTCCACCCAGCGGGTGAAGCCGTCGCCCGTGAAGGGCGCCTCCACGCCGGCCTCGAACCGGGCGAGGGCGGCGGGGTCCTGGGTGACCAGGGTGGCGACCAGCCGGGGCGCACGGCGGTTGAAGAGGGCGATGGCGGCGTCGAGGTCCTTGACCACGACCAGGCTGACCTCGGGCGTTTCCTCCCATTCCCACTCAAGGGCGAGGTCGGCCTCCGGGATCAGGTCGGCCCGGGGCTCGAGGGCGACGCCCTCGGCGCGGACCACCTCCGCCGTGGCGTCGAACCAGCCGGCGGGCGGCAGGAAGGCTGCAGCGCCCTCAAGGACATGAAGGCGGCAGCCGCGTCGGCGGCGGCCCGCCGCCTCCAGGGCCTGAAGGAAGACCGGGACCAGCTCGGCGGCGCGCGACTCCGGGATGACGCAGACGTTGAGGGTGTTGCACACCTTCCGGTCGAGGGAGTGGAAGACCACTTCGCCGAAGCGTCCGGCTTCGGCGGACTCGTCGGCGACCATCCAGGCGCCGCCCGTCCCGTGCAGGCTGACCGGGGTCCCGGATTGGCGGGCGATGGCGCCCAGCTGGGCGACGGCGGGCCCGGACCCGCGGGCCACGGCGAGGGCCAGGCGTCGGTCGGCGAACAGGGCCCAGCCCGCCGAGCGCTCGGCGGAATCCACCAGGCTCATGGCGCCCTGCGGCAGGCCGGCTTCGGCCAGGGCGGGGACCACGGCCTCGGCCATGAGGACGCGGGCGCACCCCAGGGCGTCGGAGCCGATCCGGAAGACCACGGTGTTGCCGGTGCGGAGCACGCCGGCGGCGTCGGCGAAGACGTTGGGGCGGCCCTCGAAGACAAAGCCCACAGCGCCGAGGGGCGCGCTGACCTGTTCCACGCTCCAGCCCTCGTGGGTGATGCGTTCCAGGACCCGGCCGCGGCCCGCCGGGCTGTCGCGCCAGGACCTCAGCCCCGCGGCCATGTCGCGGCGCATGGCGTCCGAGACGGCGAGGCGCGTGGTCGAACGCCCCCGGGCCCGGGCGGCCTCGACATCCGCCGCATTGGCCGCGGCGAAGCGGCTCCAGACCTGGTCGTCCTCGATGCGCCGGGCGAACCCGTCGAAGAAGGCCGAGATCGCGGCGTCGGACACCCCGGACAGGGCGGAAAAGGCGGACTTCGCCGCAGCGGTCGCTCGGTCCACTTCGGCCGCCACGGCGGCGGGAACGTGCAGGAGGTCGCCGGTTTCCTGGACCACCACAAGACGATCGCCGGCCCGGAAGGCCGCCGCCAGCTCTGGCGAGACGAAGGTCAGGCGGTCGCCGCCAAAGGGCACCGCCATGCCGGCCGGAAGGGCCTCAAGCGGCGCAATCCTGTCTCCGTACTCCGACATCGCCTCCCCGCTGGTTCCGACCCCTTAGGCTCAGACTGAGCCTTACTAGACCAAACAGGAGGCGACGCCACGGCGGAAAATCCACCAGGGCTGCGCCACTGGGATCAGGCGCGGATCATCGGCAGCCGGAAGGTCGCCTTGCCCGTGGCCGCCAGGACGGCGTTGGCCACGGCCGGACCGATGACCGGGGTCCCAGGCTCGCCCACGCCCGAGGGCGGGTTGGTCGAGGGCAGGATATGGGTCTCGACCGTCGGGGCCTCGGAGTTGCGCAGCACCGGGTAGGCGTCGAAGTTCCGGCGCTCGACGGCGCCGGCCTTGACGATCATCTCATCATGAAGGGCGGCGGACAGGCCGTAGCAGGTCCCTCCCTCCACCTGGGCGGCGATCTGGTCCGGCGAGATGGCCGTCCCGCAATCGATGGCGCTGACCACGCGGCCGACCTTCGGGACGCCGTCGACGATCCGGACCTCGGCGATCTGGGCGACCACCGAACCAAAGCTCTCGTGAACCGCCACGCCACGGGTGACGCCCGCCGGCGCCGGCTTGTCCCAGCCGGCCTTCTCGGCCGCCAGCTTGAGCACGGCGATGTGGCGCTTGGCGCCGGCCTTCTCGAACAGGGCCAGGCGATAGGCCACCGGGTCCTTGCCAGCCTTGCGGGCCAGCTGGTCGATGGTGTGCTCCATGACGAAGGCGGTGTGGGTCGCGCCCACCGACCGCCACCAGAGGACGGGGATTCCCAGCTCCGGCATCAGGACCTGTCCGTCCACGGCGGGAGTGGCCTTGAGGTAGGGCGACCCCATCGCCCCTTCCACTGTCGAGCTGTCGATGCCCTTGGGCGCCATGGGCGAGCCCTTCATCAGGGACTGGGTGACGACGCGGTGGGTCCAGGCGGCCGGGAAGCCGTCCTTGTCCAGGCGCACCTTGAGCCGGTGGTGGGTCAGGGGCCGGAAGTATCCGGCCGCCATGTCGTCCTCACGGGTCCAGACCAGCTTCACGGGCGTCCCCTTGCCGACCTTCTTGGCGATGTGGACGCACTCGGCGACGAAGTCCGACTGGAAGTTGGCCCGACGCCCGAAGGAGCCGCCGGCGAACAGGTTCTCGATCTGGACTGAGCCGGGCAGCGTCATGGCGATCCGCGCGGTGTTCATCTGGTCCAGGGTCGGGGACTGGGAGGCCACGGTCAGCTTGACCCCGCCCTTGCCGCCCACCTGGGCGACACAGTTCATCGGCTCCATGGTGGCATGGGCCAGGAAGGGGAAGTCGTAGGTCGCCTCGAAGACCTCGCCCTCGCCGGCGGACGCGGCTTCGCCCCGGGTCTCGAAGGTCTCCCACTTCAGCTTGTCCGGCAGGGCGCCCTTGCCTGCGGCCCATTCGGCGTACTTCGCCTCGATCTCGGCGGAGCCGAGGGGCTCGGCCTTCGACTCGTCCCAGGTCACCTTCAGGGCGTTCCGTCCCTGGATCGCCGCCCAGGTGGACTTGGCCACCACGGCGACCCCTGTGGGAATCTGGAAGACGTCGACGACCCCGGGGACCTTGCGCGCTTCTGCGGCGTCGAAGCCGCTGACCTTGGCGCCGAACCGGGGGGCGTGGGCGACGACGGCCGTCAGGAGGCCCTCCATCTTCACGTCCTGGGTGTAGCGGGCCTCGCCAGTGCTCTTGGCCCGGGAGTCCTTGCGGCGGACCCGGTCGGTGCCGATCAGGGTGAAGGCCTCATGCGACTTGAGCTTCGGCTCAGCGGGCGGCGCGACGGCGGCGGCGGCCTGGAGCAGCTCGCCGAAGCCGGCGGCCTTGCCGGAGGCGGCGTGGCTGACGACGCCGTCCTTCACGGTGATCTCGGCCTCGGGGACCTTCCAGGCGGCCGCGGCGGCGCCCGTGAACATGGCCCGGGCCGCCGCGCCGGCCTTGCGCAGCTGCATCCAGCTGTTGGGGATGGCGGTGGACCCGCCTGTACCCTGAACGCCCATCAGGGTGTTGGCGTAGAGCTTGGCGTTGGCCGGCGCCTGCTCGACGCTGACCCGGCTCCAGTCGGCGTCCAGTTCCTCGGCGACGATGGCGGCCAGGCCCGCATGGGTGCCCTGTCCGAACTCGATGTGCTTGTTCACGACGGTCACGGCGCCGTCCGCCGCGATCCGGATGAAGGGACCGAAGGCGCCCACCTCGGTCTTGGCTCCCACCGACAGGATGTCGGCGGGACCGCACCCTACGAGGAGGGCGCCGGAGACGAGGGCGGTTCCGACCACCAGTTCCCGGCGGGTGGTCCCGGCGCGGACGGCGTCCTGGTCGACATGGGCGTTCATGTGGGAGTTCCTCGGAGGGATCGGGACGGCGGGGTCGGTCAGGCGCGGGCCTGGGCGGCCGCTTCGCGGATGGCGGCGCGGATCCTCTGGTAGGCGCCGCAGCGGCAGATATTGCCATCCATGGCCGCGTCGATGTCCGCGTCGGAGGGGTTGGCGTTGTCCGCCAGGAGGGCCACGGCGCTCATGATCTGGCCGGACTGGCAGTAGCCGCACTGGGGGACGTCGAGCTTGACCCAGGCGTCCTGGACCGGGTGGGACCCGCCAAGTCCCTCGATGGTGGTGATCTTCACCCCGGCCAGGGCGCTGACCGGCAGGGAGCAGGAGCGCACCGGCGCGCCGTCCGCCAGGACCGTGCAGGCGCCGCACTGGCCGACCCCGCAACCGAACTTGGACCCTGTCAGCCCGACATCGTCCCGGAGGACCCAGAGGAGGGGGGTGTCAGGCGCCGCATCCACCTGGACCGTGCGACCGTTGATCTCGAGGCTCATGGCCATGCCGGACTCTCCGAAGGACTGCGAAGGCGACGCATCTTAACGGCGTTCAGGCGGCCCTGTATAGTGAGCCGGAATAACCGGAGTTCCCCATGCGCGCGCCCTTGTCGCCTTTCGCCCTGGTCCTGTCCGCCAGCCTCCTGGCGGCCGCGCCGGCCGCCGCCGCCGACGGCGCCAAGGTCTTCAACCTCCAGTGCCGGACCTGCCATGCGGCCAAGAGCTCGGTGGCCGGACCGTCCCTCAACGGCGTAGCCGGGCGGCGGATCGCTAGCCTGGGCGACTTCGCCTACTCTTCCGCCCTCAAGTCCAAGGGCGGCGCCTGGACGGACGCCGCCCTCGACGCCTACCTCGCCGCCCCGGCGAAGTTCGCTCCTGGCGGACGCATGTTCACCGCCGTGGCCGCACCGGCGGACCGCGCCGCCGTGATCGCCTATCTCAAGACCCTGAAGTAAGGCCCCCGGCCCGGCCTTGGACGTCTTTCCCGCCTTCTATCCCCTCGCTGGACGCCGGGTCGGCCTGGCGGGTGCGGGCGAGGGCCTGGACGCCCGCCGCCGGCTCCTGGCCGGAAGCCCCGCGGAGCTCCTGGTCCTCGGAGCGGAGGCGGCGCATGCGCCAGAGGCCTGGGCGGGCGTGGCCCTGGCTTTCATCGCCCATCCGGACGAGACCTTCAGCCGCCTGGCCGCGGACGCCGCGCGCCGGGCGGGCGCCGCCGTGAACGTAATGGACCGTCCGGCCCTCTGCGATTTCACCGTCCCGGCCCTGATCGACCGGGGCGCCCTGGTCGCGGCCTTCGGCACCGGCGGCGCCTCTCCCCTGGTGGCGGCCCGCCTGCGCGCCGAGCTTGAGCCCCGGATTCCGGAGGGCGCCGGCCGGCTCGCCAGGTTGCTCGACGAGCACAAGGCCGAGCTGCGGCGCCGCTGGCCCGATCCTGGCGAACGCCGGGTGATCCTGTCGGGGATTCTGGAGGGTCCGGTGGCCGCCGCCGTGCTGGAGGGCCGCCCCGAGGCGGAGGTCCGGGACCTGATGGCTGCAGCCCTTTCGGGCGCGGCGAGGCCGGAGGGACGGCTCTTCGCCCTTGCGCCCTCCACGCCGCCCGACCTGGTGTCCATGAGAGCCCTGCGGGCCCTGTCGTCCGCCGACATCCTGGTCATGACGCCCGGAAACAGCGAAGGCCTCGCGGCCCTGGCGCGCCGTGAAGCGCGCCGCCTCACGCCCGCGGAAGCCGACCCCGGCGAAGTGGCCGCCCTCATGGCCCAGGGACGAACCCTCGTCCTCCTGGCCGATCCCGGCCCCTGGCGCGCAGCGGGGCTGTCGCCCGAGGTCCTGCCGGTCGCCCCGGGCTCCTGACCTCCGGGTCAGTGGTGCAGCGAGCGTCCCCGGGTTTCCGGCAGGAAGAGCAGGCAGGTCACCACCGACAGCAGGGTGAAGGCGAAGGGATACCAGAGCCCCGAATAGATGTTCCCGACGCCGATCACGATGGCGTAGGCGAAGAAGGGCACGAAGCCGCCGATCCAGCCGGTGCCGATGTGATAGGGCAGGGACATGGCGGTGTAGCGGACCCGGGTCGGGAAGAGCTCAACCAGGCAGGCGGCGATGGGTCCGAATAGGGCGGTGGCCGCGATGACGAAGACCATCATCACCCCCATGACGCCGACCATGTTGATCCGCGCGGGGTCGGCCTTGGCGGGATACCCGGCCGACGCCAGGGCCGCCTTGACCTCGGCCTCGACCCCGGCGCGGACCGCCTTGACCTCGGCGGCCGGCAGGCCCGCCGCTGACCGCGAGTTGACGGCGACGTCGCCGACCTTGATCACGGCCGCGGTCCCCGGCGCTGCAGGCTGGTTGTCGTAGGAGACGCCGGCGTTGGCCAGGATGCTTCGCGCAATGTCGCAGGACGAGACGAAGACCTTCTTGCCCACCGGGTCGAACTGCAGGGTGCAGTCCGCCGGGTCGGCGGAGACGACCACCGGCGTGCGGGCCTGGGCCTCGGCGAGTGCCGGGTTGGCGAACTGGGTCATGAGGTGGAAGCCCGGGAAGTAGGCGACCAGCATCAGGGTCATGCCGAACAGCATGACGGGCTTTCGCCCCACCCGGTCCGAAAGCGCGCCGAAGAGGACGTAGAAGACGGCGCTGATGGCGGTGGCGATCATCAGGACGATGTTGATCGTCTCGGGCGCGACTTTCAGGAACTTGTCGAGGAAGGTCTGGGAATAGAAGAAGGCCGTATACCAGACCGCGCCCTGGGCCGACATGACCGCGCAGAGGGCCAGGATGACGAGCTTGAGGTTCTTCCACTGGCCGAAGGCCTCGGCGTAGGGCGCCTTGGAGGCCCCGCCCTCTTCCTTGAGCTTGGCGAATGTCGGGCTTTCGGTGAGCTTCATCCGCATGAAGATCGACACCAGCAGGAGGCCCGCCGAGAAGAGGAAGGGTATGCGCCAGCCCCAGGCGTCGAAGGCGTCCGGACCGAAGAAGTGACCGACGATGACGCGGGTCAGCAGGATCACGAAGAGGGCGGCGAAGAGGCCGAAGGCCGCCGAAGTCTGGACCCAGCTGGTCGCCCTGCCCCGCGCATTGTCCGGGGCGTGCTCGGCCACGTAGATCGCGGCGCCGCCGTACTCGCCGCCCAGGGCGAAGCCCTGCAGGATCCGCATCAGGACCAGGAGGGCGGGGGAGATCAGTCCCGCCTGGCTGTAGGTGGGCAGGAGGCCGATGGCCACGGTGGCCACCCCCATCAGCACCACGGTGAACAGGAAGGCGCCCTTCCGGCCCACCCGGTCGCCGATCCGCCCGAAGACCAGGGCGCCGACGGGCCGGAAGAAGAAGCCGGCGCCGAAGAGGGCGAGGGCGGCGATGTAGCCGGCGGTCTCGGGAAGGCCCGTGAAGAAGACCTTGGAAATCACCGTGGTCAGGCTGCCGAAGACGAAGAAGTCATACCACTCGAAGGTGGTGCCCGCCGCCGAGGCCGCCACGACGGTGCGGAGCGACGGCTGTTCCTGGGTTTCGGCCGGCTTGTCGCCGGGCGCGGTGCTTCCCGCCTGCGCCATGTCTTCCCCCCTGCTGGGCGCCTGTACGCCCGGTAATTAGGTTGCTGGTGTCCTGGATTTCAACCGGATCAGAATGCGTTCTCGCCGGTGATCGCCCGACCCAGGATCAGGGCGTGGACATCGTGCGCCCCCTCGTAGGTGTTCACCGTCTCGAGGTTCGACGCGTGACGCATGACGTGGTACTCGCCGCTGATGCCGTTGCCGCCATGGATGTCGCGCGCCTCGCGGGCGATGGCCAGGGCCTTGCCGCAGTTGTTCCGCTTCATCAGGCTGATCGCCTCTGGCACCCAGGCGCCCTGGTCGATCAGGCGACCGAGGGCGAGGGCGCCTTCGAAGCCCAGGGCGATCTCGGTCTGCATGTCGGCCAGCTTCTTCTGGATCAGCTGCCGGGCGGCCAGGGGCTTGCCGAAAACCTTGCGGGTCGCGACGTAGTCGCGGCTGGCGTGAAGGCAGAAGTCGGCGGCGCCCATGGCGCCCCAGGCGATGCCGTAGCGGGCCTTGTTCAGGCAGGAGAAGGGTCCGCGCAGGCCGGCCACGCCCGGCAGCATCTGGTCCTCGGGCACGAAGACGTCGGACAGGGCGATCTCGCCGGTGATGGAGGCGCGCAGGGACAGCTTGTTCTTGATCTGCGGGGTGGAGAAGCCCTCAGAGCCGCGATCCACCAGGAAGCCGCGGATGGCGCCGTCCAGCTTGGCCCAGACCAGGGCGACGTCGGCGATCGGCGCGTTGGTGATCCACATCTTGGCGCCGTTCAGGATGTAGCCGCCCTTGGTCGGCGTCGCGGTGGTGCGCATGGACGCCGGGTCGGAGCCGCCGTCGGACTCCGTCAGGCCGAAGCAGCCGATGATTTCCCCCCGGGCCATGCCGGGCAGGTAGCGCTGGCGCTGGGCCTCCGAGCCGAAGGCGTGGATCGGGTACATGACCAGCGAGGACTGGACGCTCATGGCCGAGCGGTAGCCGGAATCGATGGCCTCGATCTCCCGGGCGATCAGGCCGTAGGCGACGTGGTTCACCCCGGCGCAGCCGTAGGCCTCGGGCAGGGTCGGGCCCAGGAAGCCCAGGGCGCCCATCTCGGTCATGATCTCGCGGTCGAACCGCTCCTCGGCGTAGGCCGAGACCACCCTGGGCAGGAGCTTCTCGCGGGCGTAGGCGCGGGCCGACTCCCACACCATGCGCTCGTCCTCCGAAAGGCGGGAGGCGAGATCCAGGGGGTCTTCCCAGCTGAAGGTCTTGGCTTCGGCGCCGGCGTCGAGGGCCATGTGGGTCTCCTGAGGTCGTGTCGTCCGCCTTATGCGACGGATCGCGCCCCGGGTGTAGGCGCCTTTTGGGCCTCAGCCGCCTCGGGCGACGAAGGGCCCGTTCCGGAACCCCGCGGAGGCCTTGCCATAGAGGAAGGGGCCGCCGTCCTCTGTCTCGACCCGGCCGCCCGCCGCGGCGAGGATGGCGTGGCCGGCGGCGATGTCCCACTCCATGGTCGGGCCAAGGCGGGGATAGATGTCCGCCGCGCCCTCGGCGATCCGGCAGAACTTGATCGAGGAATCCATGGCCTCGGTCCCGTCGAAGCCGTAGCGGTCGGTCAGGGCCTTGAGGGTCTCGGGCTTCATCGTGTGGCTGATCAGGGCCACCGCGGCGCCCTGGGGCCAAGCCCGCACCCGGACCTGTGCGGCGCCGCCGCCTGCGGCCCGCTTGAAGGCGCCCCCTGCGTCGGTGAACCAGGTCTCCCCCGTGGCGGGGGCGGTGATGGCGCCGGCGACCGGGATCCCGTCGACGATGAGGCCGATGTTGACGGTGAAGTTCGGATCGCCCCGGACGAAGGCCTTGGTCCCGTCCACGGGGTCGACCAGCAGGAAGGTCCGGCCGATGCGCCCCGGCGCCCCGAACTCGCTGGCGTGCTCCTCGGAGACCACCGGCACCTGAGGCGCCACCCGGGCGAGGCCGGCCAGGATCAGGGTCTCGGCCCGGCGGTCCGCCTCGGTGACGGGGCTGTCGTCGGCCTTGCGGTCCACGGCGAGGCCGCTGTTCCAGAGCGGGCGGACCAGATCGGCGGCCTCCTCGCACAGGTCTGCGAGCACGGTTCCAAATCGGGCGTCGAGGTTCGGCATGCGAGAGACCATCCTGTCAGGCGGGGCCTGTCCTAGATGCGCCGGACGGTTTCCCAAAGCGGCAAATCAGGCCAGTCTCCTGTTTACCATGTCCGAGACCTCCGCCTCCCCGCCGGAAGACGCCCGGCGCGACGCCTCTGCGCCGCGCACGGCCGAGGTGGCGGCCTTCCTCGCCGCCCGCATGTGCCATGACTTCATCAGCCCGGTGAGCGCCATGGTGAGCGGCCTGGACCTGCTGGACGACCCCTCCGCCCAGGACATGCGCGAGGAGGCCATGGGCCTGATCGGCGCCTCGGCCCGAAAGCTTGCCGACCTGCTGGGCTTCTGCCGGGTCGCCTTCGGGGCCTCGGCCTCCGCCGAGGTCTTCGATTCCCGCGAGCTGGGCCGCCTGGCCGAGGGCCTGTTCCGTCACATCCGGGCCGAGCTGGACTGGCAGGTCGCCGCGCCCGCCCTCGCCAAGCCGGCGGCCCGCGCCCTCCTGAACCTTTCCCAGCTGGCGGGCGCCGCCCTCCCGACGGGAGGCACGGCCCGGATCCAGGCCGACGAGCGGGAGGGTTTCATCCTCATCCGCGCCCGGGCCGACGGCGCCCGCGCCCGCCTCCGGGCCGAGGTCGCCGACGGGCTCGCCGGACTTCCGATGGGCGAGGGCCTTCACGGTCACTGGGTCCAGGCCTACTACGTCCACCTCTTCGTCACCGATGCCGGCGGCACGGTGCGTGTCGACGCCGCCGACGGCACGATAGACTTCCTCGCCGCCCTCCCGGCCTGATCCCAAAGTGCGCGGGGGCGGGATGACAACCCCTCCTTAACCGAAGGCTGCAAACCTTGGGGGTGACGGAGGTCCGCCCGTGAAGTCCTGCCTTGTCGCCGACGACAGTCCCGTGATCCGGCTGCTCGCCCGCCGCCTCCTCGAGGCGGACGGCTACCACGTGCGCGAGGCGGCCGATGGGGCAAAGGCCCTGGAGGCCTGTGCAGAGGGCATGCCCGACGTGATCCTGCTGGACTGGCGCATGCCGGTCATGAATGGCCCGGAGTGCATGGCCCGCCTGCGGCGCATGCCGGGGGGGGGCGCGCCGCGGGTCGTCTTCTGTTCGGTCGAGACGGCCCCGGCAATGATCCGGCAGGCTCTCGACCTGGGCGCCGACGAGTTCATCATGAAGCCGTTCGACGGCGAGATCCTGGCCTCGAAGTTCGCCCTGGCGGGTGTCCGGTGACCCCGCGCGAGCTGGAGCTGATCGCCCGCCTTTGCCTCATGAGGACGGGACGACGGCTGGACACTTCCGCGCCGGAGCACCTGGGCGCGCGCCTGAACGCGGTGGCGCGGAGGGAGGGCTACGCCAGCGTGGCCGACCTGCTGGTCGCCCTTCGGAGCAACGAGGCCGAGCGGCTCGCCTGGCCTGTGATCGAGGGCGTCACCACCTCCGAGCGGGGCTTCATGGAGGACCCCGAAGTCCTGGACCAGCTGGGCCAGAAGATCCTGCCGGCCCTGTCCATCGCCCGGGGAGGCGCGCCCGTACGTCTCTGGTGCGCCGCCTCTGGCGCCGGCCAGGAGCCCTATTCCCTCGCCATCAGCGCCCTAGAGGCCCAGGCCCGTTCCGCCGACCTGAGGGTGGAGATCTACGCTTCCGACCTTGCAGTCCGGGCCCTTGAAAGGGCGCGGACCGGGATCTTCAGCCATTTCGAGGTCCAGAAGGGACTTCCCGCCCGTCGCCTCATCGACCACTTCCAGCTCCGGGAAGAGGCCTGGCAGGCCTCACCGGCGCTCCGGGAGATGATCCGGTGGCGGCGCGTCAACCTGATTGCAGACGCCCCCGGCCCGATGACCTTTGATGTGATCG
>JBJOJL010000009.1:0-64494 GCA_046046615.1 Pseudomonadota bacterium
CCAAGAACATGGGCGGCTGGACCTTCGTCGATCCCTGGCTGGAGCTGACCCTCGAGCGCCTGAAGGTGAAGGCCAAGCGCGCCCGCTATGTGGGCCGGCCCGCCTCCGCCTCCACCGCCGCCGGGCAGATGAGCCGGCACAACCGCGAACTCCAGGCCTTCCTCGCCGAAGCCCTCGCCTGAACCCAAGGACACGACCATGGCCGACATCATGACCCCCGCCCTTGGAGAGTCCGTCTCCGAGGCCACCGTGGCGCGCTGGGCGAAGAAGCCCGGCGAGGCGGTCCGCAAGGACGAGATCCTCGTCGAGCTTGAGACCGACAAGGTCAGCCTCGAGGTCGCGGCCCCGGCCGACGGCGTCCTGGAGTCCATCGCCGCCGAGGAAGGCGCCACGGTCGAGCCCGGCGCGGTCCTGGGCCGGGTGAAGGAGGGCGCCGCCGCTGCGGCTCCGGCCGCCGCCCCCGCACCCGCCGCCCCCAAGGCGGCCAAGCCTGCGCCCGCCGCCCCGGCGGCCGCGGCCCCCGCGCCGGTCCTGGCGCCCTCCGCCCAGCGCATCGCCGCCGAGGGCGGGCTCGATCCCGCGGCCATCCCCGGCTCCGGCAAGGGCGGGCGGGTGACCAAGGCCGACGCCCTGGCCGCCCTCGAGGCCCGCGCCGCCGCCCCGCCGCCGGCGCCTGCGCCGACCGCCCCGCGCGAGGCCCACGCCCGCGAAGAGCGCATCCGCATGACCCGCCTGAGGCAGACCATCGCCCGCCGGCTGAAGGAGGCGCAGCAGACCGCCGCCATGCTGACGACCTTCAACGAGGTCGACATGAGCGCCGTCATGGCCCTGCGGAACACCTACAAGGACGCCTTCGAGAAGACCCACGGCGTGAAGATGGGCTTCATGGGCTTCTTCGTCCGGGCCTGCATCCACGCCCTGAAGGCCGTGCCCGAGGTCAATGCCGAGATCGACGGCCAGGACCTGATCTACAAGAACCACTACGACATCGGCGTGGCCGTCGGCACAGAACGCGGCCTGGTCGTACCGGTGGTGCGCGACGCCGACGCCCTGTCCCTGGCGGGGATCGAGAAGGCCATCGGCGACCTCGGCAAGAAGGCCCGCGACGGCGCCCTGGCCCTGGACGACCTGCAGGGCGGCACCTTCACCATCTCGAACGGCGGGGTCTATGGCTCGCTCATGTCGACGCCGATCCTGAACGCGCCCCAGTCGGGAATCCTGGGCATGCACAAGATTCAGGAGCGCCCCGTGGCCGTGAACGGCCAGGTGGTCATCCGGCCCATGATGTACCTGGCCCTGTCCTACGACCACCGCATCGTCGACGGCCAGGGCGCCGTGACCTTCCTGGTCCGCGTGAAGGAAGCCATCGAGGATCCGCAGCGCCTGCTGCTCGACATCTAATCCGGTTCAGGCCCCTGGCGGGCGAGGAAATCCCATGTCCCAGTTCGACGTCGTCATCATCGGGGGCGGCCCCGGGGGCTACAACGCCGCCATCCGCGCCGGCCAGCTTGGCCTGAAGGCCGCCATCATCGAGATGCGGCCGACCCTGGGCGGCACCTGCCTGAACGTCGGCTGCATGCCCTCCAAGGCCCTCCTGCACGCCTCCGAGCTGTACGAGGCCGCGAACCGGGAGTTCGAGCACCTGGGCATCGAGGTCGCCCCGCGCCTCAACCTGTCGAAGATGATGGCCCAGAAGGACGAGTCGGTGACCGCCCTGACCAAGGGCGTCGACTTCCTCATGAAGAAGAACAAGGTCGAGCGCTTCCTCGGCAAGGGCCGCCTGGCCGGCCCCGGCCGGGTCGAGGTGGAGGGCGACGACGGCAAGGTCGTCACCCTCGAGGCCGCCAACATCGTCCTCGCCACGGGCTCCGAACCCTCGGGCCTGCCGGGCGTCAAGGTCGATGGCGACCGCATCGTCGACTCCACCGGCGCCCTGTCCCTGAAGGAGGTTCCCAAGACCCTCATCGTCATCGGCGCCGGCATCATCGGCCTGGAGCTGGGATCGGTCTGGCGCCGGCTCGGCGCCGAGGTCACGGTGATCGAGTACCTGGACCGCATCTGCCCCGGCATGGACGCCGAGCTGGCCAAGACCTTCCAGCGGACCCTGGCCAAGCAGGGCGTGAACTTCCGCCTGGGCGCCAAGGTGACGGCCGCGAAGGCGGGCAAGTCCAAGGTCGAGCTCACCGTCGAGCCCGCGGCCGGCGGCGCCGCCGAGACCCTCTCCGCCGACCGCGTCCTCCTGGCCATCGGCCGCCGCCCCTACACCGCCGGCCTGGGCCTGGAGACGGTGGGCCTGGTCCCCGACGCCCGGGGCTTCCTGGAGACCGACCACTTCCGCACCGCCGCCGCGGGGGTCTGGGCCATTGGCGACGTGATCCACGGCCCCATGCTCGCCCACAAGGCCGAGGAGGACGCCGTCGCCTGCATTGAGCTGATCGCCGGCAAGGCGGGCCACGTCGACTACAACCTGGTGCCCAGCGTGGTCTACACCGCCCCGGAAGTCGCCTGGGTCGGCCGCAATGAAGAGCAGCTGAAGGCTGAGGGCCGCGCCTACAAGGCGGGCAAGTTCCCCTTCGCCGCCAACAGCCGGGCCAAGATCAACCACGAGACCGACGGCTTCGTGAAGGTCCTGGCGGACGCCGCCACCGACGAAGTCCTGGGCGTGCACATCCTGGGCCCGCAGGCGGGCGAGCTGATCGGCGAGTACTGCGTGGCCATGGCCTTCCGCGCCGCCAGCGAAGACATCGCCCGCATCTGCCACCCCCACCCGACGCGTTCCGAGGCCGGCCGGCAGGCCGCCATGGGCGTCGAAGGCTGGACCATGCAGGCCTAAGGGTCGCCGGACGGCGTCGTCAGGCCCTTGGGTGGGCGTCGGCATAAGCCCTGAGCAGGGCGGCGGCGTCGACCTGGGTATAGCGCTGGGTGGTCGAGAGCGAAGCGTGGCCCAGCAACTCCTGGATCGACCTCAGGTCGGCGCCGGCGCCCAGGAGGTGGGTGGCGAAGGCGTGGCGCAGGGCGTGGGGCGTGGCGCTGTCCGGCAGGCCCAGCCGCCCCCGCATGGTCTGCACCGCCGCCTGGACGTGCCGCGGCGAGAGGGGGCCTCCCCGCCGGGCCCGGAAGAGGGGATCGTCCGGAGAGAGGGGAAAGGGCAGGCCGTCCAGGTAGGCCTGCACGGCCTGGGCCACCCGGGGCAGGACCGGGACCATCCGTGTCTTGGCGCCCTTGCCGGTGATCCGCAGGGCCTCTCCCAGGGGCGCATCCCGCCGGCGCAGGGACAGGGCCTCGGAAATCCGCAGGCCGCAGCCATAGAGCAGGGTCAGGACCGCCTCGTCCCGGGCCGATTCCCAGGGATCCAGGCTCGCATCAAGGCCAGGCTCGGCGAGGAGTTCCGTCGCCTGGGTCTCCGTGACCGGCCGCGGGGCGGAGGGCCTCACCCGCGGCCCCCGGACCAGGGCCAGGGCGGGGTTGGCGATCCCCATCCGCCGGTCCAGGAACCCGTGGAAGGTGCGGATCGCCGACAGGGACTGGGACAGGGAGCGCGGCGACAGCGGCGTCTCGCCCCGGCGCAGCACGGCCAGCCAGGCCCGGATCTCCGCCGCGCTGATCCCACCCAGGTCCTCCGCCGTCAGGGGCCCGCCGCGGTGCCCCTCCAGGAAGGCCAGGTAGCGCCGTCCGATGAAGCCGTAGGCGGCCAGGGTGCGGGGCGAAAGCCGCCGCTCCTGTTCCAGGTGCTCCAGCCATTGGGAGAGTGCCGCTCGGGCGTCCATCAGGCGCCTCCGGCCGACTCCGACGCCATGAGCCGCCGCGCCAGGCGCTCGGTGACCCGGGCCATGAAGGCCACGAGTTCGGGGCCCATCTCCGGGGTGAAGCCCTCGGGATCGCCGGATCCAAAGCCGAGCAGGCCGGGGCCCCCGGGAAGGTCGAGTCGGGCCAGGGCCATGGAGCGGATGAAGGGCGCCTGGTCGCCGAACAGGCCCAGGGCCGTGGCGCGGAAGCCCAGCAGGATCTCGGCCCCGTCTTCCAGGACCTGGGCGATCCCTCCCTCGGGCAGTCGCCGCCAGCCCTGCGGTCCCGCGCCGCCCTCAAGCCCCAGGGCGCCGGCCTGCAGGCCGAAGCGGGCCCGGGCGATCTCGTCCAGGCGCAGGGCGAGGTCTGCGGCGTCGTCGGCGTCCAGAAGGTCCACCACGGCCTCACGGGTCTGGGCCTGGGCGGCGAAGTTGGCGCGGGCGACGGCCTCGAGGCGAGCGCGGGCCTCGCTCTCCGCCCGGGCGGCCTCGCTGACCCGGGCCAGAGCGGCGGGGCCGAACTCCACCACGCGGGCGTCGGGACGCAGGGCCAGGCCCAGGGCCTGGAGGGTCTCAGGATCGCCCGTCAGGATGTCCGGCCGGCGGAGCAGGGCGGCGCGCACCGTCTCCGGTCCGGGCTCGTCCTGCGGCTCCGCCTCGCCCGCCCCGCTCATTGCGCCCGCACTCCCGGATCAGAGGATCGACTGTCCGGTGGCGGCCCAGTCGCTGAGGAACTGAGAAAGCCCGCGTTCGGTTAACGGGTGCTTGAAGAGGGCGGCGAAGACGTCCGGCGGGATCGTCGCGCAGTCGGCGCCGCAGAGGGCGGCGGCCGTGACGTGGGCCGGGCTCCGGATCGAGGCGGCCAGGATCTCGGTGTCGAAGTCGTAGTTGTCGTAGATGGCCCGGATCTCGGTGATGAGGTCCATGCCTTCGGCGCCGTGGTCGTCCAGCCGGCCGATGAAGGGCGAGATGTAGCTGGCGCCGGCCTTGGCGGCGAGCAGGGCCTGGGCCGCCGAGAAGCACAGGGTGACATTGGTCGAGATGCCCTGGACGGCGAACTCGGAGGTCGCGACCAGGCCCTCCCGGGTCAGGGGCACCTTGACCACCACATTGGGGGCGATGGCGGCCAGCTTGGCGCCCTCGGCCAGCATGCCGGCGACGTCTGTGGCGGCGACCTCGGCGCTGACGGGGCCTTCCACCAGCTCGCAGATCTCGGCGATGACGTCGAACATGGGCCGGCCCGACTTGGCGATCAGGGTCGGGTTGGTGGTCACGCCGTCGACGAGGCCGGTGGCGGCGAGATCCTTCAGGATCGCCACGTCGGTGGTGTCGAGGAAGAGTTGCATCGGGCTGCGTCCGCTTTTGTTGAAGGGCTCTTGTAGGACTCCCCGGGTCCGCCCGGAAGCCCTGACCGCTCCCGCTCGGGGCCGGACCCGTCTAAGAAGGCGCGACATGGCCCGCATCGTCTCCGTCCTCCTGCCCCTGCCCCTGCCGGAAGCCTTCGACTACGAGGAGGCCGAGGGCCTTGCCCTGTCGGTGGGGGACCGGGTCCTGGCGCCCCTGGGCGGGCGGCTGGCGACCGGGGTCGTGACCGGCCTGCGGGAGGGTGCCGGCGGGAACCGGCCCCTGAAGGTCGTCGCTGAACGGCTCCCGGGCCCGCCCCTCAGCCCCGCCACCGTGGAGTTCGTCCAGTGGGCCGCCCGCTACGCCGCCGACGGGCCCGGCCTGCCCCTGGCCATCGCCCTGCGGGGTGCGCGAGCCCCCCTGCCCCGGCCCGAGCGCCTGGCCGTCGCCACGGGCCGCCCGCCGGCCCGGCTGACCCCCGCCCGGGCCCGGGTGCTGGAGGCCGCCGCAGCGGGGCCTTCGCCTCCGGCCGACCTCGCCCGCCGGGCGGAGGTCTCGCCGGCGGTGGTGAAGGGGCTGATCGACGACGGCGCCCTGGAGCTGCGACTCGCGCCCCGTCCCGACGGCTTCGGTCCCCCGGACCTCGACCGCCCGGCCCCGCCCCTCAACGCCAGCCAGGCCGCCGCCGCCGCCAGCCTGCGCGGCATGATCGCCCAGGGCGGATTCCAGGCCGCCCTGCTCGACGGGGTGACGGGCTCCGGCAAGACAGAGGTCTATCTGGAGGCGGTGCGCGCCGCCCTGGCCGCCGATCCTGAGGGCCAGGTCCTGATCCTCCTGCCGGAGATCGCCCTCACCCAGGCCCTGATCACCCGGGTGACCGAAAGGTTCGGCGCCCCGCCCGGCGAGTGGCACTCCGGCATCGCGCCGCCGGCCCGCCGGCAGGTCTGGGACGCCGTGGCCGAGGGCCGCTGCCGGGTCGTGGTCGGCGCCCGGTCGGCCCTCTTCCTGCCCTTCCGGAAGCTGGCCCTGGTGGTGGTCGACGAAGAGCACGACACATCCTTCAAGCAGGAGGACGGCTTCATCTACCAGGCGCGGGACCTGGCGGTGGTGCGGGCCAAGCTGGAAGGGGCGTCGGTCATCCTGGCCTCGGCCACCCCCTCCCTGGAAAGCCTGCGGAACGCCGAGACGGGCCGCTACCGCTGGCTGAGGCTGGCCGACCGGCACGGCGAGGCGCGGCTTCCGGACATCCGGCTGGTGGACCTGCGCGAGACGCCGCCGGAATCGGGCCGCTGGATTTCCCCGCCCCTCGCCGAGGCCATGGCCGAGACCCTGGCGGCGGGGGAGCAGACCCTCCTGTTCCTGAACCGTCGTGGCTACGCCCCCCTGGTCCTGTGCCGCGCCTGTGGCGAGAAGCTGACGGCCCCGGACACCGACTCCTGGCTGGTGGAGCACCGCTACACCAACCGCCTGGTCTGCCACCTGACGGGCTTCTCCATGCCCCGGCCGGCGACCTGCCCGCACTGCGGCGCGGCGGACTCCCTGGTCTCGATCGGCCCGGGTGTGGAGCGCCTGGAGGAGGAGGCCCGGGCCCTGTTCCCGGAGGCCCGGATCGCCGTCTTCTCCTCCGACACGGTGCGCAGCGCCGCAGACGCCCGGGCCCTGGTGGAGTCCATGGAGGCCGGGGCCTTTGACATCCTGGTGGCCACCCAGGCGGCGGCCAAGGGCCACAACTTCCCCAACCTCACCCTGGTGGGCGTGGTGGACGCCGACCTGGGCCTGCGGGGGGGCGACCTCCGGGCGGCCGAGCGGACCTTCCAGCTGCTGGCCCAGGCCACCGGGCGCGCCGGGCGCAGGGACCGGCCGGGACGCGCCCTCATCCAGACCTGGGCCCCGGACCATCCGGTCATGCAGGCCCTGAAGGCCCAGGACCGCGACGCCTTTGTCCGCACGGAGCTGGACGAGCGGGAACTGGCGGGACTTCCGCCCTTCGGGCGCCTGGCCGCCGTGGTGGTGTCGGGCCGCGACCCGCAGGCCCTGGAGGCCTTCGTCCGGGAGATGGCGGCGGCGGCGCCCAATGCAGAGGGGGTGGAGGTCTACGGTCCCGCCGATGCGCCCCTGGCCCTTGTGCGTGGCCGTCGGCGGAAGCGCTTCCTGGTGCGGGCCGACCGCCAGGTGGACCTTTCGGCCTACATGGCGGCCTGGAAGGCCCGGGTGAAGCCGCGGGGGTCGATCCGCCTTTCGGTCGATATCGACCCCTACAGCTTCTTCTGAGGGTCCGGGCGTCCCGCAGGACGCCCGGCGCGCCGGCGGGTCAGTGTCCCGCCTGGCCTTCCTTCTTCGCCTTGGCGTTCCGGGCGATGATGTTGAGGCTCTCGACCCCCACCGAGAAGGCCATGGCCGTGTAGATGTAGCCCTTCGGGATATGGACCCCGAAGCCGTCGGCCACCAGCACCATGCCGATCATCAGCAGGAAGCCGAGGGCCAGCATGACCACGCTGGGGTTGCGGTGGATGAAGTTGGCCAGCGGGTCGGCCGCCACCAGCATGATGCCCACGGTGATGATCACCGCCACGACCATGATCGGCAGATGGTCTGTCATGCCCACGGCGGTCAGGATGGAGTCCACCGAGAAGACCATGTCGATCAGGATGATCTGGAAGATCACCGACCCGAAGTTGGCGGCGACGACGGCCCGCTTGTCCAGCACGTCATCGCTTGGCTTGGGATCCACCATGCCGTGGATCTCCTTTGTCGCCTTCCAGAGCAGGAACAGGCCGCCCGCGATCAGGATCAGGTCGCGCCAGGAGAAGGTCAGGTCGAGCGCGCCGGTCGAGGCCCCGAGGGAGAAGACCGGGTCGGTCAGGTGCACCAGCCAGGCCAGGGTCGAGAGCAGCCCGAGGCGCATGACCAGGGCCAGGGTGATGCCCAGCCGGCGGGCCTTCTCGCGCTGCCCTTCCGGCAGCTTGTTCGACAGGATCGAGATGAAGATGAGGTTGTCGATGCCGAGCACCACCTCCATCGCGATCAGGGTGATGAGGGCCGCCCAGGCGGCGGGGTCGGTCAGGAGGGGGAGTATGGCGTCCATGCGGCCAGATTTAGGCGGCGATCCAGCGAACGCCAGAGCGTGAGTCGCGAAATTCCTCGGAAACCGGTTCGGAGCCCTCTTCCGCCTGCCCGGAAATTCGGCGTCCGGCGCCTTCTTTCAGGCGCCTGGTCCCGATGTGAGCGGAGCCCTCGGTGGGATGCAGGATGCGTTCGCCGGGCTTGGCGGCCGTTGAGTTCGCTCTCAGATCCGCCCCTCCATTGTGTCTCGTGCAATGAATTCACATACGCCGAAACAGTTTAATCGCGTATACTTTGATCAAAGGCGGTCTGAAATTGAATTCAGTGACAGGAGAGTTCGGGGAAACAGGAGTCCACGGCCTGATTAATTTGCGGATATCAGAAATTTACATTTCTGTGTCGGGTCTCAGCCCCCTATCTCGTCTCAGGCGCCTCACCTTCCGCGTCGCTGCATTTCGTCCGCCGGACTTGCCGAACCCATCCCAAGAGGTTATGTGGCTTTTCGGATTGCTGGAGGCAGAGGCTTGATGTTCAGGCGCGCCATGCACATCGCCGTCGGGGCGTTCGTCGCCGGGGTCGTGGCCTTTGCGCCGCTCTCCAGCGCCGTCGCGGATCGCTACTGGCAGTGCGTGCCCTTCGCCCGCCTGGTGTCCGGCATCCAGATCTTCGGCGACGCCCACACCTGGTGGCGCCAGGCCACCGGCCGCTACGAGACCGGCTTCGCGCCCCGTGCCGGCTCCGTCCTGTGTTTCAAGCCCACTGGCGCGATGAATCTCGGCCACGTGGCTGTGGTCAGCCAGGTGCTCACCGACCGGGTCATCCAGATCACCCACGCCAACTGGTCCCGCATCGGCGGGACCCGCGGCCAGATCGAGCGTGACGTGACGGTGATCGACGTGTCCCCCGCCGGCGACTGGTCCCGCGTGAAGGTCTGGTACGATCCGGTGCGTGACATCGGCTCCAGCACCTACCCGACCTATGGCTTCATCTACCCTGACGCCCAGGCGGTTCGGATGGCTTCCAGCCAGTTCAACGCCGCGCAGAGCGCCGCCCTGACCGTCGCCCAGAGCGCGGCCAGCCAGGTGGCCTCTACGGTCCGTCCCGGCGCGACGCCGCTCTCGATCCTTGGTCAGGCTGCTGACGCCGGTGACCGGATCGCCGCGCTTATCCAGTCCGTGACCGCGCCGCCGCCGCGCTAGGGCGCAGGCCCGGCCCCGGTCCGACCCGCACATGCTCAACCTCCTCCCGCGTGAGACCCGAACCTTCCGGGCCGTGCACGCCCTTGACCTGCCCCCGGACTGGCAGGCCCCCGCCGACGTCGTCTGGATCGAGCTCATCAGCCCTGACCGGCATGAGGAGGCGGTGATCGAGAGCGCCCTGCGGCTGGACCTGCCGACCTCCCGCGAGATGGCCCAGATCGAGCCCTCCAGCCGGCTCTACATGGAGGGCGGAGCGACCTTCATGACCGCCAGCCTTCTCAGCCGCAGCGAGGAGGAGCGCCCGGTCCTGACGCCGGTGACCTTCGTCCTCGCCAATGGCCGTCTCGTCACGCTTCGCTACGAGCCGCTTCGCGCCTTCACAGCCTTCTCCCAGAGGCTGACCGGGCCCGACTATGCCGAGGCCTCGGGGGCGGACCTCTTCCTCGACCTCCTGGACGCCATCATCGAGCGTCTGGCCGAAGTCCTCGAGCGGGGTTCCGAACGGGTGCAGGCCTCGTCCAACGCCATCTTCGACCGGCCGCGCGGCGCGGGCTTCGAGCCTGTCCTCACCAGCCTTGCGCGGACCCAATCCCTCGCGGCCCTGGCCCGCACCAGCCTGGCCAGCCTGGCCCGCCTGGCCAGTTTCGCAGCCCTGGCTCCAGAGATCGCCGGCAAGCCCTCCGCCCAGGCCCACCTCGCCTCAGTCCAGCAGGACATTGTGTCCCTGACCGAACACGCCGCCGCCCAGTCCGCCCACATTTCCTTCCTGCTTGATGCGGCCCTGGGTCTGATCAACATCGAGCAGAACGTCAGCATCAAGACCTTCTCGGTCTTCACCGTCCTCCTGATGCCGCCCACCCTGATCGGCGCCATCTACGGCATGAACTTCGAGGTCATGCCCGAGCTGACCTGGCCCTGGGGCTATCCCCTGGCCCTGGGCCTCATGGTCCTCAGCGGCGTGCTTCCCCTGCTCTGGTTCCGCCGCAAGGGCTGGTTCTAGGCCCTCCTCCGAAGGGAGGAATGAGAGAGCCATTGCTCCCCCAAGGGGGAGCTGTCAGCGAAGCTGACTGAGGCGGTCAACGGCGGTTCAGCTGACCCCCTCCGGCCCGCTACGCGGTCCACCTCCCCCTGGGGGGAGGAATTACGGAGCGAGTTGCTCCCCCAAGGGGGAGCTGTCAGCGAAGCTGACTAAGGGGGTCTACGGCGCCCCGGCTGGAGCCGTGCTCTTAGGCCTCCCGGGACAGGCCCTTCAGCCGGTAGAGCGCTTCCAGGGCCTCCCGCGGGCTCATGCCGTCGGGGTCCATGTCCGCCAGGGCCTCGTCCACGGGGGAGGGGCCCGCCGCTTCCGCCAGCCCGGGTGCGGGGGAGGCGAAGAGGGGAAGGTCGCCCAGCTGGGCCGGGGCGCCGGCCTCCCGCTCCAGCCGTTCCAGGACCTCCTGGGCCCGGGCCACCACGGTTGGCGGCACCCCCGCCAGACGCGCGACCTGGACGCCATAGGACCGGTCCGCAGGACCGGGGCCGGCCTCATGCAGGAAGACCAGCTCGCCGTTCCATTCCCTGGCCCGGAGGGAGAGGTTGGCCACGCCGGGCAGCCGCCGCTCCAGCTCGGCCAGTTCGTGGTAGTGGGTCGCGAAAAGACCCCGACACCGGTTGGTTCCATGCAGGGCCTCGGCGCAGGCCCAGGCGATGGCCAGGCCGTCCCAGGTCGCCGTCCCGCGCCCGATCTCGTCCAGGATGACCAGGGAGCGGGGGGTCGCCTGGGTCAGGATGGCGGCGGTCTCCACCATCTCGGCCATGAAGGTCGAGCGGCCTCGGGCCAGGTCATCCCCCGCCCCTACGCGGCTGAACAGACGGTCGACCACGCCCAGCTTCAGGCGGCGGGCGGGAACCGGGCATCCGGCCTGGGCCAGCACCGCCAGCAGGGCGTTCTGGCGCAGGAAGGTCGACTTGCCCGCCATGTTTGGGCCGGTGACGATGGCCAGCCGCGGGGCCGTCACCGCCTGGCCGTCGAGCCGGCAGTCATTGGGCGTGAAGGCGCCGCCCGAGCGACGCACCGCCGCCTCGACCACGGGATGGCGGGCGCCCTCCGCCTCGAAGGCGGTGCTGCGGTCCAGCTCCGGCCGGACGGCCCCGGCCTCCTCGGCCCACTCGGCCAGGGCGGCGGCGACATCCAGGCGCGCGCAGGCCTGTGCGGCCTCGCGCAGGGGATCAGCGGCGGCGCAGACCAGGTCGCGCCAGGCCTCGAAGGCCGCCATCTCGATGGCCAGGGCCCGCTCGCCCGCCTGGGCGATCCGCGCGTCCAGCTCGGCCAGGGCGACGGTCGTGAACCGCATCTGGCTGGCCAGGGTCTGGCGGTGGATGAAGGTGGCGTTCAGGGGGGGCTTCAGCAGGGGCTCGGCCGCCTTGGCCGTGGCCTCGATGAAGTAGCCCAGGACCCCATTGTGCCGGATCTTGAGGGCGACGCCGCTCTGCGCCGCCAGCTCGGCCTCGAGGGACAGGATCACCCGGCGGCTGTCGTCGCGGAGCCGGCGCGCCTCGTCCAATTCGGGCCGGACGCCGGGGGCGACAAAGCCGCCGTCCCGCGCCTGAAGGGGCAGGTCGGGTCCGAGGCCCGCGGAGAGGCTGGCGTGGAGGTCGGCCAGCTCCGGGCGCTGGCCAAGGTCCAGAGCGGCGAGGCTCTCCGCCAGCTCCGCCGGGGGCGGCGCCTCCAGGGGGCCCTCGGCGGCCTCGAACAGGGCGCGCAGGGCGGCCCCCGCGGCCAGGCCGTCGCGCAGCCCGCCCAGGTCCCGGGGGCCGCCCCGGCCGAGGGCCAGCCGCGACAGGGCCCGGGCCATGTCGCCCTGTCCCTTGAGGGTCTCGCGCAGCCGGCGACGGAGGTCCCGGCGGGAAAGCAGCCAGTCGACGGCGTCCAGCCGCGCCTCGATCCTCTCCGGGTCCAGGAGGGGGCGGGCGAGGCGGGCCGCCAGCAGCCGTGCGCCCGGCGCCGTCACCGTCCGGTCGACGGCGGCCAGGAGCGAGCCCTCCCGCGCGCCCGACAGGCTGCGTTCGATCTCCAGGCTGGCGCGGGTGGCCGGATCGATGGCCATGACGTCCGCCTCCCCCGCACGACGCGGCGGGGCGAGGGACGGGGTCCGGCCGGCCTGGGTCGATTCCAGGTGGGCGGCGATCAGGCCCAAGGCCGAGACCTCGGCGCCGGACAGGGCGCCGAACCCATCCAGCGTCTCGACCCCGTAGAGGCGCTTCAACCGGGCCTCGGCCGCGCCGGGTTCAGCCAGGGCCGAGGGCAGGGGCTGGACCAGGCCGCCGGCGGCCTTGAGGGCGGCGCTCACCGCCTCGTCGGCGAACAGCCGGTCCGGGACAAGGATCTCCGAGGGGCCCAGGGCCGCCAGGGCCGAGGCGAGGGCCGCCTTGCCGGGCGCCCAGACCTCCACCTCGCCGGTGGACAATTCGACGCTGGCGATGGCGGCGGCGCCGGCGCGCACGGCCACGGCCGCCAGCCGGTTGGCGCCCCGGGCGTCCAGCAGGCCGTCCTCGGTCAGGGTTCCCGGCGTGACCACCCGCACGATGTCGCGGCGCACGATGGCCTTGGAGCCGCGCTTTCGCGCTTCCGCCGGGTCCTCCATCTGCTCGCAGACCGCCACCTTGAAGCCGGACCGGATCAGCTTGGAAAGATAGGCCTCGGCCGCGTGGACCGGCACGCCGCACATGGGGATGGGCTCGCCCGCATGCTGGCCCCGCGCCGTCAGGGCGATGCCGAGGGCCGTCGCCGCCTGTCGGGCGTCGTCGAAGAAGAGTTCGTAGAAGTCGCCCATCCGGAAGAAGACCAGGGCGTCGGGCTGCCGCGCCTTGGCATCGAAGAACTGGGCCATGACCGGCGTGGCGCCGGCCGAATCGACCTGGGGCGGGGCGGGAGCGTTCATCTCGGCCGGTAAACTAGCCGCCGCCCGGGGCCCCGTCACCAGCGCCGGGCGAGAAGGTCGTCCGCGCAGGCCAGGGCGAGACGGCGGCGCTCCAGCCGCCCCATCCTGGGCGCGGCGCCGTCCCGGAGCCTGCCGGCCTCATCCAGGATCTCCCGGTGTCCCGGCAGGCGCGACAGTGACCGGTTCAGGGCCTCCCGCTTCGAGACGATGCGTCCATCAGCCAGGGTCGACCGGATCCTGGCCAGGCCGCTGAGCAGCCAGACGGCGCCGAAGGGGCCGAACATGGCCCAGGCCGGCCCGCCGATGGGCGGGCCCCGGGCCGCCCCGATCCAGGGGCGCCAGTAGGTCTCGAGGTTGGCGTCCAGGGTCCTGGCCATTTCCTCGGGGCCGAAGGTGGGCGCGGGGCCGCCGCGGAGCCCGTGGCCGCATTGTTTCGCCGTCGTCAGGGCCACGGCGAGGTTCAGCTCGGCCCCGGCCTGGGCGAGGTCGTCGGGATCGGCGATGATGAGGTCGGAACGGTGCGCGGCCCGCCGCCACGCCTGCCGGACCGCGTCCGGGACAGGGTCCGCGGACAGGAGCAGGAGGTCGATGTCGCTGGCGTCTTCCCGCCAGTCGCCGAGGACCGCCGAGCCGACGAGAACCGCGGTGTCTATCCGCCCCCGTCCCAGGGCGTCGATGCGTGCGAGCGCCGCCTCCGCCCGCGCGATCGCCTGGCGCGGCGCCGCGCTCAGTATCGGGCCCTCACGCCGAGGACGACGGGCGAGGGCGTGTCCGCCAGGCCCTTCGCCCGCTTCAGCACCCAGTCGACCAGGGTGCCCGAGACGGCGGAGACGCCCGGCTCGCCGGGGCGGGCCTGGCCGGCCCGGGAGTCGTCGGCGCCCACGAAGTCGGTGTGGAAGTAGATGGCCGCATTGATGGCCGGGTCGAGCGGGCTGATCGCCTTGGCCTCCGGGGTCTGCCAGGTCCCGGTCTTGTTGACCTCGGTATAGTCCTTCACCCCCGGGAAGGGGTTGCCCGAGACGCCCTGGGTGAAGCCCTGCCGGGCCACATAGACCGGAACGCCGGCGATGGCGGACTTGTCGACGTCCAGCTTCACGCCGTCGCGGTCGACCTTCAGGGTCCTGTAGCGGCCAACGAAGCCGGCGTCGAAATCCCAGCGCTCGGAGGGGTACCAGTTGGAGGCGACCATGTCGGAGGCGTCGATCCGGCGCCTTCCGGACTCGGCGAAGTCCACGGTGACCGGACGGATGTTGGACCGGGTCGGGGCGAAGGCCTGGGCGTTCATCCAGAGCTCCGCCCGTCCGGCCTCCTTCGGGCCGGAGGCGCCGCCGGGCTCGATCCAGCCGTGCACCCGGCCGGGGTCCGCCATGGCGCCGGAGGGAACGCACTTGGGCGGGGGGGCGAGGGCGCGCATGGGGCCGGCCGCCGGCGGGGGCGGGGTGCGGTCGCAGCGGTCCTCCGTTCCCGGCAGGGGGGTGAAGTCCAGCCGTCCGAGCCCCTGGCCCAGGAACTGCAGGATCTGCATCTGGACCCCGCCGCCCGGGACGGGGTCGGTGTCAAAGCTGGCGCCGGCGCGAGCCAGCCAGGTCAGGCGGACGGTCTTCAGGAAGTCGTCGCCGGGGGCGGGGGCCATGCCGGTGAGCCTAAGGGGAAAGATGGCCTCCGCCGAGGGGTCGGACAGGGCGTAATAGATTCCGGTCACCGACTGGCTGGCGGCCGAGGCCGGGCCGGCGATGGCGCCCAGGAGGCCGCTGGCGTCGGTATAGACCCGGTCCTTGCCGCTGCGCAGGGCGGCGACCCGGGCGAAATAGGCGTCCAGCTCCGCTGCGGTAGGCTCCGGCTGCACCCCCGCCGAGGGACCGCCGTCCAGGAAGATCAGGCCTGCCAGGTCCTCGACGCCCCGTCGTCCGTCCGGGCGCTTCCGCGCGGCGTAGTTGGCGACGAAGCCGCCGCCCTGGCTGTGCCCGGCCAGGAAGATGTTGCGGGCGCCAGAGCGCTCGCGGATCCGGCCGATCATGGCGTCGACGTCCGCGGCGTAGGTCTCGAAACCCCAGTCGGCCATGAAGGCCAGGTCCTTCTGGGACAGGGGCTTCCACTTCGCCGAAGCGGTCTGCGGTCCCACCTGGCCGTTCGGGCCGACCGCGTCGGCGCCCAGGTAATGGTTGAGGGCCAGGGTCGGGTCGCCCTTGCGACGGGCCTCCGTCAGGGCCTCTGTCTCGGCCAGGTTCGCGCCCCGGCGCTGCAGCACCCAGACCTCCACCCGGCAGGGCTGGCCATTGCAGTCCTGCTTGGCGGCCCGCGAGACCATCTGGCTGGCGAGGTAGAGCCAGTGCGGCGGCGTCGAGGAAAAGCCCGGCAGGCCCACGATCACGGCGTTGGCCGGCCCGGGGCGGTTCCCGTCGGCGGCGGGGCGGACCCGCAGGAAGCTGGCGGTGTTCAGGGCGGCCGGGGTTCCGGGCGCCTTGCCGCCAGGCAGCTGGATGTATTCGGCAAGGACGTCGGGATAGCCCGGGACCCGGCTGCCGGCGTCTCCGGCCGGCAGGGTGCGCGCAGCGGGCGCGGCGAGGGCTGATCCCGTCACCAGGACGGCGGACAGGCAGGCGGCGGCGATCCGGACGGCGACGTGAGCCATGGCTTCCTCCCGTCCCCGGCGACGGCCGGGGGTCGGAGGAACTGTAATGGGGCCCCGAAGGAAGGGAAGACCGGACCTCAGCCGCCGGTGACGTCTTCCCAGAACTTCTTGGCCTTGTTGAGGAAGCCGCTGGACTCGGGATGCTGCTGCTCGCCGCAGAGGTCGGCGAATTCCTGCATCAGGGCCTTCTGGCGGGCGTTCAGGCGGGTCGGCGTCTCCACGAAGAGCTCCACCACCAGGTCGCCGCGTTCGCGGCTGCGCAGGGAGGGCATGCCGCGGCCGCGGATCCGGACGGTGCGGCCGGTCTGGGCGCCCTCCGGCACCTTCACCGTCAGCCGGTTGTTCTCTGCATCCTCCGCCGAGCCATCCGACAGGCAGGGGGCCTCGATCTCGCCGCCGAGCACGGCGGTGGTCATGGGCACGGGCACGGTGCAATGGAGGTCCAGGCCGTCGCGCTCGAAGAGGTCGTGGGGCCGGACGGAGACGAAGATGTAGAGGTCCCCCCGGGGCCCGCCCCGGGCGCCGGCGTCGCCCTCGCCGGCCAGCCGGATGCGAGCGCCGTCGTCCACCCCGGCGGGGATGCGGACCTGAAGCGTGCGGTTTCGCCGCACCTGGCCGTGGCCGCGGCAGGTGGTGCAGGGATCGCTGATCGTCCGCCCCTCGCCGCCGCAGCGCGGGCAGGTGCGCTCGATGGCGAAGAAGCCCTGCGACGCTCGGACCCGCCCGGCCCCGCCGCAGGTGGGGCAGGTAACGGGGCTTGTGCCCGGCTTGGCGCCGCTTCCCTCGCAGGCCTCGCAGGTCATGGCCGTCGCGGCGGTGATCTCCACCTCCGAGCCGGCGTAGGCCTGTTCCAGCGTGATCTCCAGGTCGTAGCGGAGGTCCTGGCCCCGGGCCGGGCCGCTGCGCCTCTGGCCGCCGCCGAACATGTCGCCGAAGGCCGAGCCGAAGACTTCCGAGAAGATGTCGTTGATGTCCGCAAAACCGGGGCCGCCGCCGCCGCCCTGGCCGCCGTTCACACCGGCGTGGCCGAACTGGTCGTAGGCCGCGCGCTTCTTGGGATCCGACAGGACCGAATAGGCCTCGTTGATCTCCTTGAACCGGGCGGCGGACTCCTCCGAGCCGCCGTTGCGGTCGGGATGATGCTCCATGGCCAGCTTGCGGAAGGCCGCCTTGAGGGCGGCCTCGTCGCTGCTGCGGGCGACGCCCAGGATTTCATAGTAGTCGCGCATGAGGCGTCAGGCGTTCCGATGCATCTTTCCGAAAGGACGCCGGCCCCGCCTCTTCTCGGGGCGGGGCCGGGTCCCGGTCAGGTTCAGGCCTTCTTGCCGTCGTCGGTGACTTCCTCGAACTCGGCGTCCACGACGTCGTCGGCCGCACCGCCCTGGGCGGCGTCGCCGTCCCCGGACTGCTGGGCTGCGTACATCGCCTCGCCGAGCTTCATCGAGGCCTGGGCCAGGGCCTGGGTCTTGGCTGTGATGGCGTCGGCGTCACCGCCGTCCAGCACGCCGCGCAGGTCCTCGATGGCGCTGGTGATGGCCGACTTCTCGGCCTCGCCCACCTTGTCGCCGTGCTCGCCCAGGGCCTTCTCCGTGGAGTGGATCAGGGCCTCGGCCTGGTTGCGGGCCTCGACCACCGCCTTGCGCTTCTCGTCCTCGGCCTTGTTGGCCTCGGCCTCGCGCACCATGGCGTCGATATCGGCGTCGGAGAGGCCGCCATTGGCCTGGATCCGGATCGACTGTTCCTTGCTGGTCGCCTTGTCCCGGGCCGAGACGTTGACGATGCCGTTGGCGTCGATGTCGAAGGTCACCTCCACCTGGGGAACGCCGCGCGGCGCCGGCGGGATGCCGACCAGGTCGAACTGGCCCAGCATCTTGTTGTCCGCCGCCATGGGACGCTCGCCCTGGAAGACCCGGATCGTCACCGCCGACTGGTTGTCGTCGGCGGTCGAGAAGGTCTGGGAGCGCTTGGTCGGGATGGTCGTGTTGCGCTCGATGAGCGGGGTGAAGACGCCGCCCAGGGTCTCGATGCCCAGGGTCAGGGGCGTGACGTCCAGCAGGAGGACATCCTTGACGTCGCCCTGCAGGACCCCGGCCTGGATGGCGGCGCCCAGGGCCACCACCTCGTCGGGGTTCACGCCGGTGTGCGGTTCGCGGCCGAAGAAGGCCTTCACCGTCTCCACCACCTTGGGCATGCGGGTCATGCCGCCGACCAGGATGACCTCGTCGATGTCGGACTTCTTCAGCCCGGCGTCCTTGAGGGCCTGCTCGCAGGGCCCGAGGGTCTTGGCGACCAGGTCATCGACCAGGGACTCGAGCTTGGCGCGGGTCAGCTTGATGTTCAGGTGCAGGGGGCCCGAGGCGTTCATCGAGATGAAGGGCAGGTTCACCTCGTACTGGGCGGTGAAGGACAGTTCCTTCTTCGCCTTCTCGCCCTCTTCCTTCAGGCGCTGCAGGGCCAGCTTGTCGTTCCGCAGGTCGACCCCGGTTTCCTTCTTGAAGTCCTCGGCCAGGAAGTCGACCACGCGCAGGTCGAAGTCCTCGCCGCCCAGGAAGGTGTCGCCGTTGGTCGCCTTCACCTCGAAGACGCCGTCGCCGATCTCCAGGACCGAGACGTCGAAGGTGCCGCCGCCGAGGTCGTAGACGACGATCTTCTTGCCGTCGTTCTTTTCCAGGCCATAGGCGAGGGCGGCGGCGGTGGGCTCGTTGATGATCCGCAGGACCTCAAGGCCGGCGATCTTGCCGGCGTCCTTGGTGGCCTGGCGCTGGGCGTCGTTGAAGTAGGCCGGGACGGTGATGACCGCCTTGTCGACCTTCTCGCCGAGGTGCTGCTCGGCGGCTTCCTTCATCTTCTGGAGGATGAAGGCCGAGACCTGCTGGGGGGAATAGTCCTTGCCCTGGGCCTTGACCCAGGCGTCGCCGGTCGGGCCCTTGACGATCTCGTAGGGCACCATGCCCCGATCCTTCTCCACAAGCGGATCATTGGCGTTCCGGCCGATCAGACGCTTGATGGCGAAGAGGGTGTTGGCGGGGTTGGTCACGGCCTGGCGCTTGGCCGGCTGGCCGACGAGTCGCTCGCCGTCCTCGAGGAAGGCCACCACCGACGGGGTGGTGCGGACGCCCTCTGCATTCTCGATCACCTTCGGCGTCTTGCCGTCCATGATCGCGACGCAGGAGTTGGTGGTCCCGAGGTCGATGCCGATGATCTTGCTCATGATGAGTCTCAAACGCTCCTATTTGGCGGACCGCGCCTGAGGAGCCTCGTCGCCAAGCACTCCCCGTTCCTGCGGCCCCCTTGAACAGTTCAGGGTCGCCGGCGGGCATTCCGGGAACGCCGCCGTCGCCGTGCGATATGGTGCGGAACGGCCGCACCGCAAGGGCAATGCCCCTAAGCGGTGAAGGGCTTTAGACCCTCCCGGAAGGGCGCGCCAGCGAGAAGGATGGCGTAGGTTTCCGCCGGATGGGGCGCCGGGCCCTCCCGCGAGGCCAGGAAGGCGTGCTGGACCACCATCGCCTGCTGCTCGATGTTGAGGCCGGAGAAGCCGGTCCCGGTCGCCGGATCGTACCGGTAGGCGGCCGGGCCGTCCCCCGCCTTCAGCTTGGCCGCCAGCAGGTTGACCCCCGTCTGGGCCTGCCAGACGTGCACCAGTTCGTGGACCAGGACCGCCTGAAACGCCAGCGGGGCGCGGCTGAAGTCCTTCAGGGCCGTCCGCGCCGGCCAGAACACCAGGGCCGGGCCGGCCACGAAGGCGCGGGGCCAGACCGGCAGGGCGGCGATGCGCACCCGGGCGGGGTCCAGGGCGCGCCCGAAGACGCCGGCCGCCAGCTCGGTCTCGCCCTCGGTCAGTCGGCGCACGGCGCCGGGGATCATGGTCGTTCGGTTCATCTCGACCTGCATATGCCCGCGCCGCAGCCCGACGGGAAGACATCCGGGCCGCCCCCCGGCTGAGGCTTTGACAGGGGCCCGCCGGATCGCCAAATGAAAGCGGGCCGGCGGTGACCGGCGAGGGAGCGATGACCATGAAGACCCTGACCCGTCCTGAGGGCACCCATCCCGACGATCTCGCCCTGACGCGCCGGCGGCTGGCCCTGGCGGCCCTGGGCGGCTACGCCCTCTACGCCTATTCGGCGGAGGCCCAGGCCATCACCACGCCGGCGACGGGCCTGGTCGCCGGCGAGGTCGAGGTCGACGTGGGCGACCGCATGGCGCCGGCCTACATGGCCCGCCCGGACGCCCGCGGCCGGTTCCCCGCCATCCTGGTCATCTCCGAGGTCTTCGGCGTCCACGAGTACATCCGCGACATCTGCCGGCGCCTTGCGCGCCTGGGCTACGTGGCCATCGCCCCGGACCTCTTCGTCCGCTCCGGCGACCCGTCCAAGACCAACGACTTCAACCAGATCCGCCGCATCGTCAGCGCCGCCACCGACAAGCAGATCTTCAACGACCTGTCGGGAACGCTCCGCTTCCTCAAGGCCCAGCCCTTCGTCGACAAGTCCCGGATGGCGGTGACCGGGTTCTGCTGGGGCGGCGCCATTGTCTGGCTGGCCTGCCAGCGCCTTCCTGATTTCCGCGCCGGCGCCGCCTGGTACGGGCGCCTGACCGCCCCCAAGCCCGGCGAGTTCCTGGGTGAGCCGAACCGGCCCTGGCCCCTCCCGGGCGTCGCCCAGCTCCGCGCCCCGGTGATCGGGCTCTACGCCGGCAAGGACCAGGGCATCCCCCTCTCCGACGTCGAGGCCATGCGCAGCGCCCTTGTCGCCGCCCGCAAGTCCGGCAGCCAGATCATCGTCTATCCGGACAGCCAGCACGGCTTCCACGCCGACTACCGCACGAGTTACGATCCTGTCGCCGCCAAGGACGCCTGGGACCGTATGCTGGCCCACTTCGCCGCCAACGGGGTGAAGCCCCGGCCTTTCTAGGTTCGGGCGCCTCAGCAGGCCCCCTCACCGACCTTCGGTCGGGGCGCCCCCTTGGGGGAGCAATTGGCGCTGTAATTCCTCCCCCCAGGGGGAGGTGGACCGCGCAGCGGGCCGGAGGGGGTCAAGAGCCTCGCCGTCAGCCCCTTCAGGCCGCCGCCGCCACGACGCTCCGGCGGATCATCAGCGAGGCGACCGCCGCGATCAGGGCGGTCAGGCCGGCCAGGACGAAGGCCTCGAGGTACCGGCCCTGTGCGGCGCGCATCACTCCCGCCGTGATGGCCGCCGTGGCCGCGCCCGCCTGGTGGCCGGCGGCGATCCATCCGAAGACGATCGGTCCTTCCCTCAGGCCGAAGGCCTCGGTGGCCAGCCGGGCGGTGGGCGGGACGGTGGCGATCCAGTCCAGCCCGAAGAAGACCGCGAAGAATCCCAGGGCCAGCAGGGAGAAATCCGAGAAGGGCAGGGCGACCAGGGCCAGGCCCCTGAGGGTGTAGTAGATGGCCAGCAGGCGCCTCGGGTCGTAGCGGTCGGTCAGCCAGCCCGAGGCGGTCGTCCCGGCCAGGTCGAAGACGCCCATCATGGCCAGCAGGCCCGCCGCCTGGACCTGGGCCATGCCCTGGTCCGCGCAGAAGGCGATCAGGTGGGTCCCGACCAGGCCGTTGGTGGTCAGGCCGCAGATGAAGAAGCCGGTGAAGAGCAGCCAGAAGGTGCGGGTCCGCGCGGCTCGGGCCAGAGCCCCGAAGGCCAGGGTCAGGGCGCCTCCCGCCGGGGCGGGGGGCTCCACATGGCCTTCCGGCGCGCCCAGGGGGGCGAGGCCCCGGTCAGAGGGCCGCTCGGGCAGGAACCGCCAGACCAGCGGGATCAGGGCCAGGGCGACCAGTCCGGTGGCCGCCGCCGCCCGCCGCCAGTGACCGTCCTCCGCCAGGAGGGCCAGGACCGGCAGGAAGATCAGGTTGCCCGTGGCCGTCGCCGCCGTCAGCAGGCCCATCATCAGGCTCCGCCGGGCGACGAACCAACGGTTCACCACGGTGGCCGCCAGGGTCATGGCCAGGGCGCCCGAGCCGATGCCCGCCGCCGCGCCCCAGGTCGCCACGTACTGCCAGGGCTCGCGCATCAGGGTCGAGGCCAGGGTCGCCGCCGCCATCAGGGCCAGGGCGCCGAGCACCACCCGGCGCACCCCCAGGCCCTGCATCAGGGCCGCGGCGAAGGGCCCCGTCAGGCCATAGAACAGGATCCCCAGGCCGGCGGCGAAGGACACCGATGACCGGCTCCATCCAAAGGCCTGCTCGAGCGGCAGCATCAGGACGCCGGGCGTCGAACGCAGGCCGGCGCTGACCAGCAGGACGGCGAAGATCAGGCCGGCGGCGATGTAGGCGGGGTGCAGGCGGGCGCGGGAGGGCATGCGGGCCTTTCAGCTTCGGGCCGCTCACCATGACCCGTCCCGGCGGCGGGCGTCCAGCCGGGGTCCCAGGGAATTCGTCCGCCCGCTATTTCCATTCGCCCGTCTCCATCCCTATCTACCCGCCCTCCACCCCCTGTTGACGGAGCCCGCCCAATGATCGACCTCAGGCCCTTTGACACCCTCGGCGGCGCCGACCACGGCTGGCTGAACGCCCGGCACCATTTCTCCTTCTCCGGCTATCAAGATCCGGCCCGCATGAACTGGGGCGCCCTCCGGGTCTGGAACGATGACGCCATCCAGCCCAACACCGGCTTCCCGCCCCATCCGCACCAGGACATGGAGATCATCACCTATGTCCTGGAGGGCGCGATCAGCCACCAGGACAGCCTGGGCAACCAGGGCCGCACCGAGGCCGGGGACGTCCAGGTCATGAGCGCCGGCTCGGGCATCCGCCACGCCGAGTACAACCTTGAGCCCGGCGTCACCCGCCTCTTCCAGATCTGGATCCTGCCGGCCCGCGCCGGCGGCGCGCCGTCCTGGGGCGCCCGCCCCTTCCCGAAAGGCGACCGCGCCGGTCGCTTCGTGCCCCTGGCGTCGGGTCTTCCCGGCGATGACGAGGCCCTGCCCATCCGCACCCCGGGGCGCGTGCTCGGCGCCACCCTGCGCTCCGGCGAGATCCTGGACTACGACCTCGCACCGGGCCGGAGGGCCTACCTGGTGCCGGCCCGCGGGACGGTGGAGGTGAATGGCGTGAGGGTCGGGACCCGTGATGGAGCCGCCATCGCCGACGAGCCCCGCCTGAGCATCACCGCCCTGGACGACGCCGAACTGGTGATGGTCGATACGGTCTGACCGGTCCGGACTACCGGCCCCAGTCCCGGGCCAGCCGGTCGAGCAGGCGCACGCCGAAGCCAGCCGAGCCCGCCGGCTTGACCGAGTTGGCGCCGCCGTAGGCGACACCCGCGATGTCGATATGGGCCCAAGGGGTGTCGCGGCTCACGAACTCGCCGATGAACCAGGCGCCGGTCCCGGCGCCCGCTCCGCCCTCGCCGCTGTTCTTGATGTCGGCGATGGTGGAGGACGTATCCTTCGCATAACTGGGATGGAGCGGCAGCTTCCAGAGGTGCTCACCCGTCTGCTCGCCCGCCGCCATCACGCGGTCGAGCAGGGCGTCCCCGCGACCGAACAGGCCGGCGTAATCGTCTCCCAGGGCGGTCCGGACGGCGCCAGTCAGGGTGGCGACATCGACAATGGCCGAGGGCTTCAGGTTGCGCTCGGACCAGACCAGGGCGTCGGCCAGGACCAGCCGCCCTTCGGCGTCGGTGGAGATGATCTCGATGGTCTTGCCGTTCATGGCGGTCAGGACATCGCCCGGGCGGATGGCGGCGCCGTCCGGCATGTTCTCCGCCAGGGCGGAGACGGCGACCACGTTCACCGGCGCACCGGACTTCGCCAGGGACAGGACCGCGCCGGTCACCGAGGCGGCGCCGGACATGTCCATCTTCATGTCGCCCATGCCTGCGCCCGGCTTCAGGGAAATGCCGCCGCTGTCGAAGGTGATGCCCTTGCCCGCCAGCACCAGGGGGCCGCCAGCGGGGGCGCCGGCGCCCTGGTAGCGGATGACCAGGAGCCGGGGCGGGCGGGCCGAACCCATCCCCACCCCGGACAGGGCGCCCATGCCCAGCCGGCGCATGGCGGCCTCGTCCAGGACCTCGATCGTCACGCCGGGGATCCCGGCGAAGGCCGCCCGGGCGCTGTCGACGAAGGCCTGAGGATACATCAGGTTGGCGGGCAGGTTGGAGACGTCCCGCGTCCATTGGACCGCCTCGACCAGCGCCCGGCCGCGACCCCGGAAGATCGTCTCGGCGCCGGACGCCCCTGCGCCGGTGAAGACCACCGCCTGCGGCGAGACGGTCGGGCGGTCCGAGCTGAAGAGGTCCGAGCGGTACTCGCCGATGCCGAAGCCCGTAGCCAGGGCGGCGATGCCCTCGGCCCCGAGCCCCCCGGCGGAAACCGTCACCGGCGCCCGCACCTTGGCCAGGGACCGGCCCAGGGCCTCGCCCGCCCCCTGCAGGCCGGCGCCTTGCGGCGATTTGCCCAGGCCCAGCAGGACCACCTGGTCACGCCCGCCAAAGGCCCGCAGGGTCAGCATGTCGCCGCTGGTGAAGTTGAATTCGGCCGCCTCGGCCGCCCGACGGACCCCGGCGCCCGCCTCCGGCCCCAGGAGGACGGCGGCCCGCTCCGAGGCCTCGGCGGCGGAGCCGGCGGCGATCACCAGGACACCGGATGTCGCCTGGGCCGTCTCTGCGAAGCTCTCCGGCCGCCGGCGGGTGGCCGTCGACCAGGTTGAGGGCTCTGCCCCGGCCGCGGCGGCCGCCTTGGGCGCAGCGACGGCGGGCGCGGGCGCAAGGGCCGGGACGGCGAGGGCCAGGCTCAGGCCGGCGAGGACGAGGGGGCGGAACGGGGTCATGGAAAGGCCCTGTGATCTGGAGGGGAAGGCGTCTTGGTTTCAGGGACTAGTGCCGGAAGACCCGCACGCCCGTAAAGGCCATGGTCACGCCGGCGGCGTCGGCGGCGGCGATCACCTCCTCGTCGCGGATCGAACCGCCGGGCTGGATCACCGCCGTGGCCCCCGCCTCCGCCGCCTGGATGAGGCCGTCGGCGAAGGGGAAGAAGGCCTCCGAGGCGCAGGCTGAACCCTTGGCCAGGCTTTCCGGCAGGCCCGCCTGCTCGGCCGCCTCGCCGGCGCGGATGGCGGCGATGCGGGCGGAGTCGCGCCGGTTCATCTGGCCGGCCCCGATTCCGGCCGTCTGGCCGTCCCGGGCGAAGACGATGGCGTTGGACTTCACGTGCTTGGCGACGGTGAAGGCGAACAGCATGTCCTCGACCTCCTGGGGGGTCGGCTGCCGGCGGGTGACGATCTTCAGGTCCGCCGCCGTCAGGCGCGAGGCGTCCCGGCTCTGCACGAGGAAACCCCCGGCGACCTGCTTGAAGACCTCCCCCGGCGCGAGGGGATCGGGCATGCCGCCGGTCAGCAGAAGGCGCAGGTCCTTCTTCCTGGCGAACAGGGCGATGGCCTCATCGTCGGCTTCGGGCGCCACGACCACCTCGGTGAAGATCTTGATGATCTCCTTGGCCGCCGCCGCGTCGAGCCGGCGGTTCACCGCCACGATCCCGCCGAAGGCCGAGACCGGGTCGCATTGCAGGGCCCGGGCGTAGGCGGTCTTCAGGTCCGCGCCCAGGGCCACGCCGCAAGGGTTGGCGTGCTTGATGATGGCCACGGCGGCCGACGCCTTGGGGTCGAACTCCGCCACCAGCTCGATGGCCGCGTCGGTGTCGGCGATGTTGTTGTAGCTCAGGGCCTTGCCCTGCATCTGGCGGGCGGTGGCTACGCCCGTGCGCGGCGTCTCCTCCACGTAGAAGGCGGCCGCCTGATGCGGGTTCTCGCCGTAGCGCATGGTCTGGGCCAGCCGGCCCGAGAAGGTGCGGCGCTTCGGCGCGGTCTCGCCCAGCTGGCCCGCGAACCAGGTGGAGATGGCCGCATCGTAGGCCGCCGTCCGGGCATAGGCGCGGGCCGCAAGGGTCTTTCGCAGGGCCAGGCTCGTCGTCCCGTCCGCCGCCAGTTCGGCCAGGACCTCCTGGAGGTCTTCAAGCTCGGTGCAGACCGCCACGTAGCCGTGGTTCTTGGCCGCAGACCGGATCATGGCCGGCCCGCCGATGTCGATGTTCTCGATGGCGCTGGCGAAGTCGCCCCCGCCGGCCACCGTCTTCTCGAAGGGGTAGAGGTTGACGTAGACGAGGTCGATCCCGCCGATCCCGTGCTCGGCCATGGCCGCGGCGTGGGCCGTGGCGTCGCGCACGCCCAGGAGGCCGCCGTGCACCACCGGATGCAGGGTCTTCACCCGCCCGTCCATCATTTCCGGGAAGCCGGTCAGGTCCGAGACGTCCTTCACGGCCAGGCCCGCGGCGGCGATGGCCGCCCGGGTGCCCCCTGTCGACACCAGCTCCACGCCCCTCTCGGCCAGGGCGCGGGCGGCCTCGACCAGGCCGGTCTTGTCCGAGACCGAGATCAGGGCGCGGCGGACAGGCGCGCGATCGGGCGCGGGCGGGAAGTCAGGGGCGGCAGGCATGGCGCTCTCCGTGGCGGTTCGGAAGGTCGGCCCAGGCGAGCGGCGCTTTGACGTCCGTGCGCTCCCCGGTGGTGGACCACCTGTTTCGCCAGTCACGCAGGACAGCGACCTTCTAGCGCTTCCGGCGATTCCCGGAAACCGCCGCCTGCAGGGGCGTCAGCCGCGCAGGGCGGCGATGTTGGCGGCGTAGGCGTCGGGCCCGCCCCGGAAGACCGCCGTGCCCGCCACCAGGGCGGTGGCGCCGGCGTCCACGCACAGGCGGGCGGTCTCCGGGGTCACCCCGCCGTCCACCTCCAGCACGATGTCCCGGCCGCTGGCGTCGATCATCCGCCTCAGGGCCTCGATCTTGGCCAGCTGGGAATGCATGAAGCTCTGGCCGCCAAAACCCGGGTTGATGGACATGACGAGGATCAGGTCGACCTCGTCCATCATCCACTCGATCACCGAAGGCGAGGTCGAGGGATTGAAGACCACCCCGGCCCGGGCGCCCAGCTGGCGGATGCGCTTCAGGGTCCGGTTCAGGTGCGGCCCGCTCTCCGGGTGCACGCTGACGATGTCGGCGCCGGCCTCGACAAAGGCCTCCAGGTAGGGGTCCGCCGGGGCGATCATCAGGTGCACGTCCATGGGGACGGTCGCATGCGGCTTCAGCGCCTTCACGATATCCGGCCCGAGGGTGATGTTCGGCACGAAGTGGCCGTCCATCACGTCGATGTGCAGCCAGTCGGCGCCGGCGGCCTGGACGGCGCGGACCTCCTCGCCCAGCCGGGCGAAGTCGGCGGCGAGGAGCGAGGGGGCGATGATCGGGCGCGGGCTCATGCCCCGGACTTAGCGGCCCCGGCCGCCTGCGCCAAGTCCCGGCGGGCGCGGCGGTTCGGCCGACGGGCGAAGCGGGCGATGAAGAAGCCGTCCGTCCCCCCGGGGCGATGGGTCGGCAGGATGCGGAGCGTCCCGTTGTCCAGGCGACTCCCGGGCGGGGCGCCGCCTTCGCCGGGGGCGATGGGGTCGAGGGCGAAGTCGGCGTGCCGCTTCAGGAATCCCGCCACCTGGCCCTCGCCTTCCTCGGGCTCCAGCGAGCAGACGCAATAGACCAGCCGGCCGCCCGTCCGGACCCGGCGGGCGGCGGCGTCCAGCAGCTTCGCCTGGGTGGCCGCGAGGGCCGCGATGTCGCCCGGTTTCACGGCCCACAGGACGTCGGGGTTCCGGCGGAAGGTCCCCGTGGCGCTGCAGGGCGCGTCCAGGAGGACGGCCTCGAAGTCCCGGGGGTCGTCCCAGGATGCGGCGTCCGCGGCGACGGTCTCGGCCGACAGGCCGGTCCGCTCCAGGTTCTCCCGCACCCGGCGCAGGCGGGCCGGCGAGCGGTCCAGGGCCGTGACCTCCGCTCCCGCCGCGGCCAGCTGCAGGGTCTTGCCCCCGGGGGCGGCGCACATGTCCAGGACGGTCAGGCCGCCCCGGGGCCGCAGGAGGCGCGCGGGCACGGCGGCGCTGGCGTCTTGCACCCACCAGCGGCCCTCCGCGAAGCCTTCCCAGCCCGCCACCTCGCCGCGCCGGGAGGTGCGCCAGGTGTCGGCGGCGACGGGGGTCAGCTCCAGGGCCTCCGCCAGGGGCCCCGGTTCGGCCCGGAAGGTCAGGTCGGTGTCCGGCTCGCCGGCGATCACCGCCGCGATGTCCAGGGCGGTGGGACGGCCCCAGGCGGCGCTCCAGCGCGCCAGCAGCCAGCCGGGCGCCAGGGCCTCGGGGTCGGACAGGTCCGGCGGCTCGCGGACCAGGCCCCGCAGCACGGCGTTGACCAGGCCCTTGAACCGGCGGGCCGCGGGCAGGGACTCGGCCAGGTCCACGCTGGCGCTCACGGCGGCGTGCGGCGGCGCGCCCAGGACCAGGGCCTGCACCGCGCCCAGTCTCAGGATGTGGCGCACCACCTCCGGCGGCGGGCGGGGGATCCGCGCCTCGAGGGCGCGGTCCAGGGGCCCCAGCCGCCGCAGGGCGGTCAGCGCCAGGATCCGGGCGAAGGCCCGGTCGCGGGGCTCCAGGCCGGCCAGTCCGGCAGCGGCCTGCTCGTCCTCCAGGCCGGCGCGACGGGACAGGGCGGCGGCCAGCAGGTCCAGGGCGGCGCGGCGGGCGGGAAGTCCGGTGGGAAGCCGGCGGGATGTCGGGGTCTCGGTCACGCCACGCCCCGTGCCCGGTTCCGGCCCTCAGGGCAACTGGCGTTTGCCCGCCCGGACGCCTAGATGGAGGTCATGGAAGACGACGCCCCGCCCAACGCCGCCCCCGGCAAGGCCCTGAGCCCCGCCGCCCGCCGCGCCCTCGAGGAGGCCGCCGCCCGCAAGGCCGCCGAAGCCGCCGAGGCCGAACGCCTCGCCGAGCAGGGCGGCCCCGCCGGCCTCGAGCCCACCCGCTTTGGCGACTGGGAGCGCAAGGGAATCGCCGTCGACTTCTAGGCCCGCTGCGTCCCCCAGGGGGAGCTCCCGGCGAAGCCGGGCGAGGGGGTCAACGGAATCGCCGGTCCTGCCTCTCCGCCCTTAGGCGGGAACGGCCGCCATCTCGGCGATGACCTTCAGGGCCGCTTCGGCCGGGTCGTTGGCGGCGGAGATCGGACGGCCGCACACCAGATGCGAGGCGCCTGCGCGCAGGGCCTCCGCGGGCGTCGCGGCCCGGACCTGGTCGTTCTTCGCCGCCCAGTCGGGACGGACGCCGGGGGTCACCACCAGGAAGTCCTTGCCGCCGATCTTCCGCGCCAGCTCGGCCTCCTGGGGGCTGGCGACCACCCCGGCGCAGCCGGCGGCCAGGGCCTGGTGGATGCGGCGCTCGACCAGGCTGCGGGCGCCGGAGGCGTAGCCGATCTCCTTCAGGTCCTCGTCGGAGAGGCTGGTCAGGACCGTAACCGCCAGCACCTTCAGGCCCGACTGGCCCACGCCCCGGACCGCCGCGGCCATGACCTGGGGCTCGGCGTGCACCGTCAGGAGGTCGCAGCCGGAATCCGACAGGGCCGCCGCCGCCCGCTCCACCGTCGCGCCGATGTCGTGCAGCTTCCAGTCCAGGAAGACCTGCTTGCCCTGGCTCTTCAGCTCGCGGGCCAGCTCCATGCCCCCGCGGGCGAAGAGCTCCAGTCCCACCTTGTAGAAGCTGACCCGGTCGCCCAGCCGCGCCGTCAGGTCGCGGGCCTCGGCCAGGCCAGGCTGGTCCAGGGGGACAATCAGGCGGGGATCGGCGGCGGGCGTCGTCATCCTGGGCTCTCCGGGGTCGGCTGGGACGGGGAAATGGGGTAAGGGTCTCCCATGGTCCCCGACATTTTCGCCGTCAACTTCTTCATCGCCCTCTTCGCCCTGATCGACCCGGTCGGCAACGTGCCCCTATTCGCGGCGGCGACCAGCGGCCTGAAGAACAGCACCGCCCGGCTGATCGCCGTCTTCGTGTCGCTGTTCGTCCTGGGCTTCCTGATCTTCTTCTACTTCACCGGCCTCAGCCTTCTGGCCTTCTTCGGCATCTCCCTGCCGGCCTTCCGGATCGCCGGCGGCATCCTCCTGCTGTTGCTGGGCCTCGACATGACCCGCAACGACTTCACCGCGTCCCTGCAGGCGAGCACAGACGAGGAGGTCTCGGCCGGCGGCGGCCGCACGGCCCAGGCGCGCCGACGCTTTGAGTCCATGATCGTACCCTTCGCCATGCCCCTGCTGATCGGGCCGGGGGCGATCTCGACGGTGATCATCTACGCCAGCGAGGCGCGGGACTACGGCATGGTCGGCGTCGTGACGGGGGTGGGGGTCATCGCCCTGGTGGCCCTCTCGACCATGCTGTCCTTCTGGGCGACGCCGATCATTTCCCGCCTGCTTGGCCGGATCGGCCTGGCCATCGTCGTGCGGGTCCTGGGCCTGATCCTCTGCGCCATGGCGGTGCAGTTCATCCTGTCCGGGATCGCGGACTCGACCCACGGCCTGATCCTGGAAGAGGCCTCCCAGCCCTACAAGTCCTGAGCCCCGCTCAGGGCTTGCGCAGGCGTCCGCCCTGGGACTCCATCAGGGCCAGGGCCCAGTCCTCGGGGATCAGCCGGCCGAGGGCCGCGATGGCCTTGTTCGGCGCCCCGGGCACGCAGACCGGCCGGTTGGCCTCCAGCGCTTCGACTCCGGCCTCGGCCACCTCGTCGGCCCCCATCCACAGCCAGTCCGGCGTCGCCTGCCGGGTCAGGTCGCGGGTGCCGTTGACGTCGTGGAACTCCGACCAGGTGAAGCCCGGGCAGAGGGCGCTGACATGCACGCCCTGGGCGCGGGTCTCCAGGTGCAGGCTCTGAGAGAAGCGCACCAGGTAGGCCTTGGTCGCGGCGTAGAGGGTGTGTCCCTTGGCGCCGGGAAGGAGGCCGGCCAGGGAGGCGACATTCAGGATGCGGCCGAAGCGGCGCTCGGTCATGCCCGGCAGGGTCCGGTGGACCAGTTCCGTCGGCGCATGCAGAAGCACCTGCAGAAAGTCGGCCTGCTCCTGCCAGCCGGTCTCGGCGAAGACCCCGGGCAGGCCGTAGCCGGCGTTGTTCACCAGCGCGTCCACATCGCGGCCAGCGGCCTCGACGGCGGCGAGCAGCCGGGCCGGGGCGCCGGGGTCGGCCAGGTCCTCGGGCAGGACCAGGACCTCCACGCCGAAGCGCAGCCGGACCTCGTCGGCCAGGGCCTCCAGCCGCTCCCGCCGGCGGGCGGTCAGGGCCAGGTCGTAGCCGCGGCCCGCCAGGGTCCGGGCCAGGGCGGCGCCGATCCCGGCGGAGGCGCCGGTCACCAGGGCGAGTCGTCGGTCCATGCCGTCTCCTGTCTCCGTTGGCGCAAGGGTGGCGAACCGGCCCGCCGGGTTCAAGCCCCCGCCGGATCGCGTCCGGCAGGCTGGGGCCGGGCGCCCGCCGCCGCGCGCCGGCGGACGGGGCGCGGCGCGACGGCCCGGGCGGCCCTGGGCTGCAGGGCCAGGGTCTGCGTCACCGCCTCCATCAGGACCAGGCCCGAGAGGGGCGGCCAGAGCAGCGATCCCGCCCGCTCGAAGCCCTCGGCCCATCCGGCCAGCCAGGGCAGGGGCGGGAGGTAGAGAGCGCGGGTCCAGCCGGTGGGCTCCAGCCCGGCCTCGCGCAGGCGCGCCGCCAGCTGGCGGCGGCTGAAGGGCCTGCCGTGGCCGAAGGGTGTCGATTCGAAGGGCGCCCAGGGTCCATTCCGCGCCGCCGCCACGGCGATCAGGCGACCCGCGGGCGCCAGGACCCGGGTCATCTCCCGCAGCAGGCCATCGGGATCGGGGCTTTCCTCCAGGGCGTGGACCAAGAGGATCCGGTCGAAGCGGGCGTTGGGGAAGGGCAGGGCGTCGTCGGCGGCCAGGACCGTGCGGTTGCGCTGGACCGACGGCCAGGCCTCGGCGCCCTGCTCGGGCGGCATGACCGCCACGGAACGCAGGGCGCGGTCCGACAGGGCGCCCAGGCAGGGCGCGGCGTAGCCCGCCCCAAGGACTTCCAGACCGCGGCAGTCGCCCCAGGTCTGCAGCACCTTGCGGGTGGTCATGTCCCGGGCCGCCTCGCCGAGGGGCGAAGCGTAGAAGGCCGAAAGTTCAGAGACGCCTTGCCGCATGACGCGGATTTAGGCCTAGTCGCGCCCGACCGCGAGCCCCGGAAGGTCCGGAAGGCGCGCTGGAGGAAGGACGCCATGACCCTGACCGTTCACCAGTTCCCCTGCCTGTCCGACAATTACGGCTACCTCGTGCGCGACGACGCAACGGGCCGCACAGCCTGCATCGACACGCCGGACGCCGCCGCCATCCTGGCTGAGCTGGACCGGCTGGGCTGGGGCCTGGACCTGGTGCTCAACACCCACTGGCACGCCGACCACGCCGGCGGGAACGCCGAGGTCAAGGCCGCCACGGGCTGCCAGCTGCTCGGTCCAGCCGAGGTCCAGGGCCGCTTCCCTGTCGACCGCGTCCTGGAGCCTGGCGAGACCGTGGCCCTCGGCGAATCCGCCTTCCAGGTCCTGGAGTCCGGCGGGCACACCCTGGGCCACATCGCCTATTTCGTTCCCTCGGCCTCCGCGGCCTTCGTCGGGGACACCCTCTTCGCCCTCGGGTGCGGGCGGATGTTCGAGGGCTCGCCGGCCCAGATGTGGTCCAGTCTCCAGCGCATCGCCGCCCTGCCGGATAAGACGCGGATTTTCTGCGCCCATGAGTACACCGCCTCCAACGCCCGCTTCGCCCTGGCGGTCGACCCCGATCCGGCGGTGAAGGCCCGCGCCGAAGCGGTTTTCGCGGCGCGCGAGCGGGGCGAGCCCACCGTGCCCAGCACCCTGGCCGAGGAGAAGGCCACCAATCCCTTCCTGAGGGCGCCGCACCTGCGCCCCGGCCTGCCCCCGCACGAGGCCTTCGCCGCCCTCCGGTCCGAGAAGGACGTCTTCCGCGGCTGATCCCTCAGCCCCGCTGCACGCGACACCTCCTCCAAGGGGGAGCTCCGACCGAAGGTCGGTGAGGGGGGCAGCGGCGTTTCGGACGGCGTCCGACTGGGGCTGCGGAGCTAGCGGATTCCCGCCGCCGCCAGGATCCGGTCGGAGGAGGGGCGGCCGGACATGCCCTGGCCGGGGGCCACGGTGATCTCGATCACGCCCTGGCGCAAGGCGGCCCGGGCCTGGCGGCCCTCGACCAGGCGCACCCGGTCGATCCCCCCCAGGACCAGCCGTCCGTTCTCCAGGCGGGTCATGCGGATGATGGCCTCGGCGGCCACCATGGCGGCGTCGGCGGTGAGGGCGGAGGAGGCGGGGGAGGCGTCGGCCTCGAAGGGGATAAGGCGCCGCGCCGCCCGGGTGGCGCGGGTGCTCGCCATGGCCAGCCGCTCGAGCAGCTGCTGGGGCCCCAGGGGCGTCATCCGCAGGGCCGGCCCGCCGCCGGACAGGGCCACGGCCAGGCCCTCGGGGCGATCGTTGGTGAACACCGTCAGGCCCCCGGTCCGGCTGGCCCGCAGGATCGGTTCGCCCAGGTCGTTGAGGTAGAGGATATCGCCCCGCGGCGCCGGCTGGGGGCGCAGGACCCAGACCTCCGGGCTGCGGTCGAACTTGACCAGGGGCAGGCCCTGGCTGCGGTCGAAGGTGAACCTCACCCCGGTCTCGGAGACATATCGCGCCACGGGCGGCGCGCCGGCCGGTCCGGCCGGGCTCCCGGACGGACCGAACAGGGGTCCGCGGGCCGCTGGCGCCGACTGCCCCCGCGCCGGGGGCGGAGCGACAAGCAGGCCGCCCGCCGCCAGGAAGACGGCGAGCAGGCCCAGGCGGCTTCGTCGCAGCCGGTCAGGAGGTCCGCAGGAAGGCATCTAGGACAGTCAATGCACCCCGACTGGGGCGGATTTTGGACGCAGGCCTCATCCCGCCATGTACTGGCCGCCGTTGAGCGACAGGGTCGAGCCGGTGACGAAGCCCGCGTGCTCGCCGGCCAGGAAGGCCACCATGTCGGCGATCTCCTCGCCGCGGCCCAGCCGGCCCACCGGGATCTGGGCGATGATCGAGGCCAGGACGGTCTCGGGCACGGCCTGCACCATCTCGGTGTCGATGTAGCCAGGGCAGATGCAGTTGACCGTCACGCCCTTGCGCGCGTTTTCCAGGGCCAGGGCCTTGGTGAAGCCGATCATGCCGGCCTTGGCCGCGGCGTAGTTGGTCTGGCCCATCTGGCCCTTCTGGCCGTTGATCGAGCTGATGTTGACGATCCGGCCCCACTCGCGCTCGCGCATGCCCTCGATGACCTGGCGGGTCATGTTGAAGACCGAGTCCATGTTCACCCGGATCACGTCCGACCACTGGGCGGGCGACATCTTGTGGAAGACCCCGTCCCGGGTGATGCCGGCGTTGTTCACCAGGACGTCCACGGGCCCCAGCTCGGCCTCCACGGCCCGGACCGCCCGGTCGCAGTCCTCGTAGGAGCCGACATTGCCCTTCACCACCATCACGCCCAGCTCGCGGGCGCAGGCCTGGGCGGCCTCTTCATTGCCGGAATAGCCCGCCGCCACCTTCATCCCGTCGGCCTTGAGCCGCTCGCAGATGGCGCGGCCGATGCCGCGGGTGCCTCCGGTCACGAACGCCACTCTCGCCATCGCCGCCTCCTTGGGGTTTCGGGTGTCAGACCTGCTCGACGCAGAGGGCCACGCCCATGCCGCCGCCGACGCACAGGGTCGCCAGGCCCTTGGCGGCGCCCGAGCGCTTCATCTCGTGCAACAGGGTGGTCAGGATCCGGGCGCCCGAGGCGCCGATGGGATGGCCGATCGCAATGGCCCCGCCATTGACGTTCACCTTGTCGGGATCCAGGCCCAGCTCGCGCACCACGCACAGGGCCTGGGCGGCGAAGGCCTCGTTGGATTCCACCAGGTCCAGGTCCGCCACGCTCCAGCCCGCGCGCTCCAGAGCCCGCCGGGTGGCCGGGATGGGGCCGGTGCCCATGATCTCGGGAGCGACGCCGGCCTGGGCCCAGGAGGCGATCCGCGCCAGGGGCGCCAGGCCCCGGGCCTTCGCCTCGGCCGCCGACATCAGCACCAGGGCCGCGGCGCCGTCATTGATCCCCGAGGCGTTGGCGGCCGTCACCGACCCGTCCTTGGTGAAGGCCGGGCGCAGGCCCGCCACGCTCTCCAGGGTGGCGCCGTGCCGGATGTACTCGTCCTGGTCGACCACCGTGTCGCCCTTGCGGCCCTTCACCGTCACCGGAACGATCTCGGCGGCGAAACGGCCGGCCTTCTGGGCCGCCTCGGCCCGGTTCTGCGAGGTCACGGCGAAGCGGTCCTGGTCCTCTCGGGTGATCTGCCAGCGGGCCGCGATGTTCTCGGCGGTCTGGCCCATGTGATAGCCGTGGAAGGCGTCCCACAGGCCGTCCTTGATCATGGTGTCGACCAGGGCCAGGTCGCCCATCTTCTGGCCGCCCCTGAGGTGCTGGGCGTGGGGCGCCTGGCTCATGCTTTCCTGGCCGCCGGCCACCACCACGCGGGCGGCGCCGTCGACGATCTGCTGGGCGCCCAGGGCCACGGCCCGCAGGCCCGATCCGCACAGCTGGTTCAGGCTCCAGGCCGGCGCCTCCACGGGCGCCCCCGCGGCGATGGCCGCCTGGCGGGCCGGGCCCTGGCCGGCGCCCGCCTGCAGCACCTGGCCCAGGATCACCTCGCTGACGTCGGCGCCGGCCACCCCGGCCCGCTCCAGGGCGCCGGCGATGGCCGTGCGGCCCAGTTCATGGGCGGGCAGTCCGGACAGCGCGCCGTTGAAGGACCCGACGGGGGTCCGGGCGGCGGAGACGATGACGACGTCGGTCATGGCGGGGGCTCCTTCAGGGGGTGCGGCTGCGCCAGGCCCGGCGGCCGCTTCCGTCACCTTCCAGAAGACGCTCGCATCGGCAATACTGCAATGCAATAATGAAGGCTCTGGCGCGGGACCGCGCAGGAAGGAACCGCAATGGCCGATCCGAAGGGCGCCAAGACGGGCGAGGGCCCGGTCGTCATCAAGAAGTACGCCAACCGCAGGCTCTACAACACGGCCTCAAGCACCTACGTCACGCTGGAACACCTGGCCGACATGGTCCGCAAGGGCGTCGACTTCGTGGTCTACGACGCCAAGTCCAACGACGACATCACCCGGTCGGTCCTCGCCCAGATCATCTTTGACGAGGAAAGCCGCTCGGAGAGCCTGCTTCCGATACAGTTCCTGCGCCAGCTGATCGGCTTCTACGGCAACTCCATGCAGGCCTTCCTTCCGTCTTACCTGGAGATGTCCCTGGCCTCCTTCGCCGAGCAGCAGGAGCGCCTGCGCCAGCAGCTCTCCGGCATGGGACAGGCCCCCAGCCTGTCCGCCTACGAGGACCAGGTGAAGAAGAACATGGCCCTGTTCAGCCAGGCCATGCAGATGTTCTCGCCCTTCGCCTATAGCCGTCCGGACGCAGCGCCGGCCGGCGGCGCGGCCGCGCCTGAGCCTGCGCCCCCAACCGCCCCGCCGGCCCCCGTCGCCCCGACCGCTGGCCCCGCGGCCGCCGGAAACGACGACGCCATCGCCGACCTGAAGCGGCGGATGGAGGAGATGGCGGCCCAGATCGACAGGCTCGCCTCCGGCCGATGACCAGCCCGATCAATCCCATCGGCCGCTCCCGGCGGACCCGGGAACCCCGCAACCTCCTGACCGGCCCCGCCTCCGAGCCCGAGGTCCCGGCGCCGACCGCCGGGGCCGGGCGATCCGACCGGGTGCGTCCGCCAGCCGAAGTTCCCCTGGCCGAGGGCGCCGCCGCCCTCAGCGCCCATCTTCTGGGCCAGAAGGGCGCCCGTCGCGGGCTCAAGGGCGGAGCGCCCGTCCTCGACGCCGCCAAGGAGGCCTACGAGGCCACGGAGTGGTCGGGCAAGGCCGACCGCCGCAAGAAGTCCGGCCGCAAGGCGCGCGTGAAGACCTGACCCGGCGCCGGGTCAATTCCGCCGACCGGCTGGGATTGCCGCGGGTGCAGACGCCGCGAAATCCAGATTGCTGAGCGTTTTCAGGGAGAGGCGGCCTGGCTCGGGCCTTGCAGGGGCCCTTGGCGAAACCGCCCTGGAGACCCGCCATGACCGCCCTCGCCACCCGAGTCTTCGATGTCGCCCTGGTCGTGGCCATCCTGACCGCCTTCACCTGACGGCCGGCCCCGGGGCTCAGCGCTCGGTGATCTCTCCGGGCAGCCGGGCGCGGGACTGCAGCCACATCACGCCGCGCAGGTCGGACAGCGAGGCCCAGAGCCGACCCAGGTTGGTGTACTTCGAGGCCCCGGTCGTGCGCGGCCGGTGGCCGACCGGAAGGAAGGCCGTGCGATAGCCCTCCCGCAGCATCAGGGCCGGCAGGTAGCGGTGGATGTGGTCAAAGTAGGGAAGGCGCAGGAAGGCCTCGCGGCGGAAGGCCTTGAGCCCGCAGCCGGTGTCGTTGGCCGTATCCTTCAGGAGCCGCTTGCGCACGCCGTTGCCGACCCGCGAGGCGATCTTCTTGGCGGCGCTGTCCTGCCGGCGGACGCGCTCGCCGCCCACCAGGGCCAGGTCCGCAGGCCCGGCCTTCAGGGCCTCCACCAGGCGCGGGGCGTCGGCCGGGTCGTTCTGGCCGTCGCCGTCCAGGGTGACGATGATGTCCCCCCGCGCCGCCAGCACCCCTGTGCGGACCGCCCGGCTCTGCCCGGCGTTGGCGCCGTGGGCCAGGAGCCTGAGGGACGGGAGCTCCGGCTTCAGGGCGGCGAGGCGCTCGCGGGTGTCGTCCCGGCTGCAGTCGTCGACGAACAGGATCTCGACGCTCCACCCCTGGAAGGCGGCGGCGATCTCGCGCGCCAGGTCCGGGGCGGCGCCGGACTCGTTGTAGACCGGGACCACCACGGAAACCTCGGGCCGGGGCCCGGCGGGCGGCGTCTGGGACGGGTCGGAAGGCATGCGGCACCCTACGATCTTTCCCGGCTCAAGGGAAACGACGCGGCGGCCGGTTCGTGCTAACCAGCGGGCCATGTGGCTCGCGGACATCATCGACGCCTTCCGGCGGCCCGGCGGCTGGCGCGGCCCGGCGGCCGCGGCCCTTTTCGCCTTCCTCGCCGGACTGCCGGGCCTCCTGGCCCTGCCCCCCCTCGACCGGGACGAAGCCCGTTTCGCCCAGGCCACCGCCCAGATGCTCGAGCAGGACGACTTTGTGGTCATCCGCTTCCAGGACCAGCCCCGCTTCAAGAAGCCGGTGGGCATTCACTGGATGCAGGCCGCCGCGGTCTCCACCTTCGGCGACGCCGGGCAGAGGGACATCCGTCTCTACCGGATCCCCTCCCTCCTGGGCGCCATGCTGGCGGCGGCGGCCTGCGTCTGGGGCGCCGCCGGTTTCTTCAGCCGGGGGGTGGCCCTCCTGTCGGGCCTCATGCTCGGCGGCGGCCTGCTCCTGTCCACCGAGGCCTTCATCGCCAAGACCGACGCCGTACTGACCGGGCTCACCGTCCTGGCCATGGCGGCCCTGGGCCGTCTCTACGCCGAAGCCCGGGGCGGCCGCCCGGCCGGCCGCCTGGCCATTCCCGCCTTCTGGCTGGCCCTGGCCCTGGCCGTCCTGGTCAAGGGGCCCATCGCCCTGCTGGTCGTAGGGCTCGCCGCCCTGGCCCTGCGCATCGCGGACCGGCGGCCCCTGACGGCGCGGCCGATCGGCTGGGCCTGGGGCCTGATCGCCTTCGCCGCGATCGTCGGGCCCTGGGCCTGGGCGGTGACCATCGCCACGGACGGCGCCTTCTGGGCCGTGGCCATCGGCGGCGACCTGGCGCCCAAGCTGGCGGGGGGGCATGAGAGCCATGGGGCGCCGCCCGGCATGCACGCCCTGGCCGCCCCCCTCCTGATGTTCCCGGCCACCCTCATGCTGCCGGCCGCCGCCCTCGTCGCCTGGCGGCGCCGGGCCGAGCCCGGGGTGCGGTTCGCCCTGGCCTGGCTGGTCCCCGCCTGGCTCGTCTTCGAGGCCACCCCCACCAAGCTGCCGCACTATGTCCTGCCCTGCTACGCCGCCCTGGCCTGGTTGTGCGCGGCGGCCCTCACCCAGGCGGCGGGTCCCATCGTCCGCCGGGCCGGCGCCCTGCTGCATGGACTGGCCGGCGCCCTGCTGGCCGGCGCGGCAGTTTACCTGGCGATCACCTATGGCGATGGCTGGGACCTGCCCGCCGCCGTCCTGACGGCGGGTCTCTTCCTGTTCGCCGCCGTCGCCGGGGCGGTCCTCCTGCTCAGGGGCCAGGCGCCGCGCGCCGTCGTCTGGGCCCTTCCGGCCGGGGTCCTCGCCCACGCCGCCCTCACCGCCCTGCTGGTCCCCGGCCTCCAGCCGCTGATGTTGTCGGGGCGGACCGTCGACCTCCTGGCCAGCGCCCGGTTGCTTCCGGCCCAGGGGGTCGTCCCCGGCCCGGTGGCGGTGGCGGGCTACGCCGAGCCCAGCCTGGTCTTCCAGGTCGGCACCAATACGGGCCTGGGCGACGCCCAGGACGCCGCCGAGGCCCTGGCCTCGGGCCGCGCCGCGGTGGTGGAGTCCCGCGAGCAGGCCGCCTTCCGCCAGGCCCTCGCCCGCGCCGGCGTCCGTCCGGTGGAGGTCGGCCGGGTCTCTGGCCTCAACTATTCGAACGGCGACGAGACCGAACTCACCGTCTACGCCCCCGCGTCCCGCGCCGCACAGGAGGCCCGCCCATGAGCCGCTTCATCGAGATCGTCGAGGTCGGGCCGCGAGACGGCCTGCAGAACGAGAAGACCACCCTGACCCCCGCCCAGAGGGTCGAGTTCATCCGCCGGCTCGAGGCCGCCGGCGCCCGTCGGACCGAGACCGTCTCCTTCGTCAATCCGGCCCGGGTGCCGCAGATGGCGGGCGCCGAGGAGGTCTGCGCGGCCCTCCCGGCCGACGCGGCGCGCTCGCGGATCGGCCTCGTCCTGAACATGCGCGGCTGGGACCGGGCGGTCTCCACCGGCTGCGACGAGGCCAATGTGGTGGTCTGCGCCTCCGACGCCTTCGGGATCCGCAACCAGGGGGCGACGACGGCCGAGCAGATGGCCACTCTCGCCGCCGTGGCCGGCCGCCGCGCAGCCGAGGGCGGGCCGCGACTTTCCGTCACCTTCTCCGTCGCCTTCGGCTGCCCCTTCGAAGGCGAGGTCGACCCCGCCCGGGTGGTGGACCTGGTGCGCGAGGCCGCGGCCCTCCCCCTGGACGAGATCGCCCTGGCCGACACCATCGGCGCGGCCGATCCCTGGGCGGTGCGCCGGCTGGTGGAGTCCTGCCGCGCCGTCTCGGGCGCCCGGCGGCTGCGGCTCCACTTTCACGATACGCGGAACACGGGCCTGGCCAACGCCTTCGCCGGGGTCGAGGCGGGGGTGGACGTCCTCGACGCCAGCTGCGGCGGCCTGGGCGGCTGCCCCTTTGCGCCCAACGCCACCGGCAATATCGGCACCGAGGATCTGGTCTACATGCTGGAGCGCGGGGGCTTCGAGACCGGCTACGACCTGCCGGCCCTGATCTCCACGGCGGAGTGGGTCTGCGGCCTGCTGGGCAAGACCCCGACCGCCTCGGTCACCCGCGCGGGCCTCTTTCCCCTGCCGGCCTGAAGCCGTTCAGCCGGGCGGGCCGCCCAGCCGCCAGAGCACCGGGCGGACGACAGCGGCGGCGACGATGAAGGGGGCCAGGGCCCAGGCGGCCGCCAGGCCCACCGGCGTCCGGGCCCGCTTGCGAAAGAAGCGGGCCAGTCCGCAGCCCTTGGCGTACTCCACCCTGAGGGGGTTGGCCCGGCTGGTGTGCCCCACGTGGACCACCTCGGCGGCGGGCTGGAAGACCACCTGTCCGCCCGCCTGGCGCGCGCGCCAGCAGAGGTCGATGTCCTCGACGTGAAGGAAGTACCCCTCGTCGAATCCCCCCAGGGCCTCGAAGTCCGCCCGTCGCATGGCGAAGCAGGCGCCCGAGACGGTCGGGGTCTCCACCACCCCGGAGGGCATGGGCTCGTCCTCCAGATGCACCTCGAAACGGTGCAGGGCCGGCGCCCGGCGGGCCAGGGTGGACAGGCTCAGGAGGGTTGACAGGGGCGTCACCTCGCCGCGGCGCCCGCCCCTCTGCTCGGTCCCGTCCCGGTTCAGGATCCGGGCCCCGGCCAGGCTTGGCGAGGGCCGGCCCGACAGGGCCTCGGCCAGGGCGGTGACCCCGCCCGCCCCCAGGAAGGCGTCGGGGTTCAGGAAGACCAGCAGGTCTCCCCGCGCCGCCCGGGCGCCCAGGTTGGCGCCGCGCGCGAACCCGACATTGCCCTGGCCGGTCACCAGCTTCAGCCGCTCCGACGCTGCGGCCAGCCGGGCCAGGCGGGCGGCGTCCTCCGGCGTGGAGCCGTTGTCGACCACCACGACCTCGGCCACCTCCGGCTGGGCCAGGGCGCTTTCGATGGAGGGAAACAGGGACTCCCCGGTCATGAAGGTCACGAGCACCACCGAGGCCCCCGCGCCGTGCGCAGGGGCCGCAGCAATCGCCTCGACCGGACGGGGGAGCTCCTGCATCAGCCTCTCAGCGCAGCGCGGGCCAGGTCGGGGGGGACCGCCTCGTCGGCCAGGGCCGCCACCGCCTCGTCCAGGGGCAGGACGGTCTGGCCCTCGGCCCCCAGCCGGCGGATGGCCAGGGCGCGGGTCTCGGCCTCCCGGCGGCCGACCGCGGCTATGACCGGGGTCTTGGCCAGGCTGTGCTCGCGCACCTTGTAGTTGATCTTCTCGTTCCGCAGGTCGAGTTCGACCCTCAGTCCCGCCGCCTTCAGGGCCGCGGCGACCTCACGGGCGTAGTCGTCCGCGTCCGAGGTGATCGAGGCCACCACCGCCTGGGTGGGCGCCAGCCAAAGGGGGAAGGCGCCGGCGTAGTTCTCGATGGCCACCCCCAGGAACCGCTCCATGGAGCCGCAGATCGCCCGGTGCAGCATGACCGGCCTCTGCTTGGAGCCGTCCTCGGCCACATACTCGGCGTCGAGGCGCTCGGGCAGGACGAAGTCCAGCTGCAGGGTGCCGCACTGCCAGGTCCGCCCGATGGCGTCGCGCAGGTGGAACTCCAGCTTGGGGCCGTAGAAGGCGCCTTCGCCGGGCAGGGGTTCGACCTCCATGTTCACCGCCTGGCGGGCGGCGCGGTCGAGCTTGGCTTCGGCGATGTCCCAGACCTCGTCCGACCCGGCGCGGATGTCCGGGCGCAGGGCCAGCTTCACGCTGTGCAGGTCGAGGCCGAAGTCGGAATAGACCGAGTTCAGCAGCTTCACGAACTTCGTCGTCTCGGCCTCGATCTGGTCCTCGCGACAAAAGATGTGGGCGTCGTCCTGGGTGAAGGCGCGCAGGCGCATGATCCCGTGCAGGGCGCCGGACGGCTCATACCTGTGGCAGGCGCCGAACTCGGCCATGCGCAGGGGCAGGTCGCGATAGCTCTTTTGGCCGAAGTTGAAGATCTGGACGTGCCCCGGACAGTTCATGGGCTTAACGGCCAGCTCCTCGCCTTCCGTCGTTTCGCACGTGAACATGGCCTGGCCGAACTTTTCCCAGTGCCCGGACTTTTCCCAAAGGCCCCGGTCCATGATCTGGGGCGCCTTGACCTCGACATAGCCGTCGGTGTCCAGCCGGCGGCGCATGTAGGCCTCCACCGTGCGGTAAAGGGTCCAGCCCTTGGGATGCCAGAAGATCATCCCCTTGGCCTCTTCCTGCAGGTGGAAGAGGTCCATGGCCCGTCCGATCCGGCGGTGGTCGCGGCGCTCGGCCTCCTCGATCCGCTTCAGGTGGGCTTCGAGGTCCGCCTCGCTGGCCCAGGCCGTGCCGTAGATGCGCTGGAGCTGGGCGTTGCGATGGTCGCCGCGCCAGTAAGCCCCCGCCAGCTTGGTCAGCTTGAACGCCTTGCCCACGTGTCGCGTCGAGGGCAGGTGCGGCCCCAGGCACAGGTCCTTCCAGTCACCCTGGCGGTAGACCGTGATGACCTCGTCCTCGGGCAGGTCGGAAATGATCTCGGCCTTGTAGGCCTCGCCGATGTCCTTGAAGTGGGAGATGGCCTCGTTCCGGTCCCAGACCTCCCGGACGATCTTCTCGTCGCGGTCGACGATCTCGGCCATGCGGGCCTCGATGGTCGCAAGGTCGTCCAGGGAGAAGGGCTCGTCCCGGGCGAAGTCGTAATAGAAGCCGTCCTCGATGGCCGGACCGATCGTCACCTGGGTGCCGGGGAACAGCTCCTGCACCGCCTGGGCCAGGACGTGGCTGGCGTCATGGCGGATCACCTCCAGGGCGTCCGGGCTCTCGCGCGTCAGGATCTCGAAGGTCCCGCCCCGGGGCAGGGTCCGGTCCAGGTCCAGCAGCTCGCCGTCCAGGCGCACCAGGAGGGCGCGCTTCTCCAGCGACTTGGCGATGGAGGCCGCCACGTCGCGGCCGCTGGCGCCGTCGTCGAAGGCCCGCTTCGAGCCGTCGGGAAACACAAGTTCAATCATGGTTCAGGTCGTCCGTTTCGGAGCGTCTGACCCCGCATCTGCGGAAGTCTTCAGGCTCCGGGGCGGGACCGGGTCATAGCCCGATCCACCCCAGGGATTGCATCGGCACAGTCGACTGGCGGCCAGTCCGGCGCCTTTCCAGGGACCGTGCGTGACCAGGGCCTCGGCGGCGTAATCCGAGCAGGTCGGAAGAAACCGGCACTGGCGCCCGATCAGGGGCGAGAGCGTCAGCTTGTAGGCGCGGTGGGCGCCCCTGACGCAGCGTTCGTAGAGGGTCATGCCGGCTCGCAGGCTTGCGACTTGGGGCTGTGCGTATCCCGCAGAGTCCCCGGGATCAAGCCGCGCCGGCGGGGCTAGTTCGCGCACCCGCCTGACGGACAGCCTCCAGGGCGGCCTCGAAGGCCAGGAGGGTCGAGGCGTGCCGGGCGGGATAGTCCTTGACCGGGGCGAGCATGGCGAGATCCGAAAAACGTCCTTCGGGCGGGGGACCACCCGCCTTCAGCATAGAACGGAAGGCTTCGGTCGCCAACTCGAGGTCTGCCTCGCTGGCCCCGATCGCGCCGGCGCCGAGGATGGCGGCCGAGGCCTGGCCCAGGGCGCAGGCCTTCACATCCTGGGCGAAACGGTCGATCCGCCCCTCCGCATCGAGGCCGACATCGACCCGCACCCGGCTGCCGCAGAGGCGCGAGGTCTTCTCCGCCGAACCGTGCGGCGCCTCCAGCCGCCCCAGGTGCGGCAGGTTGGCCGCCAGGGCCAGGACCTTGGCCGAGTAGATGTCGTCGATCATCGGTCTTCCGGCGGGGCCCCGCCCCGCTCGGCCCAGAGGCGGACGGCGTGGTCGACCAGGGCCTCGTTCATCGCGCGGAAGCCCTCGCGGTGCGCCGGCCCGTGGAGCTTGAGATGCCGCTTCGCCAGCCAGCCCGTGAAGATCTCGCCGTTGGAGATGATGCAGCCGGTCGGGCTGAGGATGTCGACCTCGATGAACCGGACCGACTTCACCCACCCATCGGACCGCGAGTCCCGCCAGTGGATCTGTTCCAGGGGCACCCATTCCAGCACGACGGGGCGCGCCTGCCGCGGAGCGCGTCCAGGCAGGACCTCTGTCAGTTCCAGCTGGGAACCAAGGCGGATCTGGCCCCGGGCCTGCGGATAAAGGGGGTTCCAGCCGCCCCAGCCCTCCAGGTTGCTGAGCAGCTCCCACAGGATCTCCGCCGGGGCCTGGACCCCGATCCGGTGCTCGACGCGCAGCGGGATCGGCCCGCCGGTCGCCTTGGGGGCGCCCCCCTTCATGCCGAACATGGGCGGCGGGCGGATCGCCATCACGTCCTCTCCTTGAGTCTCCAGGTCGCCCCGGACGGCCCGTCCATGACCTCGACGTTCAGGGACGCCAGCTCGTCCCGGATCCGGTCCGCCGCCGGCCAGTCCTTCGCCGCCCGCGCCTCTGACCGTCGGGCCACCAGGTCGTCGATGCGCGCCTTCAGGGCCTCGTCCGCCCCGCCCTGGAACCAGGCCTCGGGGTCGCCGGACAGGAAGCCCATCAGCCGGGCGGAGGCCAGCAGCCGGCCCTTCGCCTCGGCCCGCCCGGGCCCGGTCGCCGTCTCCAGGGCGGTGGCCAGGCCGAACAGTTCCGCCATGGCGGCCGGCGTGTTCAGGTCGTCCTCCAGCGCCGCCAGGAAGGCCGGGGCCGGGCCGGTGTCCGCCGCCTCCACCGTCGCCGCCCGGCGCAGGGCGCCGTAGAGCCGGTCCAGCGCCTTGACGGACTGGGCGATGAGGTCGCCCGTCCACTCCAGCGGGGCGCGGTAGTGGCCCACCAGCAGGGCCCAGCGCAGGGCTTCTCCCGGCGTGGAGTCCACGAGGTCGTGCACCAGGGCGACATTGCCCAGGCTCTTCGACATCTTCTCGTCGCCGAAGTTCAGGAAGCCGTTGTGCATCCAGTAGCGGGCGTAGGTGCGGTCCCCGTCGGCGCCGTGATCATGGGCGCAGACCCCCTGGGCCCGCTCGTTCTCGTGGTGCGGGAAGAGGAGGTCGATGCCGCCGCCATGGATGTCGATGGGCAGGCCCAGGGACTGCTCGATCATGGCCGTGCACTCGATGTGCCATCCGGGACGGCCGGGGCCGAAGGGGCTGTCCCACACCGGCTCGCCGGGCTTGGAGGGCTTCCACAGGACGAAGTCCGCGGGGTGGCGCTTGTAGGGGGCCACGTCCACCCGGGCGCCGGCGATCATGTCCTCCATCGGGTGGCCGGACAGGGCGCCGTAGTCACCGCAGGCCTGGGTGTCGAACAGCACATGGCCCTCGGCGGCGTAGGCCGAGCCGTTCGCGACCAGCCGGCCGATCAGGGCGATGATGGCGTCCATGGTCCGGGTGGCGCGCGGCTGCAGGGTCGGCCTCAGGGCGCCCAGCTCGGCCATGTCGGCGTTGTAGGCGGCCAGGTAGCGGTCGGTGATGACGTCGATAGGCACGCCTTCCTCGGCGGCCTTCCGGTTGATCTTGTCGTCCACGTCCGTGACGTTCGCGGCATAGACCACGGCGTCCTCGCCGTAGGCGTGGCGCAGCAGGCGGAACAGGACGTCGAACACCACCACGGGGCGCGCGTTGCCGATGTGGGCGAAGTTGTAGACCGTCGGGCCGCAGACATACATCGTCACCCGGGCCGGATCGGCGGGGACGAAGGGCCGCTTGGCGCGGGCCATGGAGTCGTAGAGCACGAGGGGCATGGGGCGGTTCTGGTCAGGTCCGAGGCGGCGCAAGGTTGCCCCCGGCGGGGCGGCTCCCGTATACAGTCTGGCCGTCCGGCGGGCCAAGGACTTTGGGGACAGCCCCTCTCCGCCGCGCGGATCCTGAAGGAAGACGACATGGCCGCTCCCGCCGACTCCCCCGCCGCCGCCGTCCCCGCGGGCCTCGAGCCCCTGCGCCGGCCGACCCGCGAGGAGGCCATGGAGGCCGTGCGCACCCTGATCGCCTGGGCCGGCGACGACCCCCGCCGCGAGGGCGTGATCGACACCCCCAAGCGGGTCATCGACGCCTACCAGGACTGGTTCGAGGGCTACCGCCAGGACCCGGCCAAGGAGCTGTCCAAGACCTTCGAGGACGTCCAGGGCTATGACGACATCGTCATGCTGCGGGACATCGAGGTGGAGAGCCACTGCGAGCACCACATGGCGCCCTTCCTGGGCAAGGCCTACGTGGCCTACATGCCGACCAACCGCGTCGTGGGCATCTCCAAGCTGGCCAAGGTGGTGACCATCTTCGCCCGCCGTCTCCAGAACCAGGAGACCCTGACCCAGCAGATCGCCAACGCCATCAACGACAGCCTGCGCCCGGCCGGCGTGGCGGTCCTGGTCGACGCCGCCCACCAGTGCATGACCACCCGCGGCCTGCACCACCGGCACGTCTCGACCATCACCACCCAGTTCACCGGGGTGTTCAAGACCGACGACGCCCTGCGCCAGCGCTTCCTGGACTTCGCCAACCGCAAATAGGAGCCGCCATGACCGCCGCCTTCCCCACGGCCCCTTCGGTCGAGGCGCTGGAGACCGGCGACGTCCTGGCCCCCCGCTTTGGCCCCGACGGCCTGATCTCCGCCATCGCCCAGCACGCCGACACCGGCGAGGTGCTCATGCTGGCCTGGATGAACGCCGAGGCCCTTCGCGCCACCCTGGCTTCGGGCGAGGCGGTCTATTTCAGCCGCTCCCGCCAGGCCCTCTGGAAGAAGGGCGAGACCTCCGGCCAGGTCCAGGTGGTGGTCGAGGTGCGGATCGACTGCGACCAGGACGCCGTCCTCCTGAAGGTCCGGCCGCAGGGCGACGGCGGGGCCTGCCATGTGGGCGCCCGCACCTGCTTCTTCCGCAGCGTGACCCCGGACGGGGTCAGGTTGGTCCCCGTCCCTGGCGCCGGCCCGGACCGCGAGGCCGGCTGACGGAGCCGCCGTAGACCCCCTCCCCCGGCTTCGCCGGGAGCTCCCCCTTGGGGGAGCAACTGGGTGCTGTAGTTCCTCCCCCCAGGGGGAGGTGGCGCGCGCAGCGGGCCGGAGGGGGTCAGCTGAGATGCCGTAGACCCCCTCATTCAGCTGCGCTGACAGCTCCCCCTTCGGGGAGCAATTGGCGTTCTGGTCCTCGCCTGAGGGGCGTCAGGCTTCCTTCAGGCCTGAGACCCCCTCGGGGCCGGGGGTGAAGGTGAAGGTCTTCAGCACCTTTGTGGTGAAGGTGGTTTCCAGGATGGTGGAGACGGCCATCATCTCGGCCTTGCCTTCCTTGCGCCCGAGGGTGAGCAGGACGAAGCCCTTGGCGGCCTGGTCGGAATAGACCACCTCGCGGTTGGCGTCGGCCATGATCTGGCCGATGGGCACGCCGGGCAGGGCGTCGCCGGCGCCGGGGCTGGTGATGCCGGTGGTCCCGAACTCCACAGCGACCCGCTTGCCGCCTTCGGGAGCGTCATGCAGCTCATTGGCCCAGAAGGCGTGGCTGTCGCCGGAGACGACGACGGCGTTCGCCTTGGCCCGGCTGATCAGGTTGTAGAGGCGCTGGCGGTCGGCGGGATAGCCGTCCCACATGTCGAGGCCGTAGGGCAGGCCGAGTTTGGCGATCCCGGTCATGCGGTCGATGCGCTTGACGCCGTCCGGACCGAGGCCAGCCGTCGCCTCGGCGAACTTCTCCGGCCCCAGGGCGGCGCGGATGTCGGGCACGCCGACCCGGGCCATGACCACCTCGTTGCCGAGGACCTGCCAGGTCCGGCCGGACCGGACGGAGTTGGCGAGGCCCCGGCGGAGCCAGTCCGCCTGGGACGGTCCCATCATGCGTCGGTCGGGATCGGCCAGCCGCTTGCGGAAGCGGGCGACGTCCGGCTTGCCGTCCGGTCCGTTGAGGTCCTTGCCGTAGTCGAGCTGCTCGTCTCGGGCGGTGAGCCGGGTCTCGAGCATGAACAGGGTGGCGAGGTCGCCGAACTCGAAGGCCCGGTTGATGGCGAAGCCGCCGCCGTCCGGCTCGCGGATCGGCATCCATTCGTAATAGGCCTTGATGGCCGCCGCCTTGCGGCGGTTCCAGGAGCCCTCGTCCCGTTCGTGGTTCTCGGCGCCGCCGACCCAGCTGTTGTTGGCGGTCTCATGGTCGTCCCAGACGACGATCCAGGGCGCCCGGGCGTGGGCGGCCTGGAGCTGGGGATCGGACTTCACCTGGGCGTGGCGGTTCCGGTAGTCCGAAAGGGTCTGGATCTCGTGGGCCGGGCGGACCAGGCGGTTGAGCTTCCTGCCCGTCTCGGCGCCGTAGCCGTCGGCGCCGTACTCATAGATGTAGTCCCCCAGGTGCAGGACCGCGTCCACCCGGGGCAGGTCGGCGATGGCCTGGTAGGCGTTGAAGTAGCCGCCCGGATAAAGGGCGCAGGAGGCGATGGCCAGGACGGCGTCCTCCACCGGGCCCTCGGGCAGGGTGCGCGTGCGGCCCATGGGCGAGGTCACGCCGTTGGACGTGAAGGTAAAGGTGTAGGCCCGGCCGGGATCCAGGCCGCCCACGTCCACCTTGACCGTGAAGTCCCGGGCTGCGGAGGTCGTTCCCCGGCCCGACTTCGCCCCGCCGGCGCGGCGGTCGATGGGGTTGAGGCTCCACTCGTAGGCGATGGCGCCGGCCGAGGGGTCCATGGGGGTGATGCGGGTCCACAGGATGACCCGGTCGGCCGTGGGATCGCCGGAGGCCACCCCGTGGTCGAAGCGGACCGTCCGGTCCTGGGCGGCCGAAGGGCCGGCGACGGCGGTTGCACCCGCCCCGAAGAGGGCCAGGGCCCGGCGACGATCCACACGCATGGTCTTGAACTCCCCCATTCGGCCCGGCGGGCCGGCGCCCCTTCCGGCGCGGGGAGTAAAGAACCCCGATGACAGGGATGTGTCCAGACCGCCCGTGCCCGGAACGGGGCCCTTGCGCGCAGCGCGGCAACCGCGATCATGCGCCCATGCCTGACGCCCGCCCTCCCGCCGGATTCGACGATGACGGTCCGGAGGACCCGCCGGAGGCCGCCCCCGCCGCCGAGACGCTGGAGGCCGTCCTGGCGGCCGGCGTCGGCGGGCGGCTGGACCGGGCCCTGGCCGACGCCTTGCCGCAGCTGTCCCGCGCCCGGCTCCGGGCCCTGATGGAGGCTGGCGCCGTGACCTGGGACGGGGCTGCGGTGGGCGACCCCTCGGGCCGGGCGAGGCCGGGAACCTACCGGGTGGAGATCCCGCCCCCGGCGGCGGCCCTCCCCGAGCCCCAGGACCTGCCGCTGGACATCCTGTTCGAGGACGCCGACCTGATCGTTTTGAACAAGGCCGCCGGCATGGCCGTGCACCCGGGGCCGGGGGTGCCGGACGGGACCCTGGTCAACGCCCTGCTCCACCACTGCGGCGCCTCCCTTTCGGGGATCGGCGGGGTGGCCCGTCCGGGGATCGTCCACCGGCTGGACAAGGAGACGTCGGGGGTCATTGTCGCGGCCAAGACTGACGCCGCCCACCAAGGCCTGGCCGCCCTGTTCGCCGCCCATGACATCGAGCGCAGCTATGTGGCCCTGGTGCGAGGGGCGCCGAGGCCGCCGGCGGGCGAGATCCGTACGCGGATCGGCCGGTCCTCGCATGACCGGATGAAGATGGCGGTCCTGAAGTCGGGCGGGCGTGAAGCTGTGACCCACTACCGGACCGAGCGCCCCTTCGGCCCGCCGGGTGCGCCCCTGGCGGCGCGGGTGACCTGCCGGCTCGAGACCGGACGCACCCACCAGATCCGGGTGCACATGGCCTCGCTGGGCTGCCCCTGCCTGGGCGACCCGGTCTATGGCTCTGGGGCGCCCGCCGCGCCGGTGCGCGAGGCCCTGAAGGCCGCCGGCCTCTCCCGCCAGGCCCTGCACGCGGCGGTCCTGGGTTTCCGCCATCCGGTCACGGGCGAAGCCCTGAGGTTCGAGTCGCCGCCGCCGCCGGACATGGCCGGGCTCGAGGCGCGCCTGTCCGAATTGTAACCGCGCCCCTGCGGCCTTCGCCTTGAAGCCGCCGCTTTCGGTCACTAGGTGAAATCCGACTTGGGGGGTTGGTCTTTGCCGTCCTCCCATCAGGAGGAAACCGACCGATGTCCGCGAACGCTCTGGCCGTGATGACCCCCGAAGGCGGTCTGTCGCGCTACCTGACCGAGATTCGCAAGTTCCCGATGCTGACCAAGGACGAGGAGTTCATGCTGGCCAAGCGCTGGCGTGAGCACGAGGATCCGAAGGCGGCGCACCGCCTGGTCACCAGCCACCTGCGCCTCGTGGCCAAGATCGCCATGGGCTACCGCGGCTACGGCCTGCCCATCGGCGAGGTGATCTCCGAGGGGAATGTCGGCCTGATGCAGGCCGTCAAGAAGTTCGAGCCCGACAAGGGCTTCCGCCTGGCGACCTACGCCATGTGGTGGATCCGCGCCTCGATCCAGGAATACATCCTGCGGTCCTGGAGCCTGGTGAAGATGGGCACCACCGCCTCGCAGAAGAAGCTGTTCTTCAACCTGCGGAAGGCCAAGAGCGCCATCTCGGCCTTCCAGGAAGGCGACCTCCACCCCGACCAGGTCGAGCAGATCGCCACCAAGCTGGGGGTCGAGGAGTCCGAGGTGGTCTCGATGAACCGCCGCCTGTCCGGTCCGGACGCCTCGCTGAACGCCCCCATGCGGGTGGACGGGGAGAGCGAGTGGCAGGACTGGCTGGAGGACACCGGGGCCGTCAGCCAGGAGACCCAGGTCGCCGAGGACCAGGAGCGGACCCAGAGGATGAGCCTTCTGGAAGCCGCCATGACCGAGCTGACGGACCGGGAGCGGCACATCCTGACCGAGCGGCGGCTGAAGGACGAGCCCACCACGCTGGAGGACCTGGCCTCGCAGTACGGCGTCAGCCGCGAGCGGGTGCGCCAGATCGAGGTCCGGGCCTTCGAGAAGCTGCAGAAGGCGATGATCGCCTCCGCGCGGGAAAAGAACCTGGTCGAGGCCTGACGGGACCGCCGCCGGCGAGGGCGGCCCGCAAGTCAACGCGCATTGACATGGGGGGGTCCCGGAGTCAGGGTTCCGCTGCGGGAGGCTGCGGAGGCACGCGGCCCTGTTAGGGAGAGCGCCATGAACATCGCCGTCCGGATCGATTCCGACGAGGCCATCCGCGAGGCCAACGAGACCCCCCTGGAACTCCTGAACCCCGGCCGCGCCGACCGGTTCCAGAACGACACCATCCTGCCGGTCTTCGCCCGCCTGCGGCGCGAGGACCCCGTCCACTTCACCGCCGAGAGCGACTTCGGGCCCTACTGGTCCGTGACCCGCTGGAAGGACATCATGGCGGTGGACACCAACCATGAGATCTTCTCCTCGGCCCAGGGCATCACCCTGCCCAACCTGGTCGCCCTGGCCGAACAGCAGAAGGTTCTGGGCGAGCTGGCCCGGCCCCGGACCGGCGGCGGCGCCGGCTTCATCACCATGGACGAGCCCGAGCACGGGGCCCAGCGCAAGGCGGTCAGTCCCACGGTGGCGCCGGCCAACCTTCAGCGGATGGCCCCCATCGTCCGCGAGCGGGCGGGCCTGATCCTCGACTCCCTGCCCATCGGCAAGGAGTTCGACTGGGTCGACCTGGTGTCGAAGGAACTGACCGCCATGACCCTGGCGACCCTGTTCGACTTCCCCTTCGAGGACCGCCGCAAGCTGACCTACTGGTCGGACATCGTCACCAACCCGCCCGGCCACGGCCCGGTGAAGAGCTGGGAGCACAAGTTCCAGGCCATGGGCGAGTGCTTCGGCGCCTTCGAGGAACTGTGGAACCAGAAGGTGAACGCCGAGCCGTCGGCGGACCTGATCTCCATGCTGGTGCACAATCCGGCGACCCGCGACATGGACCGCGACACCTATCGCGGCAATGTCATCCTGCTGATCGTCGGCGGCAACGACACCACGCGGAACACCATTTCGGGCAGCGTGGTCGCCCTGAACCAGTTCCCGGCCCAGTACGACAAGCTGCGCGCCAACCCGGCCCTGATCCCCTCCATGGTCTCGGAGACCATCCGCTGGCAGACCCCCCTGGCCCACATGGCCCGGGTGGCCAAGACCGACTTCGAGCTGGGCGGCAAGACCATCAAGGCCGGCGACCGGGTGGTGATGTGGTACCTCTCCGGCAACCGGGACGAGGACGAGATCGACAACCCCAACGCCTACATCATCGACCGGGACCAGTCGCGGCACCACATGTCGTTCGGCTTCGGCGTCCACCGCTGCGTGGGCAACCGGGTGGCCGAGCTGCAGCTGACCATCATCTGGGAAGAGATCCTCAAGCGCTTCCCCGAGATCCGGGTCTCCGGCGAGCCGGTGCGCAACTTCTCGGCCTTCGTGCACGGCTTCGAGAGCCTGCCGGTCATCATCCCCACCCGGAACTGAGCCCGGACCGGACCTCATGACCGAGCTTGCGGAAGCGGCGGGCGTCCTGGCCCCGCCGCGACGGCGCGACGCCGCGGCGACGCGCGCGTCGATCCTGGAGGCGGCCAAGACCGCCTTCGCCGTCACGGGCTACGACCGGACCTCCCTGCGCGACATCGCCGCCCTGGCGGGATCGGACGTGGCCCTGATCCCGCGCTATTTTGGCGGCAAGGAGGGGCTGTTCACCGAGGCCCTGAAGGCGACCATCGCCCCCGACCGGCTGCGCGACTGGGACCGTAGCCGCTTCGCCCGGGACGTGGCCGAGATGATGGCCGGCGCCGCCGACATCGCCGACCCCCGGACCCGGACCTTCCAGTTCCTGCTGCAGGCCGCGACCTCGCCCACCACGGCGCCCCTGCTGGGCCGGGCGGTGCAGGAGCGGTTCCTGGCGCCCATCCGCGAGTGGCTGGGCGACGAGGCCGGCCAGGAGCGGGCCCGCGTCCTGGCCGCCATCTACATCGGCTTCCTCGTCGAGCGCCTGATCCGGGGCGCCGCCCTGGAAGGCGCCGAGCGCACCGCCTTCATCGAGCGCGTCACCGCGGTGATCGACGGGGTGATCGGTCCGACGGCCAGCTGATCCCGCCTCAGTCCAGGTAGGGGTCCCGCATCATGATGATGTCGTCCCTCTGTGGACTGGTGGACAACAGGGCCACGGGGGCGCCGACCAGTTCCTCGATCCGGCGGACATACTTCACCGCCGCCCCGGGCAGGTCCTTCCAGGACCGGGCGCCCTCGGTGCTGTCGGTCCAGCCCTCGATCTCCTCATAGACCGGGACCAGCCGGGCCTGGTCGCGCAAGCCGGCGGGCAGGTAGTCGAAGGGCCGGCCGTCGAGGGTGTAGCCGGTGCAGATCCTGAGGGTCTCGATCCCGTCCAGCACGTCCAGCTTGGTCAGGACGATGCCCTGGACGCCGCCGACCCGGATGGACTGCCGCACCAGGGCCGCGTCGAACCAGCCGCAGCGGCGGGGACGGCCGGTGACCGTGCCGAACTCATGCCCGCGGTCGCCCAGCCGGGCGCCGATCTCGTCGTGCAGCTCGGTGGGGAAGGGGCCCTCGCCGACCCGGGTGGTGTAGGCCTTGACGATGCCCAGGACATAGCCGCCCGCCTGGGGCCCCACGCCGGACCCCGCCGCCACCTGGCCGGCCACGGTGTTGGAGCTGGTCACGTAGGGGTAGGTGCCGTGGTCGACGTCCAGAAGGGTGGCCTGGGCGCCCTCGAACAGGACCCGGCGGCCAGCGCGGATCTGGTCGCCGAGGATGCGCCAGGCCGGCTTCACGAAGGGGGCGACCTGGGGGGTGATCTCGGCCAGCTGGGCCAGGATGTCGTCCGGGGTGACGGGGGTCAGGCCCAGGCCGGCGCGCAGGGCGCCGTGGTGGGCCAGCAGCCGCTCGATCTTGGTCTCCAGGGCCTCGCGGTCGGCGAGGTCGGCGAAGCGGATGGCCCGGCGGCCGACCTTGTCCTCGTAGGCCGGGCCGATTCCCCGGCCCGTGGTGCCGATCTTGCCGGCGCCGGCCCGGGCCTCCCGCGCCTGGTCGAGGTCGCGGTGCAGGGGCAGGATGACGGTGGCGTTGTCGGCCAGGACCAGGACGTCCGGGGTGATGGTCAGGCCCTGGGCCCGGGCGCGGCCGATCTCGTCCATGAGGGACCAGGGGTCCACGACGACGCCGTTGCCGATGATGCTGAGCTTGCCCTGGACCACGCCGGAGGGCAGCAGGGAGAGCTTGTAGGTCTTGTCGCCCACCACGATGGTGTGGCCGGCGTTGTTGCCGCCCTGGAAGCGGACCACGACGTCGGCCCGGTCGGCCAGCCAGTCGATGACCTTGCCCTTGCCCTCGTCGCCCCACTGGCCGCCGATGACGGTGACGTTGCCCATGATGTGATCCTGTCAGATGCGTGAAGTCCGCCTGCCGGGCGGATCCCTCCCCGCCCTTCGACAGGCGCTCGGCGGGGGGAGTTTGCAGATTGTCGGGACGACGAAACGGCCGGGGCCGCCCGTTGGGTCCGCCGGCGATAGACAGTCGCCGGCCGCCGCCGTCAAGGCCTTTCGGTCTGGAGCGGGCGCCGCGCACGGTCTAGGAAGGGGGCATGTCCAGACCGCGCTTCCACCTCGCCTTTCCCGTCCACGACCTTGAGGCGGCCCGCGCCTTCTATGGCGGCCTCCTGGGCTGCGCCGAGGGCCGCTCGAGCCCGGAGTGGGTGGACTTCGACTTCCATGGCCACCAGATCGTCGCCCACCTGGCCCCGGCGCCGGAGGCGGTGGCGACCAATCCCGTGGATGGCGAGAACGTGCCCGTGCGCCACTTCGGCGTCATCCTGGACCTGCCCGCCTGGCGCGACCTGGCGGGGCGGCTGGAGGCGGCCGGGGTCGACTTCATCATCCCGCCGCAGATCCGCTTCCAGGGCCAGCCGGGCGAACAGGCGACCCTGTTCTTCCTGGACCCCTCGGGCAACGCCCTGGAGTTCAAGGCCTTCGCCGACGACGCCATGGTGTTCGCCCGGTGAACACCGTCAGCCTTGCGGACATCGAGGCCGCGGCGGCCCGCCTGGCCGGCCAGGCGGTGGTCACGCCCCTGATCGAGAGCCCGGCCCTGAACGAGAGGCTGGGCCTGAGGGTGCTCATCAAGCCCGAGACCCTGCAAAGGGTGGGCGCCTTCAAGTTCCGCGGGGCCTTCAACCGGCTGTCGGAGGTGGCGCCGGCGGACCGGCCGCGCGGGGTGGTGGCCTTCTCCTCGGGCAACCACGCCCAGGGGGTGGCCCTGGCGGCGCGGCTGCTGGACATGCCCGCGGTGATCGTCATGCCCGCCGACGCCCCGGCGGTGAAGGTCGAGGCGACCCGCGGCTACGGCGCCGAAGTGGTCTTCTACGACCGGATGACCGAGAGCCGCGAGGCGATCGCGGCCCGGCTGGCGGCGGAAAGGGGCGCGGTCATCGTGCCGGCCTACGACGATCGCGACATCATTGCGGGGCAGGGCACGGCGGGGCTGGAGCTGGCCCGGCAGGCGCAGGCCCTGGGGGCGGAGCTGGACCTGGTCGTCGGCCCGGTGGGCGGCGGCGGCCTGATGGCGGGAGTGGCCCTGGCGGTCCAGGCCCTGTCGCCCCGGACCCGCATCGTCGGGGTCGAGCCCGAACTCTATGACGACGCCCGCCGGTCCCTGGCCAGCGGCCGGCGCGAGAGCGCGGCGCCCACCGTGCGGACCCTCTGCGATTCCCTGGAGACGCCGTCGACGGGCGAACTGACCTTCCCCATCCTGAAGGCGAGGCTGTCGGGGATCGCCACGGTCAGCGACGCCGAGGTGGCGCAGGCCGTGCGGCTGGCCTTCTCCACCCTCAAGCTGGTGGTGGAGCCCGGCGGGGCGGTGGGGCTCGCCGCCCTGATGGCCGGCAAGGTCCCCGAAGCGGCGCCGGGCGCCTGCGTGGGCCTGGTCCTGTCCGGGGGAAATGTGGACCCCGGCCTCTTCGCCCGCATCCTGCAGGGCGAATTCTGACCCCGCGCTTCTGGCGAAAGCCGGCGGCAGGGGGTAATCACGCCTCCTGCCTTTCTCCCATGGGGACCTGAATGACCCTCAAGCGCACCCTCCTGGCCGGCCTTGCGGCCCTGCTGGTCTCCGCCCCGGCCGGGGCCGCTGATCTCGATCCCGCCCGCCTGACCGAGCATGTGAAGATCCTGTCCTCCGACGCCTTCGAGGGCCGCGGCCCCGACACCGAGGGTGAGCGCAAGACCGTGGCCTACCTGGTGGAGCAGTTCATAAGCTTCGGCCTGCAGCCCGGCGGCGACCTGCAGAAGGACGGGACCCGCGCCTGGACCCAGGACGTGCCCCTGGCCCGCTTCGACACCGAGGGTCCGGTGGCGGTCAGCGTCACCGCCGCGGGCCAGACCAAGGCCTGGACCCAGGGTGAGGAGATCGCCATCCGCGCCGCCCAGACCGGGATCAGCCGCCTGACCCTGAAGGACGTCCCCCTGGTCTTCATCGGCTATGGCGTCACCGCGCCCGAGCGGAACTGGGACGACTTCAAGGGCGTCGACATGAAGGGCAAGATCGGCCTGGTGCTGATCAACGACCCGGACTTCGAGACCGGCAAGGGCGACTTCGGCGGCAAGGCCATGACCTATTACGGCCGCTGGACCTACAAGTTCGAGGAGGCCGCGCGGCGGGGCGCCGTGGGCTTCCTGGTGATCCACGAGACCGACCCGGCGTCCTACGGCTGGGCGACGGTGAAGAACTCCAACACCAACACCATCTTCGACATCATCCGCGCCAACCCCGCCGAGGCCCACGCGCCCCTAGAGGGCTGGATCCAGCGCGGCGTGACGGTGGACCTGTTCAAGGCCGCCGGCCTGGACTTCGAGGCCCTGAAGGCCAAGGCCCAGACCCGCGACTTCCGCCCCGTGGAGCTGACCGGCGTGACCTTCTCCACGGACCACGCGATCAAGGCCCAGAAGATCGTCTCGAAGAACGTCGTGGCGCGAAAAGCCGGCCGCAAGCACCCGGACGAGACGGTGATCTACTCGGCCCACTGGGACCACCTGGGCGTCGGCCTGCCGGACGCCAAGGGCGACCGGATCTACAACGGCGCCCTGGACAATTCCCTGGGGACCGCCACGCTCCTGGAGATCTCCCGCCAGTACGCCAAGGCTCCCGCCACGGACCGCTCTGTGGTCTTCCTGGCGGTGACCGCCGAGGAGAAGGGCCTTCTGGGCTCGGAATACTACGCCGCCAACCCGCTCTATCCCCTGGCGACCACGGCGGGGGTGATCAACACGGACGGCGGCTCCACGGCCGGGCCGGCGCGGGACTTCACCACCTCGGGCGATGCGCCCCTGACCCTGCAGGACGACCTGGTGGCCCTGGGCGCCAAGCGCGGCCGGACCTATTCGCCGGATCCCCGACCGGGCGCGGGCAGCTTCTTCCGCTCGGACCACTTCCCCTTCGCCAAGCGCGGCGTGCCGGCCATCTCCTTCGGCTCGGGCCAGGACCTCATCGAGGGCGGCCGGGCGCGGGGCGAGGCCCTGGCCCGGGACTACACCACCTATCGCTACCACCAGCCCGCCGACGAATGGTCGCCGGACTGGAACCTGGCCGGGACGGCGCAGGACGGCGGCATGCTCTATGACCTCGGTCGCGAGCTGGCCAATTCCCGCCGCTGGCCGGACTGGAAGGAGGGCTCGGAATTCCGCGCCGTCCGCGCCGGCACCTCGGCCCAGAGGAAGTAGCAGGGGCTCGACGGGGACGCGCGATGCCCTATGGTGACGCGCGTCATCTTTTGAGCGAGACCATGCCCGACACCGCCCTGGCCCCGGCCGGAAAGCGCGAGATCACCAAGGCGCAGAACCGCCAGGCGATCCTCGACGCCGCGCGCGAGGTGTTCGGCGAGGCCGGGTTCGAGACCGTCACCGTGCGCGACATCATCCGCCGCACCGGCCTGGCCTCGGGCACCTTCTACAACTACTTCCGCTCGAAGGAGGAGGTGGCCTCTGCCCTGTCGCGGGATGGCGCACGCCGCTTCTCGCCGGTGCTGAAGGCCCAGCGCGAGCGCGCCCGGACCTGGGAGGAGTTCGTCCGCGGGGCCCTGGGCGCCTATTACGGTTTCCTGGCCAGCGAGCATGACAGCTGGATGGCCCGTCGCCCGACGGCGGAGGCCGGAGAGGCCCTGATGGGCGAGACCCCCGAGATGGCGGCCGTCTTCGAGGAGGTCCGCCGCTCGATCATCGACGAGGCCGAGCGGGGCGGGGCCCGGGGCGTGGACGCCGACTACCTGGCCGCCGCCTGCATCGGCCTGGCGCGGGAGATCGGCTGGAAGATGCTGGCGCGCCGGCCGGTCGACACCGCGGCCGCCACGGACTTTGCGGCCACCCTCATCCTGCGCGGTACGGCGGGCCTTTCGGAGGCCTCGCAGTGAACCGGTCCCGCCAGGCCCAGGCGGTCCTGTCCTGGGTCCTGTCCCTGCCCGCGCCGGTGCTGCGCCTCCTGTCGGGGGGCGGGGCGACCTACCGGGAGGGGCGAACCCTCGATCCCCGCCTGCAGTTCCTGGCCGCCGGCGCCCGCCGCGGCCGGCCCATGAGCGCCATGACTCCCGAAGAGGCGCGCCGCGCCAGCGCCGCAGCCTTCAGCGCCACCGCCGAGGCGCCGCCCCCCGGGGTGAGGGTCGAGGCCCTGACCGTCCCCGGGGGCGACGGCGACCGTCCGGCCCGCCTCTACAGGCCCGCCCGGGGATCGCCCGAGGTCCCGGTCCTCGTCTTCGCCCACATGGGCGGCGGGGTGATCGGCGACCTGGACACGGTCGATGGCTTCTGCGGACGGCTGGCCGAGGCCCTGCGCGGTCCGGTCCTGTCGGTGGATTACCGGCTGGCCCCCGAGCATCGCTGTCCGGCGGGCTACGAGGACGTCCTTGCGGCCTTCCGCTGGGCCCGCGACGCCGCCGTCGGCCTGGGCGCAGCGCCGGGTCGTGCGGCCATTGGCGGCGATTCCATGGGCGGCCTGTTCGCCGCGGCGGTCGCCCAGGAGATGCGCCGGACCGGGGAGCCGGGGCCGGAGCTCCAGCTGCTGATCTACCCCTGCGTGGACCTGGCCAGCGAGACCCCCTCGATGACCACCTTCGCCGACGCCTTCCCCCTGGACCGGGCGACGATGGAATGGTTCGTCGGCCACTACCTGCCGCCGGGCGAGGATCCCGCCGACCCGCGCCTGTCGCCGGGCCGGGCCGAGGACCTCGCCGGCTTGGCGCCCGCCGTGATCGCCACCGCCGGCTTTGATCCCCTGGTCGACCAGGGCGAGGCCTACGCCCGACGCCTGGCCGCCGCCGGCGTGCCGGTGGACTACCGTCGATATGACAGCCTCGTGCACGGCTTCACCGCCTTTGCCGGCGTGATCCCAGAGGCCCGCCGGGCCTGCGCCGAGATCGCCGCCCTGGCGGCCGCCCGGCTGGCCCAACCCCCACGAAAGGACTGACCCCCATGCGCGCGCTCGTCGTCGAGGAACTGGCTGCGGAATACGCCGGCTGCCGGGTCAGGGAGCTGCCGGACCCCAAGCCCGGGCCGGGCGAGGTCCTGGTCCGCGTCCGGGCCGGGGCGGTGAACTTCCCCGACCTGATGCAGACCCGGGGCGAGCACCAGCACAAGCCGCCCGTGCCCTTCGTGCCCGGCATGGAGCTGGCGGGGGACGTCGAGGCGGTGGGCGAGGGGGTCACGGACTTCCGGCCCGGCGACGCGGTGGCCGGCGGGGCCAGGGGCGCCTTCGCCGAGCTGGCGGTGGTCCCGGCGGCCGGCCTTCACCGCAAGCCCGCCGGCATGACCTACGGCCAGGCCGCGGGCTATCCCGTCTGCTACCTGACCGCCTGGGTCGCCCTGGTGCGCCGCGCCCAGGTCCAGCCCGGCGAGTGGGTGCTGGTCCACGGGGCGGCGGGCGGCACCGGCCTTGCGGCCGTGGACCTGGCCCGCCACCTGGGCTGCCGGGTCATCGCCGCCTCGGCCTCCGACGCCAAGCTTGCGGTCATCGAGAAGGAATACGCCCCCGACGCGGTGGTGAACGTCTCGAAGGGCTTCAAGGACCGGGTCAAGGAGATCACCGGGGGCCGCGGCGCGGACGTCATCTTCGATCCCGTCGGCGGCGACGTCTTCGACGAGAGCGTGCGCTGCATCGCCTTTGACGGGCGCATCCTGTCCATCGGTTTCACCTCGGGCCGCCTGCCCGTGCTGCCGGTCAACTACGCCCTCATCAAGGGCTTCTCCGTCATGGGCGTCCGGGCGGGCGAGTACGGCCGCCAGTTCCCCGAGCGGGGGCGTGAGAACAACGCGGCGATCTGGCGGCTGGCGGAGGAAGGGGCGGTGCACCCGCGGGTCGACCGCGAGTTCCCTCTCGACGGCTGGCGCGAGGCCTTCGACACCCTGGCCGAGCGGACCGTGGTCGGAAAGACCATCATCCGGCCGGACCTCTGAGACGCCTTCGCGGGCCGCTTCCGCCGCCCGGCATTGACAGGGGGCCGGGCATCCCCTATTCCCCGCGCCTTGATTTTTTCCCGGAGCTGGTCCCGTGAAGCGCACTTTTCAGCCCTCCCGTCTCGTGCGCGCGCGCCGTCACGGCTGGCGCGCCCGCATGGCCACCAAGAATGGCCGCAAGGTCATCGCCCGCCGCCGGGCCAAGGGCCGCAAGCGCCTGACCGCCTGACGGGCCGCCTTACGCGATCCGCAGGGCCCTCCGGATGGAGGAACCCGCCCCCTTCCCAGTCCCGCCCGGTGCGGGCGCCGGCCTTGAGCGGCTGAAGACCCGTCCCGGCTTCCTGGCCGCCGCGAAGGGCCGCGCCTGCGCCCGCGGCGCCGTCCTCCTCCAGATGCGCGACCGGGCCGACGGCGACGCCCGGATCCGGGTCGGCTTCACGGCCACCCGCCGGATCGGCGGCGCGGTGGTTCGCAACCGCGCCAAGCGTCGCCTGCGCGAGGCCGCCCGGCTGCTGGTCCCGGACCTGGGAAGGCCCGGATGCGACTATGTCCTGATCGCCCGGGGCGGGACTCCGACCCGTCCCTGGCCCCGTCTGCTTGACGATGTGAAAACCGCGCTGATAAGCCTCGCGACCGAGGGCGACCGCCCTGCCCGCGCGCCTGACCGCGCCCCCTCTTCAACAGACTGAGCGCGCGACCGAATGCCCGACAACTCGAACCGCAACACGATCCTCTTCGTCATCCTCTCGCTCGCCCTGCTGTTCGGCTACCAGGCCCTGGTGCTGGGCCCGCAGAACAAGCAGCGCGAGGCTGAGCTGAAGGCCCGCGAAACGGCCCAGGCGGCCCAGGCCCCCGGGACCGGCGCACCCCTCGCCCCGGCGACCGGACCGGTCTTTGTCACGCGGGAGGCCGCCATCTCCGGCGCGCCGAGGGTCCAGGTGGACACCCCGTCCCTCCAGGGCTCGGTCTCCCTGCGCGGGGGCCGCATCGACGACCTGTTCCTGAAGGGCTACCGCACCGAGGTGAATCCCAAGTCCCCGCCGGTCGAGTTGCTTCGACCGGAGGGCGTCAGGGACGCCTGGTTCGCCGAGTTCGGATGGACCGGCGCCAACCTGCCCGGACTGCCGACGCCGGGGGCCCAGTGGACCCTTGTCCAGGGCGACCGCCTTTCGCCCGGCCGCCCGGTGGTGCTGCGTTACGATGCAGGCCAGGGCCTGGCCTTCACCCGTCGGATCGAGGTGGACGACAAGTTCATGTTCACGGTCACCGACACGGTGGCCAACAGCCTGCCCACCCCGGTGACCATCGCTCCCTACGCCGTCGTCCAGAGGCGCGGGGCGCCGGCGACCCCCGCCGCCAACGCCCACGAGGGCGCGGTGGGCGTCATGGACGGCGTGCTCGAGATGCTGAAGTACAAGCAGCTCAAGAAGGACGGCGAGAAGGCCTTCTCCGCCACCGGCGGCTGGATGGGCGTGACGGACAAGTACTGGCTGGCGGCGGTCATCCCTGAGCAGAAGGAAAAGGTGAACGCCCTCTACCGGTCCACCACCCTTTCGGGCCTGGACATCTACGAGGCGAATTTCTCCGCCCAGCCCCGGGTGGTGCAGCCCGGCGCGACCTACACCCATGTGAGCCGCCTCTTCGCGGGCGCCAAGACCGTGCCGGTCCTGCGCGACTACGAGAAGACCCTGGGCATTCCCCGCTTCCAGGACGCCGTCGACTGGGGCCGGCTCTACTTCTTCACCAAGCCGATCTTCTGGCTGCTGGAGACCTTCAACGGGCTGATGGGGAACTTCGGCCTGGCCATCCTGGCCCTGACCGTCGTGGTCCGCCTCCTGATGTTCTATCCGGCGAACCTGTCCTACGAGTCCCTGACCAAGATGAAGAAGGTCCAGCCGCAGGTGGAGGAGCTCCGCGCCCGGCTGAAGGATGATCCGCAGAAGCAACAGCAGGAGCTGATGCGGCTCTACCAGTCCGAGAAGATCAATCCGCTCATGGGCTGCCTGCCCATGCTGGCGACCATCCCGATCTTCCTGGCCCTCTTCAAGGTGCTCTCGGTGGCCATCGAGATGCGCCATGCGCCCTTCTACGGATGGATCCAGGATCTCTCTGCGCGGGATCCGACCACCTTGCTGAACCTGTTCGGCCTGATCCCCTGGGATCCGGCGACCACGCCCTTCATCGGCGGCCTGCTGGCGGGTCCCCTGCACATCGGCGTCTGGCCCCTGGCCTACGGGATCACCCAGTGGCTCTCCATGAAGATGAGCCCCCCTGCGCCGGATCCGATCCAGCAGCGGATCATGGAGCTGATGCCGGTGATCTTCACCTTCGTCCTGGCTCCGCTCGCGGTGGGCCTGATGATCTACTACACGTGGAGCAACGTCCTCACGATCCTCCAGCAGTACGTCATCATGCGGAAGTACAAGGTGGAGAACCCCATCGACGACTTCCTGGCCCGGGTGAAGGCGCGGAAGGCGGCCGGGTGAGTTCCGAAGCCGCCCCGGACCCGGAGGCTTCGGTCCCCTCGGACGAAGAGATCGAGGCCGCCCGGATCCTGTTCGCCCGGCCGGCGGTCTTCATGATGGGCGCGGTCTCGGTGGCCGGCCTGCCGGCGCCGGACCTGCCTGAGGTGGCCTTCGCCGGCCGATCGAACGTGGGCAAGTCCTCCCTGATCAACGCCCTGGTCGGCCAGAAGCACCTGGCGCGGGCGTCCAATGAACCGGGCCGCACGCGGGAGGTGAATTTCTTCGTGGTCGACGACCGGCTGCGCCTGGTGGACTTGCCCGGCTACGGCTGGGCCCGGGCGGGCAAGGGTGAGGTGAAGAAGTTCCAGGCCCTGGGCCGGGACTACCTGCGCGGCCGGCCCAACCTGCGCCGGGCCTACCTGCTGATCGACGCCCGCCATGGCCTGAAGGACGTGGACGAGGAGCCCATGGCGGCCTTCGACCGGGCGGCGGTCTCCTACCAGGTGATCCTGACCAAGGCCGACAAGCTCAGGCCCGCCGAGGTGGAGGCCGTCCGCGCTCGCACCGAGGCCCGGATCGCCAAGCGGCCCGCCGCCTTCCCGGGGGTGATCGCCACCTCCTCGGAAAAGGGAACCGGCCTGCCCGAACTGCGCGCCGCCATCGCCCGCGCCTGCGGGATCGGGGACTCGCCTGACGCCGCGTGAGGCGGCATAGACTTGGCCTCCACGCCGGATGACGGGAGGCCCCCATGCTCGACACTTCAGGACGCACCCTCTTCGACGAGGACCTGGCCATCTTCCGCGAGCAGGTGCGCAAGGTCTTCGCCCAGCACCTGACGCCCCACCTGGACCGCTGGGAGGAAGAGGGGGTGGTGGACCGGGCCTTCTGGCGCGCCTGCGGCGAGGCCGGCCTGCTCTGCCCCCAGGTCCCCCAGGCCTACGGCGGCCTGGACCTGGACTACCGTTACAACGCCGTGATCGGCGAGGAGCTGACCTATGCCGGCTCGACGGCGGGCATCACCCTGCAGTCGGACATCGTGGCCCCCTACCTCATCCACTACGCCTCGGAAGAGCTGAAGCAGGTCTGGCTGCCAAAGATGGTGTCGGGCGAGGCCATCGCCGCCATCGCCATGACCGAGCCGGGCGCCGGGTCGGACCTCCAGGGGGTGCGCACCACCGCCCGGCGGGACGGTGACGACTACGTGATCTCGGGGTCCAAGACCTACATCACCAACGGCCAGAGCGCCGACATCGTCGTGGTGGTGGCCAAGACCGACCCGGACAAGGGCGCCAAGGGCATTTCCCTGATCCTGGTGGAGGCGACCCGCGAGGGCTTCCGGCGCGGGCGCAACCTGGACAAGATCGGCCAGAACTCCGC
>JBJOJL010000010.1:0-61482 GCA_046046615.1 Pseudomonadota bacterium
TTGTCTTTGCAGCAGCAGTCTTGGGCCGCCAGGGCCGCGCTGGTCGAAATAACACTGAGCGCGACGGCGGCGATGGCGGATTTGACGACGGTCTTCATGGGAGTCCCCGGCTGGCGCAGCTGTCGGGCGGCGGGGCTGCGCGTCCCGCACAGCTTATACGCGCCGGGGCGGGCTCGTCCCTCGGACGGGCGCGGCGGGCGGCGCCCGCCGCTTGATGGTCAGCAGTGGCCGCAGCACCCGCCAGCGGCGGGGTTGTCTTGCCTGGCTGGAGCGGTCGCCTGCGGCGTGTAGCCTGCCTCGCGGATGGCGGCCTCAACCGCCGCCGGAGCGCGAGCCCCGTCCACCTGCACGGTCTTCCCGGCGAGATCGACCTGCACCTGGGCGTCCGGCTCCGCATCTCGGATGGCGGTGGTGATGGACTGCACGCAGTGACCGCAGCTCATGTCGCTGACTTGGTAGCGAAGCATCGGAACCTCCTTCTTCAACGCCTCGCCATGTCAGATGGAGCTTCCCACGGTGGGAGGGTCAAGGGGCGCCTCGCCTAAAGGCGCTTCAGGATCGCCTTCATCTGCGCGATCTCCCGCTTTTGGGCGGCTATGATGCCGTCCGGGGCGTAGCAGAGCTCACGGAGCTCCGCGTCTTTGAGGGACGCTTCCTTGCACATCAAGATGGCGCCGGAATGGTGCGGGATCATGGACTGCACGAACTGCCGATCCCCCACCAAACCCTGCGACCGGATGCCGATGAACGCGAGGATGAAGATCGCAACGAAGGCCGCGTGCAGGACCAGGTTGAGCTTCCGGTTCATGTACATGGACCGCATCGTCAGCAGCATGATGACGGCCATCGGCACCCACATGACAAGGGCCATGTAGAAGAAGTTGATGTTCTGGATGAACTCACCCCAGGTGAAAATCATTGCGAACATCGCCAGGTACATGACCAGCAGGCTCAGCCCGAGGTTCACGGCGAGCATCACATAGTTATGCTTCATTGTTTTCTGGCTCATGGGCGCGCCATGGCCGTGAGACTCATCCATCGTAACCTGCCTCTCTCTGGTTGCGCGGTAACCTCCGAAACCTGACGCGCCCTTAGAACCACGCCCTCAGGCCGACAACAAAGCGCGTGGATTCCGCCTTCTCTCCGTGGGCACGAACAAAATCGGCCGTGTCGCCGAACGACCGCTCGTAGGAGACGCCCACGTAGGGCGCGAACTCTCGGCGGATTTCGTATCGGAGCCGAAGGCCAAGCTCGGCGGTTGAGAGCCCCGATCCGATCTGGCTCTCCGGGATGTCCTGCGCGGCGAATTCCAGCTCCGCGCGGGGCTGCAGGATCAGTCGCTGCGTCAGACGAAAGTCGTAGCTGCCTTCCGCGCGGGCGAGGAGGTCGCCCTTGTCGGACAGGAACAGAGCGCCCTCGGCTTCGAACCAATACGGGAACATGGCATCGACACCCACGGTGGCGTAGGCCCGGCCGCGAGGCTCGAGGTCATAGCGCACGCCGGCTTGGACATCGGTGTAGCGGGCGACCGCGCGCGAATAGAGCAGCTGGATCTCTGCTGACTCCACGCCCTCGCCGGACTGTCCCTCGCCCTCGCTCTTGAAGGCGAAGCGGTTGATGTCGCCGCCATACCAACCTTCGACTTCCCAGCCGTAGCGATCGCCATCCGGCGCCCACTCGAGCAGGTCGGCCTGAACCTTGGAGACGCGAGAGCCGCCGTGCTCGTTCTCCAGGATCGACCGCGCTCGCGACATCGCGTCTCGGCCGAACACCCGGTCGGCCACGCTGTCCCGGATCACCTCCGGCGGCGGTGCATTGCCGACCGGCAAGTCCGCGCCCGTCTGTCCCCTCCCCGTCGGGCCCATCGCGTGCCCGGCGTGCGGATCGGCTGCCGCGTCCGGGGGGGCCATTTGATGGCCGGCATGTGGATCCGGCGAGCTGGACGTGGGCGCTGCGGGCATGGCGTGGCCGGCGTGCGGGTCGGCCGCCGCGGCGGGCATGGCGTGGCCGGCATGCGGATCAGCGGCTGCCGGTGCAGCCGGCATCTGATGTCCGGCGTGCGGATCGGGCGGACCTGGCGAGGCAGGCGCGGCTGGCGCTGCGCCGGCTGCCGCGGGCATCTGGTGGCCCGCGTGAGGGTCGGCGGCGGCCGGTGCGGCCGGCATGGCGTGGCCGGCGTGCGGGTCGGTCTGCGCGAGGGCGGCGGTCGCCGATCCAGCCAGCAGGAGGGCGAGGAGCGAAGTCCGGATCATGCCGCCGCTCCTTGCATCGGGCGCACCTTGAAGACCTGAAACATGCCCGCGTGCATGTGGTAGAGCATGTGGCAGTGGAAGGCCCAGTCGCCCGCTTCCGCGGTGATGTCGAAGCTGACCTTCCCGCCCGGCGCGACGTTCACCGTGTGCTTGCGCGGCATGTGGCCGACCGGCCCGTGCACCAGCTCGAAGAAATGGCCGTGCAGGTGGATGGGGTGGGTCATCATCGAGTCGTTGATCAGGGTGATGCGCACCCGCTCCCCGGTGCGGAAGGAATAGGGCGGCGGGTTCTCGCTGAACTTCCAGCCGTCGAACCCCCACATGAACCGTTCCATGTTGCCGGTCAGATGGATGTCGAGGGCCCGATCCGGCGGCCGCTGGTCTGGGTTGGGCGCCAGCGCGATGAGGTCCTTGTAGACGAGCACCCTGTGGCCGACGCTTTCCAGGCCGAGCCCAGGCTCGCCTGTGCGGTCCATCGGCATCGGGGCGATCATCTGGACCCCGGGGCCCTTCTTGATCTGGGGCGCCTTGGCGTAGTCGAGCATGTTCATCGACATGCCGCCCATGTCACCCATGATGTCGGAGCCGCGGCTTCGCGGTGGCGCCATGCCGGGCGGCGCGGAGGACGCCATGCCGGCCATGCCGCCATGATCCATCCCAGCCATCGTCGAGTGGTCCATGCTCGGCATGTTGGAATGATCCATCGCAGGCATGCTGGAGTGGTCCATGCCCGACATGCCGCTGTGCGCCGACATGTCCATGCCCATGTCTTTCATCGTCAGGATGGGCCGCTCACGGAGCGGCGGCACAGGTGCGGTCATCCCCTGGCGGGGCGCCAGCGTCGCGCGCCCCATGCCGGAACGGTCGATCGCTTCTGAGACGAGGGTGTAGGCGCGGTCCTCGGCGGGCTGCACGATGACGTCGTAGGTTTCGGCGTTGCCGATCTGGAACTCGTCGACTTCGACGGGACGCACGTTCTGGCCGTCGGCGGCGACGACCGTAAGCTTCAGGCCAGGGATCCGGACGTTGAAGATCATCTGGGCCGCGGCGTTGATGAAGCGCAGGCGCACGCGCTCTCCGGGCGTGAAGAGCCCCGTCCAGTTGTCCTTGGGCCCATGCCCGTTGATCAGGAAGGTCTGCACCGCGCCGGTGACGTCGGAGATGTCGGTCGGATCCATGAGCATCTTGGCCCACTCGATCCGCTCGGCCAGCGTCTGGTCCTTCCCGGCCAGCAAACCGGCGATCGTCTGACGCTGATAGTTGAAGACGCCGCCCTGCTGCTTCAGCCGCTTGAAGATCAGGTGCGGGTGCATTTCGCTGTGGTCGGCCAGGACGATGACGTGCTCGCGGTCGGCGGTGACCGGATCGGCATCGGCCGGTTCGATGACGATCGGGGCGTAGTGGCCTTCGGCTTCCTGCAGGCCCGAGTGGCTGTGGTACCAGTAGGTCCCCGACTGAATGACCGGGAACTCGTAGACGAAGGTCTGTCCGGGCGGGATGCCGGGGAAACTCACGCCCGGCACCCCGTCCATCTGGAACGGCACCAGCAGGCCGTGCCAGTGGATCGAGGTGTCCTCGTCAAGGGTGTTGGTGACGGCGATCCGCACCCGCTGGCCTTCTTTCAGGCGCAACAGCGGCCCCGGGACGGTGCCGTTGATGGTCACCGCATGGCTTTGCTTGCCATCGATGGTGATCGGCGTGTGCCCAATGGTGAGCTTGATGTCCTCGCCGGAGAGCGTCGGCAGGGTCGACAGAATGCCGGGGGATGCGCTGAGCGCCCAACTGGGGAGGAGCGAGCTGATCGCCGCGCCGCCGCCGAGGATGGCGGCGCCGCGTACCAACGAGCGGCGATTGAGGTCAAAGGTGCGCGGAGGCATCAACGATCCTAGAAACTGAATTTAGGCGCAGGATCAGGCTTCCCACCGTAGGAAGGTCAACCCGGCCGGCTCTTTCAAGGATCAACGCAGCGCAGCGGCCAACCCCTGACTTGCGATCCTCAAATCGACGAGCGGTCGAGAAGCTCCATCAGCCGCTGACGAGCCCGATAGACCCGGGTCTCGATCGTCTTGACCGTGACGCCCAGGAGGTCGGCGGCCTCCTGTTGGGTCAGATCGTCGAAATAGGTCAGGAGCAGCGGCTCCTTGAGCTTGCCCGGCAGCTGATCGATGGCCTTCTGAAGGACGGCCCGACGTTCGACCAGGATCAGATTGGCTTCGCCGTAGGGCTCTGGATCCGGATGGGCGAGCGCCTCGGGCGACTGATCGTCCCTGTCGCCGAGGATGAAGCGGCGAACCGCCAGCCGCCGAGCCCGGTCCCGGCACTTGTTGAGCGCTATGGCGCGCAGCCAGACTGGAAACGGCCGACGCGCGTCGTAGCGCGCGAGCGCCCGCCACGCCGACACGAACGTGTCCTGCACGACATCGGCCGCAGCGTCGGCGTCGCTGACGTAACGGCGCACGAAGCCGTAGAGACTCGGCTTGTGGCGTTGCAGCAGGTCGGCGAACGCCCGGTCGTCTCCCTCTCGCGCCCGGGCGACGAGGTCGGGCTCCACCTCGCTCGCCTGGATCACGACGCCTGTTCGGTCAGAGACTCGCTGATCCGCGCGTCGAACTGCCGAGCCTGCTCCGGCGTCAGGATCGCGCGCATGGCGAGCACGTGCAGGATGGTCTCCTTCTGCAGCTCGCCCATGGCGTCATGGAAGCGTTCCACGGCGGCCTGGACCTCGGGGGAGTACTCGTGCCGCGCCTGGATCGCCCGCGCCAACTCCGCGTTGGCGGCGCGCAGCTCGGCTTCCCGTGCCCTGCGACGGACTGCGAAGTCCTGCTCGAGGGCCGCGAGACGCGTCTGCTGGTCGGCGTTGAGCTTCAGCTCCTCATGCACGAACTCATGGAGCGAGGGCTGATGCTGCTGGGCATAGATGTAGCGGGCGCCGATCCAGGTGCCGCCGACGGCGGCGAACAGGGTCAGCACCAGCGTGAGGATCAGGCCCCGGCTGAGGCCCTTCATCCCTCGTGGTCCAGGAGCGTCGAAGGCGCGAGCTCCGCCTTGATCGAGAAGGCCGAGACTTCCGGCGCTTCCCGGGCGAGCGCGACAGCGGTGGCGCCGCCGCTCGCCACGCCGAGCCCAAGCGCGCCCACCACGGCCGCTGCCCGGACGGCATAGAGCATCGGCGCGGCTTGGCGGCTGCGCCGGGCGTCGGCGATGCCGCGCCACACGGCGGCGTCGAACTCGTCGTACCCGCGCGCGGGCGGCTCGGACCGCAAGGCCCTCATGTCTTCGTCGAACTGGTTGCTCATGACGATCCCCGAACTTGTCCCTCCGGAATCTATACGGCCGCTGCCGCAAACACCCCTCATATGAGGGGCGGCGGAGAGCCGCTACGTTTCACAGATAGAGGCGAAAGTCGGGGGCGTGATGCTGAAGTGGTCGCTGCAGCTACATAAGTGGCTGGCGCTTGTGGTCGGGGTCCAGGTCCTCTTTTGGGTGGCTGGCGGGCTGGTGATGACCGCCATCCCGATCGCAAAGGTCCGCGGCGAACACCACAAGGCCGACTTTCAGCTGCCGCCGCCGGACCTGAGCGTCGCAAAATCGCCGGCCGAAGTGGCGGCGGCGGCCGGCCTCGCCCCGGCCGAGGCCACTCTGAAGGGCAGCATCCGGGGGCTCTACTGGATCCTGAAGCTGCCGGATGGGACCACGCGCGTTTTCGAGGCGGTGACTGGCAAGCCGGCGCCCCCCGTCTCAGAGGACGAGGTCCGCCAATTGGCTGGGGCCGCCTATGAAGGCGCGGGCAAGCCTGTCGCCGCGCAATATTTTGAGAGCGCCCCCCAGGAGACCGGCCGCGAAGGGGCGATGTGGCGGGTCGATTTCAACGACGCCGAACGGACCGCGCTGTACGTTTCGCCCGACACCGGCGAAGTGGTGAGCCGGAGGTCAAACCTCTGGCGCTTCTACGACTTCTTCTGGCGGCTCCACATCCTCGACTTCAAGGACGGGGAGAACTTCAACCACCCATTGATCATCGCCTTGGCCGCGCTGACGCTGCCGATGGTCGTTACCGGATGGGTGCTTCTGGTGATCCGGCTCGGCCGCGACGCCAAGCGGATGAAGCGCCGGCCCGCGGCCTCCTGAGCCGAATGGGCCGGCGCAGAGCCGGCCCCGGCTCGGTCAGCGCTTCGGCGTCCGTCCGCCATGCCTGTCGAGCCAGGCCTGAAGCTCAGCGATATCCTTGCGCTGCTCGTCGGCCATTTTCTGCGCCATCTGCTTGATCTCGGCATCGTCGCCGTGCTGCTGCACGACCCGAGCCATCTCGATGCCGCCCTGGTGATGCTGAATCATCTTCAGGGCGAAGGCGCGATCGGGATCCATGTCGTCGGCCGACATCATCTTCTGATGCATATCCTGCATCGCCTTCATGTAGTCCTGCTTGGCCATCTGGCCGTGCTGCATGTTGGCGTGACCCTGATGCTGGGCCTGCTGAGCCACGGCGGGTGCGGCGGCAAGCGCCGCCGCGGCGGCGATGATCGCGATCGTCTTCATAGCTCGGTTCTCCTTGCGTCGATCAATGGAAGGTCTGCAGCGCCGCTTGGCAGGCCTGTTCACAGCGGCGGCAGGACTCGGCGCAAATGCGGCAATGCTCGTGCATGTCGGCATGGCGTTCGCACTCCTCCGCGCAAAGACGGCAGGCTTCCTCGCAGGCGGCGAGCACGCGCTGAATGATCGGCTCGTTCGAACCGGTGCGGCGCGAGGCGATGTGACCGGCTGCGGAGCAGATGTCAGCGCAGTCCAGGTTCAGCCGAATGCATTGGGTGAGTTGGGCGACCATCTCTTCGCCAAGGCAGGCGTCGGCGCACGAGGTGCAGCTCTGGGCGCAATCGAAGCACTCCTCGATGCACCGGATGAGGCTGTCGTTGGCGTTGCCGCGCACCTGCGGGTGCGTACTGATCATCTGTTGGGCGTGCATAGGTCGTCCTCCGCAGGGATGTGGGATCAGCCCTCAACCCCGACGTCGCGCGGCCGTTCCAACCTGGAAAATAAAGCTGAAACATTCGCCCTTGGACGAGGGACACGCCGACTGCCTGCGTATTCAACGACGCTGGCTCGGATCTTCTAAGTACCGATCGCTGTCTGCCGGACGCTGCCCGAAGACGCTGATCTTGACCTTCCAACGACGGGAACGTGCACGAAGTTTTCGCCGCGCCTTTGCGATCCCTCAATGCGGCCTGGAGCGCAGATGCCTAGCCGAGGGTTACCCTCGGCTAGGTGCGTAGCCTTTCAAGAGCGGCCCACCTCGGACGGAGCTTTCGGTCATGGCGAAAGACAAAATCTCAGCGCCCCCCGGCGCCCATGCGCATGACCAGCATGGCCAAGCCCACGGGCAGCACGGCCACGCCCACCTCTCGCCACATGGAGGGGTCAAGGATCCCGTCTGCGGGATGTGGGTCGATCCGGCCACGACCGCGCACAAGGCTGTGTTTCAGGGGCAAGAGGTCTTCTTCTGCTCCGCGGGTTGCAAGTCGAAATTCGAGAAGGAGCCCGACCGCTACACCGCAAGCGCGCCGGAGCCGAAGCCGGCGCAGCCGGCCGGGACCATCTACACCTGCCCCATGCACCCTCAGATCCGGCAGGTCGGGCCTGGGTCGTGCCCGATCTGCGGGATGGCGCTCGAGCCTGAGGTGGTCAGCGCCGAGGACCAACCGAACCCTGAGCTCAAGGACATGAGCCGACGCTTCTGGGTCGGCCTGGCCCTGGCGCTGCCGGTTCTGGCGCTGGAGATGGGCGGTCACCTCACCGGGCTCACCATGCGCCTCGGCGGTCAGACATCGGCCTGGATCCAGTTCGCCCTCGCCAGCCCGGTTGTCCTCTGGTCGGGCTGGCCCTTCTTCGACCGGGGCGCCCGGTCCATCGCCAACCGCAGCCTGAACATGTTTACGCTCATCGCCATGGGCGTCGGCGTCGCCTGGGTCTACAGCGTCGTCGCGACACTGGCGCCGCAGCTGTTCCCCACCGCGTTCCGGCGTGCGGACGGATCGGTCCCGATCTACTTCGAGGCCGCAGCCGTGATCACCGTCCTGGTGCTGCTGGGCCAGGTGCTCGAACTGCGCGCTCGCGAACGCACCTCCGGCGCGATCAAGGCGCTGCTCGACCTGGCGCCGAAAACCGCCCGCCGCGTACGCCCGGATGGCTCGGACGAGGAGGTGACGCTGGACCAGATCGTCGTCGGCGACCAGCTGCGTGTCCGACCCGGCGAGAAGGTCCCGGTTGATGGGCAAGTGCTCGAAGGACGGGTGTCCATCGACGAGTCCATGGTCACGGGCGAATCCATGCCGGTCACCAAGGAAGCGGGCGACAAGGTGGTCGGCGGCGCGATCAACAAGACCGGGTCCTTCGTCATGCGAGCCGAGAAGATCGGCGCTGACACCCTGCTCTCGCAGATCGTGCAGATGGTGGCGCAGGCCCAGCGCAGCCGCGCCCCGATTCAGCGGATGGCCGATCAGGTGTCTGGATGGTTCGTGCCGACGGTCATCGCGATCGCCGTCGTCGCCTTCGCCGTCTGGGCGCTGTTCGGACCCGAGCCCCGCTTCGCCTTCGGGCTGGTGGCGGCCGTGTCCGTGCTGATCATCGCCTGTCCCTGCGCCCTCGGTCTGGCCACCCCGATCTCGATCATGGTCGGGGTCGGCCGCGGCGCGCAGGCCGGCGTGCTCATCAAGAACGCCGAGGCGCTGGAGCGCTTCGAGAAGATCGACACCTTGGTCGTCGACAAGACCGGCACCCTGACCGAAGGCCGACCGGCCGTCACCGCGATCCGACCCTCGCCGGGCGTCGACGAAACGGAGGCGCTGCGCCAGGCGGCCAGCCTGGAGCGCGCCAGCGAACACCCCCTGGCGGACGCCATTGTGCGGGCCGCGACGGAGCGGAACCTCGACCTGTCGCAGCCCAGCGAGTTCGACTCGCCCATCGGCAAGGGTGTTGTCGGTGTCGTTGACGGCCGCCGCCTGGCGCTCGGTTCGGGCAAGTTCCTGATGGAACAGGGCGTGGACACGCAGCCGCTCGAAACCGAGGCGGACGCACTGCGCGCCGATGGGGCCACCGCCATCTTCATGGCGCTGGACGGCCGACCGGCGGCCATCTTCGCCATCGCCGATCCCATCAAGGCGACAACTCCGCAGGCGGTCAGCGCGCTTAAGGCCGAAGGCGTGCGCCTGGTGATGATGACGGGCGACAACCGCACGACCGCGCAAGCCGTCGCGCGCAAGCTCGGAATCGACGAGGTCGAGGCCGAAGTGCTGCCGCAGGACAAGGCCGCTGTGGTCGACAAGTTCAGGGCGGAGGGCCGCAAGGTCGCCATGGCTGGTGACGGGGTGAACGACGCCCCGGCTTTGGCCGCCGCCGAGGTCGGGATCGCCATGGGGGCCGGCGCGGACGTCGCGATCGAGAGCGCCGGCGTGACCCTGCTCAGAGGCGACCTGCAGGGCATCGTGCAGGCCCGCCGGCTGTCGCGGGCGGTGATGCGCAACATCCGGCAAAACCTCTTCTTCGCCTTCGCTTACAACGTCGCCGGCATCCCGATCGCCGCCGGCGTGCTCTATCCGGTGTTCGGCTGGCTGCTCTCGCCCGCCATTGCGGCGGCGGCCATGGCCCTTTCCAGCGTCAGCGTGGTTGGCAACGCCCTGCGCCTTCGAGCCGTCAGCCTCTGAACAAAGCGCAGGCGAAAGGCGCGGCGCTGTCTCCAGTTTCAGGGGGACGCCCCGTCGCTGCGTAGCACCTAGAGGACGCTGACGCGTCCGAGGTCCCTTGACCTTACCATGATGGGAACCTCTATCTGAGCTGGGCATCGCCGTTCAGGAGCCGACCGTGCCCGAAACAATCCTTCGCCCCATCGACATTCCGGTGCTCGGCATGACCTGCGCCAGCTGCGTCGGCCGTGTCGAGAAGGCGATCGCCGCCGTGCCGGGGGTGGCCGCCGCATCCGTCAATCTGGCGGCCGAGCGCGCGCACGTGGAGCTCACGTCAGACGGGCAGACCGCGGCCGTCATCGATGCCATTCGCAAGGTCGGCTATGAGCCGCTCGAGCGGCGGATCGAGCTCACCGTCGCCGGCATGACCTGCGCCAGCTGCGTCGGCCGAGTGGAGCGAGCTCTGCGGGCGACGGCGGGCGTCATCTCTGCCCAGGTGAACCTCGCGACTGAACGGGCTCAGGTGCAGGTGCTGGACGGGACCGACCTCGGCGCGCTCACCGCCGCCGTCGCCAAGGCCGGGTACGACGCTCGACCCACGGCGGAGGCCACACCGGAGCTCGCCGATCGTGAGCGCGAGGCGCGCGAAGCCGAGATCGAAGGGCTCAAGCGCAACGTCATCACCGCCGCCACCGCAACGGCGCCGCTGTTCCTTATCGAGATGGGCCGCCACTTCGTCCCCGGCGTCCACCACTGGCTGGCGGGCGCGATCGGAGAACAGCCCTGGCGGTTGGCGAGCTTCGCCCTCGCGGCGTTCGTGCTGTTCGGTCCAGGCCTGCGCTTCTACCGCAAGGGCGTGCCGAACCTGGTTCGTCGCACCCCCGACATGAACTCCCTGGTGGTGCTGGGGGCGAGCGCCGCCTTCCTCTATTCGGTGGTGGCGACCTTCGCGCCCGGCCTGCTGCCAGCCGGCGCGGATCACATCTACTACGAGGCCGCCGCCGTCATCGTGACATTGATCCTGGTGGGCCGGCTGTTCGAGGCCCAGGCCAAGGGGCGCACCAGCGAGGCCATCAAGCGGCTGATGACCCTGCAGGCCAAGACGGCGCGCGTTGAGCGGGAGGGCGTGGCGCTCGAGGTGCCGATCGGCGAGGTCCGCGTCGGCGACGTCGTCCTCGTCCGTCCCGGCGAGCGGATTCCCGTCGATGGAGAGGTGGTGGGCGGCGGCTCCTTCGTGGATGAGTCGATGATCACGGGTGAGCCGATCCCGGTGGAGAAGGCCGCCGGCGATGCGGTCGTCGGCGGCACCGTCAACAAGACCGGCGCCATCCGCTTCCGCGCCACCAAGGTCGGCGCCGCGACCATGCTGTCCCAGATCGTCCGCATGGTGGAGGCCGCGCAGGGCGCCAAGCTGCCCATCCAGGCGCTGGTCGATCAGGTCACGTCCTGGTTCGTGCCGGCCGTCATCGGAATCGCCACGCTCACCTTCGCGGTCTGGCTGCTGTTCGGCGCCTCGCCCGCTTTGAGCTTCGCGCTCGTCAACGCCGTCGCCGTCCTGATCATCGCCTGCCCCTGCGCCATGGGCTTGGCCACGCCCACCTCGATCATGGTCGGCACGGGCAAGGCGGCTGAGCTCGGGATCCTGTTCCGGCGCGGCGAAGCCCTGCAGAGCCTGCGCGACGTCCAGGTGGTGGCCTTCGACAAGACCGGCACCCTGACGCTGGGCCGCCCTGCCCTGACCGATCTTCAGGTGGCGCACGGACGCGATGAAGCGGAGGTCTTGCGCCTGATCGCCGCCGTTGAGGGCTCGTCGGAGCATCCTGTTGCGCAGGCGATCGTCGACGCAGCCAAGTCCCGCGAACTCAGCATCCCGCCCGCGGAGGATTTCCAGAGCATCCCCGGCTTCGGCGTGGCGGCGCAGGTGGAGGGCCGCACCGTCGAAGTGGGCGCCGACCGGTACATGACCCGGCTTGGCATCTCGGTCGCCGCCTTGTCCGCGGAGGCTGAGCGCTTGGCGCGCGAGGCCAAGACCCCGCTCTACGCTGCCGTCGACGGCGAGCTGGTGGCGATCGTCGCCGTCGCGGACCCTGTCAAGCCGACGACCGCGTCAGCGCTGCAAGCCTTGCACGCGCAGGGCCTGAAGGTGGTGATGATCACCGGCGACAACGCTCGGACGGCCAACGCCGTCGCTGAGCAGCTCGGACTCGACGACGTCGTGGCCGAGGTGCTGCCGGACGGCAAGGTCGCGGCGGTTCGTGATCTGCAGGCCCGTTTCGGCCGCCTGGCCTTCGTGGGCGACGGGGTCAATGACGCCCCAGCGCTCGCCGCAGCCGACGTCGGGATCGCCATGGGCGCCGGCACGGACATCGCCATCGAAAGCGCCGACGTGGTGCTGATGCGCAGCGACCTCCAGGGCGTGGCCACCGCGCTCGCGCTCAGCCGGGCGGTGCTGCGGAACATCCGCCAGAACCTCGTCTGGGCCTTCGGTTACAATGTGGTGCTGATCCCGGTGGCCGCGGGCGCGCTTTACCCCGCCTTCGGCCTGCTGCTGTCGCCGATGGTGGCGGCCGGCGCCATGGCGCTGTCCAGCGTTAGCGTCCTGACGAACGCGCTTCGCCTGCGGGCCTTCCGCGCCCCCGCCTTGCAAGGAGCACGGGCATGAACATCGGTCACGCCTCGAAGGCCTCGGGCGTCACCGCCAAGATGATCCGCTACTACGACGAGATCGGGCTGGTTCAGCCGGCGAGCCGGACGGACTCCAACTATCGCGAGTACGACGAGAAGCAGATCAACGAACTGCGGTTCATCAAGCGCGCCCGCAGCCTCGGGTTCTCCATGGAGGAGATCACCCAGCTGCTCTCGCTCTGGCGTGACCGGGGCCGACCCAGCCGAGAGGTGAAGGCGATCGCCGACCGCCACCTGGCCGACCTCGACGCCCGGATTGCGGAAATGCAGGGCATGGCGAGCACCCTCCGCCACCTGTCGCACTGTTGCGCTGGGGACGATCGCCCGGACTGCCCGATCCTGACGGACCTCACCGCCGGCGCGGAGCCCGGGCCCGCGCCGGCCAAGCGAAAGCTCTCGCGGCGCTGAGGCCTCAGCGAACCTGCTCGTGGGCGAGGCTCCCCTCCGGCAACGGGCGAAGGATCTCAGGTTCCGGCTTCCTGAGGTTGAGCCAGTCGAGACCTTTGGCGCGCGGTAACACCACGATCTGCCGGTCGTGGTAAGGCGCGATGTCCGGGCCCGGCGAAGTCGTCAGCATCGCAAAAGCGCCCTCCTTCACCAGACCGGCGATCCAGAACCAGGGCTCGCCGGCCAGGGTGAACAGGTGCTTGTCCTTCAGCCGCTGCTTAGGGTCGTCGGGCTTGGTGAACTCGTAGAACCCGTCCGACGGGATCAGGCAGCGGTCGCTCTTGGCGAACCTGCGTCCTTCCGACCGGAAGTTGAACACCGGCTTGCCGCTGGACGACTTCCAAGCCCAAGGCGTGACGGAGAGCTCCACCCCCTCCGAACCGCCGCGGATGATCGGCGCGGTCTGGTTCGCCCGAATGTCGTCGTACGGCGGGTAGTTCGGGGCGGCGTCGCCCGCGAACCGCAGCGGGATCTTCAGCTGACTGAACTCCTTGCGCAGGGTATCGGGCGACTGAGTGTAGCGGTAGTCGTTGCACATCCCCCTGGAACGCGCATGCTGGCCGCCGGTCCCCTCAGAGCCAACGGCGGACGCTCGCCTGGTAGGCGCGGTACGGCTCTCCCAGGCTGGCTTCGAGGTGCTGCTCCTCGAGCCGAACCTGCACCTGCATGAGCACCTCGCCAAGCAGCCAGGCGGAGAGCGTGAGCGCGTTTGGGAGAGCGAGGAACAAGCCCAGCAAGTTCACGCGCATGCCGAGGAAGATGGGGTTGCGCGAGATCGCGAAGACGCCGGCCTGCACAAGCGGCGGCTGGTCGACGGTGTCGATCCCGATACGCCAGGACCGCCCCATCTGACGCTGCGCCAGCACGATCCAACCCAGCGACAGGAGCATGATCGCCCAGCCCAGAACGCGGACCGGCTCCACCTGCAGCCAGATCAGGCTTCCGAAGGCGTGCCCCGGAAGACCGGCCGCGAGCGCGGCCAAGCCTAAGAACAGCGCCAGCAGCACCAACCGAAACCCATTGCCCACCAGGCCATGCGGGCTGTCGTCGCGCGGCAGGACGAGGGCGTTCACCCGATCCCGACGCCACAGCCGCCAAGTCGGCCAGACGAAGGCGGCGGCGAAGAACAGGACGTAGAACAGGAAGAGGGTGATGTGCATGGCGAGATCTCCTCGCGCACATCGGTAAACCCTCTAGAGACTAGAGGATCAAGGCCAAGCTTCAGTTTTGGCCACCCCCTCAGCGTGGCGGTTTCATCGGCTCAGCGTCGGCCCTGGCGTCCTCCAGGATCTCGAGCCCACCCTTGACGGCGATGAACGCCACGATGACGCCGACCACCAGGTCGGGCCAAGCCTGGTCGAGCCACATGACCAGGCCTCCGGCGACGAGGATGCCGCCATTCGACGCGAAGTCGTTGAAGCTGAAGGTCTCGGCGGCCCGCATGTTCACGTCGTCGCTCTGCGCCCGACGGATCAGGATCAGGCACAAGAGGTTGATGGCCGCCGCGACGAGCGCCATGGCCATCATGGTCACGCCGAACGGCTCGGCGCCGAACAGCCACCGGCGCCCGACGTCGAGGATCACGAGCCCTGCGAACACCAGCAACAAGATCCCGGAGAGCCGCGCCGCGCGCCGCTTCCAGTGGACGCCGCGTCCGACGGCCAGGAAGCTCAGCAGATAGACCAGCGAGTCGGACGCGTTGTCGGCGGCGTTGGCGATCAGGGCGCTGGAGTCGGCGAGAAGCCCGCCGACCCCCAGACCCACGAACAGCAGCGCATTGAGGATCAGCACCACGAGCAGCGTTCGCCGCTGCGCCTGATCCTGGGCGGAGAGCTCGGTCACGCCGGCGCCTCCCCGACCTTGCGACGACGCGCCAGCACCCGCCCAGCGAAGGTCGGCAGCACCACGAGCGTGAGCACTGTGGCCGTGACGAGGCCCCCGATGACAACGGTGGCGAGCGGCTTTTGCACCTCAGCGCCCGCGCCGTGGGCCAGCGCCATCGGCATGAAGCCGAGGATGGCCACGAGTGCGGTCGTGAGCACCGCGCGCAGCCGCCCCATGGCCCCGTCGATGGCGGCAGCCGTTGGATCGAGGCCACCGTCGAGCCGCTCCCGGATCGCCTGCATCAGGACGAGGCCGTTCAGAGTGGCGACACCCGAGACGGCGATGAAGCCCACGGCCGCAGACACGGAGAACGGCATGCCCCGAAGCAGGAGCGCGAGGGCCCCACCGACGAGCGCCAGCGGAACGCAGGCGAACACCAGAGCCGCCTGCGAGGCCGAGCCAAGGGCGAAGTAGAGCAGCACGGCGATCAGGACAAAGACGAGGGGCACGACGAGCGCCAGACGGGCTTCCGCCCGTTGCAGGTTCTCGAACTGGCCGCCCCAGTCGAGCCAGGCGCCCGCCGGCAACTTGACCCTACTGTTGACCGCCGTCTGCGCCTCGGAGACGAAGCCCCCAAGATCCCGGCCGCGCACATTGGCCTGGACGACGATGCGTCGCTTGCCGTTCTCCCGGCTGATCTGGTTGGGGCCTTCGCCCTCCCGGAACCGCACCACGGAGCCGAGCGGCACGAAGCTCTGCCCCTCATTCACGGCCAGCGGCGTCTGGGCGACGGCGGCCAGGTCGTTCCGCATCGCGTCGGGCAATCGCACGACCACGTCGAAGCGCCGGTCCCCTTCGAACACCCGGCCAGCCTCGCGGCCGGCGAGCGCGATCTGGACGGCGTCGGCCGCGTCTGCGGCGTGGAGGCCGTAGAGCGCCGCACCCGCCCGATCGACTTCGGCGGTGATCATCGGCAGCCCGGAAACCTGCTCGACCCGCACATCGGCCGCGCCGCGCGTGTTGCGCAGCACTTGGGCGATCTCGTTGGCGGTGCGCTCCATGGCGGCGAAGTCGTCGCCATAGACCTTCACCGCCACGTCCGAGCGGACGCCGGAGATGAGCTCGTTGAAGCGCATCTGGATCGGCTGGGTGATCTCGTAGGCGTTGCCGATCTGGGTGGCGGCCGCCTTCTCGATCTTCTCGACCACTTCGGCCTTGGAAAGGCTCCGGTCCGGCCAGTCCTTCTGGTCCTTCAGCACGACGAAGGTGTCGCTGATGCTGGGCGGCATCGGGTCGGTGGAGACCTCGGCGGTGCCGGTCTTGGAGAAGACGAAGGCCACCTCCGGCACTTTCACGAGGACCTTTTCCAGCCGCGCCTGCATCTCGATGGATTGCTCCAGGGAGGCGCTCGGCACGCGCAGCGCCTGCACCAGCACGTCCTTCTCATCGAGCGTCGGGATGAACTCCCGCCCCAGCGAGAAGAAGGTGAGCAGTCCGAGGAGGACCGCCACGACCGCGCCGATGGCCACCGGCCGTGGGTGAGCCACCGCCCAGCGGGTCGCCGGCTCGAAGCGGCGGCGGGCGAAGGCCTCGGCCTTGCTTTCGTGGGCCTTGGCCGAGGGCTTGATCAGCAGCGCGGTCATCGCCGGTACGAAGGTGAAGGTGAGGACGAAGGCGCCGGCGAGCGCCAGCATGACGGTCGCCGCCATCGGCTGGAACATCTTGCCCTCGATGCCTTCGAGGGCCAGCAGGGGCGCGTAGACCAGCAGGATGATGGCTTGTCCAAAGGCCGCCGGTCGCACCATCTGCTTGGCGGCGCCCGCCGCCTCCTCCAGCCGTTCGGCGATCGTCAGATCCCGACCAACGCTCTCGCGGCGAAGGCCCATGCGGGTGAGCGTGTTCTCCACCACCACGACCGCGCCATCCACGAGGATGCCGAAGTCGAGGGCGCCCAGGCTCATGAGGTTTCCGCTCACGCCGAAGCGGTTCATCCCGATCACGCCGATGAGAAACGACAACGGGATGACGAGCGCGGTGATGATCGCCGCACGGACGTTGCCGAGCAGGAAGAAGAGCACGGCGATGACGAGCAGCGCGCCCTCGGCGAGATTGCGCTGAACGGTTCGGACGGTGCGATCGACGAGGTCTGTGCGGTTGAGCACCGTCTTGACGGTGACGCCGGGCGGCAGCGAGGGCGCGATCTCGCCCAGCCGCTCGCTGACGGCGTGCGCCACGGTGCGACTGTTCTCGCCCGCCAGCATCAGGGCGGTGCCGATGACGACCTCGTGCCCGTTCTCCTGGGCTGCGCCGAGGCGCACCGCCTGGCCGAGCTCGACCTGCGCCACATCCGACACCCGAACGACCAGCCCGTTGCGGTTGGTGACCGGTGCGGATGCGAGGTCCTGGAGGGAGGAGACCCGAGCGTCGGCCCGCACGACGAAGGCCTCGCCGCCTCGGGACACGTAGCCCGCGCCCGCCACCGTATTGGCGTGCTCCACGGCCTCGACGAGTTCGTTCAAGCCGACGCCGTAGGAGGAGAGACGCGCGGCGTCGGGATAGACGACGTACTCCTTCACATAGCCGCCGATGGTGTCGATGCCGGCGACCCCTGGAGTCGTGCGCAGCTGAGGCGTGACGATCCAGTCCTGCACGGTGCGCAGGTACGTCGCCTTCTGCCGCTCGGTGACGAGCCGCTCGCCCTCTGGCGTGACGTACGAGCCATCGGCTTGCGGGCCCGGCGCCCCCGCGCGGACGCCTTTCGCCGGCTGGAACTCGACGGTCCACATCAGGACCTCGCCGAGCCCCGTGGTGATCGGCGCCATCTCGGGCCGCGCGTCGGGCGGCAGGTCCTCGCGCACCGCCTCGATGCGCTCGTTCACCTGCTGGCGAGCGAAGTAGATGTCCGTGCTTTCCCGGAACACGGCGGTGATCTGGCTGAAGCCGTTGCGGGAGATCGAGCGGGTCTCGACGAGGCCGGGAATGCCGCCGAGCGCGGTCTCGACCGGGAAGGTCACGCGCTGCTCGATCTCCTCCGGCGACAGCGCCGGTGCGATCGTGGTGACCTGAACCTGCTTGTTGGTGATGTCCGGCACGGCGTCGATGGGCAGCCGGAACAGCTGGGAGACCCCGAAGGCCGCCACCAGCAGGGTGACGAGCACCACCGCGATGCGGTGGCGCACGGAAAACGCGACGAGTTTGCTGAGCATGGCCTAGTCCTCGTGCTCGGCTTCGCCCTTGGAGAGCTCGGCTTTCAGCACGAAGGCGCCGCGGCCGGCGATGCGCTCGCCGCCCTTCAGCCCCTCGACGATTTGCGTGTAGCCCGCACCGGACCGGCCCGGCGTCACAGGCTGGGCTCGGAAGCCATCGCCTTCGGCGATGAACACCACGGATCGTCCAGCGACGGTCTGGACCGCCTCCGCAGGCACCGTGGGGTAGCCCCCGGTTTCGGTGGCGATTGCCGCGCTGACGGCGGCGCCCGGCGTCAGGCGCCCACCGCTCGGACGCGCCCGCACGATAGCGGCGCCGGTGGCGCCTTGGGCGAGCGGCGCAATGCCGACGATCACCGCATTGGCCTCCGATCCATCCGGACCGATGACACGCAGCGGCGCGCCCACGCGGAGCTTGGCCGCGGCTTCAGCCGGTGCGTTGAACACCACCTCCACCTGGCCGGGATTGGCGACCTCGGCGACCGCGCCGCCTTGGGCGACGAAGCCGCCCGGCGCCACCTGGAGCGCCGTGACCACGCCGGGGATAGGACTGCGGACGACCGTCTCGCCGGACGCGCCGGGACCACCCGAGGCGGCGACCTTGGCGCGGGCCGCGACGGCCTCGGCGCTGGCCCGGGCGGCGGCCGCTCGCGCGGCTTCGAAGTCCTGACGCGCCGTCACGCCCGCTTTGAAAAGGCGCTCCTCCCGGGCCAGGGCCGCTCGAGCGGCCTCAGCCTCGGCGCCTGCAGCGATGGATTCGGCGCGCACGGCGGCGCCCTCCGCGCTCCGGATGACCGCGAGGCCCGCGCCCGCGCCCACGTTGGTGCCCGGCGCCACCAGGACCCGAACAATTGCGCCCGAGACGGGGGATGCGACGGCGGCGCGCCCGCTCGGCGCGGCTTCCACCCGGCCCGTGAGCCGGAGGTCGCCAGCTCCGCCTTGGGATACGGTGACGACGGCGATGCCGGCTGCGCTTGCCTGCTGCGGCGTGAGTTTGACCTCGGAGCCGCCGCCCTCGGCGTGCTCCCCCTCCTCGCCATGCGCTTCTTCCGCGGGCGCGTCGGGACGGTTGATCATGGTCGAGAGCGCGAAGCCGCCGGCTCCGGCCAGTACGACGGCGGCCGCGACGGCGCCGTAGAGACGCGTATCGTCCCGCTTCATCATTGTTCTCCAGGCGTGGCGACGCCGCTTAGCCGCGCCATGGCGGCCTGGGCGCTGATCCGCTCGACGGCGGCTGCGATGGTCTGGTCGCGCGCTTCGGCGAGCGCGCGGCGGGCGGCGACGAGTTCGGCCAGCGGCAAGCGGCCGGCCTCGTAGCCGAGGCGGGCGAGCCGGTAGGCCTCCTGGGCCGTGGTCTCGCCATGACGGGCCGCGGCGAGACGCGACTCGGCCGCCGCGCGACGGGCGGCGCTCGTTCGGACGGCGGCCTCGGCTTCGAGGCGGGCCGCGTTGAGCCGGGCGTCGGCGGCGCTCGCTTCGGCGCGGGCGGCGGCGATATTGCCCCGGTTCCGGTCGAAAAGCGGGAGAGGCACCGACACGCCGGCCACCATGGCCGTGGCATCGTCCTCCTCGAACCGGCGAACACCAACCGACACGGTCACGTCAGGCGCCGCGCGGCGACGCTCGGTCGTCAGCCGCCGGGCGGCTGCCTCCCGCTCCAACTGCGCCGCCAGGTAGGCGGTGGTCGCCGTGGCGGCAGGGTTGGCGGCCGGGAAGATCGGCGCGGCGGAATCGAGCAGGCTTGCCGAGATGGAAGTGATGGGCGCTGCCGCGCCCGCGAGCGCCGTGAGGGTCCCGAAGGCGGTTGCTCGGGCGGCCTGCGCCTCTTCCACCGTTGCGCGGGCGGCCTGCACCGCGGCCTGCGCCTGCAGGCGGCGAAGCTCAGCTTCACGACCTGCGTCCACAAGGGCGGACGCGATGCGGGCGTCCTCCTCAGCCAGGGTCAGCGTCTCCCGCGCCAACTGCAGACGCCGGTCGGACGCTTCGGCCTCGGCGTAGGCCGCCGCGAGGTCGAAGGCGTACTCCGCCTCCACACGCCGCGCCTGGGCGCGTGCCGCCTCGATCTCGGCTCGACCGGCCGCCACGCGCGCCGAGCGCTTGCCGCCGAGTTCCAAGGTCTGGCCGATGCGGGCGGTGCTCTCGGACAAGCTCGTGCCGCGGAAGGGCCCGGAGCCCGAGAAGTTCTCGACCTCGAACTCGAGCGTCGGATTGGGGCGCGCGCCGGCTTGACGCGCAAGGCCTTCGGCCCGGGCGACATTGGCGCGCGCTTCGGCGAGCCGCGGGGCGGTCGCCTGCGCCTGTGCGAACAGAGCAGCAAACGGCGGCGCAGGATCGGCCGAGGCCGTGCTGGCGGCGGTGAGGCCGGCCAGCAGAAGCAGTCCCGCCAAGGGCGGCCTGCGAGATGCGGGTGTCATAATGTCCCTCTTGAACGTGACGGGGGGTCGGCGCGCCTCAGCGCGCAGCCGTCAGGCTCTGGGAGGTCGGATCAGGCCAAACTTGGGGTCCGACGTCGGCACCCGGGCTCGAGGGAGCGGGTGGGCGACAGCGGAGAGGTTGGGGTCGACATCACTCGCCGCGAGCGCTGCGGGGACGTAGGGGGCGGCGTGGTGGCAATGGCCGTGCAGGCAGATGCCCAGTCCCTCATCCGCCGGACCTGTATCGCCGTGGTCCGACGCCACCGCGACCGGCAGTTCGGCGGCCACGGCGCTGAAGCTGCCTTCATCGCGGCACAAGAGGCCATCGAGGCTCGGCCCAAGCGTGAGCACGGTCAGCACCAAGGCGGCGAGCGCCATGCCGACCTTGCGCCACCAGGGTGAGGTTCGTGCCATCGCGCGCTTCTATACCGAGGCCGAGGAGCGTCGGGAATGCGTTACAAAATCACGCTCGGTGCTGGCGGCGCGGCGCTCAGCCCGGGCCTGAGCCATGATCTGCCAGGCCGAGCGGAGGAAGACACCCGCCAGCAGGACGCCCACGATGAGATCCGGCCAGCGGGAGCCGGTGACAGTCACCAGCACGCCGGTGGCCGCGACGGCCAAGCACTGGATGAGGTCATTGCGGGTGCAGAGCCACACAGAGCGGACGTTGGCGTCACCGTCGCGGAAGCGCACCAGCAGCAGCGCGGCGGCAAGATTGATCGCGGCGCCGAAGAGCCCCAGGCCGGAGATCGTACCGCCCTCGGGCGCCGCGCCAGTCGCCGCGCGCCAGATCGCAAAGGCGACGATACCGACGGCCATCGTGGCAAGGCTGGCGCTCTTGAAGAACGCCGCGCCCGAGCGAGCCTGGACGCTCTTCCCAATGACCCAGAGACTGAGGGCGTAGGTCGCGGCGTCGGCTGCGAAATCCAGAGTGTTGGCGGCCAGCGATGCGGAGGCCGCAAGCCAGCTCCCCACCGCAACCACGGCAAAGCCCAGCACATTCAGTGCGATCACGGCCCGCAGCGCGCGTTTGTACGCCGGCGATGCGCCATCGAAGGCGACCGGGCTACCGCAGCCGCACCCGGCAGCGGCCGGCTTCTCAGAGGTCGAGCAACTGGACATGCCGGCACCCTGCATCCTCTAGTGGCTAGAGGATCAAGCGCCTATTTTGAGGGACCAGAGGAGGCCGCATGACCGCGCTCACCATAGGCAAGCTCGCCAAGGCCACTGACGTAAAGGTGCCGACGATCCGCTTCTACGAGCAGATCGGCCTCCTTCCGGAGCCCGACCGCACCGAAAGCGACCGTCGCGTCTACGACGATGCAGCGGTTCGCCGGCTGGCGTTCATCAAGCATGCCCGGCAGCTTGGCTTCTCGGTGGACGCCATCCGCACCCTGCTCGACCTGGCCGACCATCCGGATCGGGCATGCGACCAGGCGAACGCCCTGGCCGCGGAACAGCTGACTTCGGTGGAGGCCAAGATCTCCCAGCTGCAGGCCCTGCGGTCCGAGTTGAAGCGCATGGTCGACGCCGGCTGTCACGGCGTGGCGGGCGAGTGCCGGGTGATCGAAACCCTCGCTGATCACAGCCTCTGCACCCATGACCACACCGCGCCGAAGCGGCTGGAGACAGCCTGACATGCCGGCTTGCCCCCACGTCCACGGTCCCGCCGCGGCCCGAAGGGATGTTGCGGCCGCCATGGAGGCGGCCGAGCGCCGCTGCGCGGTCGCCGGGGAGCGATGGACCCCATCGCGACGTCGGACCTACGAGTTGCTCTTGCAGGCAGGCTCCCCGGTGAAGGCGTACGACCTCATCTCGTCCTATGCGCACGACGGGGAACCTGTGGCGAAGCCACCCACCATTTACCGAGCGTTGGAGTTCCTGACGGCGCAGGGACTAGTTCACCGGATCGAGAGCCTGAACGCCTTTCTCGCTTGCGGGTCCAACCCCCACGGACGTTCGACAGAGTTCCTGATCTGTGACTGCTGCGGGCGCGTCGAGGAGCTTGGCGTGGGAATGGACGAGGCCGCATTCCCGGCAGCGTCGGCCCGCGGCTTCACGCCTTCGCGGATGGTCTTGGAGGTGCACGGCGCCTGTGTCGACTGCAGCTCAGGGCAGCCGAACTAGCAGACCGGTCGCACAGCAGGCTGCGACGGCGCGATCTTCTGGAGCGGAAACCACAAAGCTTCACGAAGGAAGACGGCGAGGTCGGGCGGATCGGCTGATCAGCGACGGCTCGCTGCGCCTCCTGAGAGCTGCGACTACCGCACCTTCCTAGTGGCCAAGCGGTTGCCCAATGGAAGCGGTATGGTCCAGGTTGGAGCGGTGAGTCTGACCTAACGGTTCGGCCACGTCCGACTTTGACGGGCTTGCCCGCTACGCGTCTGACGGGCGCTCGACCGATGCTGCTGAGCCGCGCCCACTGAGGCGCGGATGCATGCGAAACGAGGAAACGTCCGTATCGATGAGCAACATCAATATCCGACGTGTGATCGACAACATCCGGTCTGGCACTACCGTTTACACGCCGGTCATTGAGTTGATCGTCAACGCTATCCAAGCGATGCCCGAGGGTCAGGCGGAGACGGGTCGTATCGAGGTGACCGTGCTGCGCGCCCAAGAGCATGGGCTGTTCGACCAGGTTCCAGCTGTCGACGGCTTCGAAGTCCGCGACAACGGTGTCGGGTTCAACAAGACGAACCGCGATGCATTCGATGAACTCTACACCGCAAACAAGCTTAAGCAGGGCGGCAAAGGGTTTGGGCGGTTCACGTGCCTCAAATACTTCGACCGCCTGCATGTCGAGAGCGACTACCGCGAGGGCGAGACCATGCGCCATCGCACCTTCGACATGGGGCTGGAGAACGACATTATCGTTGGCGAGACCGTCAGGCCCTCCGACGCGGTACACAGCGGAACAAGCGTCACCATCTCCGGGATTCGCGCCATAAAGCTGCAGGATCGGAGCGTCGAGATCATTGCGCGCTCCCTGGTCGAGAAACTCCTGCCCTACCTCGTTGACACTGCGGTGCCCTGCCCTCGCATCATCGTGCAGGACGCCGGCGGCGCAAACGCTGTGGTGCTCAACGACTATCTGAGCGGCGGTGACGGCCATATTTCAGAGATGACGGTCCCTGCGCCGCTCTTCATATTGCCGGCCACGGACGGCCCCCGCGAATTCCTGGTGCGGGTGTTCAAGTTCTACTCGCCGCGCAGCCAGAAGAGCAAAATCAGCCTGGTCGCCCATAGGCGTGAAGTGACGGACGTCACGATCCAAACCTACGTTCCGGAGTTCGCCGACGAGTTTCACGACGCCACCCTGCCCGCTGACGGGGGTCGCGACCGAAACTACATCGTCAAAGCCTACGTCTATGGCTCCTATCTCGATGAGAACGTGTCGCTCGAACGCGGGGCGTTCCACTTCGGCCGTGACACCGACCTGCTCCTGGGCGTCTCGCAGGCTCAGATCGAAAGCGCTGCCGCAGACATCACGCGGGAGGCGATGGGCAAAGACATCAGCACTCGGAGGGAACGAAAGCAGAAGCGGATCGACGCCTACGTCGCGAACGAAGCCCCCTGGCACGCCAGCGTCGCCGCGGAGGCAGACTTCTCGAGCCTGCCCATGAACCCGTCGGACACCGAAATCGAGATCCACCTTCAGCGCCATAAGCATGCCGTCGAGATCAAGACGCGCGGCGAGGTCGCCACCATCCTGGCCAAGGACGACATGTCGGCCTTAAGCGAGCAGGTCACCAAGGTTCTCGCGCAGATCTCGCAGACCAGCAAGAACGACCTCGCGCACTACGTCTCCATGAGGAAGTGCGTCCTCGACCTGTTCCGGAAGTCGCTCGAGCGCGACAAGGACGGCAAGTACAAGTCAGAAGGTGAGGTTCACGACATCATTGTCCCTCGCCGCAAGGACAGCGACGAGCTCGACTACGAAGACCACAATCTCTGGATCCTGGACGAACGTCTGAACTTCGCGGACTACCTGACATCTGATCTGCCGATGAACGGGCCCCAATCTGATCGGGGCGACGTGACCATCTTCAATCACAAGGTGGCGTTCCGCGGAGAAAACGAAGCCAGCAACCCGATTATCATCTTCGAGTTCAAGCGCCCGCTGCGGCACGACTTCGCCAACGCCTCGTCGGATGATGATCCGGTGGAACAGGTCGTCCGGTATGTGAGGCGTTTCCGCTCTGGGGAGTTCCAGACGCCAGCGGGGCGCGAGATCATCGTGACCGAGACCACGCCCTTCTACGGTTACGTTGTGTGCGATCTCACCACCAAGGTTCGGGACTGGGTGCGCGACGTGAAGGATTTCACGCCGATGCCGGATGGGCTTGGATGGTACCGGTGGTACAGCAACATGAACCTCTACATCGAGGTGCTGAGCTGGGATAAAATCCGGAAAGACGCCGAGATGCGGAACAAGATTTTCTTCCACAAACTCGGCATCTGATCGCACGCGAAGTCGATCTACTCGCGCAGGGCCGACATGCGCCACGAGCAGACAGTCAAACCGTGCCGCACAGCTGACATTCAGCTCGCTGTTGGATCAAGGTCCGCGATCCGCGCTCAGAATGGGATCTCGTCGTCGAGAACACCGTCGAACGGATCGCGGTCCTCGTCGTCTGGCGGATCTTGTTCTTCTTCAGCTTCGGCAGCGGCTTCCGCTGCGGTTGGAAGCGTCGAGGCCGCTTGAGCCTCAGCGGCGGGCTTTAAGTTCCAACTTTCAACTACGGTATCTAGCGGAAATGCGGACTGTTCGGTTCGCCACTCGTGATACGGCGCGGCTGTCGTGCTCCATGGTCCTGGGTCAGGCCGCGTGAACTGAACACGCGTTGGAATATGGAATGCACTTCCGAAGACGATCGCTTCGCCGCTGTCGAGAATGGTGACTTGGTCGAGAAGCCGACGCGCCTGCATCGGAATGATACGCCTGAAATGCTCAATGTCGTCGGGGTTCTGAAGCCGATGGCTGATGAAGTTGGCGCACTGGCTGATGATCGTCTGGCTTATCTCACTGGGCCGTTGGCTCGCGATTATGAGGGACAGGCCGAACTTCCGGCCTTCCTTCGCGATCCGTTCGAAGGCGAGCCTGGATAGTGTCTGCCCCTTCGCCTCATCCGTGCGCGCCGGTCTCGCATAGTTGTGCGCTTCTTCGAGAACCAGGACCCACGGGTGTTTATATCGAGCCTTCGCCGGCAGATTCTCGCGAATCTCAAGCAGGACACGGCCGATCACGGTACATGCGTAGGGCAGCACTTCATGGCTGAGCATCGATAGATCGATGACGGCCACCCGCGGCCCCTTCTTCGCACCCAATCCGAAGCGCTTCAGCCAGTCCTCCAGAGACGCGACCTTGGTTTCCTTCTCGTCGTAGTTCAGGAAGGCGCGCCAGCGCGGGTCATCGAGCCGGGTCTGAAGGCGCAACTTCAACGTCGTCAGATGCGCTTCAATTCGCCCCGCTTCTTCAGGCGCGGTGGCGGCGTCGAGAAGCGTCGGATCCTGGAACTTGGTTCTTGGGATGTAGAGCGGGCTGTCAGCGGTGGTCGCGCTCACCGTTGCGACTGCGAGCTCGCCAGCCAAGATCTCCTTGATCTCCGCGATTATCTGCTCGGCAGCTTCCCGTATCTCTTTGTCGTTTTGAGGTGGATCCCAGATGTCCTTCGCGTTGGGGGCAAGGAGGCCCTGATGCGCTTTGAGCGCTTCAGCGAGGCGCTTGTAGCCAGCGAGATCGCGGTCGCCCAAGTAGTCCTTCGTGTTCTTCTGCTCGATCACGATGCGCTTGAGCTTCGGGCCATTGGCATCAAGCGTCGCGATGATCGACTGAGCCTTGGCGATCGCTGTGTGCAAGTGGCCCGCATCGGCGACCATCGCCTTGTTCGCGGACTTCGCCTTCGCCAACGCCCACCAGTCTTTCAGGACCGGCTCTTGGGTCTGCTCTGATGCACTCAACCAGGCGCAGACCTCAGCTGCGTTGAAGAGCCAGATCGGAACGGCGAAATTCTCTCCATTCAGATAGACATGGTCCGGCCTGCGTTCAGGTGCCTCTGCGCTTCCAAACGCCTTGCCGTACTCCCCGTTGATATCGAGCACGAAGACATGCGGCTCGTCCCCCTGGTCGCCGAGCGCGGCCATCGCCTTCTGAATGATGCTCGATACCGAGAAGGACTTTCCGGAGCCCGTGTTTCCGACGATCGCGAGCGGTCTCGAGAACATGTCGTTGTAGGACGCGCGCACGACGTTCTGCGGCTGACCTGTTGGGCAGCCGAGCGTTAGATCGCAATCGAAGTCGTCGCCTTTGCCTTCGTAGTCGTCGGGCCGATTGCGACGAGGCGGGGTTTCGAAGACAGCCTTCAGAACGTCCGGCGCGCTGATTTCGGCTGGCGTGTCGAGGGTTGGCAAGATCGTGATACCGGCGCTGAAGGTCCACTTCTCACCAGTGCGATTGATCGTGCCGAGCAACTGAATGCTCGCCACCCGCCGCGGTTTGACGAGCTCAAGCGTCAGGTGGTCGCCTGACGTTGGGTCGTAGCTCTCGCGCGCTTCAAGATCGGTGATGATGCCGATGACCGTTTGCCCGGCTCCGAGCGAGAACGTCAGATAGGCATTGATTGCGACGGCGACTTGGACGCCGTCCAGAGTTGCGCGCATCGCGGAGTGGGTTTCGGGGAGAAGTTCAACTTTCACCCTGAAGCCTTGAACGGCCACGATGTGGCCGATGACCCGCGGGTTTTCCATCTAGCCTCCGGCCGCCGGCTGGCCCGGTGCCGCGGCAAGTGCCTGCGAATCCTTCTGTGCTGATGCGATCTGCTTCTCGAAGGTCCGGAGTCTCAGGAAGTCAGTGAGCCATTGAACGTCGGGCATGATCGACTTCGCGAAATCGTCAAAGGCGGCGAATTTGAATTTCTCAGCGGCAAAGGCTTCTGGCGTCGCCGTCAGCACGAACGCTCTGCGACCGAGTTCCTTGTACTGACGAATGCGATCGATCGTTTTGCTCTTGGGATCGGGCTCGACCACTAGCATCACGAGCGATGGATTCATGAGCGCCGTCTCGATTATCCGCGTGACGTGATCGTCGCCGAAGCCGTATCCGAGCACGAGGAGAAACGTCTGTGGTGCGCTGAGGCGGATCTGGAAGGATCTCAGCAAGTGCGCGAACGGCATAGATAACGTTTGCGCGAACTTGTTGGCTGTCGGGAGAATGCCGATGGGACCCGTGTTTGCGGTCAGCGCATCAAGCTGCTGAGCCTTTTTCTCCGCATCACCAAGATTTCGATACGCGATGTAGGGCGCCAATGACGGATGCCGCGCGCGCAGCTCATCGCCGTCGATGTTCCAATGAATGGAGCCGTGCAGCTTGTAGAGATGGAGGAATTTGTCGAAGCGGCGAACGCGTCCCTCCGCGATCTCGCCCGGATAGTAGACATCTAGGCCATAGACCGACGGATCGAAGCGCGCGTCGGCGCGTCCGCTGAAACCGTCGAAATATTGGATTCCTAGGATTTCGAGCGCCTGCTCGAACAAGGTGTCGTAGTTCAGAGTAAAGAGATGCGCTCGACCGAGATTGCTGTCGCGGGCGATCAGCTTCGCAAGGAATGCGAGGTGCGGCGGCACGATTGAGGACGCCGCTGAGCCTGCCGGAATTGGCGGAAGGCTGAGAGCGCATTCGGCGAAAATTGCACGCCCCAGACGATCGATTAACCACTTGAGGTCTTCGAGGCTGGGTGCCGCGTCGTACTTCCAGGTTGTGCCGCTTAACGGCGACCCCTTCGACTGGGCCAGGTGGAAGGCGTTGACGATGAACGATAGCCAAGCCTCAAAGCCTATGTCTTCGCCGAGAAGGAGCTCAGTGAGGCGCCCCTCAACGATTTTCTTCGCTTCAGGGGGGAGCTGCGGGTGCTTTGTCACCGCTTCGAGGACTGCTTCCTCAAGGGTCCCCATTGTCTTGCCGCCGAGGCCTGGACCGACGGAACATCCGGCGGCGGTGAGGACTACGAGGTTCTCCATCCGAAGCCATTCAGCGATGAGCGCTTGAAGTCGAACGCGGGCATCAACCTCGGTTTTGCCCGCGAGCAAATCAGCAGCTTTGCCATCTTCGGCCGGACCGAAGAGGCTGTAAGGTGACGACTTCTCGCTTTGCTCGTCCATTGCCCCTCCACAATAGCGCAGCGTGCGGGCTACCTGAGCGGGTTAGGCTATGCGAAGCAACGTGAAACGTGCATCGGCCGCGTGCCGGCTGTCTGGAATTGCGCGGTTAGTCGCCGCCACCCGCGGCATGGGCACCGCCACCTTGCGGAGCTGTTCTTGAGACGAGGGCACCTTGAAGCTGAGGTTCCGAACGCATGAGTAAGGACTCGCCCATTCCCGCGCGAATGGCGTCGTTTGTACTACGCGCTTGAGAGGCCTCTTCCCTGCCCGCAGCAAGTGCGATTCCATGCAAGCAGGTCAGGAGAATTGCAGATGCCTACTGACGTCTCCGGTGCGCTGGGCAGCCCGGCGCCGCGCTACCGGCGCACAGTCCGCCGCGCGGAACTTCGCCGCATTGTTCCGTTGGCCGACACCACCATCTACGAGCTTGAGCAACGTGGCGAATTTCCGCGCCGATTCAACCTGACGCCGCGGTGCGTCGTCTGGGATCTGGCGGAGGTGGAAGCTTGGATCGATGAGCGTCGCCGTGCGTCAGACGCCTCCCTCATTGCCAGGTCGCCCTCTCCGGACGTCCGCCAGCGGCGTGCGCGGCCGGTCAGACAGTAGCATCTAACGGCCCCAACTCCATGCTCGGCGGATAGAGCGTCGGCGCACGCTTCCGGCCATCAACCCATGCGTCGACCATGTCGGCCCATTCCTGGAGCATGTGCCGTCGCTGCGGCTCGTACTCGGCCTTGTTGTAGACGCCCCGAGACGAGCGGCTGTCCTCGTGGGCCAGAGCCTTCTCGATCCAGTCTCGGTTGAAGCCGAGCTCGTTCAACAAGGTTGAGCCGGTCCGCCGCAGGTCGTGAACCGTGAACGGTTGGAGTGGCAACCCCGCTTTCTTCGCGCGTTCCGCGACCGCCGTCGTAATGCGGTTGAAGGTAGCGCGGGACATTGGTGCGTCGGCATCGTAGCGCGACGGCAGCAGGAACCGGGAGTTTCCTGCGCAGGTCTTCAGCGCGATCAAGATGTCGAGGGACTGCTCCGACAGGTACACATTGTGGGCCTTCGAGCGCTTCATCCGCTCCTTGGGGATGGACCAGACCGCGTTCTCGAAGTCGACCTCATCCCAGGTTGCGTCCTGCAGCTCGCTCTTCCGGACCATCGTGAGCAGGATCAGCTTCAGACCGAGCCGGATAGTCGGCAGCGTCGGCACATGCTCCAGCTGCTTCAGCATGATCCGGATCTCGGTAGGCGATAGGGCGCGATCCTTCGCCACTAAGGTCGCGATCGACGCTGGCCCGACCTCGTCCGCGGGATTCCGGACCTTTTCACCATGGAGGATTGCGAAGCCGTAGATCTGCTTAAGGATGTCACGGACATGGATTGCGGTAGCGGGCGCGCCGCGACCCTTGATCTTCGCGCACAGGGCTCGCAGGTCGTCCGGCGTGATCTCCGACAACAGGCGATTGCGAAAGGTCGGAAGCAGGTCGCGTTCGAAGATCGAGCGCCGCATCGCCCTGGTGCTGTCGGCCATAGGCGCCTCTTTGAACCAGCGCTCCCCGAACTCACCGAAGCTCTTTGCCTCTAGGACTCGCCGCTTCTCGCGTTGCTTCTCCTGAGCCGGCGAAAGCCCCTCGGCCACCGCCCGACGGGCGTCGAGACACCTCTCACGCGCTCGCGCCAGGGACAGACCTGATGGCCCGTACTTGCCGATCGTCAGCGTCTCGCGCCGCCCATGCAAACGGTAATCGTAGCGGAACGTGATCGACCCCGAGGTCGTCACGTGGACGTACATGCCGTCGCGGTCAGCGACCTTATACGCCTTCTCCTTGGGCTTCAGGTTCTTGAGCGCGGTGTCGGTAAGCACGGTAGGCTCCAGAGAATACCGTCACCCCATTCGGAGCGACTCCAGACACGCGCTTTCCTTTATATTTCCGAGGCTTCCGCTCTCAAAAATACCGTCACGCGGTGCTTTCCACATGACGGTATCGCCGAGACTCTTCGTGGGCAAGCGGGAGGGGCGCCGTCACGGCTACCGCCATAACGAACCGCTGCTCGCCGATAGATGCCGATAGATTGCGGCACCAATCACGTTTTCGTTCAATGGCTTACGTGAGTTTGTCGGGCTCCCGCGATAGCCTGTGAAGGCTACCGGATCATTCCCACTCGATCGTCCCCGGCGGCTTGGACGTCACGTCGTAGACCACGCGGTTCACGCCCCTCACCTCGTTGATGATCCGGGTGGCGCAGCGACCCAGGACCTCCCACGGGAATTCGAAGAAGTCGGCGGTCATGCCGTCGGTGGAGGTCACCGCGCGCAGGGCCAGGACGTCCTCGTAGGTGCGGGCGTCGCCCATGACGCCGACGGTCTTGACCGGCAGGAGGACGGCGAAGGCCTGCCAGATGCTGTCGTAGAGGCCCGCCTTGCGGATCTCCTCCAGGTAGATGGCGTCGGCCTTCTGCAGCACGGCCACCTTTTCCGGCGTGATCTCGCCCGGGATGCGGATGGCGAGGCCCGGTCCCGGAAAGGGGTGGCGGCCCACGAACTGCGGCGGTAGGCCCAGCTCCACGCCCAGCGCCCGGACCTCGTCCTTGAAGAGCTCGCGCAGGGGCTCGACCAGCTTGAGCTTCATGTACTCGGGCAGGCCGCCGACATTGTGATGGCTCTTGATCACCGCCGAGGGGCCGCCCCGGGCCGAGACGCTCTCGATCACGTCCGGGTAGAGGGTGCCCTGGGCCAGGAAGGCCGCGCCCTCGATCTTGGCCGCCTCGCGGTCAAAGACCTCCACGAAGAGGCGGCCGATGGTCTTGCGCTTGGTCTCAGGGTCGGTGACGCCTTTGAGCTCACCCAGGAAAAGATCACCTGCATCAACGTGTACGAGCGGAATGTTGTAGTGATCCCGGAACATGGTCACCACCTGCTCGGCCTCGTTCTGGCGCAGGAGGCCCGTGTCCACTAAGACGCAGGTCAGCTGGTCGCCGATGGCCTCATGGATGAGTACTGCGGCCACGGACGAGTCCACGCCGCCGGAAAGGCCGCAGATCACCCTGCCCTCGCCCACCTGCTCGCGGATCCGCGCGACGGATTCCTGCCGGAAGGAAGCCATGGTCCAGTCGCCCGACAGGCCGGCGATGCGGTGGGTGAAGTTGCGAAGGATCAGCGCCCCGCGCGGCGTGTGCGCCACCTCCGGGTGGAACTGGACGCCATAGAACCGGCGGCCTTCGTCGGCGATGACGGCGAAGGGGCTGCCCTCGGAGGAGGCGACCACCTCGAAGCCCGGCGGGATGGCGGTGACCTTGTCGCCATGGCTCATCCAGACGGTCTCGCGGTCGCCGACCTCGCCCAGGCCGTGCAGCAGCGGCGACTCCCGCTCGATGCGGATCTCGGCGCGCCCGAATTCCCGGTCATGGCCGCCCTCGACCCGTCCGCCCAGTTGAGCGCAGAGGGTCATCTCGCCGTAGCAGATGCCCAGGACCGGCACGCCCAGGCTGAACACCCGGTCGGTGACGGAGGGACTGTCGTCCTCGTGCACGCTGGCGGGTCCGCCTGACAGGATCACCGCCTTGGGCGCGAAGGCTTCCAGCATGGCCTCGATGCGGTCGTAGGGGTGGATCTCGCAGTAGACCCCGCTCTCGCGCAGCCGCCGGGCGATCAGCTGGGTCACCTGGCTGCCGAAATCGACGATCAGGACGCGTTCGTGGAAAGGGGCGGCGGTCATGCGGGGGTCCTTCCATCGGCCCGGGCCAGGACGGCGACGAAGAATCCGTCAGTGTCCGAAGTCGCGGGGCTCAGCCGGAGATAGCCTTCCGCCGTCAGGTGCGGAAGCAGGTGCGGGGCGTCCGCAGCGGGGCGGACGTGGAATTCCGGATGCCGGGCCAGGAAGGCCGCGACCCGGTCCTCGTTCTCCTCGGCCAGGACCGAGCAGGTGACGTAGATGATCCGGCCGCCGGGACGGACATAGAGCACCCCGGCGTCCAGGACGGCGTCCTGGTCGGCTTGGCGCCGGGCCAGGGCCTCGGGCGTCAGGCGCCACTTGGTGTCGGGGTGCCGTCGCCAGGCCCCGGACCCGGAGCAAGGGGCGTCGATGAAGACCAGGTCCATCCGGCCCTCGAGGTCCTTCAGGGGGTCCGGCCGCAGGGGCGTGCGGACCTGCAGGTTGCGCACCCCCGCCCGCTCCCCGCGCCGGACGGTGTCGGCCAGCCGCCGGGCGTCGGAATCGTAGGCGTAGATCTGCCCGGTCGAGCCCATGGCCGCGGCCAGGGCCAGGGTCTTGCCGCCCCCGCCGGCGCAGAGGTCCAGCACCTGGGCGCCCCGGATGTCGCCCGCACAGTCGGCGGCGATCTGGGAGCCGGCGTCCTGGATCTCGATTCCGCCCTTCAGGAAGGCGGGCAGGCTCTCCACCGAGGGTGCTCTCTGGGCGGCCTCAGGCGGGTCGATCCGCAGGGTCAGGGGAAGGTCCGCGACCGGGTGGGCGCCGAGGGGGCTGGCCGCCCTGAGGGCCCGCGCCGGATCGCTCTTCAGGGTGTTGACGCGGAGGTCGACCGGCGCTCGGCGGGCCAGGGCCTCGCCCTCCCTCCGCACCCGGTCGCCAAAGACGCGGGCGAAAGCCGGGGCCAGCCAGTCGGGAAGGTCGGCGGCCACCGCCTCCGGCGCGCCGGCGAGGTCGCGCGGCGCGGCCAGGCTGGCCAGCTCCTCGGGCTCCAGGGCGCCTGGACCATGCGGGGCTTCGGCGAAGGCGGCGGCGATGCGGTCGGCGGGCCAGCCCCAGTGCAGGGCCAGGACGCCCAGGACGGCGCCCCGCGGGGTGTCCGCCCCCATGCGCCAGGCGGCGGAGCGGCGGCGACGCAGGACGTCAAGGACCAGGCCGGCGACGAAGGCCCGGTCGCCGGAGCCAGCGTAGCGCGCGGAATCGCTCCAGGCCTTCAGGGCCAAGCGTGACGGACGCCGAGCGGACTCAATCTCGTTGAGGACCCGGATCGCCGCTTCGATCCGCCCCCCGTCACGCAAGGAAGAGCGCCGAGAGCACCATGATCACGCCCATGAGGGAGAGGGTCCAGACCAGGCTCCGGACCATGTAGGTCCCCGCCGCGTAGATCGGCGCGTAGAGGGCGCGGCTGACTACATAGAGGGCCGCCCCCCAGAGGCTGAGGTCGCCGGTCTTGCCCGCGATCACCACCGCAAGGACGGCGGCGGCGAACAGGGGGAAGGTCTCCATGAAGTTGCGGAAGGCCCTGTCGAGGCGGGCGGCGACGCCCGAAATCGGCATGGCCTCGTCCCGAGCGCCGGCGGCCCACTTCAGGTCCTGCTGCCGGCGCGCCGCAGCGGCCGCCCACATCAGCTGGACGAGCCCGATGGCGACGGCGGCGCCGAGCAGGAGCAGTTCGGGTTCAGCAACCATGGTCAGACCGGGCTCGTGTAGTTGGGGGCCTCACGGGTCATCATCACGTCATGGACATGGCTTTCGCGCAGGCCCGCGCCGGTGATGCGCACGAACCGCGCCTTGGACTGGAACGCCGGGATGTCGGCGGCGCCGACATAGCCCATGGCGGCCCTGAGGCCGCCGACCATCTGGTGCAGGACGGCGCCGATCGGGCCCTTGTAGGCCACCTGCCCCTCGATGCCCTCGGGCACCAGCTTCAGGGCCGAGACCTCCTTCTGGAAGTATCGGTCGGCGGAGCCGTTGGCCATGGCGCCGAGGGAACCCATGCCCCGATAGGCCTTGTAGGACCGGCCCTGGTAGAGGAAGACCTCGCCCGGCGCCTCATCCGTGCCGGCGAAGGCCGAGCCCATCATGGCCGCATGGGCGCCCATGGCCAGGGCCTTGGCGAAGTCGCCGGAGTACTTGATCCCGCCGTCGGCGATCACCGGGACGTCCGTATCGCGGGCGGCGCGGGCGGCGTCGGCGATGGCCGTCAGCTGGGGCACGCCCACGCCCGCCACGATGCGGGTGGTGCAGATCGAGCCGGGACCAATCCCCACCTTCACGGCGTCGGCGCCGGCGTCGATCAGGGCGCGGGTCCCGTCGTAGGTGGCGACATTGCCCGCGACGATCTGGACCCGGTTGGCCTCGCGCCGCAGCCGGGCCACGGCCCTCAGGACATCGGCGTTGTGGCCGTGGGCGGTGTCGATGACCACGACGTCGACCCCGGCCTCGACCAGGGCCATGGACCGCTCGAAGCCGCCGTCGCCGACGGTGGAGGCCGCGCCGACCAGCAGGCGGCCCTGGGCGTCCTTGGCCGCGGACGGATGGGCCTGGGCCTTCTCCATGTCCTTGACGGTGATCAGGCCGACCGCCCGGTTATCGTCGTCCACGACGATCAGGCGCTCGATCTTGTGGCGACGGAGAAGGTTGCGGGCCTCTTCCTGGGTGCAGCCTTCGCGCACCGTAATGAGGTTCTCGGAGGTCATCAGGGCGCGGGCCGGGACATCGTCGCCACTCTCGAAGCGCATGTCCCGGTTGGTGAGCATGCCCACCAGCCGTCCGGTGCCCGGCTCGACCACGGGGAATCCGGAGATCCGGCGCCGGGCCTTGATCTCGCGGATTTCCCGCAGGGTCGTGTCGGGGTGGATGGTCACCGGATTGATGACCATGCCGCTCTCGTAGCGCTTCACCTCGCGGACCTGATCGGCCTGCTCGTCGACGGTGAGGTTCCGGTGCAGGATGCCCATTCCGCCCGCCTGGGCCATGGCGATGGCCAGCCGGCTTTCCGTCACCGTGTCCATCGCGGAAGAGACGATGGGGATGTTGAGGCGGATCTCGCGGGTGAACCGGGTGGTCGTGTCCACCTGTCCGGGCATCACTTCGGAAGCGCCGGGTTCGAGCAAAACGTCGTCGAAGGTAAGGCCTTCGCGAATCTCCATGAGACTCTCCATTTTGCGAGCCGCGTATAAGGGCTAGCGGCCCCCTGGCGCAAGGCCGGCGGCGGGTCGGCCTCGGAATCCTGTGGCGACGAGATAGGTCTCCGAGGAGTCCGCCCGACTGGCGGGCGGCTTGACGTTGCGGACCTGGGTGAAGCTGCGCTTCAACCGGGTGATGACCTCGCTGATCTCCCCGCCCTGGAAGGCCTTGGCCACGAAGGCCCCGCCCGGGGGAAGCACCGTCTCGGCGAAGTCCACCGCCGCATCGATCAGGCCCACGATCCGGAGGTGATCGGTCCGCCTGTGACCGACCGTGTTCGGCGCCATGTCCGACATCACAAGGTCGGGCGGCCCGCCCAGGGCCTCGACCAGCCGGTCGCCGCACTCGGGATCCGTAAAATCCATCTGCAGGAGGATGGCCGGCGGCAGGGGCTCGACGGGCAGGAGGTCCACCCCTGCGATCCGTGTGACCCCGCGCTCCAGGGCCACCTGGGTCCAGCCGCCCGGCGCGGCGCCGAGGTCTATGACCCTCTGCCCCGGCTTCAGGAGCCCGAAACGGTCGGCGATGTCCGTCAGCTTGTAGGCCGCCCGGCTGCGGTAGCCATGGGCCCGCGCCTTGGCGGACCAGGGGTCGTTGATCTGGCGGGAGAGCCAGGCCTGCGACGAAGGCGTGCGCATCTTGGCAGTCTTCAGTCGGGCCGGCTTGCCCCGGCCCTCCTCCGTGCCGCCCGTGGGCGGCTTGACCATGCGCCGGCGGGGAGGTTCGCTCACGCCGCGCCCCCCGAACCCCTGCGTCCGCCCCGCGGACGACGCCGCCCCCGGGCCGACATCATCGACAACAGGAGCCCCTCGCGAAGCCCCCGGTCGGCGACCCGCACCCGCTCGCAGGGCCAGAGTTCCTGGACGGCCTGGAGGATGGCGGCGCCCGCCAGGACCAGGTCGGCCCGTTCCGGTCCGATACAGGGCTGGGCGCCGCGCTCGGCCATGCTCATGGCGATCAGCCTGTTGGCCGAACCCTCGCACTCGGCGCGCGTCATCCAGATTCCGTCCACCCGGCTCCGGTCATAGCGCGGCAGCTCCAGGTGCAGGCCCGCGAGGCTGGTGATGGCGCCGGATGTGCCGATGATGTGCGCCTGCCCGGCCTCAAAGAGCGGCCGGAGACCGTCGGCCCCGTGAAACTCCGCCAGCCGTTCGCGGAAACAGTCGACCATGGACCGGAACCAGACCTGCGGCGGATCGGCGCCCTCCGGGAACTGCTCGGCCAGGGTGACCACGCCGAGGGGGATTGAGCGCCAGGCGCGGATCGGGGGGCGCCCCGGGCCGCCCTGGGCGCCGCGAAGATCGATCCAGGACAATTCGGTGGAGCCCCCGCCCACGTCCACGACCAGGGCGGCGTCCGCCTGACGGTCGATCAGGTTGGCGCAGCCGGCCACGGACAGGTGGGCCTCCTCCTTCGGAGAGATCACCTCCAGCCGCAGGCCCGTCTCGGCGGCCACACGCTCGATGAACTCGGCGCCGTTCAGGGCCGACCGGCAGGCCTGTGTGGCGATGGCCTTGAAGCGCGAGACTCCCCGTCGCCGCACCTTGTCTGCGCTCACCTTCAAGGCGGCCAGGGCCCGGTCCATGGCGGCGTCGGAAAGACGGCCGGTCTGGGAAAGCCCCTCCCCCAGGCGGACGATTCGCGAATAGGCGTCCACCACCCGGAAGCCCCGCCCGTTGGGGGTGGCGATAAGCAGGCGGCAGTTGTTGGTGCCCAGGTCCAGCGCCCCGTAGAGCACCCTTCCGGCGGCGCCGGCCCCGCGTTCACGGCCGTTCTGCGCGGCGCCTGCGGCGCTCGGCGACTCTGACATCGACCCTGGTTCCAGACAGGCGCGACCGATCGCCGCGCCATTTCCCGGCCAGCCTATCCGACCGGTCGGCGCGCCGGAAGGCGTCTTGCGGCGCCGCAGGATTGAATTAGGTATAGGCGGTGGCCCCAGGGGGGCCGGAGTGGTTACGTCATGAACGCCCAGCAAGGTCTCAACCACGAAGACTCTAGCCCGCCCGCGATCATCCGCGAGGCGAAGTTCGCCATCGGCGACGTGGTCAAGCACCGGATCTTCCCCTTCCGGGGCGTGATCTTCGACGTCGACCCGACCTTCAATAACACCGAGGAGTGGTGGCTCTCCATCCCCGAGCATGTCCGTCCCCGGAAGGACCAGCCCTTCTACCACCTGCTGGCGGAGAACGAGGACAGCGCCTATGTCGCCTACGTCTCCGAGCAGAACCTCCTGGCGGATGAGACGGGCGAGCCCGTCGGCCACCCCCAGGCGCCGGAGATCTTCGAGGCCTTCGAGCCCGGGCGCTACAGGCTTCGGCCGCGGGTCAGCAACTGACCTCACGGGCGCCTTGAAGGCGGTCGCCTAGTAGTCGCGTCTCCAGCGGACCGACAGGGTGTTCCCGCCCTGGCCCGAGAGCTTGGAGATCAGGCTCAGCGAACGGCTGACATTCCATTCAACCTGGGCCGAACCCCCGTCACGACCACCGCCGGTCACGATCAGCAGGACGTTGTCGGTCAGGTACTTGCCGCCCGAGACCTCAACCCCCTCGCCATCTGCGCCACCCGCGAAGGTCAGGCGGTCCAGTCCCGCCAGCCCACGAAGGTTGCCGATCACGTCCAGCGCCCCGCCGCCCGCCATGGAAGCCACCGCCGAAGCGAGCTGGGCGGTTTCGAGCGGCGAGAGCTGCGAGGCGGAACGCCCAAACAGGATCTGGGAGAAGATCTCGTCCGTGGGCAAAGGCGGCGAAGAGGTCAGGCTGATCTCCGGCCGGGCGGCGGTCCCCCGGATTCTCACGGTCGCGGTCAGGTCCGGATCGCTGCGGACCGCGGCGAGGTCGAGGCGGATCCGCGCCGGGTCCTCGGAGAGGTAGACGACGCCCGAGGGATCGATCTCGAACCGCTTGTCGGCAAAGGCGTAGGAGCCCCGCAGGACCCTCGCCAGGCCGGTCAGGCGGGGACGCGCGGAGGTGCCGGAGACCCGGGCGTCGACGGACATCTCCAGATCGAGCCCCTGGCCCCGGATATAGACGTGCTGCGGAGCCTTGAGGGTCACGTCCAGGGCGACTGCGGGCCCCGCGGCCTGGCGGCCGGCCTTGCGGCCCACCTCCACCGGACGGTTGATCTCGGTCACCGCAAGGGGGGTCACGCCGGTCGGGGTCGGGGCCGCCGCCGTCACGTCTGCGCGGTTGATGGTCAGGCCGCCCGTCAGGGTGATCCGGCCGTCGCCCGCGCGGGTCATCGCAGCCTGGCCCGACGCCGTCGCCGTGGCGAGCTCATTGTCGATGACGCGGAAGTTCAGGAGGTCGAGGCGGAAGGAACTGGCGGCCCCCTCCTGGAGGGAGATCACGCCCGACCCTGACAGGGTCCCGCCCTGGCCGTCGGCGCCGGTGGCCCGGTCGATCTGGATCGCCGTCTCCGACAGGCGCGAACGGACGGTCACGCTCTTGAGGACGAGGCCCGTCGCGGCGTCGGCGAAGGCGCCGTTCTCGATCTCGGCCGTCCCCGCCGCCCGGGGCGCCGCCAGCGAACCCGAGAGGTCGCCGCGAAGATCGACGCGCCCGCTGAGGCTCTGCTCGCCCCCGACGAACAGGTCCCAGAGGGGACGAATCTCGCCCGTCGCTGCGAGACGTCCGCTCAGCGGACCCTGCCGGTCGGGCGCAATCCGGAAGCCCTCCAGCCGGGTCGTCACCGGAATCCCGACGTCGCCCTCCGCCCGCATGCCCTGGGGGTTGGAAAGGTCAGCGCGGACCGTCAGCCGCTCCCCGCCGAGCCCGGCGTGGAAGCCGCCACTGATCCCCAGGGACGGATCGCTGTCGCTGGCGCGGACATCCTGCAGCCGTCCGTCGCCCTGTCCCACAAGCCGGTTACCCTCGCCCTGGACCTGGAAGGCCATGTCCAGCCGGCCCGCCAGGTCGGGATTGAGGAAACTGGCCGGGACATCATCAAGACGGCCGCTGACCCGGGCCTGCCTCGGCGCCAGGAGCAGGTCCAGGGCCGCGCTTCCGCCCTTGCCGACGGCCAGTCGCAGCCGCGCCCGACGCTCGGCGCCGTCCATTTCCAGGATGGCGGTCTCCGTCGTCCGCACCCGACGGCCAGCCGCCTCTCCGCCGCCGTCGAAATCGATGCGGAAGCCGCCGGCCTGTTGGGCGGCGAACCCGCGCCCTTCCAGGCTCCACTCCCCTGCGGTGGTCTGCCCTTCGGCGTCCAGCTGGAAGGGCAGGCGCGACAGGGGCCCCTCCGCGGAGAGCCGGCCCTGCCGGACGGACAGGCCCTCGCCGGGCAGCAGGGCGTTGCGGGCGGTGAGATCGGCTTCCACCCAGGGGCCCTGCCCCTTCCGGTCCTGAAGGCGCACGGACCCCGTCACGCGCCCCTCGGCCAGGAAGGCGCCTGGACCGAGATCGACGGTGAGGTTGGCCTGGGAGGCGCCGCGGGCGCCCAGGACGGCGTCGCCCCCGGCGCGCAGCCCTCCGGCATCGACCTGGATGTCCGAGAGGCGCACCCCGCCCGCCGGGAAGGCGAACCGGGTCTGCGCCGACGCCGGCCCGTAGGGACTGGCCGCCTTGACCTGGGCCGAGCCGCCCTGGCGCGTCCAGTTGAGGTCCAGCCTTGCGGCCCTGAGCTGGAGTCCCGGCAGGTCGATGGCCTCGAAGCCGGCGGACATGCCGAGGTCGGGAGACGACAGGGTCCCGCCCAGGCGGCCCGTCCCGGAGGCCTTGCCGGTCACCTCGACAGGCCCTGCAGCGAAGGGCCCGTTCGCAGACCAGGTGAATGGCGCGTCCAGGGCCTCGCCCGTCAGGCGGGCGCCCGGCGCCCGGACCTCCAGGGCCGCGCCCTTCAGGTCCAGGCGGTCAAAGCGCAGGCTTCGCTCGCGAAGGGTCAGCCGGGCGTCCAGCTGCGGCCGGCCCCCGAGAAGGCGATCAAGCTCGGCGACCCCGCTGGCGAAGCGGTCGCCGCTGGCGCTGAGGGAAACCTCCCAGGGCGCCTGCGGCTTCACCATCCGGGCGCTCCACTTCGCGGTCAGCAGGCCCGAAGCCCCGGGAAGCCCTGCGTCGAGGCGGCTGACCTCGGCGCGGCCGGAGAAGGCGAGACCGCCCAGCAGGCCGCGGGAACCTGAGCCCGACGCCCTGAAGCCCGCGCCCTTGGCCTGGAGGTCCTCGATGAGAAGCTCGCCTTCCGGAAGCCGGGCGGCCTTGAGGTCCAGGCTCGGCGCGGCGCCGAGGAGGGCGAAGACCAGCCCCTGCCCCTTCCCGCCTCCGCCCTTGATCTTCGCGTCGATATCGAACCGCCCCCCCGCGCTCTTCACTTCGAAGGGCCCGGCCGCTGACCCGAGGACGTAGCCGGACAGGCCGGTGCGCTCCACCCGGGCGTCGCCCTTGAAGGCCCAGGCGTCGAGGTCGCCGGTCAGGCGGCCGCTGACCCGGGCGGCGCCGGCGTCGAAGCCGCCGAGGATCCGGCCCAGCGACGGCGCCTCTGCGAGGAGGACCACGCCCCCCTCCCCGGTGCGACGGTCATCCAGCTCTACGGGCCCCTTGAGGGACGCGCGTGCGGCGTCGGCCACCAGGCCCATGTCGACCACATATCGGCCCCGCCCGCCGGGCTGTCCGACGGCGGTTCCGCTGATCTTCAGAAGGGGGCCCAGGCGGTCGGCGACAGGACGGGTCAGGCTGGACGCCGAGAGGTCGACAATGCCCGACACCTCCCCGCCCTCAGGCCGCCAACCTCCTTCAAGCTTCACGGGCTGCAGGGCGCCGGACCGGAGGTCTGCGCGGACCCGCCCCGCATCCACCTTTCCGTCCGCCGCCAGCGAAAGCCGGAACGGCTTGTCCGCCGCGAGGCCCAGGGCGCCGGCAAGGGCGCCGCCGTCGATCTCGAGCGCCTCGGCGCGGACCTTCAGCGGGCGATCGTCACCCAGGTCCAGGTCGACATCCAGATGATCGCCCTGGCGGAGCACGCTGTCGGCGTCGAGGCGCGCCGTGTAGCCGCCGCCCTCGCCCCGCCGGGCCTGGAGGTTCCCGGCCAGGCGGAAGACGCCCCGCCGGACGCTGAACTCCGGCTCCATCTCGATGACGGCCGAAAGCCTGGAGAGGCTCACGGTCACCGGAAGCGGCTTGGGCGGCTGGGGCGGCCCCAGGACAGGACGACGCAGGACGCGGACGCGTCCTGCAGACACGTCGTCCAGGCGAACCTCACGACCGGCGAGCGCCAGGGGAGTCCAGCGGACCCTGAGGTTCGAGCTTTCCAGCCACACGCCCTTTTCGTCGCGGATGGCGAGGCGTCGAACGGACAGGTCGCCCAGCGGGTCCCCGGACAGGCCCTTGACCTCCAGGCGGCCAAGACGTCCCGCCGGCAGGCCGTCGGCGATCGATTCCACCAGGGCCAGGCCCTTCTGGGAGCGCAAGACCAGGGGCGACGCCGCCAGCAGCGCCGCAAGCAGGACCACAGGGCCTCCAAGCGCCCACAGGAGCCCGCGCAGGAAGACCCTGGGGCGACGGCGCCCGGGTTCAGGAGGATGATCCTGTCCGGTCAAAAGCTCTGCCCGATGCTGACATAGACCTGGTAGCCCGGATCATCCGACCTCCGGTTGAGCGGAACCGCGATGTCGAAGCGGATGGGGCCGAAGCCGAGGTCGTAACGGACCCCCAGGCCGACCCCAACGGCGAGGTCCGCAAAGTCCGGTTCGGCCGACAGCCCAACGGCGCCCGCGTCCACAAAGCCGACGATCCCCCACTGTGAGGTCAGGTTGTGGCGGATTTCGCCGGAGACCTCCACCAGGGAGAGCCCCCCCCGCGGCGTGTTGTCCAAGAGGTGCGGGCCGATACCCTGGTAGACGTACCCGCGCACCGATCCCCCGCCCCCGGCGTAGAACCGTCGGGACGCCGGGACGCCGGAGATCGTGCCGCCCAGGATGGAGCCCGTCTTCACCCGACCGGCGATCACCGTGCGGCGGTCGGCATCGAGGGGGAGGTATGCGGAGCCCTGGGCGGTGGCCTTGAAATAGCTGAGGGTCACGCCGCCGGTGAGGACGGTGGGCTCTCCCCGGACGTCGACCCGCCACCCCGTCCGGGGGTTCAGCACATCATCGGTGTGGTCCAGGGCCAGCGCGCCGAGAAGGGAGCCGATCACCTGGTCCCGCTCAATGACCGCCACCAGGGGCTGGGCCGCCCGCTCCCGCGTCCGGGTGTATTCCAGGGCGGCGCCCACGGTCAGGAAGGCCACGTCCGAACGCTTGCGCTCGACATCGGCCCGGACCTCCAGGCCGGTCTCGTCGTAGGCGGAGGTCTCCCGGTTGAAGACAGCCGCATACCCCGTCAGGGACTGACGCAGCCGGCGCCAGTGCGGCAGGGTGACCTCCATCCCCAGGCGGCTGTCGATGGTCGAGGCCCGTCCGAAGATCGCGCTGGTGTCCGCGTAGCCAAAGCGGTTGAAGTGGGTCCAGCGCATGTCGGCGCCCAGGCCGTCGCTGGAGGCGTAGCTGGCCCCGGCCTCCAGCCTGTGCGGCTTGCGATCCGTGAGGGTGACGACCACCGGGCGGAGCCCATCGACGCCAGCCTCTTCAGGCGGCGCCAGCGAGACCGAGACCTGGTCGTAGACGCCGGTCTCCACCAGTCGCTTCTCAAGGTCCAGGATGGCCCCGGGCGTGTAGAGGTCGCCCTTCTTCCAGGGGGCCAAGGCGGCAAGCCAGTCCGGACGCGTCCGTCCCGTGGTCTCCACCGTCAGGACCGCGAGGTTGACCGGACCTCCCGCGCTGATCCGGTAGGTCGGCCGCAGCGTCTGGTCGGCGTGATCGACGATAACTTCGCGGGGCCCGATGAAGGCGTCGGCATACCCTTCCTTCTGGATCGCCGACAGGATGCGGGCCTCCGCCGAGACAACGTCGATGGCCCTGGCGGCCTGCCCGGGCTGGAGGCGGATCTCGCCGGCGCCCAGGGACTGGATGTCCTTCCTGGGCTCAGGCTCGATCCACTCGATCTTGGGCCCCGCGATCTGGAACTGGGGCCCCGCCGTAACAGTGATGTAGGCGCCGCCCTCGCCCTCATCCGACACGCCGGGGACGACCCTGGCGCCGTAATATCCCTCGGACCTCAGGGCGGCGGTGGCTTCCTCCGCCGCGGAATTCGCCCGCTGCCGGGCGTCGAACCGGCTCTTGACCTGCCGATCCGTGGTCCCGATCGCCGCCTCGATCCGGGAACGGAGTTCCGCCGGCAGGTCGCCGCGCACCTGCGCCCGGAGCTGCGGGGCCGCAAGGGCGGGCGACGAGGCCAGAAGGGCGAGGCCGGACAGGGCCGCCAGGAACAGTCGCGATCCGCTCACGCTTGGTCTCCGCAGGAGCCCCTGAATTACCCTGCCGGCGCGCAGCGTGTCACCCACGTAGGCGCGTTCCGGGCGCCCGAATCCCGGGCAGGCGCCTCGAAAATCGGCGCCCGCTAGCCTTGCGGTCGCCAAGCCGGGATTCCCGCTCTATTCAGGAGGCTGGGTTTCAGGGCTCTCTGGTTCGGTATCCGAACGGAGGGAGCACCGGGTGAGATACGCTTTGGCCGACGCGACGCTAAGTCCCGGCGCCGCTGCTCCTGCAGCCGCGCCCTACGACGAGATGGCGACCCCCTCGGGGGAGGTGCGCCCCCACTATGCGGCGCTCGCGCGGCGCGTCGCGAGCCTGTCCGACGAGGACCTGGCCGAGCGGCAGAGGCTGCTGGAGCGCTTCTTCCTGCTCCAGGGGATCACCTTTACCGTCTATGGAGCGGAAAGCTCCACCGAGCGGATCATCCCCACAGACCTCCTGCCCAGGATCATCCCGGCTGCGGAATGGGCCACCATCGAGGCGGGCCTCGTCCAGCGGCTCCGGGCGCTGAACATGTTCCTGGCCGACATCTACAGCGACCAGAAGATCCTGATGGACGGCGTCGTCCCGCGGGAGCTGGTGCTGGGCGCACCCTCCTACCGAAGGGAGATGCAGAACCTCTACGTGCCGCACGGCGCCTATGCGAACGTCTGCGGCAGCGACCTCATCCGCAAGCCGGACGGGGGCTTCGCCGTCCTGGAGGACAACCTGCGCGTGCCCTCCGGCGTGTCCTACATGCTGGCCAATCGCGAGGCGGCCAAGCGGACCTTCCCCGGATCGTTCCGCATGGCCGGGGTCCGGCGGATCGAACAGTATCCCGACCTGCTCCTCTCCACCCTGCGGAGCATGGCCGCCGACTGGCGCCCCAACCCCCAGGTCGTCGTCCTGACGCCCGGCGTCTACAATTCGGCCTATTTCGAGCACGCCTACCTGGCCCGCCTGATGGGGGTGCCCCTGGTCGAGGGGCGCGACCTCGTGACCCACGACAACATGGTCTACATGCGCACGACCACGGGCCTGCGCCGGGTCGACGTGATCTACCGCCGGGTCGACGACGATTTCATCGATCCCCTCACCTTCCGGCGGGACTCCAGCCTCGGCGTGGCGGGCCTGTTCAACTCCTATCGGGGCGGCAATGTCGTGATCTGCAACGCCCCGGGCACCGGCGTGGCGGATGACAAGGCGGTCTACGCCTATGTCCCGGAGATCATCAGCTACTACCTCGGCGAGGACGCCATCCTGCCGAACATCGAGACCTATCTCTGTCGCGAGCCGGCCCAGCTGTCCCATGTCCTGGCCAACCTCGACAAGCTGGTCGTCAAGGCGGTGGGCGCCTCGGGCGGCTACGGCATGCTGGTCGGGCCTCACGCCAGCAAGGCGGAACGCGAGAGCTTCGCCGAGGCGCTCCGGGCCGACCCCGGCAACTATATCGCACAGCCCACCATCCAGCTGTCGACCGCCCCCTGCCTGATCGACGGGGCGATCGATCCCCGCCACGTGGACCTGAGGCCCTTCATCCTGTCCGGCGACAAGATCCGCGTGACGCCGGGCGCCCTCACCCGGGTCGCCCTGCGCAAGGGCTCGCTGGTGGTCAATTCCAGCCAGGGCGGAGGCTCCAAGGACACCTGGGTCCTGGGCGAGACCGAGGGGCAGGAGGGGCCGCCATGATGCTCGCCCGGGTCGCCGACAGCCTCTACTGGATCGGCCGCTATGTGGAGCGGGCCGAGCACATGTGCCGGCTCGCGGACGTGCTGCTGAACGCCACCCTGGACCGCACGGAGAGCTCCGGACAGGTCGCCCGGATGGTGATCTCCGCCGTCACGGACGGGGAACCGGAGGGAGAGCTGACCCCCTGGGATGCGGCCCTCGCGATGACCATGGACAGCGAGGACGGCGACTCCGTCACCGCCGCCCTGGCCCGGGCCCGGGAGAACGCCCGGCAGGTCCGCGACCAGCTGACCACTGAGACCTGGGAGCGCCTGAACCTGATCTACCTGAGGGTCACCGGGGCCAAGGCGAGCCGCGAGTTCACCGACGCCCCGTCCCAGTTCCTGCACGACATCATCGCCGACCTGCACCTCTTCAAGGGCGCCGCCGACGCCACCATGAGCCATGGCGAGGGCTGGGGTTTCCTGCAGCTGGGGGTCTTCATCGAGCGAGCCCAGCTGACCGGCCGCCTATTGCAGGCCGGCTTCGGGCGGAGCCTGGGACGGCCGGTCACCGAGCATGCGGCCATGACCGCCCTGCTCCGCATGAGCTGCGCCCTGGAGCCCTACCTGCGCAAGCACACGGCCGACATCCAGCCGCGCCTCATCCGGCAGTTCCTGATGTTCGACGAGGACTTTCCCCGTTCGCTCCGCTTTGCGACGGCGCGCATCGAGGAGCACCTCTCCGGGGTCGGCCGCAATGTCGACCTGGGCGGCGCGGCGGGCCCCGAGCGCCTCGCCGGTCGCCTGAAGGCCCGGCTCCTCTACGCCGAGGCCGAGACCCTCACCTCCGAGGACTCCGACCTCCTTGTGGCGACCGTGCTCGAGGAATGCGCGCGCCTGCACGCCGGCATCTACGACACCTTCGTCGCCTATTCCCTTGAAATGCGGCTGCCCGCCTAGGTCACGACATGCTCCTCGAGGTCCGACACGTTACCCGCTACCACTACGCCGCCCCGGTTCGGGAGAGCGTGATGGAGGTCTGGATGCAGCCGCAGAAGACCCCCCGGCAGAGGCTGGCCAGTTTCGACCTGGAGCTGGACCCGGCGGCCCAGGTCTTCTCCTACGCCGACCCTTTCGGAAACGCCGTCTACCACTTCGACGTACCCCATCCGCATGACCAGCTGACCATCACCGCCCGGTCCGTGGTCGAGACCTCGGCCCCCGACCCCCTTCCCGAGGCCCTGGACCTTGGCGAGTGGGACCGCCTTCGGAGCGACCGGGTCCTGGGCGAGAACTTCGACTTCCTGCGCCAGCAGGGCTTCTGCGTGGAGACCGACGCCCTGCGCAGCTTCGCCTCCGAGCACGGCCTGGACCGCCTGCGCGACCGCGACCCCCTGACCGCCGTGCGGCGACTGGCGGAGACCCTTTACGACGCCTTTGACTACGAGCCCGGGGTCACGGACGCCGAGAGTCCCATCGACCTGGCCCTCTCGGTCCGTCGCGGGGTCTGCCAGGACTTCGCCCACATCATGATCACCCTCTGCCGCAGCTGGGGGATCCCGGCGCGGTACGTGTCGGGCTACCTGTTCACCGACCGGGAGGGGGGAGACCGCTCGGACCCCGACGCCTCCCACGCCTGGCTGGAGGTCTTCCTGCCCTCGACCCGCTGGATCGGATTCGACCCCACCAACAACACCCTGGCGGGAGAGCGGCACATTTCGGCGGCGATCGGCCGGGACTATGCGGACGTCCCCCCCTCGCGCGGGGTCTACAAGGGCGAGGCCGAGAGCCAGCTGGCGGTGGGCGTCAACGTGCGCCGGGCCCGGCCGACCGCGGGAGAGCCTGAGTTCATGCGCCTGGCCAGTCCAAGCTTCGCCCGGGGCGGAGGCCGGAGGCGGCCCGGCGCCGGCGCCTCCCTGCTGGAACGCCAGCAGCAACAGCAGCAGCAGCAGTAGGCCCGCCGCCTAAATAGTTGCACTTGGCGTGCCGATATCTCAATCTCCCCCAATGAGGGAGAGGAAACGCCTGGGCGAAGAGACCCGCGCTGGCCGCCTTGCGGCGCCACAAGGCCTGCCGCGCGTCACGCGTCAGACCGGCTCGACGGGCGACGCCGGCCGGCGCAGGCCCCGGAAGCCCGCCGTCAGGATCGACAGGACCAGCACTTCGATGAGGATGGGCGCCACCTGGCTGACGGTGAACCCCGCCAGCCCGAGGTTCAGCAGCCTGCCGGCAAGCGCCGCGCCGATCAGGCAAAGGGGCCCCAGCAGAAACCGGCCGTCCCCCTTGAACGCGGCGAAGACCGAAAGCCCGCCAGTCGCGGCGAAAAGCCCTGCGACATCGGCCCGAAGGGTCGCCTGGCCCAGCGGCCCGTTCACGAGCAGGCCCAACTGGGCGGCCACGGAGGACGGGTCCGCCCAGATGCGCGCCGCAAGCAGCAATGACAGGAGCCCGAGCGCTCCCAGGACGATCCTCAAGGCCAGCATAGGGCCCTCCCCTTCATTGGTTTCCCTGCGCCAGCCTAGGCCAGGACGGACCGACTCGCCAACGCCCACCCCGGAGCCTGCGCATGACGCTTGAATACGACCTCTACTGGTCCTTCAGGTCCCCTTACTCGTACCTGATCACGCCGCGGCTCCTGGAGCTGGAGGCCGGGTTCGATGTCCATTGCCGGGTGCGCCCGGTCTATCCGCTCGCCGTCCGGACGCCTGTCTTCTTTGAGGGCCGGGACCCGCTCTGGTTCTCCTACCTCATGCTAGACACCCGACGGGAAGCCGAGTTCCTCGGCATGCCCTATCGGTGGCCCCGCCCCGATCCCGTCCAGATGGACATGGCGACGGGGACCTATCCCGCCGAGCAGCCCTACATCCACCGCCTGACGCGCCTGGGCGTGCTGGCTGCGGAGGCCGGCCGAGGCCTGCCCTTCCTGCGGGAGGTCAGCGCCGTGATCTGGGGCGGCCAGGTCGACAACTGGCACGAAGGCGATCACCTGGCCCAGGCGACCCGCCGGGCGGGCCTGGATCCGGACGAGATGTTCGCCCGCGTCGAGGCCGAGGCCGAGCGCCTTCACGCCATCATCGAGGACAACCAGGACGCCCAGCGCGCCGGCGGCCACTACGGCGTCCCGATGATGGTCTTCAACAACGAGCCCTTCTTTGGCCAGGACCGCATGGACACGTTCCGCTGGCGCCTGGAACAGCAGGGCCTCACCCCCCGCAAGCCCGTCTGAGGAGCTGAACCGATGAAGATCCTGAAAGTCCTCGCCCTGGTCCTGGTGCTTCTGGCAGGCATGGGCGCCCTGGCCTGGAGCAATCGCTCGACCGTTCTCGGCCTCATCGCCCAGGCCCGACTGCCTGACGTGGCCCCCAACCGCCCCGTGACCTGGCTGGAAGGACCGGCGGATCCCCCGCCGGCCCGGCGCCAGCCCAATATCATCTTCATCCTCGTCGATGACATGGGCTTCAATGACCTGACCCTGAATGGCGGCGTCGCAGGCGGCGTGGTGCCGACGCCCAACATGGACTCCCTGGGGCGCGACGGCGTGATTTTCGAGGATGGGTATGCCGGCAACGCCACGTGCGCGCCCTCCCGGGCCTCACTCCTGACGGGTCGGTACGCCACCCGATTCGGGTTTGAGTTCACGCCCGCCCCGGTCGCCTTCCAGCGCATGGTGGGCACCGAGGCCGAGACGGACTCCATCGTCCGCCCGCGCTTCTTCAAGGACCGGGTGAAGGAGGTTCCGCCGATGGAGGCCATGGCGGTCCCCGCCAGTGAAATCACCGTCGCGCAACTGCTCCAGAAGCAGGGCTATCACACGCTCCACTTCGGAAAGTGGCACCTGGGGGCCAACCCCGGCGCCCGTCCGGAGGACCGGGGTTTCAACGAGAGCCTGGGCTTCATGGCGGGCGCCTCGCTCTTCCTGCCGGCAAAGGACAAGACCGTCGTCAACGCCAAGCAGCCCTGGGACCCCATCGACCGCTTCCTTTGGCCCAACCTGCCGTACATGGTGCAGTACAACGGCTCTGAAATGTTCGCCCCCAAAGGCTACATGACGGACTACCTCACCGACGAGGCGGTCCGGGCCATCAAGGCCAACCGCAATCGCCCCTTCTTCATGTACTTCGCGCCGAACGCGATCCACACCCCGCTCCAGGCCACGCGGGAGGACTATGACGCCCTTCCGCAGATCAAGGATCACCGCCTTCGGGTCTACGGCGCCATGGTGCGCAACCTGGACCGCAACGTGGGCAAGCTGCTGCAGGCCCTGCGCGACCAGGGACTAGAGAAGGACACCCTGATCATCTTCACCAGCGACAACGGCGGCGCCGGCTACATCGGCCTGGACGACATCAACAAGCCCTACCGGGGATGGAAGTCGACCTTCTTCGAGGGGGGCATCCACACGCCCTTCTTCATGAAGTGGCCGCAGGGCATGCCATCCGGCCAGCGCTATCCGCACCCGGTGGCCCACGTGGACATTTTCTCGACCATCGCGGGCGCCGCCGGCGCGCCGCTCCCGGCCGACCGCGAGATCGACGGCGTGAACCTGCTGCCCTACGTGAAGGGCGAGAAGACGGAACGACCGCACCAGATCCTGTTCTGGCGTTCGGGCCAGTACAAGGCTGTTCGGGATGGCGACTGGAAGCTCCAGAGCAACGAGGCCCGGTCGAAGGTCTGGCTCCACAACCTGGCCGTCGACCCGACCGAGAAGACGGACCTCGCCGCCAAGGAACCCGAGCGGGTGAAGGCCATGCTGGCCCTCCTCGCCCAGCAGGACGCCCGGAGCGTCAAGCCGCTCTGGCCCTCCCTTCTGCAGGGACCGGTCTTCATCGACCATCCCTCCGGTCGCCCCCAGAAGGCCGGGGAGGAGTACATCCTCTGGGACAACTGAGGCGAAGTCCTGGGGCGGGCGTGGCTTGCCGTTGAGGGGCGAAGCGGGGGAAGCTGGGCCATGCCCGGCCTCCCCCTCATCATCGACTGCGACCCTGGGGTCGACGACGCCGTCGCCCTCCTGCTCGCCCTGGCGGCTGCAGAGCGCCTCGATGTCCTGGCCATCACCACCGTCGCGGGCAATGTCGGCGGCGAGCTGACGGCCCGCAACGCCTGCCTTGTACGGGAGATCGCAGGCCGGCCAGGCGTTCCGGTCCACGCCGGACAGGATCGTCCCCTCGTCCGCGCGCCGGTCGCGGCCTACCATTTCCACGGCGTCAGCGGCCTGGGCGACCTGCCCGTGGGACCGCCCTCACGGGGACCGGAAGACGAGCCCGCCGTCGATTTCCTGATCCGGACCCTGAGAGCGCGCCCGGCGGGCGAGGTGACGCTGGCGGTCACCGGCCCCATGACCAACCTCGCAGAGGCCCTTTCCAGGGCGCCGGACATCGCCCCGCGGATCGGGCGCGTGGTCGCCATGGGCGGCGCCCGGCGCGAGGGGGGCAACATCACCGCCTCCGCCGAGTACAACATCCACGCCGATCCCCACGCGGCGGACAGGGTGGCGCGGTCCGGCGTCGATCTCGTCATGATGGGCCTGGACGTGACCCACCAGGTGAGGGCGACCGAGGCCCGCCGGGCGCGGATCGGTCGCCTTTCCACACCGCAGGCGCAGGTCGCGAGCCAGCTGATGGCCTTCAGCGCCAGGACCGAGGCCGAGCTGGGATCCGGGGGGCCGCCGCCCCTGCATGATCCCTGCGTGATCCTGTGGCTGCTGGCGCCCCACCTCTTCACCCTCCAGGACTGCCACCTGGCCATCGAGACGGAATCGCCGCTCACCCTCGGCCATACGGCCGTGGAGTTCCGGGTGGGCGAACATCGGCCCGCCAACGCCAGATGGGCCACCGACGCCCAGGCCGACGCCGCCTTTGAGCTGATCCATGATCTGCTGGGGCGCGGCGCATGACGCCCCCCCGCGTCCTGGTGGTCGGATCCGTGAACCTCGATATCGTGGCGACGGCGTCCGCCCTCCCCCGCCCCGGAGAGACCGTGATCGGCGCGACCCTGCAGCGCCACCCTGGCGGCAAGGGCGCCAACCAGGCCCTGGCTCTGGCCCGCCTGGGGGCTGATGTCCGCCTCTGGGCGCGCACCGGGGACGACGCCTTCGCAGATGAGGCCCTGGCCCTGCTGGAGGCCGAGGGCGTGGACCTGGCGGATGTGGTCCGCCTGCCGGACGCGACCACCGGCGTGGCGCTCATCGGCGTCGACGGTTCGGGCGAGAACCAGATCCTCGTCGCTTCCGGGGCCAACACCCGGGCCTCGCCGGCGGACCTGCCCGCGCGGATCGACGGCGCCCTGCTCTGCCAGATGGAATGCCCGCTCGAGGTCGTGGCGGAGGCGGTCCGGCGGGCTCAAGGATTCGTGGCCCTGAACCTGGCCCCCTTCGCGCCTCTTCCCCAGGACTGCCTGGAGCGGGCGGACCTGGTGGTGGTGAACCAGATCGAGGCCGAGGCGCTCGGATCCAGGGCCGCCAGGGTGGGCGGGGCCCTCGCCGTCACCCTGGGAGCCCAGGGCGCCCAACTCTTCCGGCAGGGCGCCCTTGTCGCCGAAGCCCGTCCGCCTCGGGTCGAGCCCGTGGACGCCACCGGCGCGGGAGATGTCTTCACGGCGGCCCTGATGGTCGCCCTGCTCGAGGGACGGAGCGACGCGGAGGCCCTGAGGTTCGCCTGCGCCGCGGCGGCCCTTTCGACGACACGACCCGGCGCCCAGCCGGCCTGCCCCCGCCGTGGGGAGGTGGAAGCGCTTCTTTCAGGAGAAGGAACATGACCCGAGCCGTGCCCGAATTGCGGCTGTCGGACTTCACCGGCGATGATCCCGACGCCCGGGCCCGGTTCCGGTCCGACCTGTTCGCCAGCCTTCGCCGTTGGGGGTTCGTCGTCCTGGCCGACCACAACGTCCCCACCGACCTGCTGGACCAGGCCTACGCCCTGTCGCAGGCCCTCTTTGCGCAGCCCCAGGCGGTCAAGGGCGCCTGCGCAGGGGGCCTGAGGGGCTACACGCCCTTTGGCGCCGAGCACGCGCGGGACAGCCAGGCTCCGGACCTTAAGGAGTTCTGGCAGATCGGACGCGAGCCCTCGGCCGAGGCGCTGGCGGTCGAGCCCCTGCCGGCGAACGTCTGGCCGGAGGCGCCCGAAGGCTTCCGCGAGACCTTTGAAGCCCTCTACCAGGGCCTGGACCAGACCGGACGGCTCCTGCTCGCGGCCCTGGCGCCTTCGCTGGATCTCCAGGAAGACTGGTTCGAGGACCGGGTCCGCTACGGCCCCTCCATCCTGAGGCTGCTCCACTATCCGCCGGTGCCGGCGGACGCCCCGGCCGGCGCGGTCCGGTCTGCGGCGCACGAGGACATCAACTTCCTCACCATCCTGGTGGCGGCGCGGGGCGCAGGCCTTCAACTCCTCGATCGCGACGGCGCCTGGCTCGCCGTGGAGACCGAGCCGGGAAAACTGATCGTGGATTCCGGCGACATGCTCGCCCGGCTGACCAATGGGGTGATCCCGGCGACGACCCACCGGGTGGTGAATCCCGACGGCCCCAATGTGAGCCGGTACTCGATGCCCTTCTTCCTCCACCCACATTCGGATCTGTCGCTGGACGCCCTGCCCTCCTGCCGTGGCGCACGGGCGCCCCTGCCCCCGATCACCGCCGGGGACTTCCTCGCAGAGCGCCTGCGGGAGATCGGGCTTGGCTGAAACCTGCAGCCGAACAAGGGTTTGCTTAGCCCCATGGGGCTGGACTAGTGTGGCCGCGCGCGCGGGGCCGCACGTCCCGGACCGCCGTGCGGATTGATTCATGAGCCTGACCCCCGCCTTCACCCCGCCTGACGCCCAGGATGCCGGAGTCTTTCGGCTTTCCGGCGACTGGTGCGGCGCCCCTGTCCAGGCCATCGGGGAGTCCCTCATCGCTGCGGCAGGTCCTGCGGCCGGCGCCCGGCTGGACCTGACGGGCGTTCGGCGGATGGACATCGCCGGCGCCCTGGCGGTGCTGCGGGCGCTGGGTGCGGAGCCTGACCTGAAGCGGGTGGATGGCCGGGACGACCACCTGCGCCTGCTGGACATGGTCGCCAGGGCCGACGCCTCGCGTCCCAAGCGGAAGACCGGACCCGGACCCTTCCGCGCCTTCCTGGAGCGGCTTGGCCGTGGGGTCGGCTCGGTCGCAGAGGAAACCTACGGCACCCTCGCCTTCGCCGGCCGCCTCATGGCGGTGACCGCCCGGACCCTGATGGATCCCCGACGAATCCGCTGGGCCCCCTGCTTCTCCATGGCCGAACGTGCGGGACTGGACGCCCTGCCGATCATCACGGTCACTACCTTTTTCATCGGCGCCGTGGTCGGCCTGCTGGGCGTGAACACCCTGCGGCAGTTCGGAGCCGAGGTCTTCGCCGTGGAGCTGATCGGCATCGCCGTCACCCGGGAGTTCGGCATCGTCATCACCGCCGTCCTCCTGGCCGGCCGCTCCGCCTCGGCCTTCGCCGCCGAGATCGGGTCGATGAAGATGACCCAGGAGGTGGACGCCATGAAGGTCATGGGCGTCGATCCCTTCGAAGCCCTCGTCTTTCCCCGCGTCGCCGCCCTGCTGCTGACCATCCCGCTGCTGACCTTCGTCGCGACCGTGGCGGGCCTGATGGGCGGGGCCCTGGTCACCTGGTCCATGCTGGGCCTGGGCCCGAGCTTCTTCATGACCCGCCTCGTGGAGAGCGTGGGCGACACCCACTTCTGGATCGCCCTGTCCAAGGCGCCGGTCATGGCGATCGCCATCGCCGGCATCGGCTGCCGGCAGGGGATGCTGGTGCAGGGCGACGTCCTGTCCCTGGGCCAGCGGGTCACCGCCGCCGTCGTGCAGGCGATCTTCGCGATCATCCTGATCGATGCGGTCTTCGCCCTCATCTACATGGAGCTGGACCTGTGAGCGGCGACGAGGTCCAGGGCGCCGGGGATGAGCCGCCGGCCATCGAGATCCGCGGCCTGCGCTCACAGTTCGGGTCCCGGGTGATCCACGAGAACCTCGACCTGACGGTCGAGCGCGGCGAGATCCTGGGCGTGGTGGGCGGCTCCGGCTCGGGCAAGTCGGTCATGCTCAACACCATCATCGGCCTGAAGCGCCCCGAGGGCGGGTCGGTAAAGGTCTTCGGCCACGACATCCACGCCGATCCCGGCCGCAGCTGGGGCGCCATCGAGCGCCGCTGGGGCGTGCTCTTCCAGCAGGGCGCCCTGTTCTCCAACCTGACGGTGGCCGAGAACGTCGAGGCGCCCCTGGCCGAACACACGCGGTTGCCCCGCCGGACCATCCGCGAACTGGCCGAGATCCGCATCGGCCTGGTCGGCCTGCCCCCCGAGGCCTGCGACCTCAAGCCGTCCGAGCTGTCAGGCGGGATGCGCAAGCGGGCGGGCCTGGCGCGCGCCCTGGCCCTGGATCCCGAACTCCTCTTCCTGGACGAGCCGACGGCGGGCCTGGACCCCATCGGCGCGGCCGCCTTTGACGAACTCATCCTGGAGCTGTCCCGCAGCCTGGGCCTGACCGTCTTCATGATCACCCACGACCTCGACAGCCTCTACGCCATCACCACCCGGGTGGCCGTGCTGGCCGACAAGCACGTGGTCGCCGCCGAACCCGTGCGGACCCTCGAGACCTCCACCCATCCCTGGATCCGGGAATACTTCCTCGGTCCCCGGGGACGCGCCGCCGCCCAGCAAACCCGGACCCAGGCCTGATGGAAAAAGACGCCAACTACGCCCTCGTGGGCCTGTTCTCCCTCCTGCTCCTGGTAGGCCTGCTGGCCTTCGGAATCTGGCTCGCCCAGTTCAACCTGAAGCGCGACTTCCAGAACTACGACATCGTCTTCCAGGGCCCGGTGAATGGCCTCAGCAAGGGCGGCGAGGTCCGGTTCAACGGCATCAAGGTGGGCGAAATCACCCAGATCGAACTCTGGCCCCAGAATACGGAGAAGGTGGTCGCCCACGTCCGCATGAGCGCCGATGTGCCGGTCCGCACGGACTCCGTGGCCACGATCGAGCCCCTGGGGATCACGGGGGTGAACTTCATCCAGGTGAGCGCGGGCACCCGCTCAAATCCCCTCGTCCGCCAGCAGACCGCCTTTGGCAAGACGCCGATGATCGCCTCCCGGCCGTCGGCCCTTTCAGGGTTCCTGTCCGGCGGGGAGTCGGTGCTGACCGAGACGGTGAAGGCCCTTCAGGGCGTCAACGCCATGCTGACGCCGGAGAACATCGCCTCCATCCAGACCTCGCTCCGGAACGTGGAGTCCTTCTCGTCTGAACTGGCCCGGCGCAAGCAGGTCATCGCCGAGACCGAGGCGGCCCTGAAGAGCCTGGACACCGCAGCGCAGGAGATCGCAGCGCTTTCCGCCTCCAGCCGCGCCCTGGTCGAGGGCGACGGCGCCCAGACCCTCAAGAGCCTGGGCGAGGCCGCGACCGAGACCCAGGCGGCCGTCAAGGAGATGCGCGGCGTGATCGCGCGGATCGATGGACCTGGAGGCGAGAGCACCGCCAGCGGCCTGGCGCAGTTCACCGCCGCCGTCGGCGCCCTGCAGGGAGCGGCCGACTCCCTGACCCGCCTGTCCCGAGAACTGGAAGCCAACCCCCGTGGCCTGATCACCAAGAGCCCGGGCAAGGAAAAGGAAGTCCGCCCGTGACCCTGACCCGGAACCTCCTCCGACTGACCGCCGCCGCGGCGGCGCTGGCCCTGGCGGGGTGCATCACTCTCCTGCCCGACACCAAGCCGGCGCAGCTCTACCGCTTCACGCCGGACCCTGTGGTCATGGGACTGTCCACCCCGACGGAAGGCCGGACGCCGGTCATCCGGGCGGGCGGAAGCTTCCACCCGGCTGCGGCCGGAGACCGGATCCTGACCTCTGACGGCGCGGAGGCCGCCTACCTGGCGAACGCCCGTTGGACGCAGGCGGCCTCGGTCCTGTTTGACCAGGCTCTCGTCTCCGCCTTCGCCACCAGCCGGGGCCCTGCACGGCTGATCACGCCCGGCGAACTTGGACGCCCCACCTTCGGCCTGCGCGTCGACGTCTCACGGTTTGAGGCCGCCTACGACCAGGGGCCCCGGGCGGCGCCAGAGGTTCGCGTGGACCTGCATGTGGTCGTGACCCGCCTCCGGGACCAGAAGGTCATCCAGGAGCGATCCTTCTCGATCGCGCGACGCGCCTCGGAGAACCGAGGCGGAGCTATCGCAGAGGCCTTCCGCGAGGCGACGAGCGAGGCGCTCGGCGCAGTTGTGAAGGCGACCGACGAGGGCGTCTCCGCCCCGCCGCCGACCTAGACGCCCGCCAGGCGGCGGGCCGCCGTGACGGTATTGGCCAACAGGCAGGCCACAGTCATCGGCCCCACGCCGTTCGGCACGGGGGTGATGGCGCCGGCCACCTTGCGCGCGCTCTTGAAATCGACGTCCCCGACCAGCTTGGTCCGGCCCTCGGCGGCCTTGACGGGGTCGTCGAAGGGCACCCGGTTGATGCCGACGTCGATCACGGTGGCGCCCGGGCGGATCCAGTCCCCCGGGATCATCCGCGGTCGCCCGACCGCGGCCACGAGGATGTCGGCCTCCCGGCAGACGGACGCCAGGTCGCGTGTGCGGGAATGGGCGATGGTCACGGTGCAGTCGGCCTGCAGCAGCAGCTGGGCCACTGGCCGGCCCACCAGGATGGAGCGTCCCAGCACCACGGCCCGCAGCCCCGCCAGGTTCTCGCCGAGGGTCTGGCGAAGGAGGATCATGCACCCAACCGGCGTGCAGGGCGCGAGGGCCGGGAGGCCCTGCGACAGCCGGCCGGCGTTGACCACATGCAGGCCGTCGACATCCTTGTCCGGGTCAATGGCCTCGATCACGGCCTTTTCGTCCAACCCCTTCGGCAGGGGCATCTGGACCAGGATGCCGTGGATCGCCGGATCAGCGTTGAGCCGGCGCACCAGGTCCAGAAGGTCGGCCTGCGAGGTGTCGGCAGGCAGGGTGTGGGTCACGGAGTGCATGCCCGCAGCCCGCGACTGTTCGCCCTTGGAGCGCACATAGACCTGTGACGCCGGATCCTCGCCCACCAGAACCACGGCGAGGCCGGGGGTCAGGCCGTGCCGGGCCTTGAGGTCGGCGACTTCCTCCGCGACCCGCGCGCGGAGGGCCTCAGCCTCGGCCCTCCCATCGATCAGTTTCGCCTCGGTCATGACGCCCTCCGCCCCTGTCCCCGGGTCGGCCTACTATGCCCGCCGGCGCCTTGCAAACGGCGGAGCCACTCCACGACCGCCCAGGCGTGGGACGGACGGTGCAGGCGCCGGATCGCCTCAAGGGGCGTCTTCCACACCAGCCGGTGGTCAGGCTCGGTCACGCCGCCCGGCGAGGGCCCCAGGATATCGACCGTGTAGAAACGGCCGCGGACGTTGAAGGCCCTGCCGGCATTGATGATCACCCGGTCAGACGACTCCCCGACCAGGCCTGCGGGCCTCACCTCCAGCCCCGTCTCCTCGGCGAATTCACGGACCAGAGCGATCTCCGGCGTCTCTCCCGGCTCCAGGCCGCCACCCGGCAGAGCCAGCCAGACCTGTTCGGAGGGGTCGCCGATCTCCACGAGGGCGATTCGTCGTCCCTTGCGGGCGAGCCCGAAGACCGAGGGCCGATCGGGCCACGCCCGTCCCTCTTCCGGCAGGCCGAACTGGGGCGAGGCCATCAGTCCTTGCCGTAGAGCGAGGTCCAGATGTCGGCGCGCCCGGCGAGGGCGTCCTGGACCGTCATCTCGGGCCAGCCCAGCTTGGCCCCGGCCGACGTCTTCCAGGCGAGGTCGACGAAGTCGCGCAGGGCGCCGGCGCCCGCCGCCAGGCGGTCACGTGCAAACGCGGCCCCCTGGGGGTTGCCGGGAGCAAGGGCGCCGGACTTCTCCAGGCGATAAAGGGTGGGAACCTCCCGCCAGGCGACGGCGAGGTAGTCGGCGATCCGCGCTTCAAGGCCGCCGGCGATCGGCGAGGTCGGGGGCATGGCCCTGCGGATGTCGTCCAGCCTGACGCCCGCCGCCACCAGCTCGCCCTCGAAGGGCCCATGAATGCGTCCCCGCGTGAAACCTTCCGGATTGGAGTCGCCCGACCAGCCATTGTAGTGGATGGTCACGTGCAGGGGCTGGGAGCCGTCGGCGACATAGTGCGAGAGCCGGCCCATGGTCTGCAGGATCACCGCTTCCCGACGCCGCAGGTCCGCCCGGAGCCAGGCCCGTCGCTCAGGAGTCCTCTCCGTCCGGACGGCATAGTCGAGGACCCGCCACATGGCGAAGTCGCGCGTCAGCTGCTGCTGGGTCTCCAGGATGGAGTAGTAGAGCCACCCCGCCTTCCAGGCGTTGGTTCCCGCTGCGCGCAGGGCGGTCTCGAAGGCCTCGCGGTCGGCCGGCATGGCTTCCAGCTTCGGCCCGCCCATCACCGTGCCGTCATCGTAGAGGTCGAGGAAGTGGCCGGAATCCAGGGACACCCCGTGGGCCTTCCCGGAGCCCTTGGAGCGGTCCAGCTCCCGCGAGAACTCGCCCACATCGGCGGCGGCGGAGCGGGTCCGCAGGAAGGCGGGCAGGTCCGACGGCAGGGCCTCCACGGCGGCGACCCCCACCATCCTGTGACCTGAGGACCCCCAGGCCAGGGCGGTCGCGGGCAGGCTGCAGGCCGCCGTCAGGGCGGCGACCAGGGAAAGGAACCGGCGGGTCATCTGGCGTCTCCAATGGGGGGCAGACCGAGGAAGGTCTCAAAGCGATCGATCCAGGCCCGGACACGGGGCCAGGCCTCCAGGGCCAGTCCCGCCTCCGGCGCAAACCTCGTGTAGGGCGCCAGCGCCATGTCGGCGAGGGAGAAGCCCTCACCCACCAGCCAGTCCACGCCTTCGAGCCCGGCGTCCAGGCGGTCCAGCGCCGCCCGCGCCTTCCGAACGAGGTCCGGATCCAGTCCGTCCGCCGGTCGCCCAAGATACCGCACCTGGAACCGGGCCACGGCGACATAGGGCTCGTGGCTGTACTGTTCCCAGAACATCCACTCCAGCATCCGGGCCTGGAGGTAGGGATCCTGCGGGATGAGACGCGATCCCCTGGCCAGGTGCAGAATGATCGCATTGGACTGGGCGAGAGGACGGCCGTCGTCCAGGACGACCAGGGGAACCTGCCCCGCCGGGTTCAGGGCCAGGAAGTCCGGGGTCCGGGTCTCTCCCGAAAGGACGCTGGTCTCGACCCAGTCGTAGGGCAGGCCGAGGTGATCCGCCGTCCAGCGCACCTTGAGGCAGTTGCCCGAGATCGAGTCGCCGAAGATCTTCATGGGCTGCGCCCTCCTTCGCCCCAGGTTGCCGCGGAGGCCTGCAATCGTTAAAAGGCGGCCGACGACAGATCAACGACGAAGGAGGAGACGTCATGCGACGCCGCCTCGCCGCCCTGGCCGCCATCATCGCCTGCCTCGCCACCCCGGCCGTCGCCGGATCGGCAGGTCCCCAGGATCCGATCGGTGACCTCCTGCTTGGCGCTCTCACAGGCGCCGTGCCGGGCTCCGCACAGTTCCGGCTCAAGGCCTCCCTCTACCATGTCGGGGCCCGCGGGGTCGGCGTCCTGGACTCCCTCGGATGCCGGGTCGTCGCCATGCGCACGGCCGCCATCGACACCCGCGTCATCCCCCGGCGCACGGTCCTTTTCATCCAGGAGACGGTCGGCCTGAAGATGCCCGACGGAAGCCTGCACGATGGTTATTGGTACGCCTCTGACACGGGCGGAGCGATCAAGGGCAACCGCATTGATCTCTTCACGGGCTCAGGCTCTGCGTCGATGAAGCCCATCATGGGCCTGAACATGTCCCACCTGACGGTCAGCCCTGTCGGTCAGTTCAAGGGCTGCCCGCCCGCCTGAGGCCGGCCTCAGCTCTCGACGAAGGCCCGTTCCAGCACATAGTCCCCGGGCTGGGAGAGCGAGCCCTCGACAAAGCCCCTCGCCTCCAGCAGCGGCTTGAGGTCGCCCAGCACCGCGGGCCCCCCGCACAGCATCAACCTGTCCTGGGCCGGATCGAGGTCCGGCAGCCCCAGGTCACGGCACATCTGGCCCGAGGCGATCAGGTCCGTGATCCGACCCCGGGTCGGGAAGGGCTCTCGGGTCACCGTCGGATAATAGCGGAGTTTGGGTGCGACGATCTCGCCCAGGATCTCGTCGTTCGGCAGCTCGCGCTCGAAGAGGTCGCGATAGTTCAGGTCGGCGACCTGGCGCACCGTGTGGGTCACGACCACCGTCTCGAAGCGATCGTAGACTTCGGGGTCCCGGGCCAGGGAAAGCCAGGGCGCCAGTCCCGTGCCCGTGCCCAGCATGTAGAGCCTGCGGCCAGGCTTGAGGCCGTCGAGCACCAGGGTCCCCGTCGGCTTGCGGCCGACCAGGACGGTCTGGCCGACCTCGATGTCGCACAGGCGCGAGGTCAGCGGGCCGTTGGGCGCCTTGATGGAATAGAATTCCAGTTCATCGTGCCAGGACGGGCTGGCGATGGAATAGGCCCGAACCAGCGGCTTGCCCTCGACCATCAGCCCAACCATCACGAACTGCCCGCTCTGGAAACGGAAACCCGGATCCCGCGTCGTGCGGAAGGAAAACAGCTTCTCGGTCCAGTGACGGACCCAGGTCACGGTCTCTTCGGCGAAGGCGCCCGACTTCTTGGCGGGCGCGGCGGCGGCTTCGGTCACTTGAAGGATCCAGGACTGTGGGCGAGGTCAGATGTCGACGCCGAGGTCATTCACCGCCCCCGGCGTGCGGGCGACGTGTATCCCGCATTCGGTCTTTTCGGAACCCGCCCAGCGGCCGGCGCGGACATCCTGCCCCGCCTCCACCGGCTGGGTGCAGGGCCAGCATCCCAGGGAAGGATACCCATGCTCGACCAGGGGATGGGGCGGAAGGCCGTGCCGCTCCATGTAGGCGTCGAGGACCCCCTTGTCCCAGTTGGCCAGGGGATTGAACTTGATCCGCCCCTCGGCGC
>JBJOJL010000011.1:0-58079 GCA_046046615.1 Pseudomonadota bacterium
CACCTGAAGCCCGGCGGAACCGCCGGCGAGGCCGAGCTTCGCCAGTGGGTGCGCGAGCGCCTCGCCGCCTTCAAGGTGCCGGTGGAGGTGCGGTTCTGGCCCGAGCCCCTGCCGCGCAACGCCAACGGCAAGATCCTTAAGACCGAGCTCAAGACTGTTTTCGAGGCCCGGGAATGACCGCCGCCGCACCGCTCATCGTCGGACTGGGCGGCACAACGCGTGCCGGCTCCAGCACCGAAATGGCCCTCTCGGCCGCCCTGTCGGCGGCGGAGGGACTGGGCGCCCGGACACGGCTGGTGGGCGGGGCCTTCCTGGCCGAACTCCCCATCTACGACCCCCGTCCGGGCGGGCCGACCGAGCACCAGGCCGAGCTGGCGGACATCGTGCGCGGCGCCGACGGCCTGATCCTGGCCACGCCCGGCTATCACGGCTCCCTTTCGGGGGTGATGAAGAACGCCCTCGACACCCTGGAGCTTCTCCGGGAGGATTCCCGACCCTATTTCTCCGGGCGCGCCGTCGGCGTGATCGTCACCGCCGCTGGCCCCCAGGCCTCCGGGACGACCCTGACCGCCGTGCGCTCGATCATTCACGCCCTTCGCGGGTGGCCGACCCCCTACGGGGCCGCCATGACCGTCAACAGCGCCTCCTTCGGCGCGGACGGACGCCCGGTGGAGGCCCACGACGCCTGGCAGGTCGAGACCGTCGCCCGCCAGGTCGTTCAGTTTGCAAGGATGAGGCTGACATCATGAAGCGTCCCTATCTCGTCACCGATCCGCCCGCGTCCGCTCAGGGCGAGTCCGCCATCAGCCCCATCGAGGACATCATCGAGGACGCCCGGAACGGCCGTCCCTACATCCTGGTCGACGCCGAGGACCGCGAGAACGAGGGCGATGTCATCATCCCCGCCCAGTTCGCCACCCCCGAGCAGATCAATTTCATGGCCAAGCACGCCCGCGGCCTGATCTGCCTGTCGATCACCGGCGAGCGCTCGCGCCAGCTGCGCCTTCCGCCGATGTCGGCCGACAACCAGTCGGGCCACGGCACCGCCTTCACGGTGTCCATCGAGGCGCGGGAGGGCGTCACCACGGGCATCTCGGCCCATGACCGGGCACACACCATTGCGGTGGCGGTGGACCCGACCAAGGGCGCGGACGATATCGTCTCGCCGGGCCACGTCTTCCCCCTCGTCGCCAGGGATGGCGGGGTGCTGGTCCGCGCCGGGCACACCGAGGCCGCCGTCGACATCTCGCGCCTGGCGGGCCTGAACCCGGCCGGCGTCATCTGCGAGATCATGAAGGATGACGGGTCCATGGCCCGGCTGCCTGACCTGATCGTCTTCGCCCAGACCCACGGCCTGAAGATCGGCACCATCGCCGACCTCATCGCCTATCGCCGGCGGACTGAGCGCCAGGTGGAGCGGGTGCTCGAGACGCCTGTGGAGAGCGCCTTTGGCGGTCGCTTCCGGATGGTCATCTACCGCAACATCCTGGACCGGACCGAGCACATGGTGCTGACCCGCGGCCGCATCGAGCCTGACCGCCCGACCCTGGTGCGCATGCATCGCCTCGACCTCGCCGCCGATGTCATCGGCGCCGGCGGCGCGCGGTCCGACTTCGTGCGAAGGGCCCTCGAGACCCTTTCCGGCGCCGAGGGCGCGGGCGTGGCGGTCTTTATCAGCGACTCCAACCCGGCCTGGCTTTCGGAGCGCTACGGCGCCGATCCGGGGGTGGACCATGGCGCCAACGTCCTGCGGGACTACGGTGTCGGGGCCCAGATCCTGATCGACCTCGGAGTGCGGGACATGGTCCTGTTGACCAACTCCGCCACCGTCCTGCCGGGATCGGCCGGCTACGGGCTCCGGATCGTCGAGCGCCGCCCCCTCGACTGAACCAGGGATTCCGGCGTATAAGGCCCCCGCTTTACGCAGCGCCCGGCCGAAAGGTCGGGCGCCGTCATTTCAGGAGACCGCCATGGCCGACATTCTGATGCCGAAGGCGACCGCTGTCTGGCTGGTCGACAACACCTCCCTGACCTTCGAGCAGATCGCCGATTTCTGCGGTCTTCACCCCCTGGAGGTGAAGGGCATCGCCGACGGCGAGGTCGCGCGCGACATCCGCGGCGCCGACCCCATCGCGAATGGCCAGCTCTCCCGTGAAGAGATCGACGCGGCCCAGCAGGATGCGAAGCGTCGGATGACCGCCCTGAAGAGCCGGCATGCCGAGCACCTGAAGCCGGCCAAGAAGGCCCCGCGCTATACGCCGGTGTCCCGCCGCCAGGATCGCCCGGACGCGATCGCCTGGTTCGTGCGGAACCATCCGGAAGTCGCGGACGCCCAGATCGCCCGCCTCCTCGGCACCACCAAGGCGACGATCGACCAGGTGCGCAACCGCACCCACTGGAACTCGGCCAATATCAAGCCGGTCGACCCGGTCAGCCTGGGCCTCTCGACCCAGATCGAGCTGGACGAGATCGTCCGCAAGGCCGCCGAGAAGCGCGCCCGCGAGAACGCCCGCAAGGGGATCGTCGAGCCGGAAGGGCCGACCCTCGAGCCCGCCGCCGAGACCACCCAGGACCCCTGGCCCCAGGCGGACGACGAGGACTGAGGCCCAGTCTCAGGCTGCGGGGCGGGCCCGCGACTTCAGCGACTCGATCTCCTCCTTGATGTGGAGTTTTCGTCGCTTGATCTCGCGGATGGCGGCGTCAGGTGAACTGGGGTGGGCCAGGGCGTCCCGGAGGTCGGACTCCAGGGAGCGGTGCCTGCGGTCAAGTTCGCGGATGCGAGCGTCTATGGACATGACTCTGGGTCTCCTTCCATGCGACTGGAGACAGTGAACACCCGCTGACGGCGGTTGTCAGATCACATAAGGTTGCTTTCCAGGCCCCTTGCAGCCCCGGGATCGGAACATGCGCATTTCGTGTCCGGCAGAGACTGTTTTCCGAGCAGGTCCCTTGGATGTCGGCGTCGGCGGGAGGCGTGCATCGTGAGCGGGGAAGTCGCCCCGGGTGACGAGGCCGCGATCCGTCGCCGCCTCTCCGAGCTACAGCTCGATCACAATGACCTCGAGGTCGCCATCCAGGCCATTGGCCTGTCCCCGGTCCCGGACATGATGGTGATCGGACGCCTGAAGCGGAAGAAGCTCGCCCTGAAGGACGAGATCCAGCGGCTAAAGGACCAGCTGACCCCCGACATCATCGCCTGAGGTCCGCGACGCGGCGCGCTTCAGGCCCGGCGCTCGCGGCGTCTGGCGTACATGGCCGCGTCGGCCCGGGCCACGATCTCTTCTCCTTCCAAGTCCGGCGTGATCTCGGCCACGCCATAGGAGACATGCAGCGGGGCTGACCATTCGCCAAACCGGATCGGACTGGACTCCAGGGCGCGGGCCAGGCTCCAGGCCCTGGCCTCGGCTGCGGCCAGGCTGGCCTGGCTGAAGACGACGGCGAATTCATCCCCGCCCATCCGGGCGACAAGATCCGAGGGCGCGACCTGGGACCTCAGCCGCTCGGCCACCGCCCTGAGGGCGGCGTCGCCTGCGGCGTGCCCGAAGCGGTCATTGACGCCCTTGAAGTCGTCGAGGTCGAGGTAGACGAGGGCGGCAGGCGACCCATAGCGATGACTGAAGGTGCGGATCCGGGCGAGTTCACGCATCAGGGCCCGGCGGTTCAGGGCCGGGGTCAGGGGGTCCTGGTCCACAAGGATCTCGGCCTGCGCGAGCTGGGCCTTGAGCCTGGCCACTTCCTGCCTCAGGTCATCGATCTCCGTGAGGAGGGTGCGGATGGCCCCCTGGACCGCAGGGGTCAGGTCCGCCTCGGACAAGCCCAGGAAGGCGGTTTCATCCGGTCGTGTCGGGCCGCGGCCGACCACCTTGGCTCCCGCCTGGACCAGGGCGCGCTTGCGGATGTCCGAAAACGGCTGGTTTCTCGCCCCTGTGACCTTGAGCACCATGGGAACGATCCTCGCGGATTATGGTTAACGATATCATTATGCGCGCCGCGTGTTGACCCGCCCGGACCGGCGCCTATGCTCGCGCGCCTCGCCGCCAGAGGGCCCCCGACATGAGCGCCGCCGTCGCACCCGTCGCCATCATCATGGGCAGCCGCTCGGACTGGCCGACCCTGAAGGGCGCCGCAGACATGCTGGATGCTCTTGGCGTGGCGTGGACGGCCCAGGTGATCTCGGCCCACCGCACGCCCCTGAGGATGGTGGAGTTCGCCCGCGGCGCTCGCGCCGCCGGGGTCCAGGTCATCATCGCCGGCGCCGGTGGAGCCGCCCATCTGCCCGGGATGACCGCCTCCCTGACCGACCTGCCCGTGCTCGGCGTGCCCGTGGAGTCCCGGGCCCTGAAGGGGATGGACAGCCTGCTTTCCATCGTCCAGATGCCCGCCGGCGTGCCCGTCGCCACCCTGGCGATCGGCGAGGCGGGCGCAAAGAACGCCGGTCAGCTTGCAGCCCAGATCCTGTCCCTGTCCGACGAGGCCCTGGCCCGGCGACTGTCCGCCTGGCGCGAGGCCCAGACCGCCTCCGTGGCCGTGACGGTCTCGGACGACTGAGGACGACGTGAAGCCGCTTCCTCCCGGGTCGACCCTTGGCATCCTCGGCGGGGGCCAGCTGGGACGGATGCTGGCCCTGGCCGCCGGACGCCTCGGCCTGGACGTGGTGATCCTGGACCCGGAGCCGGACTGCCCGGCGTCGCGGGTCAGCGCCCGGCATCTCGCCGCGCCCTACACCGACCCCTCAGCCCTGAAGACCCTGGCGGACCTCTGCGGCGTGGTGACGGTGGAGTTCGAGAACGTGCCCGCCGGAGCGCTTGAAGTCCTGATCGGCCTGGGCGTTCCCGTCGCCCCTGGCCCGCGCGCCCTGGCGATCGCCCAGGACCGGGTTGATGAGAAGACCTTCCTGAACGCGGCCGGCGCCCCGACGGTCGCCTTCGCCGCCGCCGCCACGGCTGAAGAGGCCGCGCAGGCCGCCTCCGCCCTGGGCGGACGGGTGCTGATCAAGACCCGACGCGAGGGCTACGACGGCAAGGGACAGGCCTGGGCTGGATCTCCCGAGGCCGCAGCCACGGTCTTCCGCGACCTGGGGGGCCGGCCTGTGATCGTCGAGGCGCCCGCAGCCTTCCGCCGGGAGCTTTCGATCATCGCCGCCCGGAACTGGGCGGGCGGGGTGGCCGCCTTCCCCCTGGCCCAGAATGTCCACGAGAATGGCATCCTGAGGCGCTCGATAGCCCCCGCCCGGGTGGAGGCGCAGACCGCCGTGCGCGCTGCGGATATCGCCCGCAAGGTCCTCGAGGGTCTCGACTATGTCGGCGTTGCGGGCATCGAGCTCTTCGAGCTTGAGGACGGGGGCCTCCGGGTCAACGAGATCGCGCCGCGGGTCCACAACAGCGGTCACTGGACCCAGGACGGCGCGGCCACCGACCAGTTCGAGCAGCATGTCCGGGCCGTGGCCGGCTGGCCCCTGGGCCCGACCCACGCCACGGCGCGCGTGGAGATGACCAACCTGTTGGGCGATGAAGTCCTGCAATGGCCGGCCCTGTCCGCAGACCCGGCCTGCCGGTTGCACTTCTATGGAAAGCGCGAGGCGAGGGCCGGCCGCAAGATGGCCCACGTGAACCGGGTGTCGGACCTCTAGGGGCCTCAGGCCTCGGGCGGGATGGCCTGGAGGGCCTCTTCGAGCTCGGCGAAAGTCGGCTGGGTGAGGCTGGGCACGCTGCCGCGGCCGATTTCCACCGAAATCTGGGCGGCGTTGCCGTGCAGGTGCGCGACCAGGACGGACTGGATGATCCGGTAGAAGGCGCCCTCCTCCTCGACGATGGCGTTCAGCCGGGTCGCAAAGGGGCCGACCAGTCCATAGGCCAGGAACACCCCGAGGAAGGTTCCCACCAGGGCGCTGCCGATCATGCCGCCGAGGACGGCGGGCGGCTCGGTGATCGAGCCCATGGTCTTGATGACCCCGAGAACGGCGGCCACGATCCCGAGGGCGGGAAGGCCGTCGGCCATGTTCTGGAGGGCGTGCGCGGGGCCCAGGGCCTCGTGGTGATGCTTCTCCAGCTGCTTCTCCATCGCGTCCTCGACCTGGTGGGGATCCTCCAGGTTCATGGTCATCATGCGCAGGGTGTCGCAGATGAAGTCGACGGCGAAGTGATCCTTCACGATCTTGGGGAAACGCCCGAACAGCGTGGAGTCATGGGGGTTCTCGATATGGCTCTCGAGGGCGATGACCCCCTTGGCCTTCATCGTCTTGGTCAGGAGGAACAGGAGGGACAGCAGGTCGCGGTAATCCGAGGCCTTCCACTTCGGGCCGGCGAAGATCTTGCCCATGCCCCCGGCGACGCCCTTGATCACAGATGTGGAGTTGCCGATCAGGAGGGCCGCGATGCCGGCGCCGAAGATCGTGATCAGCTCGAAGGGAGCGGCTGCGATCACGACGTCCATCCGTCCGCCGTGCACGATGTACACGCCGAAGACGCATACAAAGAGCATCACGATGCCGATGATCTGGAACATGCGAACGGCGCCCGGTGACTGTTCGGTCGAAGGTAGGACCGGAATGCTTAACGTCCGGTGATCATGATCCGGGGTGGCGCCGGCGCGGCAGGGGTCCTATCACCCTGTCATGTCCAGCGGCTCATCGTCCGTCGCCAGCAGTCCAGGCGGTCCTACCGGATTGCCTCGGTCGACCTTCGCCATCATTTTCGCCGTGTCCATGGTCACGGCCATGGGCAACACCGGGATGATCTCGGTCCTGCCCGCCATCGGCCGCTCCATCGGCATGCCGGATCCGATGGTGGCCGCGGTCTTCTCCCTTTCCGCCCTGCTCTGGGCCTTCTCCTCCCCCTTCTGGGCGCGGATGTCGGACCGCTACGGGCGCAAGCCGCTGATGATGGTCGGCCTGGCCGGCTTCATGGTCTCCATGGCCTTCTGCGCCGTGGTGGTGGCCGCCGGGCTCCATCACCTGGCCGCACCCTTTGTCATCTTCATTCTCTTCCTGCTGGCCCGGGCCCTGTTCGGCCTGTTCGGCGCCGCCTCGAACCCGGCCACGCAGGCCTATGTGGCCGAGCACACGCCGGAGGCCCAGCGCACCCAGTCCATGTCCGGGCTCGCCGGCGCCTTCAGCCTGGGCACCGTGATCGGTCCCTTCATCGCGCCGCTCTTCGTCCTGCCCTTCCTCGGCCTCGCCGGGCCCATGGCCTGCTTCTCGATCATGGCCGGGGTCATGCTGGTGGTGGTCTGGAGGCGTCTTCCGGAGAGCCAGTTCCGGCCTGAGCCCCCACCTCCCGGAAGCCGGGCCGAACGGGAGGCCCACCAGGGTCCCCCCATGTGGCGCGATCCGCGGCTGACCCCCTTCCTGATCTACGGCTTCATCGTCGCCGTCAGCCAGACCGCCCAGGGGCAGACCCTCGGGTTCCTGATCATCGACAAGCTGGCGGTTTCCCCCACCGCCGCCCAAGGGTTCATCGCCATCGCCATGATGTTCGGGGCGATGGCGGGCCTCCTGGCGCAGTGGGGCCTCATTCCCCGCTTCGAGATGACCCCGCGCCAGCTGCTCCGCTGGGGCGTCGCCGTCGCGGCCATCGGCAACCTGATCGTCGCCGCGGCGCCGGACTACTGGGGGGTCGTGGCGGGCTACGCCATTTCCAGCCTGGGCTTTGGTCTCGCGCGGCCGGGTTTCACGGTGGGCGCCTCCCTGGCCGTGCGCATGGAGGAGCAGGCGCGGGCCGCGGGCGCCATCGCCGCGGTGAACGGCATCAACGTCGTCCTCGCCCCGGCGTTTGTGTTCCTCTACGAGCACATCCGACCGGCGCCCTTCCTGCTGAACGCCGTCCTCATGGTCGCCATGCTCGCCTACGCATACCGCAACCCCCAGCTGAAGGCCGCGAACCCGCGGCCGGCCAAGGTCGAGGGGGCGGACGAGGCCCTGGTCTAGGCGGCGGGGCCGCGCAGTCGGGACACCATGTCCGGCGACAGGTAACCGTCGGCCGGAAGACCCTGAGCCTTCTGCCAGGCCCGGAGGGCGGCGCGGCTCTTGAGGCCGATCACGCCGTCCGCCTCGCCGACATCATGCCCGGCCGCCTGGAGCGCAGTCTCGGCGGCGATCCGGTCCGACAGCGACAGGGGGACCTCTTCCGGCCAGGCGCGGACCAGGTCCGGCCGGCCGGCAATCCGGTCGGCCAGCAATCCCCCCGCCATGGCGTAGGTCACGGCGTTGTTGTAGCGCCGGATCACGAAATGGTTGGGCAGGAGCAGGAAGAGGGGGCCGCGCCACCCTGTCGGGGCGATCAGGCTGGCCTCGGAGGGCCCGGCCGCCAGAACGCCGCCGTCAGCCTGCACGATGCCCATCTCGGCCCAGGCGGGAAGGGGCGCTTTGAGGGTCTCGGTCACCGAGAAATCAAATCCGTCCGGCGCCGAGACCTCGATCGCCCAGCCTTCGCCCCGCCGCCATCCGGCCTTGGCCAGGAGGTTCGCCGCCGAGGCCAGGGCGTCCAGTGCGGAGCCCCAGATGTCGCGACGACCGTCCCCGTCGGCATCCACCGCCAGCGAGAGGAAGTTCGCGGGGATGAACTGGGTCTGGCCCATGGCGCCGGCCCAGGACCCGACGAGTCGTCCGCGGGGCCACTCGCCCGAGGCGATGATGCGCAGGGCTGCAAGGAGTTGCTCCTCTGCGAAGGCCTGACGCCGCCCGTCCGCGGCCAGGGTCGCCATGGACCGGATCACGTCCTGCCCGCCCAGGGTCGCCCCGTACCCGGACTCCATGCCCCAGATCGCCACCAGGATCTCCCGGGGGACTCCGAACGAGGTCTCGATCCGCCCCAGGCCCGTCTCCAGCTCGGTCATCCGGCGCCGGCCGATGGCCGCCCGGTCCTCGCCCGCCGCCCGCTTCACGTAGTGGCTGAAGGGGCGGGAAAACTCAGGCTGGTTCCGGTCCGATCCCCGCACGCGCGGGTCCGGGGCCAGGCCTTCCAGTTCCGCTTCCACGACGGCGGCGGGAAGCCCTGAGGCCAGGGCCTTCGCCCTGAAACCCGAAAGCCAGGCGGCGAAGGCCGCATCGACGCCTGCGGGCGGGGGAGCCGGAGGGTCCGCTCCCAGGGCCGGCGTGGCCATGGCCGCCGCCGCGGTGGCGAGGAAGGTTCGGCGCTTCATGTAAAGAGAGTTAGGGCGCGCCGCCCGCCTCGGCAATGTGGTCTGCAGGGATCCCGGCGCCCGGCGCGATTGACTCGGCCCCGGCGGTTCCGTATACGCGCCCCTCACTCGGTCGCCCGGGCGCTGGCCCGCACCCAGAGAAGACGAAGGTCATGAAGGTCAGAAGCTCGCTCAAGTCGCTCAAGACTCGCCACCGCGACTGCAAGCTGGTGCGCCGCAAGGGCGTGGTCTACGTCATCAACAAGACCGACCCCCGCTTCAAGGCCAAGCAGGGCTGAGTCCTGCGACGGCAGGGTCGCGCCTGCGGTTTTCCACAGCTGAACCTGTTGCGCCGCCCCGCCTGCACCTGCGGGGGCGGGACATACCTTGCGCGTGCGACTAGGGTCTGCGCCGCATCCCAGACACAATCCTGCAGGAGCCTGACCTCATGGCCGGCGAAGACGCCCATTCTGATGTTCTGAACCAGGACGCCCAGGGGCGCCTTCGCACCATCGTGGAGCGCATCGAGCGCCTCGAGCAGGAAAAGGCCGAGGTGATGGAGCAGATCAAGGAGGTCTTCGCCGAGGCCAAGGGCGCCGGCTTCGACGTCAAGATCCTCCGCAAGGTCGTCCGTCTGCGCAAGCAGGACCGGGCCAAGCGCCAGGAGGAAGAGGCTATCCTCGACCTCTATCTCTCGGCGATCGGCGAGATTTGAAGCGGGGGCCCGCCGATCCGCGTGAGGCGGCGAAGCGGGCCGCCCTGAACGCCCTGAGGCGCACGCGCCGGAAGGCGGAGCGCTCCGGCGTCGACCTCTCCGATTGGGAGGGTGAGTTCCTGGGGTCGGTCGAGACCCGGATCCAGACCTATGGCCGGGCCTTCGGCGATCCGGAGAAGGGCGCGCCGGGCCAGGCGCTTTCCGCGCTCCAGCATCGCAAGCTCAAGGAAATCGCCGCGAAGGCCTCAGGCGACGCCCCGGCGCCGAAAGGGCGATCGCGTTTCCGGCGGGGCGGCAGGGACCGTGCAGGCCCGGTAGAAGCGGACGGGGAGTGACCCGCTGCAGGGCTCAGGCCTCGCCGAGTCCCACGAGGTCGCCCAGGCCGTTCTCCCGCACCTTCCGGTACAGGGTGGACCGGCCGATGCCGAGGCGGCGCGCCACCTCGCTCATGTGACCCTGGTAGCGCTCGATGGCCAGCCGGATGAGGTCCGCCTCGATGGCCTCGAGGGTCCGAAGGTGCCCTTCCTCATCCAGCAGGCTCACCGGAGAAGGCGCCGCGCTCGCGACGCCGGCGGGGGCGGGGGGCGGCGAAGGATCGGCGGGGGCCTGCGGCGGCGCGGCCGCGGGCGCCGGGGGCGAAAGGCCGGAGATCGCCGGGAAGTCATAGGGCTGGAGCTGGGGCGAATCGGCCAGGACGATCGCCCGGTAGACCGCATTCTCCAGTTGGCGGATGTTTCCGGGCCAGTCGTAGTTCACCAGGAGGTCCAGGGTCTCGGCGCTGGCTCCGGCGATGGCTCGGCCTTCCTCGATGCTGAACCGACGCAGGAAGGACTCCACCAGGGCGGGGATGTCCTGCCGGCGCTCCCGCAGGGGAGGCGCCTCGATGGGAAAGACATTGAGCCTGTAGAAAAGGTCCTCGCGGAAGACGCCCTCGGCCACTGCGCGGGCGAGGTCGCGATTGGTCGCCGAGATGATGCGGACGTCGACCTTGACCGAGCGGCGGGCCCCGACAGGATCCACCTCGCCTTCCTGTAGAACCCTGAGGAGCTTGACCTGGATGTCCAGGGGCAGCTCGCCCACCTCGTCCAGGAGGAGGGTGCCTCCGTTGGCTTCCTGGAATTTTCCGGCGTGCCGGTCGGTGGCGCCGGTGAAGCTGCCCTTCTCGTGGCCAAAGAGGATGGACTCCACCAGGGCCTCGGGAATGGCGCCGCAGTTCACGGCCACGAAGGGCCGGCCGGCGCGGTCCGAAGAGCCGTGCACCGCCCTGGCGATGACCTCCTTGCCGACCCCGCTCTCACCGGTGATCAGGACCGGGATGGAGGACCGCGCGGCCCGTTCGCCCATGCGGCGGACCAGGTTCATGGCCGGGGACTCCCCGACCAGGTCGGCGAAGGTGGTCCGGCCCTCGGCCCGCTTGCGGAGCTGGGCGACCTCGGAGCGCAGGGCCCCGATCGACAGGGCGTTGTTGATCGAGATCGCGATCCGCTCGGGCGAGGCGGGCTTGACGAAGAAGTCGGAGGCGCCGGCCTGCATGGCCTGGACCACGGTGTCGATGCCGCCCGAGGCGGTCAGGACGATGACGGGGTGCTGGTGTCCACGGGTGCGAAGTTCGGTCAGGGTCTCCAGACCCGAGCGGCCCGGCATGACCAGGTCGAGCAGGATCAGGTCACAGGGCGCCCCGGTCGCCATCCGGTCGAGGAGGGCGTCCCCGCTGCCCAGCAGGGTCGCGGCGAAACCCTCCCGCTCGAGGACGGCCTGGATCAGCCGCCTCTGGGTCGGGTCATCATCCACCACGACGATGGTCTTGCTCATGAGCCGCGTTCCCCGGGGTTCCCGACGGACAGAGAACCCGCCCGACGCCTCATCGTGGCAGGGTCAGGTAAAGGCCGGGTTTCCGGTCCATGATCACGAGGTTAACGCGGCTGGCAAGTGACGCAACGTCATGGCTTGCCGTTCCCCTCGCCCTGAGCATACTCGCCACAGGCCCAGACACGGGCCGCCGGGGAGGGAAACATGACGATTATGCGCCTTGCGGGAGTATTCGCCCTGACGGTCCTGCTCGCGGCCTGCGGACAGGCTGGCGGCAAGGCCGGACGCGTGGACGGAGAGCGTCTGGCGGCGGCGAGCGCCAATGGCGAATGGCTGGCTGTCGGCCGGACCTACGACGAGCAGCGCTACAGCCCGCTCGACAAGATCAACATCTCCAACGTCAAGGACCTGGGCCTGGCCTGGTACCATGAGTTCGACACCGATCGCGGGCAGGAAGCCACGCCGGTCATGGTCGACGGGGTGCTCTACACCACCACCGCCTGGTCCAAGGTCTATGCCTTTGACGCCCGCTCGGGCGCCCTGAAGTGGTCCTATGATCCCAAGGTCGATGGCTCGAAGGGCTTTGACGCCTGCTGCGACGTCGTGAACCGGGGCGTCGCCGTCTGGAAGGGCAAGGTCTATTTCGGCACCCTGGACGGCCGCCTGATCGCCCTGAACGCCGAAAGCGGCAAGCCCGCCTGGTCGGTCCAGACGACCGACAACTCCAAGCCCTACACCATCACAGGCGCGCCCCGGATCGTGAAGGACAAGGTCCTGATCGGGAACGGCGGCGCCGAGTACGGTGTCCGCGGGTATGTCTCCGCCTATGACGCGGCGACCGGCAAGATGGTCTGGCGGTTCTACACGGCCCCCAACCCCGAGGGTAAGCCGGACGGCGCGGCCTCGGACAAGATCATGGCCGAGAAGGCCGCCGGCACCTGGTTCGGCGAGACTTGGAAGAAGACCGGCGGCGGCGCCACCATCTGGGACTCCATGGCCTATGACCCGGCCCTGGACATCGTCTACCTCGGCGTCGGCAACGGCACGCCCTGGAACCACCAGAAGCGTTCGGACGGCAAGGGCGACAACCTCTTCGTCTCCTCCATCCTGGCCCTGAAGCCCGACACCGGAGAGTACGTCTGGCACTACCAGACCACCCCGGGCGAGAGCTGGGACTACACCGCCACCCAGCACATCATGCTGGCGGACCTGAACATCGGCGGCCAGCCCCGCAAGGTGCTGATGCAGGCCCCCAAGAACGGCTTCTTCTACGTGATCGACCGGGCTACGGGCCAGCTGATCTCGGCCAACGCCTACGCTCCGGTGACCTGGGCCAAGGGCGTCGACCTCAAGACCGGCCGTCCCATCGAAGTCGAGGGCGCGCGCTACGAGAACGCCCCCGCCATGGCGCTTCCGGGCCCGCTGGGCGCCCACAACTGGCACCCCATGGCCTTCAACCCCAAGGAAGGCCTGGTCTACATCCCGGCGCACGCCGCGCCCTTCGCCTACACCAACGTCAAGGACTTCAAGTACAAGGCGGGCGCCTGGAATGTCGGCACCGACATCCTGGCCAACGCCCTCCCGGACGACGCCGCCCAGATCAAGGCCATCAAGGCCATGTACAAGGGCCAGCTGATCGCCTGGGACCCGGTGGCCGGCAAGCCGCGCTGGACCGTCGAGCATCCCTTCTTCTGGAATGGCGGCATCCTGTCGACGGCCGGCGGCCTGGTCTTCCAGGGCGCGGGCGAGGGTGACTTCGTCGCCTACGAGGCCGCGACCGGCAAGAAGCTCTGGAGCCTGGACACCGGCAACGGCATCGTCGCCGCGCCCTCGACCTACGAACTGGACGGCGAGCAGTATGTCGCCCTGATGGTGGGCTACGGCGGGGCGGGCCCGACCTCGGCCTCGATCATGCTGAAGGACCGTCCCAGGCTCCCGGGCCGGCTGATGGTGTTCAAGCTCGGCGGAAAGGCGACAGCCAAGCCCTACGTCATCCCGGAGATCCCGGCGCTTGACCTGACCCAGGTCGTCGCGGGCAAGGGCGATGCGAAGAACGGCTTCGCGCTCTACCACGAGAACTGCCAGGTCTGTCATGGACCCAACGTGTCCGGGACCTACCTGCCTGACCTGCGGAAGTCGCAGATGCTGCTCACCGCCGCCAGCTTCAAGTCGGTGATGCTGGAGGGGGCCCTGGCCAGCCGCGGCATGGCGAGCTTCTCGCGCTTCCTGAACGAGAAGGAGGTCGAGGACCTGCGCGCCTACATCCTGACGGAGTCCAGGAAGTCGCAGGCCCGCACGGCCGCCGCGACCCCGGCCGCCCCGCGCGGCTGAGCGGTCCGCAGGACACTGGAACTGGAGGGCGGTCGCTTTCGGGCGGCCGCCCTTTTCCTTTCCAAGCGTCGCAATCCGACCTAGGGTCCCGACGTCCTCGGGGAGCCGCGCGCAGGCGGCTGAGAGGCGGGCGAGCCCGCGACCCGCAGAACCTGATCCGGGTCATGCCGGCGAAGGGAAAGGCGCCTTGAAAACGCTCGCCCGCGCCGTTGGCCCGCTGCATGCGGAGAGCGCCGATGAACGTCCAGAACCCCATTCGGTCCGAAGTCGCCACCGGAGCCATTCCCGGCTCGCGCAAGGTCCACCAGGCCGGGACCCTCTGGCCGGACATCCGCGTGCCGTTCCGCGAGGTGGCCGTCCACCCTTCCGCGGGCGAGCCGCCCGTCACCCTCTACGACCCGTCGGGCCCCTACACCGATCCCTCCGTCGCCATCGACATCAACCAGGGCCTGCCCAGGACCCGTGAGCCCTGGGTCGTCTCCCGCGGCGATGTCGAGATCGTTGCCCAGCCCCGGGAGGTCCGTCCTGAGGACAATGGCGGGGCGTCCGGCGCCCACCTGGCCCCCGCCTTCGAGGCGCCGCGCAGGGTCTACCGCGCCCGGGCCGGCGCCGCCGTCACCCAGCTGGAATACGCCCGCCGGGGGATCATCACCCCCGAGATGGAATACGTCGCCATCCGCGAGAACCTGCGCCGCCAGGCCTCGGACCCCGCCCTGCGCGACGGCGAGGACTTCGGCGCCTCCATCCCGGACTTCGTCACGCCCGAGTTCGTCCGCGACGAGGTGGCCCGCGGCCGGGCCATCATCCCGGCCAACATCAACCACACCGAACTGGAGCCGATGGCCATCGGCCGCAACTTCCTGGTCAAGGTAAACGCCAACATCGGCAACTCGGCGGTGCTCTCCACCGTCGCCGATGAGGTGGACAAGATGGTCTGGGCCATCCGCTGGGGCGCCGACACGGTCATGGACCTGTCCACCGGCCGGAACATCCACAACATCCGCGACTGGATCGTGCGCAACAGCCCGGTCCCGATCGGCACCGTGCCGATCTACCAGGCCCTGGAAAAGGTCGGCGGCGTGGCCGAGGACCTGAACTGGGAGGTCTTCCGCGACACCCTGATCGAACAGGCCGAGCAGGGCGTGGACTACTTCACCATCCACGCCGGCGTGCGGCTGGCCTACATCCCCCTGACGGCCAGGCGGGTCACCGGCATCGTCTCGCGCGGCGGCTCCATCCTGGCCAAGTGGTGCCTGGCCCACCATCGCGAGAACTTCCTCTACGAGCACTTCGAGGACATCTGCGAGATCATGCGGGCCTACGACGTCTCGTTCAGCCTCGGCGATGGCCTGCGCCCCGGTTCCCTGGCCGACGCCAATGACGCCGCCCAGTTCGCCGAGCTCGAGACCTTGGGCGAGCTGACCCGGGTGGCCTGGAAGCATGGCGTCCAGACCATGATCGAAGGGCCGGGCCACGTGCCCATGCACAAGATCAAGGCCAACATGGACAAGCAGCTGGCCGCCTGCGGCGAGGCGCCCTTCTACACCCTGGGCCCGCTCACCACCGACGTCGCCCCCGGCTACGACCACATCACCTCGGCCATCGGCGCGGCCATGATCGGCTGGTTCGGCACCGCCATGCTCTGCTACGTCACGCCGAAGGAGCACCTGGGCCTGCCGGACCGCAAGGACGTCAAGGACGGGGTCATCGCCTACCGGATCGCCGCCCACGCCGCCGACCTGGCCAAGGGGCATCCCGCCGCCCGGGCCTGGGACGACGCCCTGTCCCGCGCGCGCTTCGAGTTCCGCTGGGAGGACCAGTTCAACCTCGGCATGGATCCCGAGACCGCCCGCGCCTACCACGACGAGACCCTGCCCAAGGAGGCCTTCAAGACCGCCCACTTCTGCTCGATGTGCGGTCCGAAGTTCTGCTCGATGAAGATCAGCCAGGAGATCCGGGACGCCGCGGCGGCGCAGAACGACGTCGCCGAGGGCATGGCCGACATGGCCCGCCGGTTCCGGGACAGCGGCGGCGAGGTCTACGTCCCCGAAGGGGGCGTCCCCGGAAAGGCCGGTTGAGGGGGTCAGCTGAAGGGCCGTTGCCCCCCCTCCGGCCCGCATTCGCGGTCCACCTCCCGCTGGGGGGAGGAATGACTCAGCGCCAATTGCTCCCCCAAGGAGGCGCTCCGGCCGGAGGCCAGCGAGGGCGTAAATGCGCCCGGGGGCATCGATACGGGTGGCGTCGCGACCGCACCGGGATAGGATTGACGGCGTCCGCGCATCGGACCCGTCGAGCCTCTATATCCGCCTAAGAGGAGGGCGATCCCCATGCTGATTTCCACCCTGACGCTCGTAGGGCTGGCGGCCCTGCTGATCGCCACCACCGAGGTTGGCTACCGTTCCTACCTGTTGGTGCGAAAGCGGCGCGACATGACCAGCGAGGAAGGCTCTTCCTTCGTCATGTCCGCCGCCCTGACGCTCCTGGCCCTGCTGGTCGGCTTCACCTTCGGCATGGGACAATCCAACTTCGAGCTTCGTCGGGACCTGGTCACCCAGGAGGCCAACGCCATCTCGACCGCCCACCTTCGGCACCAACTCCTTGATGACGCCCAGCGCCGCGAGCTGAACGTCCTGATGTCCGAGTACATCCAGGTGCGCATGGGCTTCAGCAAGGCCCGGGGGGACCGCGAAGCCCTCGAGGCGGTCGGCCGCAAGACCGCGGACCTGCAGGCCCGGATCTGGGTGGCGACGGACCGGGCCCTGGAGACCCCTGCCGGAGAGAGGATCTCGGTTCCGCTCCTGATGGCGACGAACGAGATGTTCGATGACGCCGAGCGCCGCTACGCCGCGTTTGACGCCAAGATTCCACCCCGCATCCTCAGGAGCCTGCTGGCCTACGCCCTGGGCTCGGCCCTGCTTGTCGGCCTCACCCTGGCGGCGACGGGGTCCCGGCACTTCATGTCCACGAGCGGCCTTTTCGCGCTGGTCGCCCTGGCCCTCAGCCTGATCATCGACATGGACAATGGCGCCGCCGGCCTCATCACCACCTCGCAGGCGCCGATGGAGCGGGTGGCGGCCGTGATCGCTGCGGAGATGCGCGACGGACGCTGACCCGGCCTGTGGTTGGCGGGCGCCGCCTGACGTGGCAAAGGAAGCGCTTCCATCCTCTGAGACCTGCTTGCCCATGCCCGCCAATCCCGTCGCCGATCCGGAAGAATGCCGCGCCTTCCTGGCCGCCCATCCCGAGGTCCGGTTCGTCGAAGTGGTCTTCACGGGCATGACCGGCGTGCCCCGGGGCAAACGCCTGCGGATCGAGGAGTTGCCCGCCGTCTATGACTACGGACGTTTCCTGCCGGGCTCGGTGCTGGTGGTCGACACCCTGGGGGCGGACTGCGAGGACACCGGCCTGGTCTGGGAGGATGGCGACGCCGACCGGCGCGCCCGGCCCGTGCCCGGGACCCTGACCCTGGCGCCCTGGCTGGGCCCCGACGTCGCCCAGGTCCTGCTGTCCATGTACGAGCTGGATGGGACGCCCAATGACCTTGATCCCCGCCACGTCCTGCGCCGGGTGCTTGATCGCTACGCCGCCGACGGCCTGACGCCCGTCGCCGCCTGCGAGCTGGAGTTCTACCTCGTCGACATGGCGCGGGGCCCGAACGGCGAGGTGCTGCCCGCGCGCTCGGTCCGCACGGGGCGCCGGCCCGAAGGCATCCAGGTCTATGGCCTTCCGGAGCTGGAAGACCATGCCCCCTTCCTGCGCGAGCTCTGGAACACCGCGGACGTCATGGGCCTGCCCCTCGAGGGAGCCATCTCCGAGTTCGCCCCCGCACAACTCGAGCTGACCCTGCATCACAAGCCTGACGCCATGGCCGCCGCCGACGACGCCGTGCGCTACAAGCGCGCGGTTAAGGGGATCGCGCCGCGTCATGGCTGCGAAGCCACCTTCATGGCCAAGCCCTGGGCCGACCGGGCGGGCAGCGGCTTCCACGTCCATGTCAGCTTCGCGGATTCCGAGGGAACGAACCTCTGCGCCGACGACCGGCCGGAGGGCTCGGACCTCCTGCGGTACGCCATCGGCGGGATGAAGGCCCTGATGGGCGACTGCATGGCCATACTGGCGCCCAACGCCAACAGCTATCGGCGGTTCCGGGCCAATTCCTACGCCCCCGTGGCGCCGACCTGGGGGGTGAACAACCGCACGGTCTCCCTGCGCGTTCCGGCTGGCCCCCCGGTGACCCGGCACGTCGAGCACCGGGTCGCTGGGGCGGACGCCCATCCTCACCTCGTGCTGGCGGCCCTGCTGGCGGCGGCCCACCACGGGATCGCGAACCGCATTGATCCGGGTCCTGCGGTGGCCGGCGACGGCTACGCCGCGGCCGCGCGCGAAGGCGTCCGCCTGCCTACCGACTGGGTGGCGTCGGTCGACCTCTTCGAGCGGTCGTCCGTCCTGAGGGATTACCTCGGCCCGCGCTTCGTCGACATGTTCACGTCGGTCAAGCGCACCGAGCAGGATCGCTTCGGCGCCGCCGTCACGGCGCTCGACTATGACTGGTATCTGGGCAACGCCTGAATCCCTGGCGGAACCTGTGCTTTCGGGATTGATCCGGGCGCGCCGGCGCCATCATCTTCGTCAGACGAACCCGGAACCTGGAGAGCCCCTTCCGATGTCGATTCTTTCTGGACGCGGCGCGTCCCGCCGCAGCCTGCTCACCGCCCTTGGCGCCGCCGCCATCGGGGTCTCGTTCAGCGCCTGCTCCAAGCCGGGCGCAGCTCCCGCCGCCGGCGGCGAGGAGCCCAAGCTGAACTTCTACAACTGGGACACCTACATCGGCGACACGACCCTAGCGGACTTCAAGGCGGCGTCGGGCGTCGACGTGAACATGAGCCTGTTCGCGACCAACGATGAGCTCTTCGCCAAGCTGAAGGCGGGCAACCCGGGCTTCGACGTCATCGTGCCGTCCAACGAGTTCGTCACCCGCATGACCGAGGCCAAGCTGATCCAGCCCCTCGACCACTCGAAGATCCCGAACCTCAAGAACATCGACCCCAGCTTCATGAACCCGGACTACGACCCTGGCCGGAAGATGTCGGTTCCCTACACCTGGCTGGTCCTGGGGATCGGCTATCGCAAGAGCAAGGTGAAGGGCGTGCCCGACAGCTGGAAATGGCTGTTCGACTCCGACGCCTACAAGGGAAAGATCGCCCTCCTGTCCGAGTCCGCCGACCTGATCCGGCTGGCCGCCAAGTACAAGGGGCACTCGGTCAACAACATCCCGCCCGAGATGGTGGCGGAGATCGAGAAGATGCTCGTCCGCCAGAAGCCCTTCGTGAAGGCCTTCCACGAGGACAACGGCCAGGACATGCTGCTGTCCGGCGAGGTGGACCTCGTGCTCGAGTACAACGGCGATATCGCCCAGGCCATGACCGAGGACCCGGACATCGGCTTCGTGGTGCCCAAGGAGGGCAGCCTCCTGAACTCCGACACCCTGTGCATCCCGGTGGGTGCGCCGCGGCCGAACAACGCGCACGCCTTCATCAACTACCTGCTGGACGCCGAGGCCGGGAAGAAGATCAGCGAGACCATCCTCTACCCGACGCCGAACGCCGCGGCGAAGGCCCTGATGCCGGAAAGCTACCGCAACAATGCGGCGATCTTCCCGCCGGCCGACGTGCTCGCCAAGTGCGAGTACGGGGCCTTCGAGGGGGCGGCCAAGGCCAGCCTCTACGAAGAAGTGGTCACGCGGGTGCGCGCCGCTTAGGCCGTAACTGCGGGCGGGGCCGGGCATGGAACAGCACTGGAAATCGGCGAGGGCCCTCTTTGGAGCCGTCCTCGTCCCGCCGCTGTTCTGGCTGGCCCTGTTCTTCCTGGTCCCGATGGGGATTGTCTGGCTGTACTCCTTCGGGGAGAACCGCGGCCTGACGGACATCGCCCTGACGGGGACCTTCTCGAACTACCTCCGGGCCCTGGATCCGCTCTACCTCAAGATCTTCGTCAAGTCGGTGGGCATAGCCGGCCTGACCACCCTGATCTGCCTCGTGGTGGGCTTCCCGGTGGCCCTGGCCATCACCTTCGCCCCGCCGAAGGCCAAGACCTGGCTCCTGCTCGGGGTCATGCTGCCCTTCTGGACCAACCTCCTGATCCGCACCTACGCCCTGATCGCCGTCCTGCGGACCGAGGGCTACGTCAACCAGTCGCTGGAATGGGTGTGGAACGGGATGGGCGCGGTCATCGGCGCCCTTGGCCTGGGGGCGCTTGGACCCTTCCAGCCCCTCGAGCTCCTGCACAACAACTTCGCGGTCGTCCTTGGCCTCGTCTACGTGCATCTGCCCTTCATGGTCCTGCCGCTCTACTCGGCCCTGGACCGCATGGACACCTCGCTGATCGAGGCCAGCCTGGATCTCGGCGCCGGGCACCTCCGGACCCTCCTGACCATTGTTGCGCCCCTGGCCCTGCCTGGGATCGCCTCGGGCGTGGTGATCACTTTCATCCCGGCCCTGGGGTCCTACCTGACGCCGGACCTGCTGGGCGGGCCGGACAGCCAGATGATCGCCAACATCATCGAGCGTCAGTTCAAGCGCGCCAATGACTGGCCCTTCGGGGCGGCCCTGTCCTTCCTGCTGATGTACATGACCTTCATCGCCATCGCCCTTCAGGCGGTGATGTCCCGACGCCGGGGCGAGGCCGCCTGATGCCCCGTCGCGCGCCGCCCGGACCGCTCGAGTACCTGCGCCGCTGGCCGCTCCGGCTGTGGCTGCTGGGCGTGGGGGTCTTCCTCTACGCCCCGCTGGTCGCCCTGATGGTCTTCAGCTTCAACGACAGCCGGCGGAATATCGTCTGGCAGGGCTTCACCCTGAAGTACTACGAGAAGGCCCTGAACAACGCCTCGCTGATCGAGGCCTTCGTCAACAGCCTGACCATCGCGGCCGTTTCGACCGCCCTCAGCCTGGTGCTCGGCGCCATGGCCGCCCTGGCCCTCTGGCGGTTCCGTTTCCCGGGCAAGGCGGGCTTCGACGGGGCCCTGGCCCTGCCCATCGTGGCGCCCGAGATCTGCCTGGGCGTGGCCATGCTGGTCTTCTTCGCCAAGGTCCTGCCCTGGCCGCAGGACCTGCCCTGGCCCCTCAACCTCGGGGCCATCATCATCGCCCACGTCTCCTTCTCCTTCCCCTTCGTGGCGGTGGTGGTCCGGGGCCGGATGGCCAGCTTCAACCGCGAGCTTGAGGAGGCCGCCCGGGACCTGGGCGCCAGCGAGTGGCGGACCCTCAGGGACGTGATCCTGCCGCACATGGCGCCCTCCCTGGTCGCCGGCGCCTTCCTGGCCTTCACCCTCAGCCTGGATGACTTCGTCATCACCTTCTTCACCTCGGGGCCGGACACGGTGACCTTCCCGGTGAAGGTCTATTCCATGGTCCGCTTCTCGGTGACTCCAGAGGTGAACGCCGCCTCGACGATCCTGATCGTCCTGACCGTCATCCTCACCGCCATCGCCCTCAAGGTGCAGGGCGATCCCGCCTCCACTGCGGGCGGGCACGCCGCCCTGGACCGCCCCCGGACCCGCCCCTGACGCGCCATGACCAAGCCCATCATCACCTTCGAGAACGTCACCAAGCGCTTCGGCCGGATGGTGGCCGTCGACAACGTTTCCCTGACCATCGACGAGGGGGAGTTCTTCTGCCTGCTCGGCCCCTCGGGCTGCGGCAAGACCACCCTCCTGCGCATGCTGGCCGGGTTCGAGACGCCCACCGAGGGGCGCATCCTGATCGACGGGCAGGACATCTCCACCGTGCCGCCCAACCGGCGACCGGTGAACATGGTCTTCCAGTCCTATGCGGTCTTCCCGCACATGAGCGTGGCCGACAACGTCGCCTACGGCCTCAGGATCGACCGGGTCCCTGCTGCGGAGCGCGACCGTCGGGTGGAGGAGGCCCTGGAGCTGGTCCAACTGGGCGGCCTGGGCGGGCGCAGGCCGGACCAGCTGTCGGGCGGGCAGCGCCAGCGCGTCGCCCTGGCCCGGGCGCTGGTCAAGCGTCCCCGGGTTCTCCTGCTGGACGAGCCCCTGTCGGCCCTCGACGCCAAGCTGCGCGACCAGATGCGCACCGAGCTCAGCTCCCTGCAGGAAACCGTCGGCATCACCTTCATCATGGTCACCCATGACCAGGACGAGGCCCTGGCCCTGGCCAGCCGGTGCGCCGTGATGAACCGCGGCCTCTTGCAGCAGGTGGCGACGCCCAACGACCTCTACGAATTCCCGGGCAGCCGCTTCGTGGCCGACTTCATCGGGTCGGTGAACCTGTTCGAGGGCGTCCTCGCGGTCGATGAGCAGGACCAGGCGGTGATCCGCTCCCCGGAGCTTCCCACCGACATCTACCTCGACCATGGCGTCACGGGCGGCAAGGGCGCCACCGTCTGGGCGGCCCTGCGTCCCGAGAAGATCGAGCTGCACAAGTATGCGCCGGGCCAGTCCCCGCCGGTCCTCGACGACTCCCCCGCCGGCTCCAACCTGGTGCGGGGCGTGATCCGCCACGAGTCCTACCTGGGCAGCGAGAGCACCTACGAGGTGGAGATCGCCGGGGGACGGCGGGTCAAGGTGCTCAGGTCCAACCTGACCCGCTGGGACCAGGAGGACTTCGCCCTGGGCGAGGAGGTCTGGCTCGGCTGGCACGCCTGTTCGCCCGCCGTCCTCCTGAACTGACATGGTCCGTCCCGTCGCCGGCGTCATCTGCTGCACCCGCACCGTCGGGATAGAGCCCGCACAGGCGGTCATGAACCGCTATGTCGCCTCGGCCATGGCCTATGCGGACGCCGCCGCCCTGCTCATTCCTTCCATGCCCGAGCTGATGCGCGCCTCGGACGTGGCCGGGCGACTGGACGGCCTTCTGCTGACCGGCAGCCCCTCCAACCTCGACCCCGCCGCCTACGGCGAGGCGGCGGACGATGCGCCGGGTCCCTTCGATCCGGCCCGGGACGCCATGACCCGTGACCTGATCCGCGCCATGCTGGACCTTGGCCGCCCGGTCTTCGGCATCTGCAGGGGCTTCCAGGAACTCAACGTCGCCTTTGGCGGGACCCTGAGGCGCGACGCCTCGGACCACCCGGATCTCCTGCGCCACCACGCGCCCGACGAGGTCGGTTTCAATGAGATGTTCGACCATGTCCACGAGGTCGCCCTGATCCCCGGCGGGGTCCTGTCAGGAGCCCTGGGCGCCGCCCGCATCGCCGTGAACTCCGTTCACTACCAGGGCGTCGCCCGGCTGGGCGACGGGTTGGCCGTCGAGGCGCGGGCCGACGATGGCCTGGTCGAGGCCTTTTCGGCGAAGGTCAATTCCGCCCCCGTCCTCGCTGTGCAATGGCACCCGGAATGGCGGACGGGCGAAAATGCGCAAAGTCAGGTATTCTTCAACGTCTTCGGGCGGGCCCTCCGGGGCGAGCCGCTTGTTCCCTGAACCGGTCCAGGAGTTTCCCGCGTGAGCGTTCCGATCCGCAACCACGACATCGCCGAGCTTCGCCGGCTGGACCTGGCGCACCATCTGCCAGCCCAGGCTGACCACAGGCTGATCGCCAGCCTCGGCGGCAGCCGGATCATCACCCGGGCCGAAGGCAGCACCATCTTCGACGGCGAGGGCAACGCCATCCTCGACGGCATGGCGGGGCTCTGGTGCGTCAATGTGGGCTATGGCCGCGAAGAACTGGCCAAGGCCGCCTACGAGCAGATGCTCGAGCTGCCCTACTACAACACCTTCTTCCGGACGGCGACGCCGCCCCCGGTGAAGCTGGCGGCCCGGATCGCCAGCAAGATGGGCGGCCACCTGAGCCACGTCTTCTTCAACTCCTCGGGCTCAGAGGCCGTCGACACGGTCTTCCGCCTCGCCCGGCACTACTGGAAGCTGAAGGGCCAGCCCCAGCGGCGTATCTTCATCAGCCGCTGGAACGCCTATCACGGCTCAACCGTGGCCGGGGTGTCGCTGGGCGGGATGAAGCCCATGCACGCCCAGGGCGACCTGCCGGTGCCGGGCGTCGAGCACGTGATGCAGCCCTACCTGTTCGGCGAGGCCTTCGGAGAGGCCCCCGACGCCTTCGCCGCCCGCGCCGCCCAGGCCATCGAGGACAAGATCCTGGAGGTCGGCCCGGAGAACGTCGCCGCCTTCATAGGCGAGCCCGTCCAGGGCGCCGGCGGGGTCATCATCCCGCCCGAGGGCTATTGGCCCCGGGTCGAGGCCATCTGCCGCAAGTACGGCATCCTGCTGGTCTGCGACGAGGTGATCTGCGGGTTCGGCCGGCTGGGCCAGTGGTTCGGCCACCACCACTACGGCGTGAAGCCGGACATGATCTCCATGGCCAAGGGCCTGTCCTCCGGCTACCTGCCGATCAGCGCCACGGGCGTGGCCGACCACATCGTGGCCGAGCTGCGCGAGAAGGGCGGGGACTTCATCCACGGCTACACCTACAGCGGTCATCCCACCGCCGCCGCCGTGGCCCTGGCCAACCTCGACATCATCGAGCGCGAGGGCCTGGTCGAACGCACCCGCGACGATACCGGCCCCTACCTCGCCCGCGCCCTCGCCAGCCTGAACGACCATCCCCTGGTGGGCGAGACCCGTTCCCTCGGCCTGATCGGGGCGGTGGAGATCGTCCGTGAGCCGGGGACCAACAAGCGCTTCCTGGACAAGGAAGGCGAGGCTGGCCCGGTGGTGCGGGACATCTGCATCCGCAACGGCCTGATGGTGCGCGGCATCCGCGACACCATCGTCTGCTGCCCGCCCCTGGTCATCACCCATGCCGAGATCGACCGGCTGGTCTCGATCATCCGCCGGTCCCTCGACGAAGCCGAGCCCATCCTGCGGGCCCTGAAGCCGGAGGCGGCGGGATGACATCCCGCAAGAAGCGTCCGCCCCCGGGCTCCCGGGAGAAGCGTGGCGTCGCCTCCCTGGAGGCGGCCGGGCCCTGGCTGGCGCGGCAGTCCATCGACGAAATCGAGTGCGTCGTCCCCGACCTCGCCGGGGTGGCGCGCGGCAAGATCATGCCGGTCCGCAAGTTCCTGGGCGCGCCGTCCATGAACCTGCCCCTGGCGGTCTTCTACCAGACCATCACCGGCGACTTTCCCGAGATGACAGGCGCCATCTCGGCGGTGCAGTCGGACACCGACATCTTCCTGACGCCGGACTTCGCCACCCTGGCGGTGGTGCCCTGGGCCCAGGACCCGACCGCCCAGGTCATCCACGACGCCTTCCACCCGGACGGCCGGCCGGTCCAGGAGGCGCCCCGGCAGGTGCTGCGGCGGGTGCTGGACCTCTACCGCGACCGGGGCTGGACCCCGGTGGTCGCCCCGGAGCTGGAATTCTACCTCGTCGACAAGAACACCGACCCGGACTACCCGCTGCGCCCGCCGATCGGCAGGTCCGGACGCCCCGAGACGGGCCGGCAGGGCTATTCCATCTCCGCCGTCAACGAGTTCGATCCCCTCTTCGAGGACATGTACGAGTACTCCGAGGCCCAGGGCCTGGAGATCGACACCCTGATCCACGAGAGCGGCGTGGCCCAGATGGAGATCAACCTGCGGCACGGCGACCCCCTGGAGCTGGCCGACCAGGTCTTCATGTTCAAGCGCACCATCCGCGAGGCGGCGCTGGAGCATGACATCTACGCCACCTTCATGGCCAAGCCGATGGCGGGCGAGCCGGGCAGCGCCATGCACATCCACCAGTCCATCCTGGACGCCGACGGCCGGCCCCTGTTCTCGGACCGCAAGACGGGCGAGGCCACGCCCGCCTACCTGTCCTTCATCGCCGGCCAGCAGCGCTACCTGCCGGCCATCATGGCCATACTGGCGCCCTACGTGAATTCCTACCGCCGCATCGCCCGGGGCACGGGGGCGCCGGTCAACACCCAGTGGGGCCATGACAACCGCACCTGCGGCCTGCGGGCCCCGCCCTCGGACCCGGCCAACCGGCGACTGGAGAACCGGATCCCCTCGTCCGACGCCAACCCCTACCTGGCCATCGCCGCGGTCCTGGCGACGGGATGGCTGGGCATGATCCAGGGCCTGATCCCCACCGAGCCGGTGGCCATCGACGCCTCGACCCTGGGCATCGACCTGCCCCGGAACCTCCTGGAGGCCCTGGTCCTGTTTGAGCAGTGCGATCCCCTGCGGGACGCCCTGGGCGATGTCTTCTGCGGGGCCTACGCGACGGTGAAGCGGGCTGAGTACGAGACCTTCATGCAGACCATCAGCCCCTGGGAGCGAGAGTTCCTGCTGCTGAACGTCTGACGGTTCGCCATGCGCAATGACGGCCACCCTGCGGGCTCCTGGTACGCCGAGACGGCGGCCGTGCGCCTGCCGGACCTGCCGGCGCCCGAGGGCGAGGTCCGCACCGGGGTCTGCATCGTCGGCGCGGGGTTCACCGGGCTTGGGGCCGCCCTGGCCCTGGCCCGGGCGGGGGTTCCCTGCGTCGTGCTGGAGTCCGCGCGGGTCGGCTCGGGGGCCTCAGGACGGAACGGCGGCCAGGCCCATCCCGGCCATCGCCAGGACCAGGCCTGGCTGGAGGCGCGGGTCGGCTTGGGCGATGCCCAGCGGCTCTGGAAGCTGGCGGAGACTGCGCGGGCGCATCTCGCGGGCCTTCTCACGGATGTCGCGCCGGAAGCGGGTTACCGGCCCGGCATGATCCTCGCCCGCCACCGGCCGGGCGGGGAGGCGGCGGACGCGGCCCACGTCGATCACATGGCCCGGGTCTATGCCTGCGAGGCGCTCAGCCTCCTGTCCCGGGACGCCCTGGCGGAGGAGCTGGGGACCGACGTCTATCACGGCGGCATCCTCGACCGGGACGGGGGACACCTGCATCCCCTCAACCTGGCCCTCGGCATGGCCCGGGCCGTCCTCGCCGCCGGCGGACGCATCTGCGAGGCCGCCCCCGCCCTCTCCTGGACCCGGCGGGCTGGGGCGATCGAGGTCGCGACCCCTGCGGGCCGGATCGTCTGTGACCGCCTGGTCCTGACCGGCGACGGCTACCTGACCGAGATCGCCGGCGGCGCCCGGGACCGGGTCATGCCGATCAACAACTTCGTGCTCGTCACCGAGCCCCTGGGCGACCTGGCCGACCGGATCCTGCGCAGCGGCGCCGCCGTCGCCGACACCCGCTTCGTGGTGAACTACTTTCGCAAGACCGCGGACGGACGGCTCCTGTTCGGGGGCGGCGAGACCTATCGCGAGACCTATCCCGCTGACCTCGCGGCCTATGTCCGGCGGAGCCTGGTGAAGATTTATCCGGACCTGGCGGACATCCGCATCACACACGCCTGGGGCGGCTCCGTGGGGGTGACCCTGCATCGCACCCCCCTCGTGACCTCGCCGGCGCCGGGCGTCTCCCTGGCGGCGGGATATTCGGGGCAGGGAGTCCTGCTGGCCCCTTATGTCGGCGACCTCCTGGGGCGAGAAGCCATGGGGGAGGAGGCGGCCTCCGAGGCCCTGGGCGCCTTGCGCCGACTGCCAGCGCCGGCCTTTCCCGGCGGGCGCTGGCTGCGCCGGCCCCTGACCGTCGCCGCCCTCACCTGGTACGCCCTGCGCGACCGGCTCTGAACCGCCCTCGCCCCGGGCGCCCCGAGTGTGCTAAGGGCGCGGCGACATGACCACCCCGCTCAGCCGAATCCGCAACTTCTCGATCGTGGCCCACATCGACCACGGCAAGTCGACCCTGTCCGACCGCCTCATCCAGGAGACGGGCGCGCTGACCCAGCGCGAGATGACCGAGCAGGTCCTCGACAACATGGAGATCGAGCGCGAGCGCGGCATCACCATCAAGGCCCAGACCGTGCGCCTGGACTACAAGGCCCGGGACGGCGAGACCTATGTCCTGAACCTGATGGACACCCCCGGCCACGTGGACTTCGCCTATGAGGTGAGCCGCAGCCTGGCCGCCTGCGAGGGCTCCATCCTGGTGGTGGACTCCAGCCAGGGGGTCGAGGCCCAGACCCTGGCCAATGTCTACCAGGCCATCGACAACAACCACGAGATCGTTCCGGTCCTGAACAAGATCGACCTGCCCGCCGCCGACCCCGACCGGGTCCGTGAGCAGATCGAGGACGTCATCGGCATCGACGCCTCCGACGCCGTCCTGTGCTCGGCCAAGACCGGCCAGGGCATCGCCGACGTCCTGGAGGCCGTGGTCACCCGCCTGCCGCCCCCCAAGGGGGACCCCGACGCCCCCCTCAAGGCCCTGCTGGTGGACGCCTGGTACGACCCCTACCTGGGCGTCGTCGTGCTGGTGCGCGTCATGGACGGGCGCCTGCGCGCCGGCATGAAGGTGCGGATGATCAACGCCGGCGCCGTCCACCAGGTCGACCGCATCGGCGTCTTCAAGCCCAAGCAGACCGAGGTCGACGAGCTGGGCCCCGGCGAGATCGGCTACATCACCGCCCAGATCAAGCAGGTGGCCGACGCCGCCGTGGGCGACACCATCACCGAGGAAAAGCGCCAGACGGCCAGCCCCCTGCCGGGCTTCCGCGTCGCCCAGTCGGTGGTTTTCTGCGGGCTCTTCCCGGTGGACGCCGCCGACTTCGAGGACCTGCGCGCCGCCATCGGCCGCCTGCGCCTGAACGACGCCAGCTTCACCTACGAGATGGAGACCTCGGCGGCCCTGGGCTTCGGCTTCCGCTGCGGCTTCCTGGGCCTCCTGCACCTGGAGATCATCCAGGAGCGCCTGTCGCGCGAGTTCGACCTCGACCTGATCGCCACCGCCCCCAGCGTGGTCTACCGGATCACCCTGACCAACGGCGAGGTCCTCGAGCTCCACAATCCCGCCGACATGCCGGACCCGGTGAAGATCGACACCATCGCCGAGCCCTGGATCAAGGCCACCATCCTGACGCCCGACGAGTACCTCGGCGCGGTGATCAAGCTCTGCCAGGACCGCCGCGGCGTGCAGCGCGAGCTGTCCTATGTCGGCAGCCGGGCCATGGTGATCTACGACCTGCCCCTCAACGAGGTGGTCTTCGACTTCTACGACCGGCTCAAGAGCGTCTCCAAGGGCTACGCCTCCTTCGACTACCAGGTCGAGGACTACCGGGTCGGCGACCTGGTCAAGATGAGCATCCTGGTCAACGGCGAGCCCGTCGACGCCCTGTCCATGCTGGTCCACCGCGACCGGGCCGAGGCCCGCGGCCGGGGCATGGTCGAGAAGATGAAGGACCTGATCAGCCCGCACATGTTCCAGATCCCGCTGCAGGCGGCGATCGGCGGCCGGATCATCGCCCGCGAGACCATCCGGGCCCTGCGCAAGGACGTCACCGCCAAGTGCTATGGCGGCGACATGAGCCGCAAGCGCAAGCTCCTGGACAAGCAGAAGGCCGGCAAGAAGCGCATGCGCCAATTCGGCAAGGTCGACATCCCCCAGGAAGCCTTCATCGCCGCCCTGAAGATGGACGCGGACTAGGGGCGCAGCGGCGGCCCAGCTGACCCCCTCCGCCGCGCTGCGCGCGCCACCTCCCCCTGGGGGGAGGAATTAGAAAGCCAATTGCTCCCCCAAGGGGGAGCTCCCGGCGAAGCCGGGAGAGGGGGTCAACGGCGGTTGGGTCTGGCCCTACGGCGTGAACCGCAGGTCCCGCGCCCGTTCCGCGGCCGCCAGGGCGGCGGGCGCGCCGGCGCCGATCTCCAGCAGGGCGAGGCCGTCGACGGCGGCGAGGATGAGGCCCGCCGTGGCCCTGCGCCGCTCCGGGTCCGCGATGTCCAGCCGGCTCTCGATCCAGGCCAGGAAACCGGCGGTCACCTGCCCCGCGATGTCGGCGTAGGGCGCCTCGCCCCGGGCGGCGGCGGCGATGACCTCCATCCACAGGGCCATGAAGGGGCGCACCTCGGCCCCGGTGACCATCTGCGCCGCCTCGGCCAGCAGGCGCTCCGGCGCCAGGCGCTCGCCCGCCGTCACCGAGGCCTCGAGCTGCTGGCCCAGCTGGCCCGACACCCGGGCCATGGCCTCGCTCAGCGCCTCGGCCTTGTCCTTGAAATAGTAGAGCAGCATGCGGTCCGAGACCCCCGCCGCCGCCGCCAGCTGCCGGACGCTGGTGCGCGACAGCCCGGTGGCCAGCAGGTGCCCCGCCAACCGCTCCGTCACCCTGCGCCTCTGTTCCTCGCGGATGGTCATGGGAGGGGTTGTAGCGGAGGTAGGCGGGTGCGCCAAACCGGACAGGGCGCGAGGTTGTCTCGTCGTCGGAATGGGAGCACGGTTTGATCGGAAGTCTTGGAAGACGGGTCTTGGTCGAGCTTCATGCGAAGTTGAACTCGGGGATGTCACTTACCTTTCGGGGCGGTTTGGTGCGGGCGCTTGTCTGGCCCTGGCGACGTCCGAAAGACATTGTGGTTGCAATCCTCTTCCTCGCCTTGCTTGCGCTCCACGCTTGGGAACGTGATTTCGGCTTGGGGTTCTGGCTCCTCCTGGGCCTCGCGTTTGGATTAGGATGCTTGGCTCAGCTGCGCATTAATCCTGCGCGCCTGGACTTGGCGGGCGTGCCGGTCGAGACCGCCAGGCGCACCCTCGATCCAGAGAACAGGGCTGCAGAAGGTCCGTGAGACGTTCTTCTCCGCATTTCCCGCAGGTTGAAGACCGCAGGAGTGGGTTGATGGCGGAACTGTGTTAGGTTCGATCAGGGAGCACGTCGTCGCATGGATCCGGAAACCGCCCCGTCTGACCCAGGGAAGAGCGCAGCGCCTAATGCGGCGGCCCTGAAGGCGCCGAACAGGCGGCGGCATGTTCGCGATATCAAAGTCCTCTCCTGGATGCCCTGGCGGGATGGGCGGGATTTCTGGATTTGGTTGGCGAAGTCGGCGCTCATGCTGGTCGTAGTCGTCAGCTTGCTGGCGCTCCTTGGGCGCCTCGAAGACTGGCAAGGAGCCGTAATCGTCGGGGTCGTCGCCCGGATCATCCTGCGCCTTCTGGATCTCAGGGCCACCGGCCTTGCCGAGCCTCTGGACCGCAAGGCCATCATCGATGTCCTGGAGCGGAAGGGGTTCCGCGGCAAGGTTGGCGCCAGTCCTGAAACCTACCGACCGACGACCAATGACTGGTTATTTGATCAATCCGGCTTCGTGACCCTTGAAGCCGAAGGGGAGAGCCTGCGGGTCACCGGCCCCTGGGACCTGCTGCGCAGGCTTTAGAGGGCTCTAGTCCCGGCCATAGGCTCTTGTAGCGACCGCTACAGTCTGGCATGAATGTAGCGACCGCTACATTCCGGAGTCCGGGCCATGACCCTTTTCCGTCTCTTCCTCATCGCCGCCCTGGGCGTCATCACCGTCTATACGGCGATCGTCATCGCCAATCACGGCATGAACCTCTTCCCGGCCTTCTTCGGCGACATGGCCGCCATGGGTTGGGCGGGGCAGTTCAACCTGGACTTCATGTTCATCCTGGCCCTGTCCGCTCTCTGGACCGCCTGGCGCAACGGATTCTCGGCCGGCGGGCTGGGCCTGGCCGTCGTGGCCTTCTTTGGCGGCATGCCCTTCCTCTGCATCTATCTGCTCTTCCTGATCGCCCGGACGGGCGGCGACATGCGCCGCGTCCTCCTGGGCGACGCCCGCGCCTGATCCCCCCGAACCGGAGACTTCCCATGAGCGCCCCCACCGATCCCGCCGCCGTGGTCGACGCCTTCCTGGCCGCCATGGAGGCCAAGGACTACGCCGCCGCCGCGCCCTTCGTGGCCGAGGACTGCCGGTACGAGAACATGAACGCCCCCGGCACGGTGCATGTGGGCCCGGCGGGGGTGGTGGGCTTCCTGGAGCCCTTTTTCGCCCCGATCTCGAAGAACGAGTTCCACGTCCTGCGCCGGGCCGCCGCGGGGCCGGTGGTCTTCATCGAGCGCCTGGACCGGCACCTCTTCGGGTCGAAGTGGGTGGAGCTGCCGGTCACCGGCGTCTTCGAGGTCAAGGACGGCAAGATCGTCTTCTACCGCGACTATTTCGACGCCCAGGTTCTGACGTCGCAGCTGGCGGGGTAAAGCCCGGGCGCCCGCGCCCCTCTGGCCTTTTGCCCCGCCTGCGCGCATATGGGGCGCATGAGCCAGAGCCCCGCCTTCGCCACCGCCCTGTCCCGAGGCCTTCGCGGCCGCTGCCCGCACTGCGGGGAGGGACGGCTGTTCCGGACCTACCTGAAGGTCAACCCGGAGTGCCCGGCCTGCGGCGTCGACCTGGCGCGGTATCCGGCCGACGACGGCCCGGCCTATTTCACCATCCTGATCATCGGCCACCTGGTCATCGTGCCGGTGCTGTTCATTCCCTGGGTCTGGCAGGGGCCGACCCTGGTCACCGTGCCGGTGACCCTGGGCTTCCTGGCGGCCGTGACCCTGGGCTTCCTGCCGATCGTGAAGGGCGCCTTCATCGGGCACATGGCCTTCCTGCGCGCCACCGCCGACCAGGCGGAACGCCACACGGCCGACCGGGCCTGATCGCGCCAGGCGGGGAGGGGGAGACATGACCGAGGCCTCCGCTTCGACGCCTGCCGAGCCCACGTCCGCCACCCCGCCGCCCCTCAGCCCCCTGGCCCGCATCCGGGCCATCATGGGCGGCGCCGCCGGCAACCTGGTGGAGTGGTACGACTGGTTCGCCTACTCGTCCTTCGCCCTCTATTTCGCCCCGCACTTCTTCCCCAAGGGCGATACGACGGCCCAGCTAATGCAGGCCGCTGCGGTGTTCTGGGTCGGCTTCCTGGCCCGCCCCCTGGGCGCCTGGCTGACCGGCCTCTACGCCGACCGGGCGGGACGCCGGGCGGCCCTGACCCTCTCGGTTTCGCTGATGTGCGCCGGCTCCTTCGCCATCGCCATCCTGCCGGATTACTCGGTCTGGGGGCCGCTCGCCCCTATCTGCCTGGTGGCGGCGCGCCTGGTCCAGGGCCTGTCCCTGGGCGGCGAGTATGGCGCCAGCGCCACCTACATGTCGGAGGTCGCCGGCAAGACCCGCCGCGGCTTCTGGTCCAGCTTCCAGTTCACCACCCTGATCATGGGCCAGCTGACCGCCCTGGCCGTGCTGATCCTGCTGCAGAACCTGATGCCCAGGGAGGCCCTGGAGGCCTGGGGCTGGCGCATTCCCTTCGTGATCGGCGCCCTCCTGGCGGTGGTGGTCTTCATCATCCGCCGGGGCATCCACGAGAGCCCCTCCTTCCTGGCGGCCCAGGCTTCGGCGCCGGAGAAGTCCAGCGCGGGCCTCCTGTTCCGGCGTTTCCCGCGCGAGACGGCGATGATCTTCGTCCTGACCTCGGCCGGTTCGCTCGCCTTCTACGCCTACACGACCTACATGCAGAAGTTCCTGGTCAACACCACGGGCTTCTCCAAGGACACGGCCACGGCCATCAGCGCCGGCTCGCTGGTGGTCTACATGGTGATCCAGCCCCTGTTCGGCCTGTTGTCGGACCGGGTGGGGCGCAAGACCACCCTGGCCTTCGCCTTCGGGGCCGGCGCCCTGGCGACCTTTCCCGTCATGACGGCACTGTCCACGGCTGCCTCGCCCGCCCTGGCCCTGGGCCTGGTGGTCCTGCTGCTCTTCATCCTGTCGGGCTACACGGCGGTGAACGCCGTGCTGAAGGCCGAGCTCTTCCCCGCCCATGTCCGCGCCCTCGGCGTGGCCCTGCCCTACGCCCTGGCCAACTCCCTCTTCGGCGGCTCGGCGGAGTATGTAGCCCTGGCGTTCAAGAAGGCTGGGGCCGAGAGCGGCTTCTACGCCTATGTGGCGATCGTGATGGCCATCGCCTTCCTGGTCGCCCTGCGCCTGCGGGACACCCAGCGCGAGAGCCTGATCCTCGAGGACTAGGCCCTGGGGCCACGGGAGCGGCTCACCGGGTCTTGCTCTGAGGCGCTGTTGACCCCCTCTCCGACCTTCGGTCGGAGCTCCCCCTTGGGGGAGCAATGGCTCCGTAATTCCTCCCCCCAGGGGGAGGTGGCCCGCGCAGCGGGCCGGAGGGGGTCAGCTGAGGCGCAGTCGACCTCCTCATTGGCGTCCTCACCTATACGGCGGGCCCCGCGAGCCCCAGCTCGGCCCGGGCCTTTCGCGTCAACTTGGCGGCGACCAACGCGTGGGCGGCGGCCAGCCAGCCGCGCACCTCCTCGGCGTCCAGGTCCTCCAGCGTCTCGAAGGCCACCCACTTGGCCCGCGCCAGGTAGGGCGCCGGCCGGGCCCGGCCCGTCTCGACCAGCACGGCGTAGGCGATGTCGCTGACCTTGATCGACAGGCCCCCGCCAAGGCCGGTGATGGCGAAGATGCGCCCGCCCACCTTGTAGACATCGGCCCCGCCCCACTGGACGACCTTTTCCGTCGCCGGCAGGGCCAGGGCGGCGGCCTCGAAGGCCTCCGGGCTCACGCCTTCACGCCCACTCCGATGGGGCAGGACACGCCCGTGCCGCCGACGCCGCAATAGCCGTCGGGCACCTTGGCCAGGTACTGCTGGTGGTAGTGCTCGGCATAGAAGAAGGCTGGCGCCGGGGCGATCTCGGTGGTGATGGCGCCGAAGCCCTTCGCCGACAGGGCGCCCTGGTAGGCGGCCAGGGAGGCGCGCGCCGCGGCCTCCTGTTCTCCGTCAAAGGCGTAGATCCCCGACCGGTACTGGGTGCCGATGTCATTGCCCTGGCGCATGCCCTGCGTGGGATCATGTCCCTCCCAGAACACCTTCAAGAGGCCCTCGTAGGAGATGACCGAGGGGTCGAAGTGCACCAGCACAGCCTCGGTGTGGCCGGTCCGGCCGGTGCAGACCTCCTCATAGGTCGGGTTGGGGGTGAAGCCGTTCACATAGCCGACCGCCGTGGCGACCACGCCCGGGGTCTGCCAGAACTTGCGCTCCACGCCCCAGAAGCAGCCCATGGCGAAGAGGGCGACCTGCAGGCCCGGGGCGAAGGGCCCCTTCAGCGGCTGGCCGGTGACGAAGTTGACCGCCGCCGTCGGGATGGCGTCGGGACGGCCGGGCAGGGCGGTGGCGGCGGTGGGCATGTCGGGGGACTTGCGCAGGAAGACCATGCGGGGCTCCTTGAGGGGGCGGTGGCGGTGCGTGACCCCCAAGATAGGCCCGCCCGCCGCCGATTGCACCTGCCGCCTTGCCCGCCGCCCCGCGCCGGTATATCTCCACCCCTCCACGCCGGAGGCCCGCCTCCGGCGCGTGGGGTGAGGTGGCCGAGTGGTTGAAGGCGCACGCCTGGAACGCGTGTATAGGGGAAACTCTATCGAGGGTTCGAATCCCTCTCTCACCGCCACTTAGGGGTGGGCCGGGAAGGCTCTCTTGAGCGTCTGCGGATCCTGCCTTCCCATCGCCTGTCTCTGACCCAGACGCAGGGCAGGCCCCACGGAGTGCCGATCTCCGCGCAGGGGGCTCAACCTCCCGGCGGCCGCAGCCCCAGGGCGTCGATCTCGGCCATTTCCGCCCCGGAATAGGGCCCGTCGGCCTCCGCCTGGAGGCAGAGGGACAGTTCCGACCGGTTCTTGACCCCCAGCACCACCACGTCGAAGTCGGGCAGGGAGAGGGCGTAGCGGTGCGCCGCATAGGCGGGGTCCACGCCCCAGCGGGCGCACAGGGCCCGGAAGGGGGCGGCCCGCTCATAGTCCCGCCGGTCGGGGCTGTTGGGCGACAGGTCGCGGTCGACCGCCGCCGTCAGGGCGCCGGCCTGCGCGGCCCGGATGCCCATGACGCCCAGCCCCGCCGCCTTGGCGGCCCGGGCGATCTCGCGCGGGCGGGCTGGTTCGGCGTAGCGCTTCAGCGCGCCGGGGCTGTCCAGCAGGTTGGCGATCACCTGCACGACGGAGGGGCGTACGGGAAGGGCGAGGGCGTCCAGCACCGCGTCCGGGACGCCGATCCCGGTGATCCCCCAATGTCCGATCTTGCCCTTGGCCTTCAGCGCCTCCATGGCCGGGACGACCTCCTCGGCATAGATCGACAGGGCGGTGGAGAACTGGGCCTTGGCGCTCTCGCCAAAGGCATAGGCGAACCCGTCGCGATGCAGGTTGGAGTGCAGGAAGAAGAGGTCGATGCGCTCCAGGCGCATGGCCGCGAGGCTGGCGTCCACCGAGGCTTCCAGGGCCGCCGCCGCCGCGCCGGGCTCGGGCGTGCCCAGCTGGTGCTTGGTGGTGAACCTCACCCCCGCGGGCGGGCGGCCCCCGAAGGCCTCGCCGATGAACCGTTCGGCGTTGTTGTACATGGGGGCGCAGTCGATCAGGCTGATCCCGGCCTCGACAGCGGCGTGAAGGGTGGCCAGGGCCTCCTCACGCGTAGTCTCTCCCCAGATCTGGCCGATCCCGCCCCCCAGGCTGAGGCGGCTGACCTCTCCCAGGTCGCCCAGTCTCGTCGTGCGCATGTCGTCCGCTCCTCGCTCCGTCTAGCCGCCGGGCGTCACGGCAGGCGACGTCGTGAAGGGCCGCACGCCGAGCTTCGGGTACACGTCGCTGGGGAAGTAGACCACGCCCCCGCGCACGACCATCCGGATGGTCTTGATCGCCTTCAGGTCCTTCGTCGGGTCGCCGGGCACGAGGAAGAAGTCGGCCGTCTTGCCCTTTTCGATCGAGCCCAGCGTCTGGTCCCGACCGGTGTGCTGGGCCATCTCCAGCGTCGCGCGCGCCAGGATCTCCGCCGGCGTCATCCCGAGGCGCTGGTAGAGTTCAAGCTCCCGATGGAGCGTGAAGGCGCCGCCGGTGTCCGTTCCGGGGACGATCTTGATCCCGCGCCGATGCGCGAGGGTCAGGAACTTTTCGATCTGATCAAAGGCGCCCCGATAGGCGACATCATCCTCCGGCCTCGACGCGTCCGCGAGCGCCTGCATCGCGTCCCGCCGCCATCCGACGGGCATGTGATCGAAGTAGTCCGCAGCGCCCGGCGGCATCTTGCCCGTGCGGTTCAGAGTCAGGTCCTCGTGGATCACGAAGGTCGGGTCCAGCGCCACCTTGCGGTCGATCAGCCGCTGCAGGGTCCCCTGAACCGCCGGGCTGTTGAGGTCGAGTTGCGGCAGACGCCGCAGCGCGGTGAGGCGAAGCAGGGTGCGGGTGTCTTCGTCGGGCTTGAGGACCCAGCTCAGCATCAACTGGTTGATGTGGGTGATCTCATCATAGCCGGCGTCGATCATTGCATCGGACGTGGTGAAGGCGGGCACGTGGCCCAGTACGCCCATGCCCTGTGCGCGCGCCTCGGCGATCATCGCCGGGACCCAGGCCGGCTTGATCGAGGAATAGATCTTGATGTCGTCATAGCCGCGCGCGGCGTACCAACGGACCGCCTGGACCGCCGCCGCCTCGCTGTCGACAACGAAGCCCGACTGATTGTTCGTCGCGCTGTTGCCCTCGATCATCCCCGCACGGATCACGTTGGGGCCGGCGAGCCTTCCCGTTTCGATGTTCTCGATGAGGCGGCTCAGGATCGTGTTGTCCGATCCCATGTCGCGCACGGTGGTCACCCCGGCGAGCACGTTCCACAGGGCGCCGAAGTCGCCGAGATGGCCGTGCATCTCGAAGAGGCCCGGAACCAGCGTCCCGCCGCCGCCGTCGATGGTGGTCTCGCCCGGGGTCGCGGGGGTGTCCGTGGGGGCGACCGCCGAGATGCGTCCGCGGTGGAAGACGACAGACACCGGACCCGTCAGGGCCTTCGCACGGGGATCGAAGACCCGGACGTTCCGGACCCGCACGGGCCCGTCGTAGCGGTGCGCCGCCGCCTTCTGGAGCCCGACCAGCCAGTCGGCGTTCCAGCTCGCGGTCAGGTTCCGCAGGCGCCGCTCTTCACCCTCCAGCCCTTCCCGGACCAGGGCGGCGCGACCGATCCCGCGCGCCAGGAGATTCCCATCCGCGTCGAGAACCATGGTCACGGGCGTGAGCTCGAGGCCCGACAGCCGCCAGGCCGTGGCCTGCACGGGGCCAGTGGCGCTCTGCAGGTTGAGGTCCTCGATCTTCTCGAGCCGCACCCTGCCGCCGGGAAGGGCGGGCATCTCCCTGTCGGCGTCCTTCAGCAGGGCGCGCGCGTAAAGACCCGGCGCCCAGAGGCTGGCGTGCTGGGAGATGTAGAGGCTGGGGTCGGTGACGGTCGCCGACCCAGGCCCGGCGGCGTCGCTCCAGGTGGCGCGACGGCCGCGGAGGCGGAAACTTTCCTTTGTCTTGCTGCCGAAGGTCGTCGCCCCGTCGATCGTCCAGGCGACCGGCAGTCCGGCGGCGTCGAGTTCAAGGGTCTCGGTGCTTGAGGGCCCGCGGCCGTTGATCTTGTAGTCGAAGGCGATGGTCCGTCGACGCGCGTCGCCATCGACGTTCAGGTATCCGACCTTGGTCCCGTTCGCGACCACCGAGAAGCGCTCGGACTGGGCGTTCGCCGCCGGTGCGCAAACCAGCAGGGATGCGCTCGTCATCCCCACAAGCAGATAGGTCGCCAGTCTCATCATTGATCCCCCGGAAACTTCGGGCGGCACGTTGCGTCACCGGGGGTGCGGGTGCAACCCGCCGCGAACCTGCGCCCCGCCAACTCGACAACCAGAACTGACGTCGAACCTTCGAACGCGGCCTCATCCGCCTTGCCGAAGAGGGCGAGGTTAGGGGCTCCCCGCGGACTCGGGGAGCCAGGCGAACCCGCCGCAACCCCCTGGCCCGGGCCTGCTTGCCGGCGGTGTAGATCGTCGCCCCGCCCCTGCGATTGGACCGGACCCGCTGTCGGCGCTATGTCAGCCAAAGGAGCGCCAGGTCGAAACCTCGCGAGGCTCCCGGGAGCGTCACGCATGAGGTCAGGTCCGTTCAGCGCCAGCTATGCCGAGGCGCGCGAAAAGTTCCTGGAGGCGGCGCAGGCGGTCGGGGCCGTGCTGTCGGCTCACGAACATCCTGAGCGCGGGCCTGACGGCGGGGTCCTGGCGACCGACTGCGCCTGGATCGGTTCCGAGGACGCGGCGTCCGTTCTGGTCTTGGTCTCGGGAACCCACGGGATAGAGGGCTATTGCGGGTCGGGGGCGCAGGTGGACTGGCTTCGGCGGGGCGAGGCGGCACGGCTGCGGCCCGGGCAGGCCGTCCTGCTGGTGCACGCGATCAATCCCTACGGCTTCGCCTGGAGCCGCCGGGTCACCCACGAGAATGTCGACCTCAACCGGAACTTCGTGGATTTCGACCGGCCCCTGCCGGAGAACCCCGAGTACGCGAAGCTGGCCGGGGCGGTGAAGCCCGCTGACTGGAGCGAGGCCAGCCAGGCCGCCTCCCGCCAGGCCATCCTGGACTATGCCCGCACGCACGGCTTCGCCGCCATGGCCCAGGTGATCTCCGGCGGGCAGTACACCCATCCTGACGGCGTCTTCTACGGGGGCCTGTCGCCCACCTGGTCCCGGCGGACCCTGGAGGCGATCCTGAAGGACCATTTGTCCCGGGCCTCCGACATCGGGTTCATCGACTACCACACGGGCCTGGGGCCCGAGGGCTATGCCGAACAGATCATCAGCGCCCCTCCCGGGACGCCGGAGCATGCGCGCGCCCAGGCCTGGCACGGGCTGGCGGCCACCAGCCATTCCGGCGGGGATTCCGTCTCTGCGGCCATCGCCGGGGACTGGCTGGGGGCGGCGCCGCGGCGGCTTCCCCAGGCCCGCGTGACGGGCGTCGCGCTTGAGTACGGCACGGTGGACTCCGCCCGGGTGCTGGATGCGCTCCGGGCCGACAACTGGCTGCACGCGCACGGCGATCCGGCGGCGCCGGAGGCCCGGCCTATCAAGCAGCAGATCCGCGACGCCTTCTACATCGACACCGACGTCTGGCGGGGCATGGTGCTGGGCCAGTCCCTGATCGCCATCCGCCAGGCGCTCGCCGGCCTGTCCCGTTCCGGCGCCTGAGGGAGACCCGCCATGTTCGTATCCGTCAACGGCGTGCGCCTGTTCGTCGAGGTCCTGGGCCCCAAGCTGGTCGCCGACGGGCCGAAGTGGATCGAGCGACCCACGGTGGTGGCGCTGCATGGCGGGCCCACCGACCACGGCCACATGCGGGCCATGGTGGAGTCCCTGGCCGACATCGCGCAGGTGGTGGTCTACGACCACAGGGGCTGCGGCCGGAGCGATCCCGGCGATCCCGCCCTCTGGACCCTGGCCCAGTGGGGGGACGACGTGAAGGGCCTCTGCGAGGCGCTGGGGATCGAGAAGCCGGTCGTCATCGGCCACTCCTTCGGCGGCATGGTCGCGCAGTCCTACGCCATCCGGCATCCCGGCCACGCCGCCCGGCTGGTCTTCTCGGGCACGGGGCCCTTCTTTGATCCGGCGATCTCGGCGGAGGGGTTCCGCCGCCAGGGCGGGGACGAGGCCGCCGCCGCCTTCGCCGCCTTCGCCGCCAACCCCGGCCCCGAGACGGTCACAGACTTCGGCGCCCGGTGCATGCCCCTCTACAGCACGACCCGGAAGACCGACCCTGACGCCGACGCCCGCACCCGGACCAACTATCCCCTGCTGTTCGACTTCTTCGGGCGGGAGACCAAGGCCTTCCACTTCGTGGAGGCCCTGGCCGGCGTCACGACGCCGGTCCTGATCCTCGGCGGCGACGAGGACCCCGTCCTGCCGCCCGCCTACCAGGACGCGATCGAGGCGGCCCTGGTGAACGCGCCGGTGCGCCGGGTCTCCTACCCCGGGGTCGGCCACACCCTGGCCCGGGACGCCCCCGAGGCCTTGGACGGCGACCTGAGGGCCTGGGTTCTGGGGGAGTGAGGTGCGGAAGGGACGGCTGAGGCCGGCGCCTCGCAGTTGGGCCCTACCTTCGTCCAAACAGCCGCGCGAGGAAGCCGGGGCGGGAGGTTGTTTCCGCCGCCGCCGCCGGGGCCGCTGGTCGCGGGTCCGCGGAAAGTCCAGGCTCATGCATCTTCATCAGGTCCTTGCGGGCCACCGAAAGGACGGTCAGGTCGACCTCGCCCTCGTATTCGTGAGGATGGAAGCCGCAGATCCCGGCCGCCAGGTCGAGGGGCGCGCTGAAGAGGGCGTCCACTTCGTCGTCCTCCTGCAGTTCCGCCAGCAGGCGTTCGCGGATCGACGCCAGGGCGCCGGGCGGATCGCCCCAGACATCCAGGTGCTCCAGCCCATGCTCGGGGTCATGCTGGACGCTCCAGGTGAGCTGCCCGTCCTTCGCGCCGAAGGCGCCGCTGACCATGACATGCTCTTCCAGGTAGACGCCGATGGCGACGCCGCCCTGGGCGGCCGCGCTGACCCGTTCGCGGCTGGCGAACCGATGGTCGTCGCTCATGACCACGCGCCAGCCTCCCAGCTCGAAGGCGACGAACCTGGCCGGCGGTGGCAGGGGTTCGGCCCGGAGGGTCTTGCCGTTGGCCAACAGGCCGAGGCTCTCAAGGGGATCAGGCCCTTGGCTGGCGATGAATGAAAGGGAGAGTCCCACGGCGCATCCTTCCTGAATGTCGCCCCGCCCTGGGCCGGCGGCCGCGGGGGCGGGATTTGAAAAGGGTCTTGAAAATCACTGGAGCTAGAGGGACAGCCTTCTCATCCAGCTGTCCAGAACCAAGGTACGTGGACAGGAAGCCGGGCCGGGAAGGCGAATTCATGACCTCTGCGGGGCGACAAAGCGGCGCTCCGGCTTCGCGGCCGCCAGGGCGGGAATGCCAGACCCTTCGCAAAGGTTCCGGATTTCCCGCCGTCGCCTAGACACGGGCGGCCCAACCCGACTACGCCTTCCCGGTGACGCCCCTGGGGCGCAGGCCGCCTTCCGGGTGGCGGGCGCGCTTCAGCGGAATTGCCAGAGACGCCAGAGGCAGACGCATGCGCACCGAACACCGCACCACCCCCTCCGGAAAGCTGCGCGCCCGGGGGGCGGGCGTGCCCTTCACCGGCGAGCCCGGACGCTTCAACGCCATTACCGACGTCCCCGGCGTCGAGGTGGGCTACTGCACCCTCATCCGCGGCGAGGGGCCCCTGGTTGTGGGGCAGGGGCCCGTGCGGACGGGCGTCACCGCCATCTTCCCCTTCGGCCGGGCGCGGCCGAACGCGGCGGCCTACGCCGGCTTCTTCAACATGAGCGGCAATGGCGAGATGACGGGCGTGTCCTTCATCGAGGAAAGAGGGCGGTTCGACGGCCCCATCACCTTGACCAACACCCACAGCTGCGGCCTGGCGCGGGATGTCACCGCCCGCTGGTGCTTTTCCCAGCTGAAGCCGGGCGAGAAGCCCGACCAGCCCTTCTGGCTTCCGGTCGCGGCGGAGACCTGCGACGACCCCCTGAACGACATGAACGGCCATCACGTGACCGCCGAGCATGTGATCCAGGCGTTCGACGACGCCCGGCCCGGCTGGATCGAGGAGGGAAGCGTCGGCGGCGGCACAGGCATGCGCTGCTATGAATTCAAGGCGGGTTCCGGCACGGCGTCACGGCAGGTGGCCTACGCCGGGTCGGTCTACCAGGTCGGCGCCTTCGTCCAGGCCAACTTCGGCAAGCGTCGCCTCCTGCACATCGCCGGCCTTCCCGTCGGACTGGAGATTCCTGTCGAGGGTGATCCCCGGGACGAGAACGGCTCCATCATCGGCCTGGTGGCCACGGACGCGCCCATGATGCCGCACCAGCTGCGGCGTCTGGCCCGGCGGGCGGCTTTCGGGATCGCCCGGTCCGGCGGCATAGCGGCCAACGAGTCCGGCGACCTTTTCCTGGCCTTCTCCACCGCCAATTCCGCCGCCGTGGAGCAGCATGAGGGCCTGGTGCAGGCCAGCTATCTCGGCGAGCAGGGCATGAGCGCCTTCTACGAGGCCGCCATCGAGGCGGTGGACGAGGCGATCCTCAACAGCCTCTTCGCCAATGAGACCATGGTGGGCCGCGACGGCTATGTCTGTCCGGGTCTTCCGATCGACCGGGTCCAGGCGATCCTCCGTCGCCATGGACGGCTGGCCGACGTGGACGCCTAGCTGGGGGAACCCAACCCTCACCCCAGCTTCGCCACCCGCAGCTGAGCGGTCGGGTTTGCCGCGATCTCGGCGGGGTCGTGGCTGGCAGAGGCGCAGATGACCAGGGTCCTGGCGTCCTCGCCGGCCAGGGCGACGGCGTAGGCGTGGAGGCCGGCGTCGAGCGCGACCGTGTCGGTCACCTCGCCGCCCTCGCGCACGCGCAGCACCTTTGGGCCGGCCTCGCCGGGATTGGCGACCCAGATCGCGCCCTCGGGGTCCAGGCAGATGCCGTCCGGCTGCACGCCCTCGGGCAGCCGGGCCCAGGTCCGCCGGTTCACAAGGACGCCGTCGTCGGCGATGTCGAAGGCGGTCAGGCAGAAGCCGTTGGTCTCGGCGATGACCAGGGTCCGGCCGTCGGGGGTCAGGACGGCCCCGTTCGGGAAGCGCAGGTCGCCCGCCGCCCGGGTCACCGCGCCGTCCGGGTCGATCCGCACGAGGACGCAGGTCTCGGCCGGCGGCGCGTCGGGGTTCCAGAAGTTGTAGCCGATGTCGCTGACCCAGGTGCGCCCGGCGGCGTCGGTGATGGCGTCGCTGAGGCAGAAGACACAGGCGCCCGACAGGTCGGCAAGGTCATGCAGGGCGCCGTCCTTCCAGCGCTTCATGCGCAGGCTGAGGGCGTCGCTGAAGACGACTGAGCCATCGGGGGCGAAGCCCAGTCCGTTCGGCTTGAAGGGAAGCGCGATCTCGGTCCGTAGCTCGCCGGCCAGGGATGCGGACTTGATGGCGCTGTCGTGGATGTCGATGAACCACAGCCGGTCGCCGCGCCAGCGCGGGCTCTCGGTGAACCGCAGGCCGTTGCGGGGACCCACCAGGACGTCGGAGGTGTAGGCGGACATGGGAGTCTCCGGTTTGAGCGGGCGGGGCGCCTGCAGCCTGTGGAGCTTAGCGCCCATTTCGCGGGGGGATCACGCGAATTACCCAGGGTCGGGCGCTTGACCGTGCCCGAAATGCCGCCGACCGTCGGCCATGGATAAGTTGGAAGGCCTCCTCGCAGAAGTCCGGCGCACCCTCGGCTCCCTCGGGCGGGGACAGTCGCCCTTCCTGCCCTACGCGCCCGGGGTGGGACCTACCTGGCGTCGCTTCGGCCTGGGCCTTCTGGCCGGCGCCGGCGTCGGTGCGGTCGCGCTCATAACCTACGGGCTGGTCCTCATTGTCGTCCTGGCCATCGCCTGGAGGACGCATCTTGGGCTGAAGGGTCTGTCTGTCCCCGCCATCAAGGAACTGATGAAGTCCGGCTTTGAGGGGGAGCGGCCGCTCTACCTGGCGGAACAGATCGGCATCCTGGGGACCACCGCAATCGCCAACGCCGCCTTCGCGGCATGTCTTGTCCTGGTGGGCAGCCTCGTGACCCGGGTGCACCCCAGGGCCAGCCTCACGGCTGCCCCCCGATGGCGCTGGCGGCATATGGCCATGGGCCTGATCCTCTACGGAGTCTTCTGTCTGGCGCTTTTTCCCCTTCTGGACACGTCCGAGGATCCTCCCTACCAGGCCATCTTTCAGACCCTGCCAACGGCGATCACGTTCTCCGTCTTCTTCGTCCCGGCCATACTGCTCGCCGCTGCGGCGGAGGAAGCGGTCTTCCGGGGCTGGCTCCTGCGGCACACCGGCGTACTTGTCGCCCGGATCGGCATCCCCATCCTCGCCAGCTCCCTCATCTTTGGCCTCATTCACTGGGAGGAAGAGTTGGACCTGAACACCCTTCTGTTCCGTACGGCCGTCGGCTGCGGCCTTTGCTACATGACCCTGAGGCTGGGAGGCGTTGAGATGGCGACCGGCGCCCATGCCGCCAGCAACCTGGTCGTCTTCTACCTGTTCAAGCCTTTGAGTCTGGCTCCGGACACTGTCGAACCCTTCAACCCCGCCTACCTCCTCACGGCCGGCCTGGTGATCGCCGGCCTCGTCGCGGTGAGCGAGGCCGTCCTGCGAGTTCCCTTCCTGGCCCGGCGGCTGGGTTAAGGCTGAGGCCAGGGCGGGCCGCCTCCCGGCTTCCATCTCGCCACCCCGGCCTCGCGGCGCTAGTCTCCGGCGACCCTGCGCCGTCATCTCCGGAGATCACCCGTGTCCCTGCGCACCCTGGCCCTGGCCGCCCTGCCGGCCCTGATGCTGGGCCTTGCCTTGCCCCATCCGGCGCGAGCCCGGGAGGCGGCGGGCCCGCCAATCCCCTCTGGACCACCCAAAAGACGAAGAACTACCTGCCCGAGATGACCTGGCCCGAGGTCGAGGCCCTGCTCAAGCGGACCGACATGGTGATCATCCCGGTCAGGGCGATCGAGCAGCATGGCCCCGACAGCCCGGTCGGCACCGACGTCGTCAACGGCGCCAAGCTCATCGCCCACCGCACCGACGTCCTTGTCGCGCCTATCCTGCTGCCGGGGAATTCGCCCTACCACATGGGCTTCCCCGGAACGATCACCCTGTCGGGCGAGCACGCCTTCCTGAAGTCCAACCCGGACCAGTACCTCTACATGCACCGGCATGTGATCCCGGACCTCAAGGAGATGGGCGCCTCGGACGCCGACATCCGCATGCTGTTCGTGGACAACCCGCGCCGGTTCCTCACGGGCGGGGACTAGGCGGCGGCGGGACGCATGGCCGCGCCGGCCCCGCGCCCTCAGCCGGCGTCGACCAGGCTCCAGCCCAGGTCTTCCCCGGCGTGGAAGGGAACCAGGTCCGCCGCCGCCAGCTTCAGCACCTCGGGGACGGAGACCGGGCGCCGCTCGAGGGTTACCGAGCCGGCGTTCAGGGGCAGGCCGTAGAAGCGCGGGCCGTTCAGTGAGGCGAAGGCCTCCAGCCGGTCCAAGGCGCCTTCCTCGTCGAAGACGTTGGCGTAGCTTTCCAGGGCGTAGGGGGCGTTGAAGATCCCCGCGCAGCCGCAGGAGGTCTCCTTGTCCCCCACCGGGTGCGGGGCGGAGTCCGTGCCCAGGAAGAACTTGGCCGACCCCGAGGTCGCCGCCCTGCGCAGGGCCAGGCGGTGCGGCTCGCGCTTGGCCACGGGCAGGCAATAGAAGTGCGGCCGGATGCCGCCCTCGAACATGGCGTTGCGGTTGATGGCCAGGTGGTGCGGCGTGATGGTCGCCGCGATGTTGGGGCCGGAGGCCTCGACGAAGGCGACGGCGTCGGCGGTGGTGATGTGCTCGAACACCACCTTCAGGGCCGGAAAGTCGGCAATGAGGCCGGTCAGCACCCGGTCGATGAAGACCGCCTCACGGTCGAAGATGTCGACGTGATGGTCGGTGACCTCGCCATGGATCAGCAGGGGCATGCCGATCCTCTGCATGGCCTCCAGCACGCCGTGGATGTGACGGACATCCGTGACCCCCGCGGCGGAGTTGGTGGTGGCGTGCGCCGGATAGAGCTTGCAGGCCGTGAAGACCCCTTCGGCGAAGCCCCGCTCGACCTCGCCGGGATCCAGTCCGTCGGTCAGGTAGCAGGTCATCAGGGGCGTGAAGTCGAGGCCCGGCTCCACCGCCGCCAGGATGCGTTCGCGATAGGCGCGGGCGGCGGCGACGGTCGTGACCGGCGGCTTCAGGTTCGGCATGACGATGGCCCGCCCGAACTGCCGGGCCGTAAAGTTCACCACCGAGGCCAGCATGGCGTCGTCGCGCAGGTGGACGTGCCAGTCGTCCGGACGCCGCAGGGTCAGGCGCTCCACGGCGGCCCCGGTGCGGCCGGGAAGGGTGGCGGTCTCAGGCGGCATGGACAGGACTCTCCGAAGCATTCCCCCAACCCCCATGATGGACCAGAGGGCCGCGTGGACCCAGCGGAATTGATGACGCTTGGCGCGGCATTCCCCGCCCGTGGCGCAAGGCCATGGATCGTTTCCGCCCACGCGGTTAAGAGGGGGTGTCGACGCCGCATCGGAGACTGCATGGCCCGCCTGAGACGATTCCTGCCCCTCATCCTCCTTGTGGCGGGTGCGGTCGCCGTCTTCGCCAGCGGCGCCGGCCAGTACCTCAACCTGGATGCGCTCCAGGCGCATGAGGCGGCGCTCAGGGCCTTCGTGGCCGAGCAACTGCCCCTGGCGCTCCTGGCCTTCATCGCGGTCTACGCCCTCGCCACTGCGGTCAGCCTGCCCGGCGGGACGATCCTGACTCTGGCGGGCGGCCTCTTGTTCGGGACCTGGATCGGCGGCGCGGCGACCGTGGTCGGCGCCACCCTCGGCGCCGTCCTGGTCTTCTACGCCGTGAAGACCTCCCTCGGGCAGACCCTGCGGGAGCGGGCCGAGGCGTCCGGCGGCCGGCTCAAGGCGGTGATCGACGGCGTCCAGCAGGGCGCCTTCGGCTATATCCTGACCCTGCGGCTCATCCCGCTGGCGCCCTTCTGGCTGGTCAACGTGGCCGCCGCCCTGGCCCACGCCCCCCTTCGCGCCTACGCCCTGGCGACCTTCCTCGGCATCATGCCGGCGACCTTCATCTACAGCGGCATCGGCGCCGGGATCGGCGAGATCCTCTCCCGGGGCGGGACCCCGGACCTCGGGGTCATCTTCTCGCCCAAGGTCTTCCTGCCTCTCGTGGCGCTTGGCCTCCTGACCCTGGGCGCCACCCTCTTCCAGCGCCACCGCGCCCGCTCGGGGAAGACCCTGTGACCCAGTCAATCCAGGCGGACATCGCCATCATCGGCGCCGGGTCCGGCGGCCTCTCCGTGGCCGCAGGCGCCGCCCAGCTGGGGCTGAAGGTCGTCCTCTTCGAGAAGGGCGAGATGGGAGGCGATTGCCTCAACTACGGCTGCGTGCCGTCCAAGGCGCTGATCGCCGCCGCCTCCGCCGCCCACGCCGCGCGCGCAGGGGGATCCCTGGGCGTCACGGCGGGGTCGGTCAGCGTCGACTTCGAACGCGTCATGGCCCATGTCCACGAGACCATCCGGACCATCGCGCCGGTCGACAGCCAGGAGCGCTTCGAGGGCCTTGGCGTCCATGTGGTGCGGGAAGCCGCCCGGTTCGAGGACGCCCGGACCGTCGCCAGCGACAGCGTCCGGGTCGCAGCGCGCAAGTTCGTCATCGCCACGGGCTCCCGCGCCTCCCTTCCCCCGATCCCGGGCCTGGCCTACACCCCCCACCTGACCAATGAATCGGTCTTCGAGCTCAAGGCCCTGCCCCAGCGCCTGGTGGTTCTCGGCGGAGGTCCCATCGGGGTGGAACTGGGCCAGGCCTTCCGGCGGCTCGGGTCCGAGGTCGTCCTCATAGAGGCCGATGACATCCTGGGCCGCGAGGACCCGGCCGCCGCCGAGGTGGTTCGCCGGCAGCTGCTCGCCGACGGGGTGGAGATCCTGGCGGGCTCGCGCGCGCTGAGGGTCGAGCCGGGCCCCGTCGTGGTTGTGCAGTCTGAGGGGCGCGAGGTCCGGGTGTCCGGATCCCACCTCCTGGTCGCCCTGGGGCGCACGCCGTCCCTGGAGGGTCTGAACCTTGAGGCCGCCGGCATCGCCTTCGATCGCCAGGGGGTCAGGACCGACCGTTCACTCCTGACCACCAATCGCCGGGTCTTCGCCATTGGGGACGCCGCCGGGCGGGGGCAGTTCACCCACCTCGCCGGCGCCCACGCCTCCCTGGTGGTCCGCCGGGCCATCTTCGCCCTGCCCGTCAACGCCGACGCGCTGCAGGTTCCCCGCGTCACCTACTGCGATCCCGAAGTGGCGGCGATCGGCCTGGGCGAGGCCGAGGCGCGCCAGCGCCATGGGGCCGATGTCCGCGTCCAGGTGTTCGAGTTCGCCGAGAATGACCGGGCCCAGGCCGAGGGCGATGTCCGCGGCTTCGGCAAGCTTGTCACCACTGGGCGCGGCGGGATCCTGGGGGTCACCCTGGTGGGCCGGCACGCCGGGGATCACATCCACCTCTGGTCCCTCGCGCTCGCATCGGGGCTGAAGCTCAGCCAGATGACCGGGATGATCGCGCCCTATCCCACGCGCGGCGAGATCAACAAGCGGCTGGCCGGCCAGTTCTACACCCCGACCCTGTTCTCGGACCGGACCCGGAAGTTGGTTTCAGTCCTCAAGCACTTCGCCTGAAGCGGCCTTCAGACTGCCCACGAAGCCCAGGTCGAGCCGCCGCTTGAGGAAGAGGGCGCCGCGCCCGAGGCTCCAGAGCCGGCCCCTCAGCGCCAGCCCCGTCCCATCGCCCAGGTCGAGGATGGACAGCCAGCGCGACTGGGGCGCGTAGGTCGCGAGGGACCCGCCCGTCGCCAGCGCCGCAAGGTTGCGGGCAAGGACGGGGGCGGCCCGGACCCCGAAGACCCCGGCAGGAGGGCGTGGCGATCCCGAGATGACGGCGCAGTCCCCGACGGCGAAGACCGCCGGATCCGCCGCCGACTGAAGGGTCGGCCTGACCTCCAGGCGCCCCGCCTCGGAGACGGGCAGGCCAAGGCTGGCGATGATGGCGGGCGCCCGAAGGCCCGTGGCCAGCACCAGGAAGTCGCAGGGGAGGGACCTCCCGTCCGAAAGCAGGACTTCCCCGGGCCGGCGGGCGGCGGCCTCACCCGACACCTGAAGGACTCCCCGACGCTGGAGCGCCGCCGAAAGCCTGGCCAGGGCCCTTCCAGGCGCCCAGTCCGGCGACGACCGCCGGATGAGGGCCACCCGTGGGGACAGGCCCGCCCGCTCCACGCGCCCGGCGAGGGCGGCGGCGACCTCGAAGCCCGTCGGTCCGCCGCCCGCAACGACGAGGAAGGGCGAAACGCCCTGCGCAAGGCGGTCATCCAGTCGCCGGCGGAGACCGGCGAGGGCCGAGAGCGGCTTGACCGCCCAGGTCTCGCCATCCCCCGGAAGGGCGCCCCCATCGCCCGTGAGGCTGCCGACATTGAAGGAGACGGCGTCGTAGGCGAGGTCCCGCCCGTCGGAGAGATGCAGGCGCCGGGCGCCCCGGTCCACCGCCGTCACCTCCGCGGGAAGATGCGGGACCCCGCAGCGGGCGGAGAGGGCGGCGACATCCAGGACGGCCCTTTCGGGGGGAAGGGCGCCGGAGAGCACGGCGGTCGCGAGGCCGGAGTAGTGGAAGGTCGGCGGGGCGACGAGGATGGGCTCGACCCCGGCTGCACGTAGGGCGCCGGCGCGTCCCAGCACCCCGAGATGGGCGTGTCCCGCCCCGACCAGGACGACCCGGACGCGTGCGCGGGGCATCCGTTCGGCGACTAGCCGGCCTCCGCCCGCACCTTCAGGCCCGCCAGGAAGGCCTCGATCCGGGCGGCGTTGGCGCCGATGTCGCTCAGCCCGACCCGCGAGGTCGAGCGGACGTCCACGACAGAGCCTCCGTTCGCCCCGGGCCGGATGCGGATGGCGACATCGTCCTTGAATCCGAACCAGAAGCTTTCCGCAGTCGCCTCGAGGACGCCTCCGCCCGGGTTCGAGGTCGCAAGGGTCCAGCCCTTGGCCTTCACCTCGGCCTCGGCGGCTGCGGCGACCTTGGCGGGGGGCGCCGACAGGGCCAGGGGGCGAACGGCGGGATAGGCCTCATGCCCGACCTGTCCGAGGGTCTTGGCGGACAAGGCGGCGAAGCCGGGCCCCTGGTAGGCCGGAAGGCTGCCCATCGGCGCGTTCATGGGGCTGACCGGATTGGCTCCCACGGCCTTCCGGGCGGCCATGACCGCGGGGGAGAAGACCGGCGGGTCGGCGATGTCCGTGGCGACGTCGTGGATCGGGGGAATGGCTGCGGACTTGGACTGGACCTGTCCCACGTAAACCAGGGCGAGGACGGGGACCAGAAGGCCGGCCAGGGCCATCCTCCATCCCGTCCGGGGCTTTCTCAGGAGGGTGGCGGCCGTCGCGGCGAGGCCCAGCAGCAGGGTGAGCCCGATCAGCGGGGCCCCGAGCTGGATGATCATCTTCACGAGACCGGTCTGCCAGGACCAGAGGCCGAACTTCACGCCCAGGGCCGCCGTCATGAAGTACAGGGGCAGGAGAAGGGAAACGATCAGCGAGGCGCGGGCCAGCTTGAGTCTCATGCGGGAACCTTCAGGTCTGCGCGCCCCCGGCGGGCGGCGTTTTCGGGATCATCGAAACACACGTCGGGCGATCACGCTACGCTGGATCACCGTGAGAAGGCACAGGCCGGCAAAGACGATGGCGATCTGCGGGAAGGCGGCGGGCCAGAGGCACATCAGGACAAAGGCCAGCAGGGTCTCGGCGCCTTCGGCCAGCCCCGTGCTGTAGAAGAAGCTCTTGGGTCCGTGGGCCAGGGTTTCCAGGCCCTGCTTGCTCGCCAGGGTTGCATAGGCCAGGAAACTCACCGCCGTCAGGGTGAAGGCGGCGACCAGCAGCAGGGCGAAGGGCAGGTTCCCGGGCGCTGCGAAGCCGAATCCCAGGGGGATGGCGAGGTAGAAGACGTAGTCGCAGACAATGTCCAGGTAGCCCCCGAAGTCGGTGGCGCCCCGGGCGCGGGCGATGGCGCCGTCGAGGCCGTCGAGCAGGCGGCTGGCGAGAACCAGGGCCAGACCCGCCAGGGGATGGCCGAGGCCGATCGCAAGGCCCGCCAGGGCGCCGCAGGCGGCCCCCCCGGCCGACACCTGGTTGGCGCTCACGCCCCGTCCGGCGAGGGCTGCGCCGATCCGATCCAGGGCGGGATTGATCAGGGGGCGGAGGCGGGCGTCGAACATGGGGGTCAGGGGAGGCGGGTGACGAGGCCGATCACCGCCCCGGTCATGGCCGAGGCCATGTTCCCGGCGACCCAGGATTTCATGCCAAGGCTCGCCGCCTCCGCCCGGCGCGAGGGCGCGAGGGTCCCGATGGTCGAGACCAGCAGGCCGACGCTGGCCAGGTTGGCCACGCCGCACAGGGCGTAGGTCACGATGAGCTGGCTGCGGGGGTCCAGGCTCCCCGGCGGCAGGGCGGCCAGGTCCATGTAGGCCACGTACTCGTTCAGCATGGTCTTGGTCCCCATCAGCGCGCCCGCCTGGGGCGCCTGGTCCCAGGGGACGCCCAGGGTCCACATGAGGGGGGCGAAGAGCCAGCCGAAAATCCGGCGCAGGCTCAGGGGCTCGCCCTGCACCGCCGGCGCCAGGGACAGGACCTGGTCCGCCAGGGCCACCAGGGCGAAGATGACGATGATCATGCCGATCACCGCCAGGAACAGCTGCACCCCATCCATGGTCCCGCGGACGATGGCGTCGATGCTGCTGTCATAATGCAGCCCCGTCTCCTCGACCGAGGCCTCGGTGGCGGCCTCGCCGGGAACCATCAGCCGGGCGATCAGGATCGCCGCCGGCAGGGAGATCAGCGAGGCCGAGATCATGTGCCCGACGGCGTCGGGGACCGTCTTCGCCAGGGTCTGGGCGTAGAGGACCAGGATGGCGCCCGAGATCGTCGCCATCGCCAGGGTCATGACGGCGAACAGTTCCGACCGGCTCATTCGCTCGAAATAGGCGCGAACGACGAGGGGCGCCTCGACCACGCCGAGGAAGATGCTGGCGCCGCTGCTCAGTCCCACGACGCCGCTGACGCCCAGGGTCCGGCGCAGGGCCCAGGACAGGCCGGCGACGATCCTCGACAGGACGCCCCAGCGCCAAAGGAGGGCCGCCAGGGCCGAATAGACGATGATCAGGGGCAGGATCTGGAAGGCGATGATGAGGGGCGCCGGGGCGCCCTCCTTCAGGACGAAGGGGGCGGGCGCGCCGCCGGTGTAGCCGAACATGTAGCTGGAGCCGACCAGGGTGGCCTTCTCGATGGCCGCCACGGCGTGGTTGGCGAGGCCGATCACCGACCAGACGAAGGGAACCCTGACGACCACCAGGGCGACGACGACCTGGAGGAGCAGGGCCCCGAGAATCCAGCGGAGTCCGGGCCGGGCCCGCCGGTCCTCCGACAGGGCCCAGGCGCCCAAGGTGAGGGTGATGACGCCCAACAGCCCCTGCAACTGCTGAAGGCCCTCCGCGATCATCCCCATGCCGTCCTCCCGGATCCCTGGTCGACTGCATACGCCCGACCGCAAGGCTTCGGGAACCGGAATCCGCAGGAAGGGGCCGCGCGTCGGGCTTGATCTTCGCGCGCCGGGGCCAGAGTGTCGCCGGGAGCGAACAGGGAGGCATGATCATGGCGGGCTGGGATGGACGTGGCCTGGTGACGACGGCGTGGCTGGCTGACCACCTGGCGGACCCCGGCGTCCGGATCTTCGACGCCACGGTCCACCTTCGCCCCGCCCAGCCGGGGCCTTACCGGGTGGAGAGCGGGCGTGCGGACTACGAGGCGGGGCATATCCCCGGCGCGGCCTTTGTCGACCTCGCCCGGGACCTTTCAGATCCCTCCGCTTCCCTCGGCTTCACGCGCCTGAAGGGCGAGGCCCTGGCCGCGGCTTTGGGCGCGGCGGGGATCGACCCCGGCCTGAAGATCGTCTGCTACAGCACCTCCACACCGATGTGGGCCACACGCCTCTGGTGGATCCTGAGGGCTGCGGGCTTTACGGAGGTCGCCGTCCTCGATGGCGGCTACGCCCGCTGGAGCGCCGAGGGGCGCCCGGTCGAAACGGGATCGAGGACCTATCCCGCCTCTGAGGTGCGGATCGCCGAGCGTCCGGACGCCTGGGCGGACCGACAGGATGTCCTGGCGGCGATCGACGACGGCGGAGTCTGCACCTTGAACGCCCTGCCGGCCGGGGTCCACAGCGGAGAGGCCGAGGTCAACTATGGGCGGAAGGGCCACATCAAGGGCAGCCGCAACGTGCCCTACGCCGCCCTTCTGGATGGCGACGGCCTCTACCGCAGCGACGCCGAATTGCGGGACCTGTTCGAGGGCGTCGGCGCGCTCCGTCGACCCCGGGTCATCGTCTACTGCGGCGGCGGTATCTCCGCGACCATGGACGCCCTGGCCCTGACCCGGCTGGGCCACCCCTCCGTCGCCGTCTACGACGGGTCCATGTCCGAGTGGACCCGTGACCCTGACCTGCCCATGGAGACCGGCGCCTGACCCGGAAAGGGCTGGCGATCGACGTCCTGGGAGATCGCCCCTGGCCGCCTGCAGGCGGCGCCCACCCCAATCCTCCCGCCGGCGAAACTTGAACTCGCCGTCTCCGATCCTCATTTGCGTCGGGGGGAAAGACTCAAGGGGTGCTCCAATTCAAGTTCCTGATCCAGTTTTCATCCGCCGGGTGTCCGCCGCCCTGTCCGCACTGATCCTGGTGCTGGTGATCCTCATCATCGCCGGAAAAACCGTCGAGCCCGGCAATGTCGGGGTGAAGATCCGGACCCTCGGGCCGTCCGCCGGCGTGGACGCCCAACCCCTGTCTTCGGGCTGGCATTTCCGGGGCCTGGGCGAGCGCATCGTCGAGTTTCCGGTGATCCAGCGGACCTACAGCTACACCCGCGAGCCGGACGAGCGCGGACCCGAGAACGAAGAGATCGCCTTCGCCGACAACACCGGCCTGCCGATGACCGCCGACGTGGCCATCACCCTGCAGGTCACCCGCGGGTCGGCGCCCAAGCTCTATGAGACCTACCGCCTGACCTTCGACCAGCTGCTGGACGGTCCGATCCGCAATGACGTGCGCTCGGCCATCGCCGCCGAGGCCGAGAAGGTGAATGTCGACGCCCTCTATTCCGGCGGCCGGCAGATGGTGATCCAGCGCGCCCTGGCCCGGGTCGCCACCAAGTGGGCCCGGCATGGCGTGGTGGTGAGCCAGCTCGACTGGATCGGCACCATCCGCTACCCGGACGTCATCCTCCAGGCCATCCAGGCCAAGACCCGGACGGACCAGGAGACCCTGACCGCGCGCGCCCAGGTGGCGAAGGCCCAGGCCCAGGCCGAGGCGCAGATCGCCGCGGCCCGTGGTGAGGCGGAGTCCATCCGGATCATCAACGAGGCCCTCGCGGCGAACCCGCGTTACGTGGACCTCAAGGCCGTGGAGAAGTGGGACGGCAAGCTGCCCCAGGTGACGGGCTCCGGCGGCGCGCCCTTCATCAACCTTCGCGAGGACGCTCGCTGACCTGAGCCCCGCCGGCGTCGCCGAATACGACGGCGCCGGCGGGATCCAGCCGGACCTTCACGGTCCCGCCCATTGAGGGCGTCTCTCCTCTCCAGCGGAGAACCGCGGGGACCTCCCCGAGGTCCAGGGTCAGCCGGAAGCCGTCTCCGGCGAACCTGCGGGCCAGGACCGGGATCGCCACCCCCTCTTCCGCGGGCTGCAAGGCTTCCGGGCGCAGGCCGACCTGGACCGGGCCGTCGCTCACCCCGGGCGCAGCGAGTTCGCCCAGGACCGTCTCGACGCGACCATCGACCGCCCTCCCGGGGAGGGCGATCATCTCTCCCAGAAGACGGGCCGCGACCAGGCTGACCGGTCGCCGGTAGAGGGTTTCCGGCGGCCCGGCCTGGAGGATGCGGCCGTCCGACATCAGGAAGAGGTCGTCGGCGATGGCCATGGCCTCTTCCGGGTCATGGGTGACCACCAGGACCGTCGCGCCGAGCCGTCGCAGGTCGTCCAGCAGGGCGCTCCGGACGGCTTCTTTCAGGACTCCGTCCAGTCCGGAGAAGGGTTCATCGAGCAGGAGGACGGAGGGCGCGCGCGCCAGGGCCCGGGCGATCGCCACCCTCTGCTGTTCCCCGCCTGACAGGCTGTGGGGCCACGCCGACGCCAGATGCGGGATCTGGAACTGGTCCAGCAGGCGATGAACCTCCCGGCGCCGGTCCGCCCGTGACAGGCCGGCGAGGCCAAAGCCGACATTGGCCTCGACGTCGAGGTGCGGGAAGAGCGCATTGTCCTGGAACACCAGGCCCACCCCGCGCGCCTCCGGGGGCCGCGCGCCCGCCGGCGACGAGACGCACTGGCCTCCGATCCAGATCTCCCCCCCATCCGGGCCATCCAGCCCGGCGACCAGTCGCAGGAGCGTGCTCTTGCCGCAGCCGGACGGCCCCAGCAGGCAGGCGATCCTGCCCGGATGCAGCTCCAGGCTGACGGAATCGACCACCCTGCGGGCGCCGAACCGGCGGGAGACCTCGCGGAGTTCAAGCAGGGGGGTCATGGAGGCGTGTCCCTTCCTGTCGACGGGGATGTGGCGGCGATCCGTCCCGTCAGCCAGACCACGGCGGGCAGGGAGAGCAACAGGATCATCAGGGACGGCGCCCCGGCCTGCCCCAGGCGCTCGTCCAGGGCGTAGTTGCTGGCGATCACCGCCAGGGTGTCGAAATTGAAGGGCCGCAGGATGAGGGTGGCGGGAAGCTCCTTGAGGACGTCCACCAGCACGATCAACCCGGCGGTCAGGAGCGAGCCGCCGGCGAGGGGAAGCCGGACCGCCAGCGCGACGCCGATCTCGCTGCGTCCCAGGGTCCGCGCCGCCTGCGGCAGGGAGGGACGAATGCGCGTCAGCCCGGCGTCGATGGGCTCAAGGGCGGACGCCATGAGCCGCGCCGCATAGGCCAGGACCAGGAGGACCAGGGCCAGGGCCGTCCCGGAGCCGGGGAAAAGGCTCCAGATCACCCCGGCGGGGGCCAGGAGGCCGATCGCCATGACGGCCCCCGGCGTCGCATAGCCCAGGCTGGCCAGCCGGACGAGGCGAGGGTGACGCTCTGAGCCCAGGGCCAGCAGGGCGGCGAGGCCCACGGTCACCAGCGCGCCCGCCAGGGCCAGGCCCAGGCTGTTCCGGGCGGCGAGCCCGAGGCGGCTCCAGTCGGGGGATTGCGCCCCGAGGTGGGCGAGCAGCCATCCGGCCGGAACCAGGAGCCCGGCGCAGAGCAGGAAGAGGCAGAAGGCGGCGGCCGCCAGGCCCGGTCCCCGGCCCAGGGGGACAGGCTCTGGCGACCGCCATCGGGACTTGCCCGTCTCATGGATGCGGCCCCTGCGCCCCGCCCGTTCGATCCAGAGCAGAACGGCCGCGGCCGCCAGCAAGGGCAGGGCGAACCGTGCGGCGCTGACGGTCGAACCATAGACCGACCAGGCCCGCACCACGCCTGTGGTCAGGGTCTGGACGCTGAGAAAATGGACGGCGCCGTAGTCCGCCAGCGTCTCCATCACGGCCAGGGCGGCGCCCGCCCCCAGGGCCGGGCGGGTCAGCGGAAGGGCGACCTTGAAGAAGGCCCCGGTGCTGCCGAGCCCCAGCATGCGGGCGGCGTCCATCGCCGACCCGGGAAGGTTCAGGAAGGCGGCGCACATGGCGAGGAAGACATAGGGATAGAAGGCCGCCGAAAGGACGAAGACAGCGCCGCCCGGACTGCGGAGCTCGAACGGCAGGTCCCGGCCTGTGAAGTCCCGGAGGGCGCTGCGGAGCGGTCCCGCCACGTCCAGCATGTCGGCGTAACCGTAGGCCAGGGCGAAGGCCGGCATGGCCAGGGGCAGGGCGAGGGCCCAGGTGAAGACCGAGCGCCCGGGGAACCTGTGCATCACCACCAGCCAGGCCGCCACGGCGCCGGCGACGGCGGTCAGCGCCCCGACGCCCACGGCCAGGACAGCCGTGGTTGCGGCGTACCTCAGCACGTCGGACAGGGCGATCCGGGCGGCGCCCTCTCCAAAGGCCGCCGCCAGGACGCCCGACAGGGGAAGAAGGACCAGGGCCGCCGCGCAGGCGGCCAGGACGCCGATCACCCGGGAGCCGGGGGTCCCGAATGTCGGGCGGGACTTCAGCGCCAGCCCGCCGCGCTCATGACCGACTGGGCCTCCGGCTGCCGACGGGCGAACGCCGAGGCGCTCATGGGATGGGCCTTGAAGCCTGCGGAGGCCCGGATGGACTCCGGCGGCTCCACGTCCGGAGAGGCCGGGAACTCGAAATTGTTCGCCGCGATATGGGTCTGGGCCGCGGGCGAGGTCAGGAACTCCATGAGCCGGACGGCGTTCTCGCGGTTCGGGGCCGTCTTCGCCAGGCCAAGGCCGGCGATGTTCACGTGGGATCCCTGGCCGTCAAGGCTGGGGAAGGCCAGCTTGACCTTCTGCGTGACGGCCCGGTCCGCCTCATCCCTCCCGGCGGCCATTCTCAGGTAGTAGTAGCTGTTGGTGATCGCGACCTCGCAGACCCCTGCGGCGACGGCGCGGATCTGGTCGCGGTCCCCGCCTTCCGGGGGGCGAGCCATGTTGGCGACGACGCCCTTCGCCCAGGCCTCAGCCTTTTGCGGGCCCCAGGCCTCGATCAGGGCGCCGACCAGTGACAGGTTGTAGATACTGTCCGAGGACCGGACGCAGATCTTTCCGCGGAAGCGCGGGCCCGCCAGTTCGGCGTAGTCGTCGACCTCCTCGGGCTTCACCTTGGCCGCGTCGTAGGCGACCACCCGGGCCCTGCGGGAAAAGCCGAACCAGGCGCCGTCCGGTTCCCGGAGGGCGGCCGGGATTCGCGCCTCGAGGGTCTCCGAC
>JBJOJL010000012.1:0-45373 GCA_046046615.1 Pseudomonadota bacterium
CTCCCCCTGGGGGGAGGAATGGGGTGTGTTCAAATGAGACAACCCGGGCGGGAAAGCGCCCCGCGGCGGGAAGGCGGCCCGAGGCGTGTCGGGTGGGCGGGCTCGGGCCGGAGGCTTTCGCCTGCAGGTAGAACATTGTTAATTGGGCCTTAATTCCTTCGGCGCCGCCGGATGGCATGGGTTATGCAGCTTCCTCCCCGCCCGAACCGGCCGCCCTCTTTCCGGGCGCCGGGCCGGGGGATGGACGAGGACAGTTGAATGGTCGCCTACGCTTTCGAGACAATCACCGACGAGCAGGCGCTGGCGATCACGCCGGAAGACACCCTGACCTTCACGACCCCGGGCGCCACCGCCTCGGCCATCCGGGTGACCTTTTACTCGTCCTTTGGCGTCGGCCTGCCGATCCCGGTGAACCCCGAACAGATCACCCTGACCTTCAACGGGGCCAGCCGGGTGTTCGGCCCGGGCCTGACCGGGCAGGGCGCGCGGACGGGCCAGATCATCCTGCCCGACGCCTCCATGCTGTTCATCGGGACCGGGGGGGCGGACATCCGTTCGGGCAGCGCCCAGGGCGACGGCCTGTATGGCGGCGAGGGCGCCGACCAGCTCCAGGGCCTGGGCGGAGACGACCTGCTGCAGGGCAACGCAGGAACGGACACCCTGTCCGGCGGGGAAGGCGCGGACACCGTGTTGGGCGGCCGAGACCGCGACAGCCTGAGCGGCGGTTCCGGCGCCGACTACCTGGAGGGCAACCTGGACGCCGACACCCTGGCCGGCGGCGATGACGGCGACACCCTGACGGGCGGCGACGGCAACGATTCCCTCTCCACCGGACTGGGCGACAACCTGGCCCTGGGCGAGACCGGGGCGGACACCCTGCTGGGCGACGCCGGGGCCGACACCCTGTCGGGGGGCGAGGGGAACGACACCCTGTCGGCCCAGGCCGGCGACAACAGCCTGTCGGGCGGCGCGGGGAACGACACCCTGGCGGCCGGGACGGGCGCGGACACCTTCAGCGGCGGCGACGGGGCCGACAGCCTGTGGGGCGGCGGCGGGGCCGACAGCCTGAACGGCAATGCGGGCGCGGACCGGATCACCACCGGGACCGGCGCCGACAGCCTGCTGGGCGGACAGGACAATGACACCCTGCTGGCCGGCGACGGGGACAACTACCTGCACGGAAACCTGGGCGCCGACAGCCTGACGGCGGGAACCGGGGCGGACACCCTGCTGGGCGGACAGGCCAATGACACCCTGGCGGCGGGGGCCGGGGCCAACCTGGTCTTTGGGGACCTGGGCGACGACTCCCTGGTCGGCGGGACCGGGTCGGACACCCTGATGGGCGGCGACGGGGCCGACCGGCTCCTGCAGGGGGCCGGGGGGGATGACAGCCTCAATGGCGGCGCCGGGAACGACACGGTCACGGCGGACGCCGGCCTGGGCGCCTCGGTCATCCTGGGCGGGGAGGGGGCCGACAGCCTGGGCTCCACCGCCGGGGCCTCGACCGTGGCGGGCGAGGCCGGGGCCGACACCCTGGCGGGCGGCGCGGGATCGCAGTCCCTGTCCGGCGGCGACGGCGCCGACTCCGTCCTGGGCGGCGGCGGCAACGACATTGTCGACCTGGGCGCCGGTAATGACACCGCGACGACGACGACCGGCAACGACCTCCTGATGGGCGGCGAGGGCAACGATTCCCTCGCCTCCGGCAGCGGCGACGACACCCTGTTCGGCGGGGCCGGGGACGACACCCTGACGAAGGTCGCCGGCAACAACCTGATCCAGGGCGGCGAGGGGAATGACTCCGTCCTGGGCGGATCCGGCAACGACCTCATCGACCTGGGCGCCGGCGCCAACACCGCCTCCGCCGCGGCGGGGGACGACACCCTGATCGGCGGCGAGGGCCGCGACAGCCTGGCGGCCGGGGACGGCGCGGCCTCCGTCGCCGGGGGCGCCGGGGCCGACACCCTGACCACCACCTCCGGCGACGGGACCCTGTCCGGCGGGGACGGCGCGGACATCATCGGCACGGGCGGCGGCGCCGACCTGATCTGGGGCGGCGAGGGCGCCGACAACATCACTGCGGGGGCGGGGAACAACTCGGTCCTGGGCGGCGCCGGGGCCGACAGCCTGGCCGGGACAACGGGCGACGACACCCTGCTGGGCGAGGACGGCGCCGACAGCCTGAGCGGCGGCGCGGGGAACGGCCTGCTGGACGGCGCGGAGGGCGCGGACACCCTGGGCGCCAGCCTGGCCGGGGTCCAGACCGCCTCGCTGCTGGGCGGGCTGGGGGACGACATCCTGGTGATCACCAGCACGGCGGGGAATTCCGTCTTTGGCGACGGGGGCGAAGGGGATGACAACATCGTCGGGGGCCTGGGCGTCGACTACCTGGTCGCCGGAGCGGGCGATGACAGCCTGACCTCCGGCGGCGGGGCGGACACCCTGATCGGCGGCGAGGGGGCCGACCGGCTGACCGGCGGCGCCGGGGCCTCGTCCCTGGTCGGGGGCGCCGGCGCGGACCTGATGGTCGGCGGCGCGGGGTCGGAGACCCTGGACGGCGGCGAGGGCGACGACCGGATCTCCACCGGCGGCGGCGCGGACCTGGTGACGGCCGGGGACGGCGACGACCATGTGACCGGGAATGTGGGCGCCGAGACCCTGCTGGGCGGGGCCGGCGGGGACAGCCTTCTGGCCTCCACCGGCGCGAACAGCGTGCTGGGCGAGGCCGGCGACGATTCCCTGACCGCGGGCCTGGACGCCGACACCCTGCTGGGCGGCGACGGTGCGGACGTGATCCTGGCCGACCTGGGCGCCAATTCGGCGATGGGCGAGGCCGGCGATGACAGCCTGAGCGGCGACGGCTCCCTGATGGGCGGCGAGGGGGCCGACAGCCTGCTGGGCTCATCCGGGAACGGCTGGCTGGCGGGCGGGTCCGGGGCGGACACCCTGTCCGGCGGGGCCGGGGCGGACACCCTGGCCGGGGGCGCGGGATCGGACCGGCTGGTCGGCGGGACCGGCGCGGACGTCTTCATCTTCGCCCCCGGCGACGCCGCCGACCTGGCGGACGGCGCCACGGAGGTCATTGCGGACTTCTCGCTGGCCGATCTCGACAGGCTGGTGGTCGGCCTCGATGCGGGGATCAACGGCTTTGCGACGGGCGCCGCCGGCAGTTATTCGGGCGCCCTGGCCTCGGCCGCGGCCCTGATCGGGGCCGGCATGCACAACCTGGTCTCGATCCCCGTGGGGACGGACTCCTATGTCTTCACCGACACGGACAACGACCGCGCCATCGACCTGGTGGTGCGGCTGGCGGGCCTGCCGCGCGGGGCCCTGTCGGGGGATGCGGGGGCGGACACCCTGACCGGTTCGGCCCAGGCCGACTACCTGAACGGCGGCGCCGGCGCGGACCTGATCCGGGCCAACGCCGGCGGCGGGACCGGGGCGGACACCCTGGTCGGCGAGCTGGGCGCAGACACCCTGGTCGGCGGGGCGGGCAACGACGTGTTCGGCTATCTCAGTTCGGCCGAGGCCGCCGCCGGGGAGACGGTGGACGGCGGGGCGGGCGTGGACACGGTGAGCGTCGCGGCCTCCACCGACTTCACCGCCGGCGTGTCCTTTGTCCGGGTCGAGACCCTGTCCATCGCCGCGGGCCAGACCGCGACCCTGAACGCGACCCAGCTGGGCGCCTTCACGGCCGTGACCGGCGGCGCCCTGTCCGTGCTGAGGATCAGCGTCGCGCCGGGCGGCTCGGTGACGGTCCCCGCCTTCAGCCTGACCGGGGCGGGGCTCTACCTGGCCGGATCGACCGGGGCCGAGACCCTGGTCGGCGGGACGGGCGCCGAGACCCTGTTCGGCGGGGCCGGGGCCGACAGCCTGGCCGGCGGGGCCGGGGCGGATGTCTTCGTCTATGGCGCGGCGGGCGAGGCGGCGGCCGGCGAGGTGGTCGACGGCGGGACGGGGACCAACACCCTGGCCTTTGGCGCCAGCCTGGACCTGACGGGCGTGGACTTCCGCAACCTGCAGGCGGTGAGCCTGGCCAGCGGCGTGACCGGCGTCCTCTCCGGCGCCCAGGTGACGGGCAAGGCCTGGTCGCTGACCGGGGTGGCCGGCGGCGCCGCCGAGACCCTGCAGGTGAATGTCGAGACCGGGACCCTGGCCAGCCTGGCCGCCTTTGGCGCGGTGCTGAACGCCGGCATCCTCCTGAACGGGGCGGCGGGCGCCGAGACCCTGGTGGGATCCGGCGCCGGGGAGACCCTGGCCGGCGGCGCCGGGGCGGACAGCCTCGCCGGCGGCGGCGGGGACGACATCTTCCTCTACTCGGCCCAGTCGGAGGTGGCGGCCGGCGAGGCCGTCGACGGCGGCGAGGGGAGCAACACGGTCCAGGTCAACGCCTCGCTGGACCTGAGCGGCGTGGGCATGGCCGGGGTGGACGCCGTCAACCTGGCCAGCGGCGTGACCCTGACCCTGTCCGGCGACCAGGTGAACGGCCAGGGCTGGGTGGTGAACGGCCTGGCCGGAGGGGCGGTGGAGACCCTGGTCGTGAACGCTGCGGCCGGCGGGGTGGCCAACCTGTCCCAGCTGGGCGGGGTGAACGCCGTCTCCCTGACGGTGAACGGCGCGGGCGGGGCCGAGACCCTGGTGGGCTCCCTGGCCGCCGACACCCTGGCGGGCGGGGCCGGCGCCGACAGCCTGTCGGGCGGGGCGGGGGCCGACGTCTTCGTCTACGCCGGGGCGGCCGATGTCATCGCCGGCGAGAGCGTGAACGGCGACTCCGGGGCCAACACTCTGCTGTTCAACGGCGACCTGGACTTCACCGGGGTGACGGTGACGAACATCAGCGCCCTGTCCCTGGCCAGCGGGGTCTCGGTGACCCTGGCGGGCGCCCAGGTCACCGGCCAGAACTGGACGGTCAGCGGTGTGGCCGGCGGGGCGACCGAGACCCTGACCGTGGCCGCAGCCTCGGGCGCAGCGGTGGACCTGACCTACCTCGGGACGGTCAGCAACACCGCCCTGGCCCTGTCCGGCGCGGCGGGGGCCGAGACCCTGACCGGCTCGGCGGCGGCCGAGACCGTGACGGGCGGGGCGGGGGCCGACCTCCTGACCGGGCGCGGCGGGGCGGACATCTTCGTCTTTGGCGTCGCGGACTCCGGCCTGGACCTGGCCGCCGCAGACACGGTGAGCGATTTCGCCAGCGGCTCCGACCGGCTGTCCCTGGGCCTGGCCGGCAACGCCGCGGCGGGAACAGGCAACTATGTCGAGCTGGCGACGGCGGTGGCCGACTACGCCGCAGCCCTGGCCTCGGCCAACATCGCCCTGGCGGCGCTGAACGCCACGGCGGGGGGCGCGGCGGCCCGCCTCTACGCCTTCCGGTTCGACACGACGAACGGCTACCTCTTCGTGGATGTGGACTCCGACGGCGACGCCGACCAGGTGATCGTACTGGCCGGGGTGACCGCGGCGGGGATCGCGGCGACCGACATCCTGGCCTAGGGCGGGGACCTTGCTGTAACGACGGCCCGCGCTAGTGTAGGGAATCGGCTTGGGATTCTCCTTCCTGGGGAAACGGGCGGAGGCCGATCCTGGCCGGCAGAGGACGACGCGTGGCGGCTTATACCTTCGAGACCATCACCGACGCCCAGGCCGCAGCCTTCACCGCCGGCGACACCCTGACCTTCACCACGCCCGGGGCGACGGCCTCGCAGGTGCGCGTGCTGTTCACCCCGGCCTCCGGCGGCTCGGGCCTGCCGCCGAGCCCGGTCATCCCGGCCAAGATCACCCTGGTGTACAACGGCGTCTCGCGGGAGTTCGCGGCGGCGGCCCTGGCGGGCTACGGCGGCTTCACCGGCCAGATCAACTTTCCCGACGGCTCCATGCTGTATCCCGGGACCGGCGGGGCGGACTGCCTGGCGGGCTCGGGCTTTGGCGACGGCCTCTTTGGCGACGAGGGCTCGGACACCTTCGCCGGGGGCGACGGCGACGACTTCCTGCAGGGCAATTCCGGCGCGGACTCCCTGTCCGGCGAGGCCGGTGACGACACGATCCATGGCGGCCGGGATTCCGACGTCCTCGACCTGGGGCCCGGCGCCAACTGGGCCAACGGCAACATCGGCGCCGACACGCTCCTGGGCGGGGCGGGGAACGACACCCTGCTGGGCGGCCAGGACGGCGACGACCTGAGGGCCGGCGAGGGCGCCAACTACCTCTCCGGCGACCTCGGCGCCGATACCGTGACGGCGGGCGCCGGGGCCGACACCCTGCTGGGCGGCGACGGGGCCGACAGCCTTTCCGCCGGCGACGGGGCCAACCGCCTGGACGGCGCGAGCGGCGCTGACACCCTGGCCGCCGGGACCGGGGCCGACACCCTCGCCGGCGGGGACGCCAATGACAGCCTCTCGGCCGGCTCGGGGAACAACAGCCTGACCGGCGATTCCGGGGCCGACACCCTGACGGCCGGGACCGGCTCGGACACGATCTCGGGCGGGGCGGACAACGACCTGGTCCTGGGCGGCGGCGGCAATGACAGCGTCAACGGCAACGCTGGCGAGGACTCCATCGTCGGCGGCGCCCAGAACGACAGCCTGCTGGGCGGCCAGGGCAATGACACCCTGGCCGCCGGCGCGGGCGCCAACTACCTGCACGGCAACCTGGGCGAGGACACCCTGCTGTCCGGCACAGGCGCCGACACGATCCTGGGCGGCCAGGGCAATGACGTGGTGGACGCCGGGGACGGTAACAACCTGGTCTTCGGCGACCTGGGGAACGACACCCTGACCACCGGGAGCGGCGCCGACACCGTGCTGGGCGGCGGCGGCGACGACCGGATCCTGCTGACGGGCGGCGGCTCCGGCGCGGACAGCGTCGACGGCGGCTCGGGCGCGGACACGATCGTCGGCGACGCCGGGACCGGCGCGTCGGTCATCCTGGGCGGCGATGGCGACGACAGCCTGGTGGCCAATGCGGGCGCCTCCACCCTGTCCGGGGGCGAGGGCGCCGACACCCTGACCGGCGGCGCGGGCGCGGAATCCCTCTCCGGCGGCGCCGGGAACGACCTCATCACGGGCGGCGCGGCGGCCGACACGATCAGCGCCGGGGACGGCGCGGACAGCGTCACGGGCGGCGGCGGAGACGACCGGGTCGACCTGGGCCTGGGGAATGACACGGTCGCCACCCTGGGCGGGGCGGACCTGGTCCTGGGCGGCGAGGGCGACGACAGCGTCAGCGCGGCCGGCGGCGCCAACACCCTGTCGGGCGGCTCTGGCGCCGACACCCTGGCGGCCGGAAGTGGAAACGATCTCCTGTCGGGCGAGGACGGGAATGACCGCCTCGAGGCCGGCGAGGGCGCCAACAGCCTGTCCGGCGGGGCGGGGAACGACACCCTGGCCTCGGGGGCGGGCGCCGACACCCTGCTGGGCGGCGACGGGGACGACAGCCTGAGCGCCGGGGCCGGCGACGACACGGTGGAGGGCGGGGCGGGCGCCGACACCCTGCTGTCCGGCGGGGCGGGTGGCGCGGCCACCCTGCGCGGCGGCGACGGCGACGACCGCCTGGACTTCTCGGCCAACAGCGCTGGCTCGGTGGCCGGCTACGGCGGCGCAGGGGATGACAACCTGACCGGAGGGGCCGGTCTCGACTTCCTGCAGGGCGACGACGGCGCCGACACCCTGACGAGCGGCGGCGGCCCGGACACCCTGACCGGCGGCCTGGGCGACGACCGCCTGGTCGGCGGGGCGGGCCTGTCCTCCCTGTCCGGGGACGCCGGGGCCGACACGATCCTGGGCGGCGCCGGCTCGGAGACCCTGACTGGCGGCGACGGCGATGACCGGGTCACCGGCGGCGGCGGGACCGACAGCGTCCTGGGCGGCGCGGGCGCCGACTCCCTCCAGGGCGGCGGCCAGGCCGACCGCCTGCTGGGCGAGGACGGTGACGACTCGATCCTGACCCTGGACGGCGGCGACCAGGCCTGGGGCGGCGCCGGCAATGACACCGTGCAGGGCGGCGCCGACGCGGACACCCTTCTGGGAGAGGCCGGCGACGACAGCCTGAACGCGGGCCTGGGCGCCAACTCCGTCTCGGGCGGCGCCGGGAATGACGCCCTGGTGGGCGACGGGACCCTGGCGGGCGAAACCGGCGCCGACACCCTGGCGGGTTCGATGGGCGACGGAAGCCTTTCGGGCGGCGAGGGCGCGGACAGCCTGGCCGGCAGCGGCGGGGCCGACACCCTGAGGGGCGGCGGCGGGGCGGACACCCTGACCGGCGGGGCCGGCGCAGACCGCTTCATCTTCGCCCTGGGCGACGCGGCGAACCAGGCTCCGGGAACCCTGGAGGTCATCACCGACTTCAACTCGGCCGAGGGCGACGAACTGGACATGGGCTATCCCGGCGGGGTCAGCGGCTTCACCGCCCAGCCCGCGGAGACCTATGAGTCCGCCCTGATCCAGGCCGAGGCGCTGATCCGCTCCGGCCTGCATGACATCGTCTATACGGTCGTCGGCGCGGCCGACACCTATGTCTTCGCCGACACGGACAACGACAACCAGATCGACCTGTTCCTCCGGCTTGCGGCCTACAGCGGCTCGCCCCTGACGGGGACCGAGGGACCGGACACCCTGACCGGAAATGGCGGGGCGGACCTGCTGAACGGCTTTGGCTCCGGCGACCTGATCATCGGCGACAATGATCCCATCCTGGGCGGCGCCGACACCCTGGACGGCGGGACCGGAAACGACACCCTGAACGGCATGGCCAATGACGACCTGCTGGTCGGCGGCGAGGGCGACGACAGCCTGGTGGGCGGGACGGGGAACAACAACCTGGACGGCGGGACCGGCCAGGACACCCTGACGGGCTTTTCCGGGAACGACACCCTGTCGGGCGGCGACGGGAACGATGTGGTCAGCCCGGGCGACGGTGCGAACTCGGCGACTGGCGGGGCGGGGAACGACACCCTGACCGGCGGGTCTGGGAACGACACCCTGCTGGGCGACGCCGGGGATGACCGGATCGGCGGCAACGAGGGCGCCAACAGCCTGTTGGGCGGGGCCGGAAACGACACCTTCGTCGGCGGCGCGGGCGGCGACACCCTGCTGGGCGGCGACGGGGTGGACCAGCTCGAGGGCGGCGGCGGGGCCGACTTCCTCAATGGCGAGACGGGCGCCGAACTCGTACTGGGCGGATCGGGCGCCGACACGGTCAGCGACGCCTCGGGCGCCGACAGCCTGGCGGGCGGGGCGGACAATGACTCGGTGGTCGGCGGCGGGCCGGAGGGCGACAGCCTGGCCGGCGACGCCGGGGCCGACACCCTGTCCGGCGGCGCGGCCGACGACACCCTGGCCGGCGGCGACGGCGATGACCGGATCCTGACGGGCGACGGCGCCAACCGCGCCGACGGCGGCGCGGGCGCCGACCTGGTGCTGGGCGGGACCGTGGGCGACTCCGTGCTGGGCGGCGACGGCGCCGACACCCTCATGGGCGCCGAGGGCAACGACACCCTGTCCGGAGAGACGGGATCGGATTCCCTCCTCGGCGGGACCGGGGACGACAGCCTGGTCGGCGGCGACGGGAACGACACCTTCAGCGGCGGGGCCGGCGCCGACGTCATGTCGGGCGGCGATGGCGACGACGCCTACCTGATCACCGACACTTCCGAGCTGGATCCGGCGGAATCCTTCGACGGCGGGGCGGGGACCGACAGCCTCTCGATCGACGTCTCGACGGATTTCCCCACGGGCCTCTTCCTGACCAGCGTGGAGAGCCTGTTCATCGCGGCCGGCAAGATGGTGAACGTCACCAGCACCCAGCTGTCCGGCTTCACCGCCGCCTCGGGGGGCGGGTCGGGTGCGACCTTGAAGCTGAACGTGCCCTCGGGAGGATCCTTCACACTTCCGAGCCTGGGATACGGCGGCCTCATCGTCCAGATCTCCGGCGGCGCGGGCAATGAGAACATTTCCGGCGGGGCCGGGGCTGACTCCATCCTGGGCGGAGCCGGCAACGACACCCTGAACGGCCTGGCCGGCGACAACACCCTCCTGGGCGAGGCGGGGAACGACAGCCTGTTCGGGGGGACGGGGGCGGAGTCCCTCGTCGGCGAGGACGGGAACGACACCCTCGCGGCCGGGGCCGGGGCCAACACCCTGACGGGAGATACGGGCGCGGACAGCCTGCTGGCGGGCGCTGGGACGGACAGCCTGTCGGGGGGCTCGGAGAACGACACCCTGCAGGGCGGGGCCGGGGCCGACACCCTTTCGGGCGGCGACGGCGACGACCTCTTCATCTATGCCGCGGCGGGCGAGGTGAGCGCGGGCGAGGCCGTGGACGGCGGGACGGGGACCAACACCCTGCAGCTGAACGCCTCCATCGACCTGACCGGGGCGACCTTCACCAACCTCCAGGTCGTGAACATCGCCAGCGGCCTGACGGGGACCTTCGCCGGGGTGCAGATGACGGGCCAGGCCTGGACCGTGAACGGCGTGGCCGGCGGGGCGACCGAGACCCTGGTGGTGAACGCCGCCTCCGGGACCAGCGCCGACCTGTCGGGCCTGACCCTCAGCAACGTGGCGGTGCAGGTGAACGGGGCGGCGGGGGACGAGACCCTGACCGGCTCGAACATCGCCGATTCCATCTCCGGCGGGGCGGGCAACGACCTCGTCCGGGGCGGCGACGGGAATGACACGGTGGACGCCGGGGCGGGGAACAACACCATCCTGGGCGAGACGGGGGCGGACTCCCTTGTCAGCGGGACCGGCGCGGACTCGATCCTCGGCGGCGACGGGGATGACAAGATCACTGTGGACGGCGGCAACAACACGGTGGATGGCGGCGCCGGCGCGGACGTGATCTCCGCGGATGTGGCGTCAGGGACGAGCGCCGACTCCCTCCTCGGAGGGGATGGGAACGATTCCATCTATTCGGGCTTTGGAAACGACACCGTCTATGGCGGCGCCGGAGATGACTATATTTCCCTGGGCGGTGACGGCAACGACCTCGCCTTTGGCGAGGGCGGTGCAGACTCGATCCAGGGCTGGTCATACAAGGACACGATCTTCGGGGGAGACGGGAACGACACCCTCGATGCAGGCTCAGACGATGACACCTTGATGGGCGAGGCTGGCGCCGACTCCCTCTTCGGCGGCGCCGGCAATGATACGGCCTCGGGGGGCGATGACGCCGACACCCTCTCGGGCGGCGCAGGCGTGGACAGCCTGTCGGGCGGGCTGGGCGACGACCTCTTCGTCTACGCGGCGGCGGGCGAGTCCGGCGCGGGCGAGGCGGTGGATGGCGGGGCGGGGACCAACACCCTGTCCCTGACGGCTTCGGTGGACATGACCGGCGCCACCTTCAGCAACATCCAGGCGGTGACGATCGGCAGCGGCCTGACGGGGACCTTTTCGGCCGCCCAGCTGGCGGGCCAGACCTTCACCCTGAGCGGCGTGGCCGGCGGGGCGGCGGAGACCCTGTTGGTGAACGTGGCGTCCGGGGCCACGGCGGACCTGTCGACCCTGGGGACGATCACCGACCTGACCGTTCAGGTGAACGGCGCGGCGGGGAACGAGAACATCACCGGCTCGGCTGTGGCGGACTCGATCTCGGGCCTTGCGGGCAACGACACCCTGGCCGGTGGCGGCGCCAACGACACCCTCTTGGGCGGGGCCGGGGCGGACAGCCTGACAGGCGATGCCGGCAATGATGTCTTCCTCTTTGCGGCCGCTGGCGAGTCCGGCGCGGGCGAGGCGGTGGACGGCGGGACCGGGACCAATACGGTGTCGCTGACGGCTTCGGTGGACATGACCGGCGCCACCTTCAGCAACATCCAGGCGGTGACGATCGGCAGCGGCCTGACGGGGACCTTCTCGGCCGCCCAGCTGGCGGGCCAGGCCTTCACCCTGAGCGGCGTGGCCGGCGGGGCGGCTGAGATCCTGTTGGTGAACGTGGCTTCCGGGGCTACGGCGGACCTGTCGACCCTGGGGACCATCACCGACCTGACCGTTCAGGTGAACGGCGCGGCGGGGAACGAGAACATCACCGGCTCGGGGGCGTCGGAGTCGATCTCGGGTCTTGGCGGGAACGACACCCTGGCGGGGGGCTCCGGCAATGACACCCTGGCCGGCGGCGCGGGCGCCGACAGTCTCTGGGGTGGCCTAGGGGACGACACCTTCCTCTATGGATTGGCGGGCGAGGGCGGCGCGGGCGAGACCGTCGATGGCGGGATGGGAACCGACACTGTCCGGTTCGCCGCCAGCGTCGATGTCTCTGCGGTCAGTTTCATCGCCATCCAGGCCCTGGCGATCAATGACGGCTTCACGGCCACCTTCGCGGGGAGCCAGATCACCGGCCAGACCTGGTCGGTCGCCGGGGTCGCCGGCGGCGGGACCGAGACCCTGGTGGTGAATGCGGTCTCCGGCGGCACGGTCAGCCTCGCGGGTCTGACGGGCCTGGCCAACCTCAACGTGCAGCTGAACGGCTCGACGGGTGATGAGAACCTGACGGGGTCGACCGGGGCGGACAGCCTCACCGGGGGCGCCGGCAACGACACCCTCGCCGGAAACAACGGCGACGACACCCTTTTCGGCGGGACGGGGGCGGACAGTCTGTCGGGCGACGCCGGAAATGACACCTTCATCTACTCAGGCGTCGGCCTCGAAGTGTTGGCGGGCGAGACCGTCGACGGCGGGGCCGGAACCAATACGGTGCGCTTCACCGGATCGGGGAGCGTGGCCGGCGTGACCTTCACGAACATCCATTCGGTGGTGATCGGAGAAGGCTTGACCGCCGCCTTCGACAGCGCCCAGCTGGACGCCCGGACCTGGGCCGTGAACGGGACCGCTGGCGGGGTGAACGAGACCCTGGTGGTGAGCGTTGCGGCCTCGTCCACGGTCAGCCTTGCCAGCCTGACGGGCCTGGCCAACCTCAACGCCGTGCGGCTCAACGGGTCGACGGGCAACGAGAACATCACCGGCTCGACGGCGGCGGATACGATCACCGGCCTGGACGGGGACGACACCCTGGCGGGGCATGACGGCAATGATACGATCATCGGCGGGGCGGGCGCCGACAGCGTGGTCGGGGGCCTAGGCGACGATGTCTTCGTCTTCGGCTCGAATTCGGAAGTGACCGCCGGCGAGACCGTGGACGGGACTTCCGGGACGGACACCATAATGGTCACCGGCATCGTGGAACTGGCTAGCCTAGTCCTGCTGAACATCGACGGTCTGTCTATCGCCAGCGGCCAGACGATGATTCTCGCAGGCTCGCAGGTGACCGGCCAGTCCTGGTCCGTCTCCGGCGTCGCAGGCGGGGTAGCTGAATACCTGGAGGTCAACGCGGATTGGGGATCCCTCGTACGCTTAGATTCCCTGACCTTCGTGGCGCCGGTGACCGTCTCTATCGTCGGGGACAATGGGGACGAGACCCTGGTTGGCTCCAGCCAGAACGATTTCATCGATGGGACAGGTGGAGCGGATTCCCTGCTCGGTGGGCTGGGAGACGATACCTTCATCTACAGCAACACCTCCGAGGCGGCGGCGGGGGAGGTCCTCGACGGCGGCGGCGGCGTCAACACACTGGCGTTTTACGGCTCGACGAACTTCAGTGCGGTCAGCTTCAGCAATATCCAAGCCCTCTCCCTGTCTGCTTCTGGGATCACGGTGACCATCGACAGCACCCAGATCAGCGGCCAGTCCTGGTCGGTGACAGGGGTCGCGGGCGGCGCGGCCGAGACGCTCCGGATCAACATGACCACCGCCAACGTGGTCAGCCTTGCGAGTCTGGGGACCGTGTCCAACGCCTCCGTCGTCCTGGTCGGCACGGGCTCGGCGGACTCGCAGGCGGGCTCCAATTCGGCGGACTCGATCTCGGGTCTCGGCGGGGATGACTTCATCTACGGCAATGGCGGGGCGGACACGATCCGCGGAGGCGTCGGTGCGGACACGTTCCAGGGCGACGCCGGGGCGGATGTCTTCGTCTTCGCCTCTGGGGACACCGGGAATACGGCCGGGACCGTGGACGAGGTCCTGGATTTTACAGCCGGGACGGACGTCCTGTCGCTCGGCGTCGCCGGAAGCCTGTCCAACTATACCGAGAGCCTTTCGGACGCGGGCAGCCTGAGCAATGCGATCTCCGTCGCCGAGACCCTGCTGGACGGGACCCTGCGCTACGTCTTCGTCGTGGTGGGTTCCGACGGTTACCTGATCGTGGACTGGAACCTGGATGAGGCTGCAGATGCAGCCATCAAGCTGACCGGGGTGACTGACCTGTCTTTTGGCGACGTTATCGCCTGATAACGCCCGGCGGACTTGGACTCCACAACCCAGGCGTTTAAGGGAAAGGTAAAGCTGATCTTAACCTCCGCGCAGGGCGCAGGAGGGTTTGCGCACGTGGGAGCCTGACGTCCATGACCGCCTATACCTTCGAGACCATCACGGATGCCCAGGCGGCGGCTTTCCAGCCCGGCGACACCCTGACCTTCTCGAACCCGGCGGTGACGGCGCAGACCGTCGAGGTGAGGTTCAATCCCCAGACGGGCGGCGGCGGCTTCCCGCCCCAGCCCGTAACCCCGGCCAACATCACCCTGACGGTCGGGACGACCACCAAGGTGTTCAGCACCGCCCTTGGCGGTTCGGGCGGACAGACCGGCCAGATCAACCTTGCCGACGGGACCATGCTGTTCATCGGCGCGACCGGCGCTGACACCCGTGCGGGTTCCGGGCTCAACGACGCCCTCTACGGAAACGACGGCGACGACTCCCTGGCGGGCCTGGAGGGGAACGACATCCTCCAGGGCAATATCGGCGCGGACACCCTTTCCGGAGGGAATGGCGCGGACTCCCTCTACGGCGGCAAGGGCAATGACAGCGTCATGGGCGACGCGGGCGTCAACTGGATGCACGGCAATCTCGGCGCCGACACCCTGGTGGGCGGCTCCAGCGCCGACACCCTGCTGGGCGGCCAGGACAACGATGACCTGCGGGCTGGCGACGGCGCCAACTACGCCTCCGGCGACCTCGGCGCGGATACCCTTTCCGGGCTGACCGGCGCCGACACCCTGCTGGGCGGCGAGGGCGATGACAGCCTCTCCGGCGGCGACGGGGCCAACCGGCTCGAGGGCGCTTCGGGTGCGGACGTCATCGCGGGCGGCGCCGGCGCCGACGTGATCTCGGGCGGTGACGACAACGACACGGTGACCGACGCCGGAGGCGCCAACAACATCTCGGGTGACGGCGGCGCCGACAGCCTGACGGGCTCCACCCTCGCCGACACGATCTCGGGCGGTTCGGGCAACGACACGGTCGTGAGCGGCGGCGGGGCCGACAGCGTCAACGGCAATGCGGGGGCGGACAGCCTGGTGGGCTCCGCCGCAGCCGACACCCTGCTGGGCGGCCAGGACGGCGACACCCTGGCCGGGGCCGACGGCGCCAACTACCTGCATGGCAATCTCGGCAATGACAGCGTCACGGCCGGAACGGGCGCCGACACGATCTATGGCGGCCAGGGCAATGATGACCTCAGGGCTGGCGACGGCGCCAACCTGGTGTTCGGCGACCTGGGGAACGACACCCTGGCCGGCGGGACCGGCGCCGACAGCCTGACGGGGGGCGATGGCAATGACCGCTTCGTCCTGGGCGCGGGGACCGGGGCGGACAGCGTCGACGGCGGCGCGGGCAATGACACGGTCGTCGCTGACGCCGGGACGGGCGCCTCGGTGATCCTCGGCGGTGACGGCGCCGACCAGCTGGGATCGAACAATGGCGCCTCGACCGTGGCAGGCGAAGGCGGGAACGACATCATCACGGGCGGGACTGGCAGCCAGTCCCTGTCCGGCGGCGAAGGCAATGACGATGTCACGGGCGGCGGCGGGAACGACCGGATCGACCTGGGCGTCGGCAATGACACCGGCAATTCGGGCGCTGGCGCAGACACCCTGACCGGGGGAGACGGCAACGACGTCATCGTCTCTGGCGCCGGCAGTGACAGCGTGACCGGGGACGCTGGCGCCGACACGATCGACGTCAGCGGCGGCGGCGACAACACGGTGTCCGGCGGCGCGGGCAATGACGTGATCTCGGGTTCTGCGGGGAATGACCGGATCACCGGGGACGAGGGCGACGACTTGCTCAGCAGCGGCGCCGGGGCGAACAGCGCCACGGGTGGCGTCGGTGCGGACACCCTGACCGCCCTGGGCGGTTCGGACACCCTGATGGGTGAGGACGGGAACGACAGCCTGTCCGGCGGGGCAGGCCAGGACTCCCTGGATGGCGGCGCGGGCGCCGACACCCTGGCCACTGGGAACGGCTCGTCGACCCTGCTGGGCGGGACCGGCGACGATGTCCTGAACCTGGCGGGCAACACGTCATCTTCCGTCTTTGCCGAGGGGGGAGAGGGCAATGACAATGTCACCGGCGGCGCGGGCATCGACTATGTCACCGGCGGCCTGGGCAATGACACCGTCGTCTCGGGCGGCGGCGCCGACACCCTGATCGGCGGCGACGGGACCGACAGCCTCGTGGGCGGGGCTGGCGCCTCGTCCCTCATCGGCGACGCGGGCGCCGATACGATCGCCGGCGGGACCGGCGCCGAGACGGTCAGCGCCGGCGAAGGCGCCGACAGCGTGACCTCGGGCGGCGGTGCGGACCTCATCCTGGCCGGGACCGGCAATGACACCGTCCTGGGCTCCACGGGCGGCGAGACCGTCCTGGGCGCGGAAGGGGACGACTCCGTCTCGGCCATGGCCGGGAACAACAGCGTCGACGGGGGCGTGGGCAACGACACCCTGTCCGGGACAACCGGAACCGACACCCTGGCGGGCGGCGACGGCGCCGACAACCTGAGCGCCGACACGGGCGCCAACACGGTGTCGGGCGGACTGGGGGCGGACACGCTCTCGGGCGACGGCACCCTGTCGGGCGATGACGCCGACGACGTCCTGACGGGCCTGTCCGGGACCGGCCTGCTGCTGGGCGGAACCGGCGCAGACACCCTGAACGGCGGCGGCGGGACGGACACGATCACCGGCGGGACGGGCACGGACAGCCTGGCCGGCGGGACGGGCCTGGACTTCTTCACCTTCGCGACGGGGGACGCCAGCGTCCTGACGGCGGGGGCGGTGGAGACCGTCTCGGACTTCACCACCACCGAGTTCGACCACTACCTGGTCGGCCTGACGGCGGCGACGAACTACTTCACCTCGGCCGCGGCGGCGACCTATTCCGCGGCGCTGGCCTCCGCCCAGAGCCTGATCTCGGCCGGGCTGCACGACGTGATCTCCACGGTGGTGGCGTCCGACGGGACCTACGTCTTCGCCGACACCAACGGCGACAACGTCCTCGACACGGCTGTGCGGCTGGCGGGCCTGACCTCGGGCATGCTGACCGGGGACGTGGGCGCCGACACCCTGACGGGCCATGTGGGAGCCGACTACATCCACGGCTACGACGGGAACGACTCCCTCTCGGGCGACAACAGTCCCGGCGCGGGCGGTAACGACACCCTGGTGGGCGGCAACGGCGCCGACACGATGAACGGCGGCCTGGGCGACGACACCTTCATCTACCGGGGCAGCTCCGAAGCCGCCGCCGGTGAGATCGTTGACGGCGTGACGGGCACGGACACCGTGCTGGTCGTGGGTTCGACCACCTTCAACAGCGGCGTGACCTTCAACAATATCGATGTCCTGTCGATCGCCGCAGGCCAGGGCGCGACTATCTCGACGGCCCAGCTGGCGACCCTGCCGACGGTCTCCGGCGGCGCGGGCTCAACCCTGACCGTCAACGTCACCTCGGCGACCTATACCCTGCCGTCGTCGCAGGGCTATTCCGGTGTGGCGGTCCGCGTCGTCGGCGACGGCGGCAACCAGTTCATCACGGGCTGGACCGGCAATGAGTCGATCCAGGGCCTGGGCGGCGACGACACCCTGGTCGGCGATACCGGCAGCGACACCCTCAGCGGCGGCGCCGGGAACGACAGCGTGATCGGCGGCCTGGGCGATGACGTCTTCGTCTTTGGCGGGACCTCGGAGGTCACTTCCGGCGAGACCGTGGACGGGACCTCTGGGACGGACACCCTCCTGGTGACCGCCAGCACGGACCTGACCGGCCTGGTCATGCTGAACATCGATGGCGTGTCCATCGCCAGCGGCCAGACGGCCACCTTCACCGGGGCGCAGGTCACCGGCCAGGCCTGGACGGTCACGGGCGTCGTCAATGCACCGGAGGAGGTGCTGGTAGTCAACGCTGCCGCCAACGCCACGGTCGACCTGTCGACCTTCACGGCGGTGACCAATGCCTCGATCTCCCTTGTCGGGGCGGCGGGCGACGAGGTCCTGACCGGATCGCTGGGAACGGATACGATCACCGGCGGCCTCGGGGTCGACGTCATGGCCGGCGGCGATGGAAACGATACCTTCGTCTACAACGGCACGCCGGACACCGCTGTGGGGGAGACGGTGAATGGCGGAGACGGCACGGATACGGTGCGCCTCGCGTCGAACACCAACCTCACAAGTGTGGCCTTCACCAACGTCGAAGCCTTCTCCCTCGCCGACGGCGCCGCCCTGATCCTGACCCCCGCCCAGGTGGCGGGCCAGACCTGGGCGATCAACGGTACGGCAGGCGGCGGGACTGAATCCTTGCACGTCACGGCGACGACAGGGGGCAGCGCAAGTCTGGCCAGCCTGACGGGCCTGGCCAACCTGTCCATCAGCCTCAACGGGGCCCTGGGCGCCGAGACCCTGACGGGCTCTTCGGCGGCGGATACGATCGCGGCCAGCGATGGCGCGGACAGCGTCCTGGGCGGCGGCGGGGCGGACTCGCTCTCGGCCGGCGCAGATGCGGACACCGTGATCGGCGGCGCCGGAAGCGACACCCTGAGCGGGGGCGCAGGTTCCGACCGGTTCGTCTTCGCCACGGGGGATGCGTCCTCGATCGCCCCCGCGACCCTGGAGGTCATCACCGACTTCGTGGCGGCGGATGACGAGATCGCCCTGGGCGTGACGGGCGGAGCCGGCAACACCGACTTCACCACCGCCTTCAACTTCGGCCTCGCCTACACAGCGGCCAACGCGCTGATCACCGGGGGGACCAAGGACATCGTCGTGACCGAGGCCGGGACGGACACCTACGTCTTCGCCGACACCAATGGCGACAATGTGCTGGATACGGTGATCCAGCTGACGGGGACGGGCCTGGGCCTGACCGCAGGCGACTTCGTCGCCTGACGGGGGCTCAGAGCCTCAGGTCGAAGCTGCGGTACAGGACGGTCCGTCCGTCCCGGAGGACTGAGTAGTCGGCCCGGTAGAGGCCCGGCTCCCAGCCTCCGGGCGGGGTCCGCAGCCCCACATAGACCAGCCACTGGGCCTTGTTGCGGTCGAGGGGCTCGCCCGCGTTCCGGGTTAGGACGAGGCCGGCGGGGTCCGTAAGGGTCAGGACCGGCCGGTCGCCGCCCTGCAGGTTGATGGCGCGGACATAGGCCACCAGGGCCGGTGCGGTTGGCGATGGCCGCGGCAGGGCGCCAGCCTCGACCTGGGCGTTGTCGACGGGGCCGCCGGCAAAGCCGACGTTCAGCACCGCCCCGCCAGGGCGATAGGCCAGGTCGGAGGCCGCCCCAGGCGTCCACAATCCCGCCCCCTCCGCTTGCGCGGCGCAGGTCGCCCCGCCGTCCGGCAGGAAGGGGTCCACCGTCCGAGTCCCCTGACGGACGGTGAAGTGCAGGTGGGGATACTCGGTGTTGCCTGACAGGCCGACCCGGGCGATGGGCTGGCCGGCGGCGACCTCCTGACCGACCTTCACGCGGATGGAGCCCCGGGCCAGGTGGCAGGACTGGGTCTCCCAGCCGCCGCCATGGTCGATGACCACGGCGTTGCCGCACTCGCGCCCGGCGACGGGTGGGGCGGCGGGGTCCTTCACCGAGATGTCCGGCTCCCCGTCGCGCAGCCGCACCACCCGCCCGGGCGCCGCCGCCAGGACGTCGACGCCCCGCAGGCGCGCGGCGTTGTCGGTCAGGCGGATGTCTGTTCCCGAATGGGCCTCGTAGGTCTGCCCGCCGCAGCGGAAGTCCCGTGCGCCCGGACCGAGCTCGCGGTCGACATGGTTCTGCAGGAAGCAGTCCCTCCCGGGCTTGCAGGCGATGGGCAGGGCCAGCTTTGGCGGGGCGGGCGCCGCCGCGCTGAGGAGGACGAGGAGGGGCAGGGCGTAGAGGCTGCGCATCGGGGGTGGCCCTCTGTTGCAAGGCGTGAAGCCTGCGCCTTGGATTGCCTCCTGTCTAGCGCCGCTGACCCCCTCCGACGCGCTGCGCGCGCCACCTCCCCCTGGGGGGAGGAATTAGGGGGCTCCGCGCGAAGTGCGGTGAAGAGGTCAACGGCGCTTCAGCCGTTCCAGCGGATTCCGGTCAGGGCGTTCAGGCGGGCCTGGTCGGGGGCGTAGACCTGTCGCAGGAAGGCGGCGTCTTCGGGGGGGATGGAGGCGGGCTCGCCGATGTGGACCCGGCGTTGGCGGACGGGCGGCGGCGGCGGGGTCCCGGCGAAGGTGGCGAGGCGGGCGAGGACGCCGGCCGGGTCGGCGTCGAGGTCCTCGGCCCGGGCGATCAGGACGTCGGCGGGATCGAAGAGGGAAAAGAGGCGCTCGACCTGCTCGCCGTAGAAGCCGCGCTCGACATAGGAGAATTCGCGGTGGAAGCCGAAGGGTTCGGCCTCGAAGAGGCGCTGGCGGCCCCGGCGGATGCACCAGGAAAAGGGCTCTGTCTCCGCCCCCCGGGCCGTCTCCATCCGCCAGTGGGACCAGGCCCTCTCCACGGGATCGCGCAGCAGGAGGACGAGGCGCACCCCCGGGCAGGCGGCGGCGATCCGCTCCAGGGCGCCGGGCCAGTAGATGTAGATGGGGGTGGCCTCGACGCGCACGCCCGGGCGGTCGGGGAAATGCGCGGCGTAGGCCGACAGGTCCGGGGTCGGCGCCGCCGGGTCCTCGACGTCGAAGAAGTGGACCTCCTTGACGTCGGAGCGGACGAAGGCGGGATCGTCGCCCAGATAGTCGAACAGGGCGGTGGTGCCGGCCTTCTGGGCGCCGATGACGATGAGGTCGACGGGCCGATCAGGCTTCATTGGCGCACGGGATCGGTCTAAGAGGAGGGGCGCGCAGGCGGCGCGCCAGAGGGATGCAGAGCGTCTTGACCCAATCCGACAGTCCCGCGGCGGGGATGAAGGCTGTGATCCTGGCCGGCGGCCTGGGCACCCGGATCTCCGAGGAAAGCCACCTGCGGCCCAAGCCCATGATCGAGATCGGCGGCCGGCCGATCCTCTGGCACATCATGAAGCTGTACTCCCACTTCGGGGTCCGGGATTTCATCATCTGCCTCGGCTACCGGGGCTACATGATCAAGGAGTATTTCGCCAACTACGTCCTGCACAACGCCGACCTGACGGTGGACCTGGCCAAGGGCGCGATGGAGTACCACGCCACCCACCACGAGCCCTGGCGCGTGACCCTGGTGGACACCGGCGCCGAGACCATGACCGGCGGGCGGCTGAAGCGGGTGGCGGGCTACCTGGAGCCGGGCCAGCCCTTCTTCTTCACCTATGGCGACGGGGTGGCGGATGTGGACATCGGCGCCCTGGCGGCCTTCCACAAGTCGCACGGACGACAGGCGACGGTGACGGCGGTCTCGCCCCCCGGCCGCTATGGGGCCCTGGACATCAACGACGGCGCCGTGCGGCGCTTCGTGGAGAAGCCCCCGGGCGACGAGGGGCTGATCAACGGCGGCTTCTTCGTCCTCCAGCCGGAGGTGGTGGGGCGGATTTCCGGGGATCCCATGCCCTGGGAATCGGAGCCCCTGCAGGGCCTGGCCGCCGACGGCCAGCTGATGGCCTTCCATCACCCGGGCTTCTGGACCGGCATGGACACCCTGCGCGACAAGAACAACCTCGAGGCCCTCTGGGCGTCGGGCCAGGCGCCCTGGAAGCTGTGGTCCTGACCCGTCCCGATCCCGCCTTCTGGGCCGGAAAGCGGGTCCTCCTGACCGGGCACACCGGCTTCAAGGGCGGCTGGACGGCGATCTGGCTGGCCGCCATGGGGGCGAAGGTGACGGGCCTGGCCCTGGCGCCTGACCAGCAGCCGGCCCTGTTCGACCTGGCGGGCGTGGGCGGGCTGGTGGACTCCCGGATCGCCGACCTGCGCGATGCGCCCGATGTGGCCCAGACCCTGATGGCGGCCGAGTTCGACCTCGTCCTGCACATGGCGGCCCAACCCATCGTGCGGACCGCCATCGCCGATCCCGTGGCCACCTTCGCGGCCAACATCATGGGCACGGCCCACCTCCTGCAGACCCTGCGCGACCGGCCGGGCCTGGCCGCCGTCCTGGTGGTGACCTCGGACAAGGTCTACGCCAATGCCGAGACGGGCCGGGCCTTTACCGAGGGCGACGCCCTGGGCGGCAAGGACCCCTATTCCGCCTCCAAGGCGGCGACCGAGATTGTCACGGCCTCCATGGCCCGCAGCTATTTCGACCGGGCCGGCGTGCCGGTGGCCACGGCCCGGGGCGGCAACGTCATCGGCGGCGGGGACTTTTCCCGCGACCGGATCGTGGCGGACATCGTCCGGGCCGCGGCGGCGGACGAGGCGGTGGTCCTGCGCCATCCCGAGGCGACCCGGCCCTGGCAGCACGTGCTGGACTGTGCGGCGGGTTATCTCGTCTATCTTGAGCGCCTGGCGAAGGACCCGGCGGCGCCGAGGGCGCTGAACTTCGGCCCGGCGCCCGGCGGGGTCGAGGTGACGGTGGGCGAGCTGGCCAGCCGGGCGACGGCGGCGCTGGGAGGCCGGCCCTGGCGGCATGAGCCCGACCCCGCCTCCCTGGAGGCCAGGGCCCTGGGCATCGACGCCGGCCTGACCCGGAAGGTGCTGGGCTTCGAGAGCCGCCTGGCCGCGCCCGAGGCCATCGACTGGAGCATGGAGTGGTATCGCCGGCAGGCGGCGGGCGAGCCCGCCCTGACCCTGTGCCGCGAGCAGATCGCGCGGTATGAGGCCCTGCCATGACCGCCCCCGCCTGCCGATTCTGCCGCGCGCCCCTGACCCAGGACTTCCTGGACCTGGGCCTCCAGCCCCTGGCCAACGCCTACCTGACGCCCGAGCAGCTGGCGGCGGGGACGGAAAAGACCTATCCCCTGCGCACCCGGGTGTGCGGGTCCTGCTTCCTGGTCCAGGCGGACGATCCCGTGCCGGCGGGCGAGATCTTCGACGACGGCTACGCCTATTTCTCGTCCTACTCGGAAAGCTGGGTGGCCCACGCCAAGGCCTACGCCGAGGCCATGGCCAGTCGGTTCGGCCTGGGGCCGGACTCCCGGGTCATCGAGGTGGCCAGCAATGACGGCTACCTGCTCCAGCACTTCGTCGCCATGGGCGTGCCGGTGCTGGGCGTCGAGCCCACGGCCAACACGGCGGCGGCGGCGCGCGAGCGCGGGGTCCCCACCGAGGTGGTCTTCTTCCACGAGGCGACGGGCCGGGACCTCGCCGCCCGGGGCCTGACCGCCGACCTGATGGCCGCCAACAACGTCCTGGCCCACGTGCCGGACATCGGCGACTTCGTGGGCGGCTTCCAGCACGTGCTGAAGCCCCAGGGCGTGCTGACCTTCGAGTTCCCGCACCTGTTGAACCTGATCGAGCAGGTGCAGTTCGACACCATCTACCATGAGCACTTCTCCTACCTGTCCCTGCTGGCGGTGGAGACCGTGCTGAAGGCCAAGGGCATGCGGCCCTTCGACGTGGAGCTCCTGCCCACCCACGGTGGGTCGCTGCGGCTGTTCTGCTGCCGTGCGGACGCCGCCCACCCGGAGACCGAGGCCCTGAAGGCCCTGCGCGCCCGGGAGGCCGCGGCGGGACTGGACCGGCTGGAGACCTACGGCGGCTTCACGGCGCGGGTCGAGGCGGTGCGGGCGGCCTTCCTGGCCTATCTCGCCGAGGCGAAGGCGGCGGGCCGCAAGGTGGCGGCCTACGGCGCGGCGGCCAAGGGCAACACCTTCCTGAACTATGCCGGCGTGGGCGCGGCGGACATCGTCGCCTGCTTCGACGCCAACCCGCACAAGCAGGGCCGGTTCCTGCCCGGCAGCCACATCCCGATCCTGGCGCCGGACCAGATCGATGCGGTGCGGCCGGACGACCTCCTGATCCTGCCCTGGAACCTGCGCGAAGAGATCATGGCGCAGACCGCCCGCATCCGCACCTGGGGCGGCCGCTTCGTCACCGCCTCTCCCGAGCCCCGGATCTGGGACTGATGCGCTTTACGCCCACCCCCATCGCCGGCGCCGTGGTGGTGGACATGGACCCGGTCGAGGACGAGCGGGGCGCCTTCGCCCGCCTGTTCTGCCCGAGGGCCTTCGCCGCCGCGGGCCACCCCTTCTCGCCGGCCCAGACCAGCCTGTCCCGGAACACCGCCGCCTTCACCCTGAGGGGCATGCACTTCCAGCCCGCGCCCTTCGATGAGGGCAAGCTGGTGCGCGTGGCCCGGGGCCGCATCTTCGACGTCGCCGTGGACCTCCGGCCTGGGAGCCCCACCTTCCGCCAGTGGACCGGGGTGGAGCTGAGCGCCGACAACGGCCGGGCCTTCCTCATCGGCCGGGGCCTGGCGCATGGCTTCCTGACCCTGGAGGCCGACACCGACGTCCTCTACGAGATCGACCGCTTCTTCGAGCCGGGCAAGGGCGAGGGCGTGCGCTGGAACGATCCGGCCTTCGGCATCGACTGGCCGGCCGAGCCCCGGGTGATGTCGGATCGCGACGCCGCCTGGCCGGACTTCAGCCCCGCCTGACCATGGCCCGGATCCTCCTGACCGGCGCCAGCTCCTTCACCGGCCTGTGGATCGCCGAAGCCCTGGCCGGCGCCGGCCACGAGGTGGTCGCGCCCCTGAGGCGCGAGGCGGAAGCCTATCCCGGACTGCGGGGCGAAAGGGTCGAGCGGCTGGCGGCGAGCGCCGACCGCGTCTTCGGAACGCCCCTCGACAGCGACGCCTTCCGCGACCTCGCCCGGACGGGCCGGTTCGACCTCTTCGCCCACCACGCGGCGGACATCCCTGGCTATCGCTCGCCCGACTACGACGTCGCCGCCGGCGTGGCGCGGAACCTGGCGGGGGCGGAGGCGGCGGTGCAGGCGGCGGCGGCCGGCGGCTGCCGGGCCCTGGTGTCCACGGCGACGGTCTTCGAGCCCGGCGAGGGCGGGGAGGGCCCCGACGCGCCGGCGGTGAGTCCCTATGGCGTCTCCAAGGGCCTGACCGGCCAGGCACTGGCGGGCTTTGCGGCGGCGGCGGGCCTGTCCTTCGGGCGGTTCGTCATCGCCAACCCCTTCGGCGTCCTGGAGGAGGGCCGGATGGCCTGGTCCCTCTTCCAGGCCTGGTTCCGGGGGGAGCCCGGGCGGGTCCTGACCCCGGCCTATGTCCGCGACAACCAGCCGGTCCCGGACCTGGCGGCGGCCTACGCCCTGCTCGCGGGGCGTCTTCTGGCGGCGCAGGGACCCGTCAGGCTGGACGCCCGGCCCTCGGGGCTGGTCGGACCCCAGGGCGATTTCGCCCGGCGCCTCGCCGCCGAGGCCGCCCCGCGCCTGGGCCTGGCCTGCGACCTCATCCTCAACGAGCAGGTCGATTTTCCCGAGCCGAAGGTGCGGGTGAATGACGAGCCCTGCCTGCCGGCCGGCTGGACCGGCGAGGCCTTCTTCGACGCCTACTGCGCCTACTACGCCCGTCTCGCGGCGGAAGGACGGCTCAGCGGGCCGGCGTGAGTCCCGGGATGTCGAGGTGGTCCATCAGCCGGTCGATCTGCCGGGTCCAGGACAGGTCCTCCATCAGCCGCGCGTGGGCCTGGGCGACCTCCCGGAAGGCGTCGCGGTTCTGGTAGACGGCCTCGAGACGCTCGACGATCTCGTCCACTGAACTCTCGCCCCAGACGTCATAGTCCGGATCGGAGGCGGCCAGGTCGACCGGGGACTGGTCGGACAGGGAGAACCCGATCTGCCGGTCCAGGAGGTCCATGTGGCCGGTGTTGGCCGAAAGCAGGGACGGTACGCCGAGGGCCAGCGTCTCCATCGCCACCAGGTTGGTGCCGCCCTCACAGCGGTTGGGAAAGATGGCCACGTCACACTCGCGGATGACCGGGGGCAGGAGGGCGTTGGGGATTTCGGGCAGGGCGATGACGCTCTCCCCCGGCACGCCGTTGGCGGAGAGCCAGCCGCGCACGTCGATCCGGCCCTCGGCGTCCAGGAGGCCTGCGCCCTCGAAGACCTTGGAGGCCAGGATCTGACGCACGCCCTCGGCCCGGGGCCAGGCATTGTGCCAGGAGGTCACCAGGACGGCGTCGTCATGCCTCTGGCGGAAGGCGCGGAAGGCGGCGGCGACGATGTCCTGGCCCTTGCGATGCTCGATCTTCCCCCCGGAAAAGATGGCGAAGCGGTCGCCCAGCAGGCCGCGCCGGGGGGCCGGATGGAACCTTGAGGTGTCGACGCCCTGGATGTTGTCAAAGACCTTCCGGACGCCAAGGTTGCGGAGGTGGGCGCCGTTCCAGGCGGACCCGGCGATGACGCTGTCGAACCGGTTCAGCTGATCAATGGCTTCAGGCGAGAAGGTCGTCTTTTCGAAGAAGATGCAGGCGTGGTTGGCGGTTCCCCGGGTGCGCGGGGAAAGCCGACCGAACTGAAGCTCGGCATTGTTTCCCCGGGCGTGGACGACCGGAAACTGGCACTGGATGGGACCGTCGCCCTGCTTCTGGATCAGTTCGACCAGGCGCGGGCGGAAGTCCATGGCGGGCTTCAGACGCACCGCCTCGAGGGCGTCCAGGGTCAGGGGGCCGGGCGATTCCAGCAGGGTCGGCAACCGGCCGCGCCGGGTCAGGCCAAGGGCGAACTGGGTGCCGTAGACGCCCCAGCCGAAGGTCGATCCGATCTGCCAGGCGATGCCGACGTGCGGGTTCACGCTGCCCGACCGCCGGTCATTTCCGAACCGGATCGGCCATGGCGCGCTCGACCATGGCGTACCAGTCGGTGGCGAAGCCGCGGGCGTCGCGCAGGGGACTGGCGCCCAGGCGGTCGCGCAGGGTGCGGCGCAGCTCGCCGATCCGGGCCGGGTCGGCGGCCAGCCGCACGGCGATGTCGACGTACTCGTCGGTGGTCTTGCCCACCAGGTCGCCCAGGCCGGCGTTGTTGAGGATGGAATAGCTCATCCGCTCGAAGACGGCGTCGCCCACCCGGGCCACGACGGGCACGCCCATCCAGAGGGACTCGCAGGTCGTGGTGCCGCCCGTCTGGGGGAAGGTGTCCAGCGAGATGTCCATCTGGTTGTAGAAGGGCAGGTGCCGGCCTCGTACGGTCTCGAAGACGACCCGGTCGCCCGACACGCCCTGGCTCTCGAACACCGCCCGGATGTTGGCGGTGAAGGTGGGGGTGGTTCCCTCGGGTCGGACGAACATGAACTTCGAGCCCGGCGTCCCGGCGACGGCCCGCGCCCAGGCGGTGACGGTCTCGCGGGTGTACTTGTAGGGGTTGTTGGCCGTGCCGAAGGTGACGTAGCCGTTGCGCTCCACCGGGGCGACGGGGTCCACCGCCGGCTGCTCGCGGAAGGCGCGCTCGCCCATGGCGTACCAGGTGTGGGCCAGGAGCAGGGGCTTCTCGATCACCAGCCGGGGATCCGGCGGGTTCATCCAGGGGTCGAGGACCAGGTAGTCGATGGTCTCGGGGCCGGCGGAGTGGGGATAGCCCACCCAGCTGGCCTGGCGGGGGGCCGGCCGGTAGGACATGACGGACAGCTTGTTCATGTGGGTCGTGGCGCCCAGCTCGAACAGCATGTCGAGGTTGTCGTCCGCGATCAGCTGGGCGGCCTCGCGGTCGGTGATGTCCTTTTGCCAGCGGAAGCCGTCGACCCACTGGGTGATCTGCTTCTGGGTGGGGTCTTCCTCGCCCTGGTACCAGGAGTAGCAGAAGACCTCGTAGCGATTGCGGTCGTAATGCTCGAGCAGGGGCAGGGCGAAATAGGCCACCGGATGGCCCCGCAGGTCCGAGGACATGTAGCCCACGCGGATCTTCCCGCCGGGCGCCCGGGGTGCAGGGCGGGTGATGGGCCGCCGGGCGGCGGCGGCGTCGGCCAGCCGGCCCCAGATGCGGTGCTGCTCGACCAGCTCCAGCCGGTCCTCCGCCGTCTTCACCCGCGCCAGGTGGGCCATGAGGGCCGTGTGGCGCCCCGCCTCGGCCCAGGTGCGGCCGACCTTGGAGAAGCTGCCCAGGGCCTCCAGCCGGTCGTAGTCGGCGACCCGGACCAGGAGCTCGTAGATGACCTTCAGGTTGCCGGGCGTCAGCTCGGCCTTGTCGAGGACCTCGACCATGGTGCGGTAGGCGGCCTCGAGGTTGCCGCCCTCGTCGCCGGTCCGGTCGCGGCCCAGGCTCTCGGCGTAGGTGATCCGGTAGTCGACATTGTCCGGGGCCAGCTCGATGGCGCGCCGGAAGTGTTCGTTGGCCCGGGGCCGGTCGTAGTCGGTCAGGGCGCCGCCGAGCTGGAAATGCAGCCAGGCCGCGTCAGGCGTGACCTTGAGCATGTCCAGCATCTGCTGCTCGGCCTCGCGCATCCGCCCCGAGCGGCGCAGCATGGACAGGCGCGCTTCCTGGAGGCGGGCCTCGCCGGGGCAGGCCTTGAGGCCGCGGTCCAGGGCCTCGAGTCCCTCCACCGGGCCGCGGGCGTCGGCGCTGGCGGCGGACAGGTCCAGCCAGGCGTCGACCATGTCGGGCTTCAGACGGGCGGCCAGGTTGAGCCTCTGGATCGCCTTGTCGAAGTCCCTGGCGAACCAGTGGGCCCGGCCCAGCTGGCGCTGGTGCTCGGCGTTGGACGGGGCGCTCCGGACCAGCTGGGAAAAGACCTTGATCGCCCGGGCGTCCCGCGCGTCGTTGAAGACATTGCCCAGGTTCTGCTGGATGGCGTCGCTGCGGGGGCTGAGGCGGGCGGCCTTCTCCAGGGCGTCCACGGCCTCGGGATAGCGCTTCAGCCGGCGCAGGGCGACGCCGAGGATGTTCCAGAGCTCGGGATCGCGGGCGTGCCGCTCCACCGCCTTGCGCCCGACCTGTTCGGCCTGGGCGTAGTCGCGGTCGCGGATCAGAATGGCCCCGAAGTTACGGTAGACCGCCGCCGGCGCATCGGGGTCAGCCTCCAGCTGCCGGGCCGTCAGCGCCTTTCCCTCATCCCGTCGCCCGGCCTGGAACGCGGCTTCGGCTTCGGCGAATCGATTGAGGGACATGAAAGCTCCGGAGCGGCGGCCGCAGGGTCGGGATCGGGCCGGCAATCTAGGCCCTGGCGTCCGCGGGGACAATCGCCGGGGCGGGCGACCGGCGTTTGGCGGGGATATCCTCCGAGTGTCATCAAACTGTCATGCAAGTGTCATACGCGGCGAGCCTCATCGTACGATCGCCCAAAGCGGGGACCGGACTTGCCTCAGCCTGACGCCCGACAGGATCCCGCCGCCGGGGCCGCCCTCGCCCTGGGTGCGGCCGCCGGGCTCATGGTCCTGGCCGGCGCCTGGATCAGCCTCGGCCTGGGGGCCGGGCCCGGCGAGGGAGCTCAGGGGATCGGCCTCCTGCTCCTGGCCGGCGCCGCCGGAGCGGCCTGGGCCGCGCGCCGCTTCCGCCCCGCCCGGATTCGCCCCGCTGTCGAGGCGGCGGACCGGCAGGCCCGGGAGGCCGCCGAACTGGCCGAAGCCCGCGTCGCCGCCCTGCTGGACGCCTCGCCCGACCCCCTGCTGGTGGTGTCCGCCCGCGAGCCTGATGACCTCACCGGCCTGCGTATCGAGCGCGCCAACGCCGCCGCCCGCAGCCTCTTCCGCCCCGCCGCGCCGTCCGCCCTCCTGGTCTCGGTCCTGAGGGATCCCGAGGTGCTGTCTGCAGTGGACGAGGCGCTGTTCGGCGGGGTCGGAGCGGAATGCGGCTTCACCTCCGGCGCCGCCCAGGAACGCACCTTCCAGGTCATGGTCCGTCCCCTCCAGGTCGAGGCCGACGGGCTGAGGCGCGCCGTGCTCCTGTTCCGGGACGAGACCGACCTGCGCCGCGCCGAGCGGACCCGGGCGGACTTCCTGGCCAACGCCAGCCACGAGCTTCGCACGCCCTTGGCCTCCCTCTCCGGCTTCATCGAGACCTTGCGCGGGCACGCGCGGGATGATCGCGAGGCGCAGGACCGTTTCCTGGCCATCATGCAGAACCAGGCCGACCGGATGGGCCGCCTGATCGACGACCTGCTGTCCCTCTCGCGGATCGAGCTGAACGAGCATGTGGCTCCGCAGGGCCGGACGGACCTGGCCCTGGCCGCTGCAGACGTGGTCGACGCCCTGGCGCCCCAGGCCGCCCGGCGCGGGGTCAGGATCGAGACCGATCTCGCCGCGCCCGGCGAGGCCGAGCTCTGCGGCGACCGGGACCAGTTGGTGCAGGTCATCCAGAACCTCACCGACAACGCCCTGAAGTACGCCCCCGAAGGCGGGGTGGTCCGCCTCACGGTCCGCGGTCCGTCCGAGCGGGAAGCGGCCCTGGCCCCGGTCATGGCCGATTCTGCCCGCCTGACCCTGGTCAGCCCGGACGCCGCCCGCGGCCGCTACGCCGTGGTCCGGATCCAGGACGAGGGCCCGGGTCTCGACCGCGAGCACCTGCCGCGTCTCGCCGAGCGTTTCTACCGGGTCGAGGGGCAGAAGAGCGGGGAACGGCCCGGGACCGGGCTGGGCCTCTCCATCGTCAAGCACATCGTCAACCGCCACCAGGGCGTGCTGGCCGTGGAAAGCGCCCCCGGACGGGGGACGGTCTTCACGGTCCTCATCCCGGCGGGACTCCCTGTAACGGAAGTGTCGCAGTAATGACCTACGGCGAAGCCAGCGCCGCCGGCGCGCATCAGACGGATCGGCCGGTCCCGGGCGACGGACCCTGTGACGCCCGGACGGCGAGGACACTGGATGTGACTGAACCATGCTGATGACCCTCGCCTTCCTGGGCCTCCTGGTCTTCTCCGCTGGCGTCTACAGCCTGGCGAAGCGTCGCGCCGGCGTCCTGACGGGCGAGGGCCGCACGCCGGTCAATTCCCGGCCCGAGCATCACGCCGCCTATGCCGCGGTCTGGACCGCCGCCCCCGCCGCCCTGGTGCTGATCCTCGCCGGATTCCTGAGCGATCCGGTGGAGGAGGCCCTGGTCACGGCCCGGCTTCCCGAGGCGGTCCGGGCCATGGAGCCCGCCGAACGGCAGGTCTTCATCGACGACGCCATCTCCGTGGCGCGGGGCGAGGCCCGAAGCGAGACGCCCTATCCTCCGGAAATCCAGGCTTCCCTGGATCAGGCCTCGGCCCAGGTGAAGAGGATTGAACGGACCCTGCATTTCTCCAGCCTGGCCGCCGCTGCGGTCCTGGCGCTCGCCGGGGCCGTCTGGGCCCTGAGCCGGATCCGCGCCGCCTTCCGGGCCCGAGAGGGCGTCGAGCGCTGGGTGAAGGGGCTCCTGCTGGCCTGCTCCGTGACGGCCGTGTTCACCACCGTGGGGATCGTGGCCTCCCTGGTCTGGGAGAGCTGGCGCTTCTTCCAGGCGGTGCCGCCCCAGGCCTTCCTGTTCGGCCTGGAATGGGACCCGCAGAGCGCCATGTACGCCGACCAGGTGGTGTCCGAGGGCGCCTTCGGGGCCATTCCCCTGTTCGCCGGCACCTTCCTGATCATGATGATCGCCATGCTGGTGGCCGCCCCGGTGGGCCTCTTCGCCGCCATCTACCTGTCCGAGTACGCCTCGGCGCGGACCCGGGCCATCGTGAAGCCCCTGCTGGAGGTCCTGGCCGGGGTGCCGACCGTGGTCTACGGCTTCTTCGCCGCCCTGACCGTGGGCCCCTTGTTCCGGGCTGGCTTCAACGCTCTGGGCGCCCAGCTCCTGGGCGGCCCCTTCAATGACCTCGGCCTCTACCTCGGCGAGGTGCAGAACCAGATGGCCCTGGTCGCCGGCGCCGTGATGGGGGTCATGCTGATCCCCTTCGTCTCGTCCCTGTCCGACGACATCATCAACGCCGTGCCCCAGTCCCTGCGGGACGGCAGCCTCGCCATGGGCGCCACGCGCTCTGAGACGGTGAAGAAGGTGGTCCTCCCGGCTGCCCTCCCCGGAGTGATGGCGGCCATGCTGCTGGCGGTCTCCCGGGCCGTGGGCGAGACCATGATCGTGACCATGGCGGCCGGCCTTCAGGCGAAGACGACCCTGAACCCCCTGGAGACCGTGACCACGGTGACCGTCCAGATCGTCACCCTGCTGACCGGCGACCAGGAGTTCGACAGCCCTCGGACCCTTTCGGCCTTCGGCCTCGGCCTGACGCTCTTCGTCGTGACCCTGGCGCTGAACGTGATCGCCCTGCGCATCGTGCAGAAGTATCGGGAACAGTATGACTGACATCCGCCCCGCAACGGACGACCTAAAGGCCGCCGTGGCCCGGCGGCTCAAGGCCCGCAACGCCGCCGAGCGGCGCTTCCGCCTCTATGGCCGCATCGCCATCGCCATCGCCCTGGGCTTCCTGGTCCTTCTGCTGGGACGCATTGTCCAGCAGGGCTGGTCGACCTTCATCGACTACCGGCTGACGACCCAGGTCTACCTGGACCCCGCGCGCATCGACCCCGCGGACCCCGGCGGCGCCAACTACGACCTCCTGATCGCCGAGCAGCTGCTCAAGCGGATCGGCGTGGCCGACGACGAATATGGCTCGCGCAGCGACACCATGAAGGGCCTCCTGTCGGGCGACCTCGGCTTCCAGGTCATGGACAGGGTCAAGGCGGACCCGGCCCTCATCGGCAAGACCCTGACCCTCTCGGCCCCGCTCAAGGCGGATGCGGGCCTCTACTTCAAGGGTCAGATCAAGCGCGCCTCCCCCGCCGAGGAGCGGCCCCTGAGCGACGAGCAACTCGACTGGCTGGACCAGCTCAACGCCAAGGGCCTGGTGAAGTCCGGCTTCAACACCACCTTCCTGACCCGCTCGGACTCCACCGAGCCGGAACAGGCCGGGGTGCTGGGCGCGGTGGTGGGCTCAGCCCTGATGCTGATCCTGACGGCCGCCCTGGCCATTCCCATCGGCGTGCTGGCCGCGACCTACCTCGAGGAATTCGCCCCCAAGAACCGGTGGACGGACCTTGTCGAGGTGAACATCAACAACCTCGCGGCCGTGCCCTCCATCGTCTACGGCCTGCTGGGCCTGGCGGTCTTCATCAACTGGATGAACGTGCCGCGGTCCTCGCCCCTGGTCGGCGGCCTGGTCCTGGCCCTGATGTCCCTGCCCACGGTGATCATCGCCACCCGCTCCGCGCTGAAGGCGGTCCCGCCCTCGATCCGCGAGGCGGCCCTGGCGCTCGGGGCGTCGCGGACCCAGACGGTGTTCCACCACGTCCTGCCCCTGGCCCTGCCAGGCGTCATGACCGGCGCCATCCTGTCCCTGGCCCACGCCCTGGGGGAGACCGCGCCCCTGCTGATGGTGGGCATGGTGTCCTTCGTGCCCGGCGTGCCGGACGCCCTGACCTCGGCCAGCACCGTCCTGCCCGTCCAGATCTTCATCTGGGAGAACGCCTCGGAGCGCGCCTTCCACGAACGCACGGCCGCCGCCATCATGGTGCTGCTGGCCTTCATGATCCTGATGAACCTCGCCGCCGTCCTCCTGAGGCGCCGGTTCGAACGCCGCTGGTGACCCGATGACCGACGCTAACGCCCACCCCTCCGCGCCCACGCCCGTGCCCACCGCCGGCGCACCTGCGGCCGCCGACGGCGCCCCCCGCATCTCCGCCTCCGGCGTCAGGGTCTTCTACGGCGAGAAGCAGGCCCTGTTCGACATCGACCTCGAGGTCCCGGACCGCGCCGTCACGGCCCTGATCGGCCCCTCCGGCTGCGGCAAGTCGACCTTCCTGCGGTGCATCAACCGGATGAACGACACCATCCCGGGCGCCCGGGTGGAGGGCCGGATCCTGCTGGACGGCGAGGACGTGAACGACCGCGACCTTGATCCCGTCCTGCTCCGGGCGCGGGTGGGCATGGTCTTCCAGAAGCCCAACCCCTTTCCCAAGAGCATCTTCGAGAACGTCGCCTACGGCCCCCGCATCCACGGCATCGCCACCTCGCGCTCCGAGCTGGAGGGCGTGGTCGAGCAGGCCCTCAAGCGGGCGGGCCTCTGGAAGGAGGTCTCCGACCGCCTTGACCAGCCGGGCACGGGCCTGTCCGGCGGCCAGCAGCAGCGCCTGGTGATCGCCCGGGCCATCGCGATCAATCCCGAGGTGATCCTGATGGACGAGCCGTGCTCGGCCCTGGACCCCATCGCGACCGCCCGGATCGAGGAGCTGATCGACGAGCTGCGGGCCCAGTACTGCATCGTCATCGTCACCCACTCGATGGCCCAGGCCGCCCGGGTCTCGCAGCGCACGGCCTTCTTCCACATGGGCCGCCTGGTCGAGGCCGGGCCCACGGGAGACATCTTCACCCGTCCGGGGGACTCCCGGACCCAGGACTACATCACCGGCAGGTTCGGCTGAGGGCGATCCCATGAACGAGCACATCGTCAAGTCCTACGAGGACGAACTGAACACCCTGGGGGCGGCCTGCGCCCGGTTGGGCGGCCTGGCGGAGTCCCAGCTCGGGGATGCGGTGGACGCCGTGGTGCGCCGCGACCCCGCCCTGGCGACCAAGGTCCTGCAGCAGGATGACCGTCTCGACGAGATCGAGGCCGATGTCGAACAGAAGGCGATCCGCCTGATCGCCCTGCGCCAGCCCATGGCCAACGACCTGCGCAAGACCATGGCGGCGATGAAGATCGCCTCGAACCTGGAGCGGTGCGGCGACCTCGCCAAGAACATCGCCAAGCGCACCCTGGTCCTTTCGGAGATCGAGCCCATGCCGGCCCTGAGCCGCTCCATCGAGCGAATGGGGCGCCTGGTCGAGACCCGGCTGAAGGAGGTGCTGGACGCCTACATCTCCAACGACGCCGAGCGGGCCATGGAGGTCTGGCGGCGCGACCAGGAGGTCGACGAGCACTACAACAGCCTCTTCCGTGAGCTCCTGACCTACATGATGGGGGATCCCCGGACGATCACGGCCTGCGCCCACCTGCTGTTCGTGGCCAAGAACCTCGAGCGGATCGGCGACCACGCCACCAACATCGCCGAGATCGTCCACTACGAGATCACGGGCGAACAGGTCAGCCCTGCGGACCGGCCCCGCGCCGACGATCTGAGGGCCTGACGCCATGTCGATGAACCCTCGGGTCCTGGTGGTCGAGGACGACGACGCCCTCGGCACCCTCCTGCGCTACAACCTTGAGCGCGAGGGCTATCTGGTGTCGGTGGCGACCGACGGCGAGGAGGCCCTGATCCAGGCCGATGAGTCCCTTCCGGACCTGGTCGTGCTGGACTGGATGCTTCCCAAGGTGTCGGGCATCGAGGTCTGCCGGCGGCTGCGCCAGAGGCCCCAGAGCCGCAATGTGCCGATCATCATGCTGACCGCCCGGGGCGAGGAGAGCGACCGCATCCGCGGGCTCGACACCGGCGCCGACGACTATGTCGTCAAGCCCTTCGCCGTCACCGAACTGGCCGCCCGGATCCGGGCCGTGCTGCGGCGGCTGCGGCCGGGACTGGCGGAGGACGTGGTCGTCCGCGGCGCGCTCGCGCTGGACCGCTCGGCCCACCGGGTGAGCCGCGACGGCGTCGAGGTGCACCTGGGCCCCACCGAGTTCCGCCTGCTCGACTTCTTCATGCAGAACCCGGGCCGGGTGTTCAGCCGCGAGCAGCTGCTGGACGCCGTCTGGGGCTCGGACGTCTATGTCGAGGCCCGGACGGTGGACGTCCATATCGGCCGGCTGCGAAAGGCCCTGTCCAAGGGCGCGCCGGGTTTCAACCCGATCCGCACGGTTCGCTCGGCGGGTTACGCCCTGGAGGTCGACCGCCCGAAGCTCCCGGCCGATTGACCTTGCCGCCGGGCCGCGCGAAAGGCGGGCCATGAACATCCTTCTCGTCGGATCCGGGGGGCGCGAGCACGCCCTGGCCTGGAAGATCGCCGCCTCGCCCTTCACCCGCCGGCTGGTCATGGCCCCGGGCAATCCCGGCATGGCGTCCCTGGGCGAACTGCGACCGGTGAAGCCGACCGAGATCGACGCCCTGGTGGACCTGGCGCGGGAGATCGCGGCCGACCTGGTGGTCATCGGTCCTGAGGCGTCCGTGGAGGCGGGCCTCGCCGACGCCCTGGCCCGCGCAGGGGTCCCCTGCTTCGGCCCGGTCGCCGCCGCCGGCCGCCTGGAGAGCTCCAAGGCCTTTACCAAGGCCTTCTGCGATCGCCATGGCCTGCCCACCGCCGCCTGGGCGGTGGCCGAGGATGCGGCCGCGGCCCGCGCCGCCCTGGACCGGTTCGCTCCGCCCTATGTCGTGAAGGCCGACGGCCTCGCCGCGGGCAAGGGGGTCACCGTGGCGACCGACAGGGCGACGGCGGAGGCGGCCATCGACGACGCCCTGGGGGGGCGGTTCGGCGCCGCCGGCGCCCGGGTGGTCATCGAGGAGTTCCTGCAGGGCGAGATCGGCTCGCTCTTCGTCCTGTCGGACGGCGCGACCTGCCGGTTCTTCGGGGCCGCCCAGGACCACAAGCGGGCCTTCGACGGGGAAAAGGGTCCCAACACCGGGGGCATGGGGACCTATTGTCCGGCCCCGGTCTTCACCGACGCCCTGGTCGACCAGGTCATGACCCGCCTCGCCGTCCCGGCGCTGGAAGGCATCGCGGCCGAGGGCTCGCCCTATCGCGGCGCCCTCTTCGTGGAGCTGATGGCCACGGCTGATGGCCCGCGGCTGGTGGAGTTCAACGCCCGGTTTGGGGATCCCGAATGCCAGGTCCTGATGCTGCGGCTCAAGAGCGACCTCGTCCCCTACCTGGTCGCCTGCGCGAATGGGACCCTGGCGGAGTTGCCCGACCCGGAATGGCGCGACGAAGTGGCCATCTGCGTGGTCATGGCCGCCGAAGGCTATCCTGACGCGCCACGCACCGGGACGGCCATTCTCGGCGCCGAGCAGGACTTCGGCCCGGACGTCGCCGTCTTCCACGCCGGCACGACCCGGGATGCCGACGGGATCCTGCGGGCGGCGGGAGGGCGGGTGCTCAACATCTGCGCCCGGGGTCCGGACCTGGAGACGGCGCGGGCGCGGGCCTACGCGGCCATCGCCCGGATCGACTGGCCGGAGAGCTTCCATCGCACCGACATCGGCTGGCGCGCCCTGGCTCCCCGGGGTTGAGGCTCAGCCGATGAAGTCGGTCTGGGCCAGGGTGACCAGGCCGGTCAGCTCCACCACCGTGTCGATGGCGTTGTCGCCGTCGGTATCCGCGAAGACATAGGTCAGGCTGGCCGCCGTATCCCGCACGGCCACGACGTCGTCCGTCCCTGCGGAGATCAGGGCCGCCGCCGTCGCCTGGGCGGCGGCGAAGGAGGCGGCGTCCGCTCCGGCGCTGAAGCCGGCCGGGCCCGTCCCGTTGTTGGCGGGGCCCAGGCCGAACGCGATCTTGTCGGTTCCCGCGACGAAGTCGGTGACGACATCCCGGGCGATGGCGCTCGAGGCGCCGGTCTGGAACAGGAAGACGTCGGCGCCCACGCCGCCGGTCAGGAGATCCTGGCCCGCCCCCCCGTTCAGGGTCTCCGCGCCCGCGCCGCCGGCGAGGGTGTCGGCGCCGTCGTCCCCGGACAGGCTGGCCCCGCCGGCGTCGCCGGACAGGCTGTCGCCATCGGCCCCGCCGGACAGGGTGTCGGCCCCGCCGCCGCTGGTGAGGACGTCGGCCCCCGATCCGCCCATCAGGGATTCCGCCCCCGCCCCGCCGGCCAGGGTGTCCCCGCCGGCGTCCCCGGACAGGGTGGCCGAGCCCGCGCCGCCCGTCAGGCGGTCGGTGTCGTCGCCGCCGGAGAGGCTGTCGGAGCCGCCGCCGGTGGTCAGGATGTCAGCGCCGGACCCACCCGAGAGGGTTTCGGAGCCCGCCCCGCCCGCGAGGGTGTCCGCCCCTGCGTCCCCGGCCAGGCTGGCGGCGCCCGCGCCGCCTGTCAGGCTGTCGCCATCATCCCCGCCCACGAGAGTGTCGGCGCCGCCGCCGGCCACGGCGGTGTCCGCCCCGCCGGCGCCGATGAAATAGTCGATCCCCGCGCCGCCCAGCAGGCTGTCGGCGCCCGCCCCGGCGTCCGACAGGACCGAGGATCCGCCGACAGAGCCGGTAAGGTCGAAGGCGTCGTCCCCTTCGCCGCCGATCAGGGTGGCCACCCCGGCCGAGATCATCGCCTGGACCAGGGTGTCGTTCCCGAGGCCCCCGTCGACGGAGTCCGCGCCGCCGCCCGCGCTGAGGCTGTCGTCGCCGTCGCCGCCCTGCACGCTGTCGGCGCCAGCTCCGGCGATCACCGTGTCTGCGCCTTCACCCCCCAGGACGCTGTTGTCGCCAGCGCCTGCGAACAGGCTGTCCGCGCCGGTCTCCCCCAGGACCGTGTCGCCGCCGGCGCCCGCCAGCAGGGTGTCGGCGCCGTCGCCCAGGACGATGAGGTTCGCGCCGCCGCCGTCACTCACGCTGTCCTCGCCGGCCCCGGCGAGAATGCGGTCGGCCGCCGTTCCGGCGAAGATCCGGTCATTGCCGGCGCCGCCGTCCAGGGTGTCGGCCCCGCCGCCGCCGACCAGGGTGTCCGCCCCATCCGCGCCCACCAGGGAGTCCGCGCCGGTCCCGGAAGTCACGGAGTCGTCCCCGAGGTCGCCCGAGAGGTAGTTGACGCCGTCGCCGCCCGAGAGGGTGTCATTGCCCTGGCCGCCGAGCAGGGTGTCGGCGCCTCCAAGGGCGGTGATGACGTCGTCGCCCAGGTTGCCGTGGGCGTAGTTGGCCCCGGCGTCGGCGACGAGGCTGTCGCCGCCCTGTCCGCCGAGCAGGCTGTCCGCCCCGGTCCCGCCCACCAGGGTGTCCGCACCCTGGTTGCCATTGACGATGTCCGCGCCGCCGCCGCCGGTGATCAGGTCGTTACCGTCGCCGCCGAACACCTGGTCCGCCGCCGTCGAACCCGCCAGGGTGTCGTCCCCGAGGTCGCCCGACAGGTAGTCGCCGCCCCCGCCGCCGGTCAGGAGGTCGTTGCCCTGTCCGCCCAGGAGGGTGTCCGCGCCCGTGCCCCCGGTCAGGGTGTCCTGGCCCAGGTTGCCGTGCCCGTAGTTGAGGCCATCGCCGAGGGCGAGGGAATCGTCGCCCTGGCCCCCGAGAAGCGAGTCCGCCCCGCTGCCTCCGGACAGGCTGTCATTGCCCTGGTTGCCCTGCAGGAGGTCGTCGCCGTCCAGTCCCGCCAGGGTGTCCGCCCCGTCGCCGCCGTAGAGGGCGTCGGGGGTCGTTCCGCCCGAGACGGAGTCGGCCCCGAGACTGCCGATGAACAGCCGGGACCCGTCGGGCATGACGATCTGCCCAGCCGCCGCGCCCAGGCCGGCGATTCCGGGGGGATTGGATCCGCTTCCCGTGAAGACCAGGGTCTTGCCGCCAAAGGCGAGGGTGACCGAGGCGGTCGAGCCCGTCAGGCCGAGGAAGAAGTTGGGGGCCACGTAGGGCACCAGGGTGACCGCCACCGCCCGCGCCGTCGCGCCCGGGGTGGAGAAGGTCAGGGTGTCCGTCGCTGCGAAGCCCGCCGCCTCTTCGGGGGTCAGGGTCTCGAAAACATAGTTGGCCATGGGCGGTCCTCGGAACTCGGAGGGTAAGCGGATGACCCTGCTTACCCCCCGACGGTTAACGAAATCCGGCCCGGCGCCGGCGTGCGAGCGCGCTTGCCGCAGGCCCCCCCCGTTGGCTAAGACAACGGCGCAAGACATAGAACCCAGGGGAGCGAGGCTCATGGCCATGACGCCGGAACAGGAACGCGAGGCCGCCAATACGGGCACCAAGCCCGTGGTAGAGTCCCACCGCTTCGACGAGGCCTCCCTGGCCGCCTGGATGCAGGCGAATGTCGAGGGCTACGAGGGGCCGCTGGAGGTCCGCCAGTTCAAGGGCGGCCAGTCGAATCCGACCTACCAGCTGGTCACCCCGGGCAAGAAGTACGTCATGCGCCGCAAGCCGCCGGGCAAGCTCCTCCCCTCGGCCCACGCCGTCGACCGCGAGTACAAGGTCATCACCGCCCTCTACCCGACGGGCTTCCCGGTGGCCCGCACCTACGGCCTGTGCACCGACGAGTCGGTGATCGGCACCTGGTTCTACGTCATGGACATGGTCGAGGGGCGGATCCTCTGGGACCAGACCCTGCCCCAGTACGAGCCCGCCGAGCGCCGGGCCATCTACATGGCCAAGATCAAGACCCTGGCCGACCTGCATAACACGGACGTCGACGCCGTGGGCCTGTCCGACTTCGGCAAGCCCGGCAACTACATGGGCCGGCAGGTCGACCGCTGGACCAAGCAGTACCGCGCCTCCGAGACGGTCAAGCTCGACACCATGGAGCGGCTCATGGACTGGCTGCCCCAGACCCTCCCGCACCAGGACCGCAACACCGTCGTCCATGGCGACTATCGCCTGGACAACATGGTGCTGCACGCGACTGAGCCCCGGGTGGCCGCCGTCCTGGACTGGGAGCTCTCGACCCTGGGGGATCCCATGGCCGACTTCACCTACTTCCTCATGCACTGGGTGAACGGGACCATCGCCGGCATCCCCGACCTGAAGGCCCACGGGATTCCCACCGTCGAGGAGACCGTGGAGGAATACTGCCGCCTGACCGGCCGGGACCAGGTTCCCAACGTCGACTGGTTCTTCGCCTACAACCTCTTCCGGCTGGCGGGCATCTGCCAGGGCATTGTCGGCCGCGCCCGGGACGGGACGGCCAACAGCCCGCAGGCCGCCGCCATGGCCGAGCGCGTGCCCCAGCTGGCCTCCGCCGCCTGGCACTTCGCCCAGCGCGCCGGCGCCTGATCCGGCCTCACGGGCGGGGCAGGCGCCCGAGCAGGGCGTCGAGGGCCTCCGGGTCTGCAAAGACCGCGCGGACCGGCCAGGCCGTGACCTTCGCGCGCCAGTCCGGCGGCAGGCGCACCCAGTCCTTGGTCGTCGTCACCAGGCCCGCCCCGTGTGCAGCGGCGAGGGCCTCCAGCGCCTTCAGCCGCGCCGGCGTCCAGGGGGCGTGATCGGGGAAGGCGGCGAAGTCCGCCAGCTCGCAGCCCGCGGCCCGCAGGGCGCGCTCCACCTTCCAGGGCTTGCCGACGCCGGCGAACCCCACCTGAGGGCCGGCGGGCGGCGGGGCCTCCGGCTCCAGGCGGGCGGTCAGCAGGGCCGGGCCCGCGAGGGCGGCGACCAGGTCGGGATCCGGCCGCTCCAGATCCGCCGGCAGGAGAAGGATCACGGCGTCGGCGCGGGCAAGGCCCGCCGCCAGGGGTTCTCGCAGGGGCCCGGCGGGAAAGACTCCGCCGTCTCCCAGGGGCCATTCCCCATCGCGGGTCTCGCCGTCGCTGACCACGAGGGACAGGGTCTTGAGGATGGAGGGGTTCTGGTGCCCGTCATCCATGAGGATGACATCTGCGCCGCCCCTGGCGGCCGCCAGGGCGCCGGCCGCCCGGTCGCGGGCGACCCACACCTCCACCCCCGGCAGGGCCTGGGCGAGCATCAGCGGCTCGTCACCGGTCTCTTCCGCGGAATGGCGCCCGGGGTCGACCCGGACGGGTCCTTCCAGGCGCCCGCCATAGCCGCGCGAGAGGATGGCCGGCCTCCGCCCCGCGCTGGACAGCCGTCGCGCGAGGGCCGCAACCACCGGCGTCTTGCCCGTCCCGCCCAGGGTCAGGTTGCCGACGCAGATCACGGGAACGCCTGGATCGACCGGACGGCCCCGGGCGATGCGGCGGGCCGTCGCCGCCGCCCAGGCCCACGAAAGGGGCTTGAGCAGCAGGTGCAGCACCGGCCCGGGCCGCCCCTCCCGGACGTACCACCAGCGCGGGGTCGGCAGCTTCATGCAGCCCCCTTTCCCGTCAGGGGCGGCAGGAGGGGCGCGAGGTCGTCCAGGGCCGCCGACAGGCTCTCCCCTTGCCGCGCCGCATAGCCCAGGGCGGCCTCGCGCATGCGCCGCCTGAGGGCGGGCTGGCCCAGCAGGCCCTCCAGCTTGCGCCGGAGGTCGGCCTCGTCGCGAGCGGTGAGGGCGCAGACCTCGTCGAACATCTCGCCATAGACGTCGGCCGAGTTGGTGATGTCGGGCCCGGTGAGCACCGGGACGCCCAGGCGGGCCGGCTCCAGCGGATTGTGGCCGCCGATCCCGCCAGGAAAGCTGCCGCCCATCACCGCCAGGTCGGCGAGGCGGAAGAAGAGGCCCATCTCGCCCAGGGTGTCGGCGATCCAGACCGGGTCGCCGGGTCCGGGGGACTGGCCGAGGGCGCGCCGCGGGGCGCCGAGGGCCTGGGCGATCTCGGCGCCCCGCTCCGGATGCCGAGGGGCCAGGACGAGGAGGGCGCCCAGGCCCTCCGCCGCGCCGGCGACCAGGGCCTCCTCGCCGGGATGGGTGCTGGCCGCGAGGATGACCGGCCGGCCCGCCGCGAGGCTCCGGAGGCGCTCCAGTTCGGCGGGATCAAAGGGCAGGGGCGCCCCGGCCCGCTTCAGGTTCAGCTCCCGGCCGCAGGCGGCGCCAAGCTCGGCCAGCCGGGCGGCGCTGGCCCGGTCCTGGGGCAGGATGAGGTCAAAGAGGCCCAGCAGGCGACGGGCCGAGGCCGGCGCCCGTCGCCAGGTCGAGGCGGTTCCTTCCGTGATCCGGGCCGAGACCAGGGCGAGGCGGGTCCCCCGCCGCCGGGCGGACTGGAGGAGGTTGGGCCAGAGCTCGCTCTCGGCGAAGACGCCGAGGTCTGGACGCCAGTGGTCGAGGAAACGCCGCACCGCCCGGGGGCCGTCCACGGGGACGTACTGGTGGACGACGCCCTCGGGCAGCCGCCGGGCCAGAAGGTCCGCCGAGGTGCGGGTGCCGGAGGTGACCAGGAGGCCGAGGCCGGGATGGCGGGCCCGAAGGCCCTCCACGAGGGCCAGGAGGGAAAGGGACTCGCCCACGCTCACCCCGTGCAGCCAGACCAGGGGTCCGCTTGGGCGGGGCCGGCTGGCGCGCCCCAGGCGTTCGTCCAGCCGGTCGGGATCCTCGCGGCCCGCCGCCGCCCGACGCCGCAGGAGGCCGGGCGCCAGGGGTTCGGCCAGGCCGGTGGCGAGGCTGTAGAGGGCGAGGGGGAGGGTCACACCACCTCGTCAGGGGCGAGTTCGCAGTCCAGTTCGCCCGTCTCGACCTGGAGCGTGGCGTGGTCGATCCCGAAGGTCTCGCCAAGGCCCCGGGCGGTCTCGGCCAGGAAGGCGTCGGAGGATCCCCCCTCGGGGCGGACCAGATGGGCGGTCAGGGCGGTCCGGGTGGTCGAGAGGGACCAGACGTGGAGGTCGTGGACCTCGCTCACCCCCGGCCGGGCGGTGAGCCATGCGCGGACCTCAGTCACGTCGATCCCGGCGGGCGCGGCGTCCATCGCCATGGCTGCAGAGTCCCTCAGCAGGCCCCAGGCGCCGGAGAGGATGACCGCCACGATGACCAGGCTGAGGACGGGGTCCAGCCACTGCAGGCCGCCCGTCAGCAGCATGAGGCCGGCCGAGACCACCACGGCGGCCGAGACGGCCGCGTCGGCGATCATGTGCAGGAAGGCGCCCCGGACATTCAGGTCGTGCTGGCCGCGCAGGAAAAGGAGGGCGGTGAGCGTGTTGATCACCACGCCCACGGCGGCGGTAATGAGGACGGGCCCGGCGGCGACGGGACCAGGCGAAGCCAGCCTCTGGACCGCTTCCCAGCCGATGGCGCCGACGGCGGCGACCAGCAGGACGCCGTTGGTCACCGAGGCCATGATCGTGGCCTTGCCCAGGCCGTAGGTGTGACGGGCCCCGGGCCGGCGCCGGGCGAGGACCGCCGCCCCCCAGGCCAGGACCAGGGACAGGACGTCGGCGGCGTTGTGCCCGGCGTCGGCCAGGAGGGCCAGGGAGCCGGAGGCGAACCCCACCGCTGCTTCCACCGCGACAAAGCCGGCGTTCAGCAGGATCCCGAGGGCGAAGGCTCCGGTGAAGTCTGCGGGCGGGGCATGATGCCCGTGCCCGTGCCCATGATGTCCGTGCCCATGCCCATGCCCATGCCTATGCCTATGCCCATGGTCATGATCGTGGCGGTGGGCGTGGTCGTGAGCGTCGTGCGGCATGGCCCTGTCTCTCACCCGCCGGCGGGAGGATCAACCGGCCGGCGGCCGACCTGGGCCTCGGCCCGTCGGGTGGCGGCGGACATCCGGGCCGACCAGTCGGCGCGGAGCCGGTCAATCTCCCGCTCGTCAGCGTCCGGCGGCACATGGAAGGGCCCCTCCCAGATGCAGACCCCGCGGCCGAAGGGGGCCGCGATCATCACCCGGTCCCAGAGACTCTCCAGCTGGATCGACGGCGAGACCGCCAGGCCGGTGAGATAGACCGGAGCCCCCGTCCGGCGGGCGATCTGCAGGGCGCCTGCGGCGATCTCCTCGTTGGGGCCGCGCGGGCCATCGGGCGTGATGATCAGCACGCCGCCGCCGGCCACGTGCTGGACGGCGTCCCGGAAGGCGGCCACCGCCGCGCGCGCCTTGGCGGAGTCGCCCTTCTTGGCGGTGGACATGCGGATGGCGGGAAAGCCCGCATGGTCCAGGGCCAGGGCGACGAACTCCCCGTCCGAGGAGGGCGAGACGAGGCAGCGCCGGCTGTCCTTGCGCCACCAGGTCTCCGCCATGCCGAGGCAGATGGGAATCCGGCCGTGCCAGAACAGGCCGATGGCGCCCTGCCCGGAGGCGAACATGGGCTCCAGGACCTCCAGCCCTTCGTGCCGCCAGCGCGTCGTGCGTCGGATCAGGATCAGGTAGCCGGCCAGGACCCGACCGAGCAGGGCCTGGACCCAGGGCTTTCGCAGCAGTCCCTTCACGCCTTCGCCTCCACCGTTTCCAGGTCGGCGCCGCGCGCCAGCCGGGCGTAGAGGCCCCCGGCGGCGACCAGGGACTCATGGGTCCCGCTCTCGGCGATCCGTCCCCTGTCGAGGACGTAGATCCGGTCAGCCGTCCGTACGGTGGACAGGCGGTGGGCGACCAGCAGGGTGGTCCGTCCCTCCATCAGCCGGGCGAGGGCGGCCTGGACCTGGGCCTCGCTCTCGGAGTCCAGGGCGCTGGTCGCCTCGTCGAGCAGCAGGATGGGGGCGTCCTTCAGGAAGGCGCGGGCGATCGCGATGCGCTGCCTCTGGCCCCCCGACAACCTCAGGCCCGCCTCGCCGGCGGGGGTGTCGTAGCCCTGGGGCAGGGCCTGGATGAAGTCGTGGGCGGCGGCGGCCCGGGCGGCGGCCTCGATCTCGGCCTGCGAAGCCTCGGGGCGGGCGTAGGCGATGTTGGCCCTCAGGGTGTCGT
>JBJOJL010000013.1:0-44608 GCA_046046615.1 Pseudomonadota bacterium
AGGCGCATGGCCTCGATGTCGATCCGGGCGCGGGAGATGATCTCGACGTTGCCGCCCAGCCAGGCGATCTTGCGGCCGAAGGCCTCGCGGGACAGGCCCCGGCGGACCATGAGGTCCAGGGCCCGCTCGGCCTTGCCGATGGTCCGCATGCAGTGGTGGATCCGGCCGGGGCCGAGGCGGACCTGGCTGATCTCGAAGCCGCGGCCCTCGCCCAGGAGGACGTTGGACTTGGGCACCCGCACATTGGTGAAGCGGATGTGCATGTGGCCGCGCGGCGCATGGTCTTCGCCGAACACGTGCATCGGGCCGAGGATCTCCACCCCGGGGGTGTCGATGGGCACCAGGATCTGCGACTGCTGCTTGTGCGGCGGGGCGTCGGGATTGGTGCGGACCATGGTGATCATGATCTTGCAGCGCGGGTCGCCGGCGCCGGAGATGTAGTACTTCTCGCCGTTGATCACCCAGTCATCGCCGTCCAGCACCGCCTGGGTGGCGATGTTCTTCGCGTCGGACGAGGCCACCGCCGGCTCGGTCATGGCGTAGGCCGAGCGGATCTCGCCGTTCAGCAGGGGCTTCAGCCACTTTTCCTTCTGCTCGGGCGTGCCCACGCGCTCCAGAACCTCCATGTTGCCGGTGTCCGGGGCCGAGCAGTTCATCACCTCCGAGGCCATGGGCGCCTTGCCCAGCTCCACGGCGATGTAGGCGTAGTCGAGGTTGGACAGGCCCTCGCCGGTCTCGGCATCGGGCAGGAAGAAGTTCCAGAGGCCTTCCTTCTTGGCCTGGTCCTTGGCCTTCTCCAGCACCTCGAGCTGTCCGGGCGCGAAGGTCCAGCGGTCCGTGTGGCCCTCGCCCAGCGCCTGGAATTCCTTCTGCATGGGCACGACGGTCTCGGCGATGAACCGCTTGACGTGCTCGTAGAGCGGCGTCGCCTTTTCGCTCATCCGCAGGTCGTTCATGTCGTCGTGCGGGTTGAAGCCGAAGGTCAGCGGTCCGGCGGTGGGCGGCGTCGGCGCGTTCATGGAGGGCGTCCTTCCTGAATGATCGGTATGTCGCGGCGGATTAAGGCCTTCCCGGCCCGTCCTGACAAGTCCCGGGCGCTATCGGACCCTCTCGGAGAGAAAGTCCAGGGTCAGGCGCGTGGTCGGGTCGTCCTCGGCCCCGAAGCCGTAGTTGAGGCTGTTGTGGCTCTCCCCTTCGGCCTCATGGACAACCGCCTCGCCGCCGGCGGCGCGCAGGGCTTCGGCCAGGGCCTCCGCCTGGCCGGGAGTCTCCGGATTGCCGGCCACGAAGTGAAGGATTACCGGCGGCGGCCGGCGACCGGGTGCGGCGTGGCTGACCGGCGACATGGCTGTCCAGCCGGTGGGGTCGGGGCCGAAGACCCGGGCGTAGACGGGGTCGCCCGTCTCGCGGACGTGCCGGGCGATGTCCAGGCCATAGGCGTCCAGGAGGACCACGGCGCGCACCGCCTCGGGCGGGACCCCCGCTGCTGTCAGGTAGGATTCGTCCAGCGCCACCAGGGCCGCCAGGTGGGCGCCGGCGGAATGGCCCATCAGGATGATGCGGTCCGGATCGAGCCCGCAGCCCTTCGCCTCCCCCCGCAGGAAGGCCACGGCGCGGGCGATGTCCTGGGCGGCCGCCTGCGGCGGGCCGTGGCGGAGCAGGCGGTAGTTCACCGTGGCGTAGGCGAAGCCGGCCGAGCGGAAGGCCCGGGCCTGCTTCGCGGTGCCGGCGTACTTTCCGCCATGCATCCAGGTCCCGCCATGGACGAAGACCACCACGGGCGCGGGAAGCGGCGTCGCGCCCGGCCAGAGATCGAGGAGGTGAACGGAGGCGGGCGTCCCCGGCGCCGGGGCGGCGTAGGCGAGGTCCCCGACGGGGCGATCTTCGCCGGGGGCGAGCCCCGCGCAGGCGCCCTCCGCCCGGGCGGCTCCCGACGCCGCGAGGACGAGGGCGAGCGCCATTCCCCCCAGGGCGCGGGCGGCCCATGGTTGCGCAGTCCGGCCCGCCCCGTGCAGGATCACCTGGAAGCTCCTGTCCTCATGTCCGGAAGATGCCCATGCGCCTGACCCGCCGCAACCTCCTCGCCGCCGCCGCGGCCTCGCCCCTGGCGGGGATCGCCCCCTCCGCCTTCGCCGCCGCCCCGTCGCCGTCCCTCGTCGCCCCCCAGGCTGCGGGCTTCGATCCGGTGAAGCTCAAGGCCCTGTCCGAGGATCTCCAGGGCCTGATCGACCGTGGCCAGCTGGCCGGGGTCACCACCCTCGCCGCGCGGAAGGGCAAGGTCTTCCATTTCGAGACCCGGGGCCTGGCCGACGTCGAGACCGGCGCCCCCGCCCGGCCCGACACCATCTGGCGCATCGCCTCCATGACCAAGCCGGTGATCGGCGTGGCCATGATGCAGCTCTGGGAGAAGGGCCTCTGGAAGCTGGACGACCCGGTCGCCCGGCACATCCCGGAGTTCGCGGGCCTGAAGGTGAAGGCCGCCGACGGGAGCCTTGTTCCCCAGGCCTCGCCCATGACCATGGCCCAGCTTATGAGCCACACCGCCGGCTTCGACGTCAGCGCCGGTTACGCCCAGGCGGGCCTCCGTTCCGGTGACCTGAAGGAGATGATCCGCCGCCTCGCGGCCCTGCCCCTGGCCGCCCAGCCGGGGACGGACTGGCGGTATGGCCCCAGCGTCGACATCCAGGGCCATGTGGTCGAGACCCTGTCGGGCCAACGCCTGGACGCCTACCTGGCCCAGCACGTCTTCGGCCCCCTGAAGATGCCGGACACGGGCTTCCACGTCCCGGCGGAGAAGGCCCCTCGGGTGGCCCGCATCCATACCTACAAGGAGGGTCGGATCGTCGCCGGTCCGCCCCAGGCCATACCGGTCACGCCGCCGGTCTTCCTGTCCGGGGGCGGCGGCCTCCTGTCCACGGCCTCGGATTACTTCCGCTTCGCCCAGGCCCTGCTGGACGGCGGGGTGCTGGAGGGCGCCCGGGTCCTGAAGCCGGAGACCGTCCGCCTGATGCGGCGCAGCGTCCTGGCTCCGGGGGTGAAGGTGGACCTCTACGGCCCGTCCCAGGCGGGGGTGGGCTTCGGCCTCGACTTTGCTGTCATCGAGGACCCGGCGGCCGCCGCCACGCCCCAGGGCAAGGACACCTTCTACTGGGGCGGCGCCTTCGGCACCTGGTTCTGGATCGACCCGACCAACGACATCGTCTTCGTGGGCATGATCCAGAACGTCAACGGCAGCGTCCCGGGCGCCGGTACGCCCAACGTCCGCGAGATCACGCCCCGGCGGCTCTACGCCGCCCTCAGGGCCTGAGCCCGATGACCTCCGCATTGCCCCGGCGCGACCTGCTGGCCGCTGGCCTCGCCCTGACCCTGGCCCCGGGGATGGCGCGCGCCGCGCCCGGGCGGATGGTGGGCTTCCTCTCGGACTTCGACGAGATCGACGACGCCGTCGCCATCTGCCGGGCGGTGATCCTGTCCCTGGCGCCGGAGGCGCGGCTCCTGGACATCAGCCACCGGGTCCCTCCCTACGACATCGCCGCCGGCGCCCGGATGCTGGCCGGTTCGGCGCCCTGGCTGGCGGCGGACGCCGTGATCGTCGGAGTGGTCGACCCCGGGGTGGGGTCCAACCGCCGCGCCATCGTCGCCCGGACCCGTCGCGGCCAGAGCCTCGTCCTGCCCGACAACGGCCTGATCACCGTGGTGGACGCCGCCGATCCGGTCGTCGCGGCCCGGGAGATCCGCAATGAGGCCTGGATGATCGGCGCCCGCCGTTCCTCCACCTTCCACGGCCGGGATATCTTCGCCCCCGTCGCCGGCCGCCTGGCCCGGGGAGACGACTGGACAGGCGTCGGCCCGGAGATCGACCCGAAGTCCCTCGTACGCCTCGACCTCGCGCCGCCGAAGATCGGGGCGGAGGGCGCGCGCGTCCGGGCGATCGGGACGGACGGGCCCTATGGCAACCTGATCCTCGACCTCTCCGCCGAGGCCTTCGCCGGCCTCGGCTGGAAACTCGGGGAGGTGGTTCCCCTGACCGTGGGCGGCCAGCCCGAGCCCGCCCCCTATGTGCGCACCTTCAGCGACGTGCCCGAGGGCGCCGTCCTCCTCTACCCGGACTCCCGGGGGCGGATGAGCCTGGCGATCAACCAGGGGAACTACGCTGCGGCCCGCAGCGTCGGCCCGGGCGCGGAGGTCTTCATCCCCCGCCGCCGCAACTGAAGTCAGACCCAGCCCGCCGTCTGGGCGATCATCCAGAGGCCGATGACCAGGAAGAGGCCCGCCGCGATCCGACGGACGAGGGTCAGGGACACCCGCTTCAGGAGCGCCTGGCCCAGGAAGACGGCGGGGACGTTGGCCAGCATCATGCCGAGGGTCGTGCCCAGGGTGACCAGCAGGACGGATTCGAACCGGGCCCCCAGGGCGACGGTGGCCAGCTGGGTCTTGTCGCCCATCTCGACGATGAAGAAGGCCGCCGTGGTGGTCAGGAAGGCGCCCATCTTCGCGGGGGCCTTCAGGGTTTCGTCCTCGTCCAGCTTGTCGGGAATGAGGGTCCAGGCGGCCATGGCGATGAAGGATGCGGCGATGGCGTAGCGGAAGAGGTCGCCCTGCAGGAAGGCCGCCGCCTGGGCGCCGACCAGGGCCGCCAGGAAGTGGTTGGCCAGGGTGGCGACGAGGATGCCCCCGATGATGGGGAAGGGCTGGACGAAGCGCGCGGCCAGGACGATGGCCAGGAGCTGGGTCTTGTCGCCGATCTCGGCGAGGCTGACGACGGCGGTGGAGGTGAGGAGCGATTCCAAGGGTCGGTTCCGGGTCGGGCGGCGAGACATCCAATGGTCGCAACAGCCCCCGCCCGACAGAAGGGGGCCGCAGCGCCATCGGTCTCGCCCGAACCGCCGTCCCGGAAGGACGGTCCGTTCTCCTTGCGCCATGGCCGCGCCGGCCAAGTGTGTTGACGCAAGGGTCCGCCGGGGATGGCGGAGGGCTACTCCCCTTTGACCTTTTCCGGATACGCTCGGCGCCGGACCTGGGCAAGACCTGACGCGACGTGATCTTGCGGTGCGCGCCGGAGTGTCCATTGTGCGCCTCCGGAACAGATCGGCCCCGCGGGGGCCTGGCAGGGAGAGGCCCCATGAAAGTCGCCGCCATCAAGGCCCCGGGCGGGCTGGACAAGCTGGTCATCGAGGAGAGGGCCCAGCCCGTCGCCGGCCCCGGCGAACTGCTGGTGCGGGTGCGCGCCAGCTCGCTGAACTTCCACGACTTCGCCGTGGTCGCGGGCATGCTGCCGACCGCCGACGGCCGGATTCCCATGTCGGACGGCGCCGGCGAGGTGGTCGCCGTCGGCGAGGGGGTCTCGGGCTTCGCCGCCGGCGACAAGGTGCTGTCGACCTTCTTCCCCAACTGGGAGACGGGCGGCCCGGCCCTGGAGCGCCTGATCGGCGTGCCCGGCGACCATGCTGACGGCTTTGCGGCGGAGTTCGTGGCCATGCCGGCCCGGGCCTTCACCCGCATGCCCGCCGGCTGGTCCTTCGCCGAGGCGGCCACCCTGCCCTGCGCGGCCCTGACCGCCTGGCGGGCCCTGATGGTCGAAGCGCGGATCAAGCCCGGCGACGTCGTGCTGACCCAGGGCACGGGGGGCGTGTCCATCTTCGCCCTGCAACTGGCCAAGGCGGCGGGCGCCACCGTCATCTCGACCTCTTCCTCCGACGAGAAGCTCGAGCGGCTCAAGGCCCTCGGCGCCGACCACCTGATCAACTATCGCCAGACCCCGGAATGGGGCGCCGCCGCCGCCGCCCTGACCGGCGGCAAGGGAGTCGACGTGGTGGTGGAGATCGGCGGGGCGGGCACCCTGGCCCAGTCCGTCACCGCGTCGCGCATCGGCGGCCACGTGTCGCTGATCGGCGTCCTGGCGGGCTTCGCCGGCGAGGTGCCCACCGCCCTGATCATGTCCAAGAACGTCGCCGTGAAGGGCGTCACCGTGGGCTCCCGCCAGGAGCAGGAAGAGATGATCCGCGCCCTGGAGGTCTCCTCCATCCGCCCGGTGATCGATTCCACCTTCCCCCTGGAAGGCATCGCCGCGGCCTTCGCCCACCAGGTCTCCCAGAAGCACTTCGGCAAGATCTGCCTGGAGTTCTGAGCCTCCTCAGGCGGGGTCGGGCCGGGCGTCCAGCTCGCGCCAGGCCCCGGCCAGGGCCCCGGCGACCGGCAGGCGCCGGCCGGGCCCCGGAACGGAGTCCGTGGTGATCAGCCGGTCAACGCCGGCGGCCGCCAGGCGCCGGGCGGCGGCGCCATCCTGCAGGCCGTGGACCACGGCGGCGGTGACGCGCGCCGCCCCAGCCGCCTTCAGCGCCCGGGCCGCCGCCGCCAGGGTCCCTCCCGTGGAGCAGATGTCGTCCACCAGGGCGACATGGGCGCCCCTCACGCGAGGGTCCTCTGCATACTGAACATCTACGTCCCGGTCGCCCCGCCTGACCTTGCTGGCGACAAGGACGCCTGCGCCCAGCCGGTCTGCGACCGCCCGGGCCCAGGGCGCGCTCTCGGAGTCCGGTCCGGCCACCAGGTCGATCCGGGGCCGAAGCCGCGACAGGGCCCGGGCCAGGACCTCCCCGCCGCCGAGGTTCAGCACCCGATGGCCGGGAAAGACCCGGTCCAGGTCCGGCGTCCGGTGGAGGTGGGCCTCCAGGGTCAGGATCCGGTCGAAGGCCCCGCCGAGAACCCGCCCCATCACGGCCTGGCTGAGGGGCTCGCCCGGGGAAAACACCCGGTCCTGGCGCATGTAGGGCAGGTAGGGGGCGACGAGGTCGACGCGCCTCGCCCCCGCCCGGCGCAGGGCGTCCGCCGCCAGCAGCAGGGGCATGAGTTTCGCGTCCGGGTCGACCAGGCTGCGATAGAGGATGGCGGTCCCGCCGCCCCCCGCGTCCACCAACGGTCGGGACTCCCCGTCGGGGAAGCGGTGCGGCTGGATGCGGCGCAGGGGCAGGCCGAGGGCTTCGGCGAAGCGCCCCGCCGGGGCGGCGTCGTCGGGAAAGGCGTGGACCGCGGCGGTCATGCGAGGACGAAGCCCGGGTCCTCGCCCGCCGCCTCGCAGGCCAGGGCGAAATCGGCGGGATCCTCGGCGTGCAGGCGATAGAGGGGCTCGCCCTTTCGCACCCGCTCGCCCCGGCGCTTCAGGAGGTCCAGGCCCGCCCCGGGGTCGGTGGGCGCCCCGGCCAGGCGGGCGATGCGGGCGATCCTCAGGCAGTCGACGCCGGTGACCGTCCCGTCCTGGGCGGCGGGAATCTCGCAGGCGAGGCGTCCCGGCGTCAGGCCGCCCGCCAGGGGGGAGGGGCCCTGGGCCTCGGCGATGGCCTCCAGCTTGCGAAGGGCCTCGCCCGAGGCGATGAGCTCACGGGCCCGGGCCGCCCCGGCGCCGCCCGGGACCTCCGGGTCCAGCTCAATCAGCCGGCCGGCCAGCCGCACCGACTTCTCGAGAAGGTCCGCCGGCGCCCCGGCCTCGCCGCGCAGGACGGCCAGCACGTCCCGGGCCTCCAGGGCGGGGCCCACCCCCCGGCCCACCGGCTGGGAGCCGTCGGTCTCCACCACCTCGACCCTAAGTCCGACCCGGTCGGCGACGAACTCGAACAGCTTGCGCAGGCGCAGGGCGGCCTCCGGGTCGCGCATCTTGGCGCCCGGCCCGACAGGTAGGTCGAGGACCAGGTGGGTCGAGCCCGCCGCCAGCTTCTTGGAGAGGATGGAGGCCACCATCTGCTCGGGGGTGTCGAGGGAGAGGGGCCGCTCCACCGAGATCAGGACGTCGTCGACGGGCGACAGGTTCACCCGGCCCCCCCAGACGATGCAGCCGCCGCAGCGCTCGACCACCGCCCGCATCTCGTCCTCGTCCAGGTCCACCCGGGCCAGGACCTCCATGGTGTCTGCCGTCCCCGCAGGGGAGGTGATGGCCCGGGACGAGGTCTTGGGGGTCAACAGGCCATGGGCCGCCGCGACGGGGGCGACGATGAGCGAGGTCCGGTTGCCGGGCACCCCGCCGATGCAGTGCTTGTCCGCCACCAGGGGCCGGTTCCAGGCCAGGCGCCGTCCGGCGTCGGCCATGGCGCGGGTCAGGGCCAGGGTCTCCTCCGGCGTCATGAAGCTGGCGCAGGCCACCAGGAAGGCCGAGATCTCCATGTCTGACCAGCGGTGGTCGGCCAGGTCGTGGATGACCTCCCCGATCTGGGCGTCGGTCAGGGTGGCTCCGCCGATCTTGGCCCGGAGGGCCGCCGCGCCGGCGGGCGGCGGCGCCGGGGCGATGTGCACGGGGGTTCCGGCGGAGACCCCCAGGCGCCGGAAGGCGGGCTGGGTCAGTCCCGCCTCATCCTGGCCCACCAGGGCGGGATCGTCGCAGATCACCACGGCGGCCAGCAGGGTCCGTCCCCCGGCGCTGACCTCCACCTTGCGCACCCCCGCCAGCCGCTCAGGCCGCAGGGCCCGGCAGTCCCGCGACAGGAGCACGGTGTTCTCGCGGAAGGTGTCGATGGCCAGGGGCCGGACGGTCAGCTGCATGGGCCCTCCGCCGGCATCATCGGCCGCACCGGCCCGGGGGGCAATCTCCGCACCCCTGCGGACCCCTCAGGCCTCCGGCGAGGTCCCCCGCAGGCGCCACCGGTGCGAGCCGGGACCGAACCGGGGCTCGAACCTTCCCCGCGGCTCGCGGGCCTCGGCCTCGAAGGCCCGCACCATCCAGTCCTCAAGGTCAGGACCCGCCGGAAGCCCCGTCCGGTTCGCGATGTCGAAGAGGATGAAGGATCGGTGGCATTCCCCGCCCGCCCGACCGAGCCCTTCGCGAATCCACTCCTGCACCGCCTCTGGCGGCGGAAGGTCGTCCTGCGGCAAAGGCCGACAAGGTCGGGCCGACCCCATGATTGTCCCCGGTCTGAAGTCCTCGTGTCGCAGTCTGGGCCCTTAGTGTGACGGATGGCCGGAAGGTTTGGCGACAGTCGGATGAAGCGTCCGTCCTGACGCCGCGTCAGGGGTGCATCCGCCGTCGCCTTGGGGCAGGGTGGGCCCAAGGCAAGGACGCGGGAGGCGCCCATGGGACGGTTTGACGGCAAGGTCGCGGTGATCACCGGCGGGGCCTCAGGGATTGGCGCGGCCGCCGCCCGCCGGTTCCATGCCGAGGGGGCCTCGGTCCTGCTGGCCGACCTCAACGTCGAGGCCGGCGAGGCCCTGGCCGCGGCCCTGGGCGAGGGCCGGGCCCGGTTCCGGAAGGTGGACGTCGCCGCCTGGCCCGAGGTGGACGCCCTGGTGGCCGACGCCGTCCAGGCCTTCGGGGGTCTCGATATCCTGTTCAACAACGCCGGCATCGGCAGCTTCGGCAATGTCGCGGACCTGGCCGTCGAGGACTGGCGCCGGGTGATCGACGTGGACCTGTCCTCGGTCTTCTACGGCTGCAAGTCGGCCATCCCGGCCCTGCGCGCCCGGGGCGGCGGGGCGATCGTCAACACCGCCTCCATCTCGGGCCTGGCGGGGGATTTTTCCTTCGCGGCCTACAACGCCGCCAAGGCCGGGGTGATCAACCTGACCCGGTCCATGGCCATAGACCACGCGCGCGAGAACATCCGCGTCAACGCTGTCTGCCCCGGACCAGTGGACACCCCCATCATCGCCGGCATCAACGAGATGCAGGGCGTGCGCGAGGCCTGGGACGCCCGGGTGCCCATGGGCCGCTTCGCCCGCCCCGAGGAGATCGCCGCCGTGGTCGCCTTCCTGGCCTCTGACGACGCCAGCTACATGACCGGGTCCATCCTGGCGGTGGACGGCGGGGTCACCGCCCACACGGGCCAGCCGGACCTGCCCCGCATGCTGGGCCTGGCCTGAGGAGGGCGACGCATGAGGAAGGTCGTCGGCGAAAGCCTGGACAGCCTGGCGGGCTACAGCCTGGTCGAGGCGCCGACGCCCGAACCCGGCCCGGGCCAGGTGCGCCTGCGCGTCACCGACTGCGGCCTCGGATATGTCGACGCCCTGGTCGCCCTCGGTCGCTACCAGGTCAGGCCGCCCTTGCCTCATACCCCGGGCCAGGAGGTCGCCGGGGTGCTCGAGGCCCTGGGCGAGGGGGTCGAAGGGCTCAGCCCGGGCGACCGGGTAATGGCGACGGTGGCCGGGGGCTTTGCGGACTGCGCCCTGGCGGCTGCAGTCGCCTGCACGCCCCTGCCCGCCAACATGACCTCCGGCCAGGCCGCGGGCTTCCGCATCAACCACCTCACCGCCCTGCACGGCCTGGAGCACAGGGCCGCCCTGCAGCCGGGCGAGACCCTGCTCGTCCTCGGCGCCGCCGGGGGCGTGGGGACGGCCGCCGTCCAGGTGGGCAAGATCCTCGGGGCCCGGGTCATCGCCTGCGCCTCCACCCCGGACAAGTGCGACTTCGCCCGGGCCTGCGGGGCGGACGAGGTCCTGGATACCGGGCCCGAGGGCTGGCGCGACCGGCTGAAGGCCCTGTGCGGCGGCAAGGGCCCGGACGTCATCTTCGATCCCGTCTGCGGCCCCCTGTTCGAGCCGGCCTTCCGCTCCCTCGCCTGGGGCGGACGCCACCTGGTGGTGGGCTTCGCCGGCGGTCCCATCCCGGCCCTGCCCGCCAACCTGCCCCTGATGAAGGGCGCCGCCCTGACCGGGGTCGATGTGCGCCAGTTCCTGCTGTTCGAGGGGCCCCGCGCCGCCGAGGCCCTCTCCCGCCTGCTGTCCTGGGTGGGGGAAGGTCGCCTGGCGCCCCCCGAAGGCCGCCGCTTCCCCCTGGCCGCCTACGGCGAGGCCCTGGAGTTCGCCCTGTCCGGCCAGGGCCTGGGCAAGACGCTGGTGGGGGCGGGGGCGTAAGGCGCGCGCAAACAGCCCCTCGCCATCCGCCCGCCTTTCGGCTAGAAGGCGCCTCCGCTGAAGACGCACCCGTAGCTCAGCTGGATAGAGCGTTGCCCTCCGAAGGCAAAGGTCACACGTTCGAATCGTGTCGGGTGCGCCATTAAATCAATGACTTAGAGCTTGCTGAATTGGTGAGGCTCTAAAAAATCTCGAAACAGGGGTTTTGTGGACCTTCTCTGCGGTCCCAAATCGTCCCCGCAATGGACTTTTGTCTGAAGGGCGTTAGCGTCGGTCCTCATATTGGGGAAGGGGCTAAGCAATGAATCGGGTCACTCAGACGTCGGGCGGACTTATCGGTGCACGGACCCGCGCGTTCTTGCTTGCGACCGTCCTTTTCGCCGGTCCAGCGCTCGCCCAGGCTCCCAGCCCTTCCGCCGCCCCCCCCGCCGCCGTTGTTGCTCCAGCGTCAATCAAGATCGCAGAGGGCACGGAGATGCTGATCCGGTTTGATGAGGGGCTGTCCTCGGGCCGAAACTCACAGGGGGACAAGTTTTCGATCAGCCTGGATGACAAGGTGGACCTCGGCGGCGGCGTGAGTCTGGCCGCCGGTTATTCAGGGCGAGGCGAGGTGACGTCAGCCCAGAAGAAGGGGTTCATGGGGCAGGCTGGAGAACTGAATGTCAGGCTGGAATACCTCCGTGTTGGCGATACGCGAATTCGGCTTCGGGCAAACAAGGGGGGCGAGGGTAAGGGGTCTGTTGGCGCAACGGTCGCGCTGACCGTTCTCTTTGGGCCCCTCGGCCTCCTGAAGAGGGGGCATGATATCGAGATTGCCCCCGGTCAGACCATCACGGCCTTTGTCGATCAGGACGTCACGCTTCCCCTTCCCATTGCTCCGCCTCCATCTCCGAAGTGAGAAGGCGATGAATAAGGCGCTCCCGAGTTGGCTCTGGCCGCTTCCGGTTTGGCTTTGGCCTCGGAATGTCTCGACGACGCCGAATGGTCTTCAACGGCTTGGACGCGTGCTGCACTGGACACTGGTTGGACTAGCCGTCCCACTTATGGTCTCGGCAGCGATTAGCGTCTTCATCGCAGCCGGATCGGTCTTGCCAGGGTCCATGTCGGTGCTGACAGGACGTCCAGCGGTAGCCCCTCCCAACATGGACGCCTCTGGCTTCGCAAATGCAATGGAGTGGAACCGGCGTGCTGAAGCGTTTGATCTTTCGGAGGATGATTGGAAGACCTTCAATCGCGAGGTTCCCAAGCTCCGAGAGATGGCTCAGGATGTTTGGGAGGATGGTGCCCAAAGAGGATTGGAGGCCCTGGCAGCAGCCCTCGGGTTTCTTTCTGGCGCTCTTGCAGTCAGCCTGATTGGCCGCGCCATCCGGTACGTAGCTGCGGGGGAATAGCTAACCCGGGCTATCCCCTCGGCACTCCGGTATGCACGACCACATCCCCCGCCCGCAGGTCGGGGAACTGCCGCGCCTCCGCATCGGCCAGACTCTCGCCCGGCAAAGGGTCCAGCACTAGGACCCGGCGCTCTAGGATTGGTCTTTGCCGCTCCAACCGGGCCAGTCGGTCGCGGGACTTCATCGTCCTATCTCCGTTTCAAGTCTCGGCGGGGGATCGACAATCTCGTGGACGATCAGGTTTCCATTCCATCCAGCAAGCCCTTCACGCGCCTTGGCCTCATCCAGGGTCTCGCCCGTCGCGGGGTCCCAGACAATCCGCGCCCAAGGCGCATTGTCCTGCCTCGTGCTGGCCTCCAGACGGGCCAGGCGTCGATCTCGATCCATCATTGCCTTTGCTCCAGGGCGGCCAAGCGCCGCTCAAACTCCACGGTCTCAAAGCTCTTTCGGTAGGCCTCCAGCAGGGCGACCACCGCCGCCGCCTCGGTCGGGGTCAGCTCGCCCTCGGCCATCGCCTCGATTGCCTTGGCGGTGGCCTCCAGGGCGGCGGTAGGGCCATCCAGGGGGCCAAGATCAAACCGGACGGGCGCATCCCTGCGGGCGGGCGCGAGACGGTCCAGGCAGAGCCGCAGGGCCGTCATGTCGCCGTCCAGGGCGGCCTCCACCGCCTTCCGGGTCAGGGCCTCGGCCTCACCCTCCAGCAGAGCCTCCACGGCGCGGGTGATCTTGTGGCGGGCGCCCTTGGGCCGTCCGGGATTGCCAGCAGCGAAGGGCCGTCCCCGCGTTTTCGGCGCGTTGTTTCGGGGGTCAGTCATTGGCGCATCGCCTGTTTCACTGTTTCACTCCCTAGGGCGGTGAAACATGAAACAGCCTCGGCGGGTGTGGATTCTGACCGGGCTCTAAGCTTCCGGTTCACCGTCGCGGCGCTCAATCCCATCTCATCGGCAATCGCCCGTTGGGTCATGCCGGAAGCGGCCAGGGCGGCCAGGCGGTCGCCTTCCCGGTCGGTGGACAGATCAGTGTCTCGCCAGCCGCCAGATGAGTCCATGCTGGCCTCAAAGGGGCGCGCATCCGGGCCTGAGAAGTGTCGGGCCTTCTCGAAGTGGACCTCGAAGCGGGCGCCCTGATCCGGGCTGTAATCGTCGGGCTTGCGGAGGGCGACGACGACGTCCAGCGCATCCTCCCGGCGCGAGGTTCCCCGTTGCTGGCCGCCCTTGGCCGCGTGATGAACCAGCAGGATTGTCCGGCCCTGCCGTCGCTGATCCAGGAGCCATGCCTGGAAGCCGCCCCAATCGTCGGCCTCGTTCTCGCGGCCAGATCGGAGGAGGGTGGACAAGTTGTCCAGGATGATGAGCTCAGCGTCCCCGATGCACGCATCCAGCGCCGCCCGGCCCTCCGCCGTTCCCAGATCGGGGAGGCCGGTCTCCTCCAGGGCGGCGGGCAATATCCGCAGGGTGTCGGGGATCGCCTCCAGCCCTGAAGCCTGGCGGATGCTCTCGAAGCGCCTTTGCAGATCGTCGGCGGGCATTTCGCCATCAACGATCAGCACCTTGCAGGGGCGCTCAGCCTGCCACCGCAAAAACCGGCCGCCCGTCGCCGCCGCCCAAGCGACATTGCTGGCGAACCAGGTTTTCCCAAGGCCGCGCGGGGCGTAGATCATCGCGAGGCCCGGGCGCGGCAGCCAAGGACTTAGGATCAGGTCCCGCCTCGGCAGGCGCATCGACAAGAAGTCGGCAACCGGCAGGGGGCGCAACCGGCGCTTGACCGCCATCGGTGCGGCCTCGGCGGCCAGGGCGGCCAGGGCCTCGACGGCGGGGCGTCCAGCCTGAACCTCCGCGACGACCGCTTGAAGGCGGTCCAGGGCCCTCCGCTCTAGCATGGCAGACCGCAAGGCCTCGACGTCATGGGCCAGGGCCATCGCCTGCCCACCGTTGGCAAGGTCGCGCAAGGTGGACTCATGGGCCGGGTGTCGGCTTACCAGGGCCGCCGGGCTTGTCGTCCCGTCGCTCGCGAGAAGGTCCGCCCACAGGACGCGGAAGTCATCCACCGTGAAGGCCTCGACGGGCAGATCAGCCGCCGCCCTCCAAGCCTCGCGGTCTCCGTTTGCGGCGGCGTCAATGGCTCCACCCAGGACGGAGGCCTCAAGATCAGCGGTCGCGGTCATGGGACCTCGGGGGCAGGGGGTCCCGGGTGAGGACCTTCACCGCCGCTCGAAACAGGCTCGCCCGGGTGTCCGGGTGGGATTCGTCTCGAAGTTGCGCGAGAAGGCGGCGGGCGGTCTCGGCGGCCTCATGGTGGCGTTGGGTCATCATCGCTCAGCCCTCCGCCTTCAGCAGGGCCTCGGCGGCCTCGGCGGGGATCAAGCGGCGGCCACCCACCTTGACTGTGGTGAGCTGGCCCTCGCCCATCAACTTGTAGACGCTAGACCGTGAGAGGCCGAACGCGCGGCAGAAGTCTGCAACCCGATAGGCTCGTGGGGCGAGGGAAGGGGTCGTGTCTGAAGGTGTGTACATAGGTCACTCCGTTTGTGGGTGACCGTTCAAGTACCCGCGCATCCGTGCGCTTCAAAAATGGATTAAATCGCCTACCCAATTTTTCGGATTGGCGAATTACTCGGGCCTATTTCTTTTTGCGGGACGTCCCCGAGGCCTGCGGTCTATCCAGGTATTCAGCCAGTCCGCCAGGGCCTTCCCCTTCAACTGAAGTCCAATTTCCTGCGCCAATTCCTTGGCCCCCCGAATGCTCGGGTGGCGGCCTCCACTCCGCCGAATCATCTCCTCCTGCGCCCATGTCAGGTAGGCAGGGTTTATCGTCGAACGCTCTCTTGTGGCGTCGATCGCTGCTCGCCAGGTGGACACGAGGCTCTCCTCATCCTGCAGCTTGATGAAGACTTCGGGTCTGGCTGCCAGGTGGGCCGATGTCGTCTCCTCCCTAGGGACAAGGCCGACAATACGACGCAACTCTTCGTTCTGTGGGCGCAGAGTCAGGAGAGTGAGCCGCCCCTCCTCGATGGTGCTCTCCCAGTAGATTTGATCGAACCAGCCCCTCCCGATGTCGCCCGTACGTCTGGCGGCACGTGGCAGCGGGATCAGATTCTCTCCTGTGAAGACGTCGAAGGCCCCATCCATGAATCGCCAGGCGATGTAGGACGCGGCCAACCATTGCCGCCGGTATGGCTTGGGTGGGAGCCAGGGCGTATCGACGGCTGATTGGAACTGATCCTTCGGCGCACCCTCTCCCGGGGAATCCAGAAGAGCCGACATGCTCTCCTCCCGGCTCGCTGGGGCAAGCTCTTCGAGAATGTTCATAAGGGACAGATGGACTTCATCCACCCGAACCAAAGCGGGCTCATGACGGCTGGCCTCTCCTGCCGAATTGGAGCGGTCCATCACAACGCCAATTTCTCCAGAGCGGCCTGTGACGCCTCCGAAGTTAGGTGTGCATAGTGCTGCTCGATCATGACGACACTCGTGCCTGACAGTTGAGCGACGGTCAGAGCCGGAACTCCACCCGCGACAAGATCGGTGATGGTGCTGTGGCGTAGGGTGTAGGCCGTCACGTTGGGGTGTAGGCCAGCCGCGCGGGCGGCGGCGGCAATGGGAAACTTCCAACTGTCCCGGGTCCAAGGCTTGCCACCGAAGCGGGGAAAGAGGAGCGCGGTAGGCAGCTTGTCCGTTCTCTGCTCCTCCAGAAGTCGGGCCGTCGTCGTCGGCACTTTCACCCGGCGGTCCTTTCCTGACTTGTCCTTGCCTATCGTCAATTCGCTTGTCCGCCGGTCAAAGTCCGCGACGGTCAGCGCCGCAAGTGCGCCAGGCCGGATCGGTAGGTTGCAGAGCGCCCGAACGAACGGTTTGGCCTCGGCGTCGATTGCGTCCAGTAGTCTCTGGCGCTCGCTCCGGTCCAGGTAGAGGGTCCGCCGCCGACTGGCGTTTTTGATCGCGGTCAGGGCCTCTTGCCACGCGGCTTCTGTTCCCGGTGGGCCGGGCGGAAGCCTGGTCCGCAAGGCCGCCCGCAGGACCGTCATTTCGCGATTAATGCTCGCGGGCGCTCTCGGGCGCTCAGTCGCCTCCCCGCCCTTTCTCAGGCCGACCCGCGCAGGCCGCCCCTCCAGTCGATCACGCCATCCCTTCAGGTGCCGCTTCCGAAGCATCTCAAGTTTGATCTTGGCGATGGGGTCCCCGTACACGGTTCGCTTGAACCGGCCCTCCGCCTCCGGGCGGGTCTTCGCATAGTCTCGGCAGGCGTCCTCCACGGTGACAATTTCGACGTTCACCGCGCCGCCATCGGCCAGACGTTTCGCCTCCTCCTGGGCCTTGTCCTTGGCGGCCTTGTACATTTCGGCAGCAGGGAGGCTGGGAAGGGCGGGAATCGCCTTCTCGACGTACTTTCCCTCTTCCCGGATGTAGACCCGATAGAGCCAGGTTCCCGGCCCCTGCTTCATGGAGGCCCGATACCCAAGATAGACGCCCGGTTCGAGACGTTGCCAATATGGACGCTTCCTCGCCTTCAGGCCCTCCCGGAACCCGACCTTGCTCAGATCAATCGCCATCACTCTGCCCTCGTTCGAGACTGTCTCTAAAACGTCTCTAAAACATCGGAGGGCAATCTAGCACACTGGAGGGCATTAGAATCCCATTTTCATTGGGAAAATGATCCGCGCCTGTCCGCCAGTGTCTGGATTTTTTGCCCTCCGAAGGCAAAGGTCACACGTTCGAATCGTGTCGGGTGCGCCAGCGGAATTCCTGAAAAATCAATCGGTTAAGCCGTAGCCTCCTACCCCGGATTGCACTCCGACAGCGGTCGGTCGCGCTCTAGGCAACGGGTGTACTGCACGCACTTCTTGTAGGGGACGCCGCCCATCTCCATCCGGGTCTCGCCGGTGCGTCGGATGGGCGGGTTTTCCTTGCGGAGGACTTCGCCGGACACCGGATCCTCTGGATACAGGATGATCCTGTCCCCCTTCAGGATGAACTCGCCGCCTTCGAGGGAGGGCGAGGTGAAGGCGCCCTTCCGGGTGAAGGTGTAGAAATCGCCGGTGGCGGCGGTGCAGGACATGTCCTTGTGCATCCAGAGGCCCGCCAGGAAGGCGAGGTCGACCTGCGGTTCGGCAGGTTTCTCGGGTGTGGGCGCAGGCGCGGCGGCCTGGGGACTCGCCGGGGTTGCGGGCTTCGGGCTTGCGGGCGCCGGGGCGGCAGGCGCCTGGGCTGTCCCGGGCGGCTTGGCCGGCGGCGGGGCCGTCTGGGGCTGGCAGGCGCAGAGGAGAAGCGCGACGGCGGCGAGGGCGGGAGGGAGACGGGTCATGGCGTCCTGTCCTGGTTTCGTCTCAAGACAGGTTGGCGTGTCAGGGTGAAGACCCGGTTTCCCGCCGGCGATTCTTCAGGCCCGGTAGATCAGGCCCGCGAGCATGTCGCCGCGGCCGACAAGGCGGTAGCTCGCGTCGTAGGTCATGTCGGCCTTGGGGTCGTAATAGCCCAGGGTGCGCATGTGGCGGTCCAGGGCGCGTCGCCGGCCCTCAGGGTCGGGCGGATCGATATAGCCGATCACCTGGAGGTTCGCGTCGCGCAGGATCTGGCGTTCCATCGGCGGCTCCTTCAAGGCGCGGAGGTCCTGGAGGCGTCCCCGGGCGTCGGGGCGACGCCAGCGGTCCACGGTTCCCCGCGCCGGTCAAGCGCCGGACCCTTACCTGTAGGCCGGATGTGGAAATCCGGGATGATCCCTCCCATCCCGCATGGCCAATCGCTGTCTTCGCCCTATCTTGGAGTGTGCGCGTGCGACGCGCCAATTCAGCGGATGAAGACCGGAGAGATCCCCATGGACATGCAGGCCATTCTCGAGCGCCAGAAGGCGGCCCACCTGCGCGATGGCGAGGCCAGCGCGGCTCTGCGGATCGAGCGCATCGACCGCTGCATCCGTCTGCTTCGGGAGAACCGCCGTGAGATCGAGGAGGCCGTGAACGCGGACTTCGGGTCCCGCTCCCGCGAGGCCACGGCCTTCACCGACATCGCCGGCTCCATCGGCCCGCTGCAGCACGCCCGGGACAACCTGGCCAAATGGATGCGCCCCGAAAAGCGCAAGCCGACCCCGGCCATACTGGGCCTGTTCGGCGCCAAGGCCGAGGTGCGCTTCCAGCCCAAGGGCGTGGTGGGGGTGATCAGCCCCTGGAACTTCCCGGTCAACCTGACCTTCGCGCCCCTGGCGGGCATCCTGGCCGCCGGCAATCGGGCCATGATCAAGCCCTCCGAATACACGCCGGCCACCTCGGAACTGATGCGGACGATGTTCGCCGGCGCCTTCTCCGAGGAGGAGATCGCCGTGGTGACCGGGGGCCCGGAGGTGGGCGAGGCCTTCTCGCGCCTGGCCTTCGACCACCTGATCTTCACGGGGGCGACCTCGGTGGCCCGCCACGTCATGCGGGCTGCGGCCGAGAACCTGGTGCCGGTGACGCTGGAGCTGGGCGGCAAGAGCCCGGTCATCCTCGGCAAGTCTGCGGACCTGTCCGTCGCCGCCGCCCGGGTGATGAACGGCAAGACCCTCAACGCCGGCCAGATCTGCCTGGCCCCCGACTACGTCCTGGCGCCGAAGGACCAGGTGGAGGGCTTCGTCGCGGCCGCCCGGGCCTCCGTCGCCACCATGTTCCCGACGATCAAGGACAACCCCGACTACACCTCGATCATCGCCCAGCGGCACTATGACCGGATCACCGGCTATATCGACGACGCCCGGGCCAAGGGCGCCCGGGTGATCGAGCTCAAGCCCGAGGGCGAGGACCTGTCCCAGCAGCCGCATCGCAAGATCGCGCCGACCCTGATCCTGGAGCCCACCGACGACATGAAGGTGATGCAGGAGGAGATCTTCGGCCCCGTCCTGCCGGTGAAGAGCTACCAGACCCTGGACGAGGCCCTGGACTATGTGAACGGCCGCGACCGGCCCCTGGGCCTCTACTATTTCGGCGACGACGCCGCCGAGCGGGAAGAAGTGCTCAGCCGGACGACGGCGGGGGGCGTGACCGTGAACGACGTGGTCATGCACGTGGCACAGGAAGACCTGCCCTTCGGCGGCGTCGGGCCCTCCGGCATGGGCAGCTATCACGGGCTCGACGGCTTCCGGGAGTTCAGCCACCGCAAGGCCGTCTTCACCCAGATGAAGAAGGACATCGGCCCGCTGAAGATGCTCCGCCCGCCCTTTGGTCCGGGCATACGCAAGATGCTGGACGGCCAGATCGGGCGCTAGGCCGGTCCGGCGTCCGGATCAGCCCCAGGCAGGGCCGGGGGCGGAAGGAGACGACGGGATGTACATCTGCAGCCTGGTGATTCCGGTCCCGGAGGACCGGATGGAGGACTATCGCCAGTGGGCCGGGACGAGTGCGGCCTTCTTCCGGGAGTATGGCTGCCTGGAGATCGTCGAGTCCTGGGAGGACTTCATCCCCGATGGCCGGCAGACAGATTTCCGCAAGGCGGTGGCGGCCCAGCCGGGTGAGAAGATCGTCCTCACCTGGCAGGTCTGGCCCGACAAGGCCTTCTTCGAGGCCGCCGAGGCGAGGATGCACCAGGATCCCCGGATGGACAGCGCCGGATCGCCGCCCTTTGACCCCTCGCGCCTGATCCTGGGGTGCTTCACGCCCATCCTGAGCCTGGGGCGGCCCTGAGAAGGCCGCCGGCGTCACGGGCCGTGTCGACGGGCGTTCCCTCTTTCGCACCGGGGGAGCGGGCCCTGGGGGGGCAAGCCCCGTGATCATGAAACGGCTGGATCCATCCTCGGACGGCGTGCGTAGGAAGATCCGAAACAACCGGATAAACTGGTTCCAGGGGCGCCCCTGGCCTGAGAAGACGCGAATGGGTTGCGGTGAATTGAGTTCTCGCGCTCAAGGAGAGGCAGACGAATGAGCGTATACAAGACCGAAGCGATAGATAAAATCGTCGCAATCGACAATAATCATGCCCAGCTCGTTGAAGCCCTTGTGACCTCTCACAAGCCGAGAAAGGTTCTGGAGTTGGGTTTCGGGGCCGGCGGAAGCTGCCGGGCGATTCAGAGGGGCCTGGCGTACAATGGTGTTCCCTACGAATTCGACCTCGTCGATTGCTGGTACGATTTCAACGGCCATCCGCCGCCAGAAATCCAGAAGGATTTGTACAAGGGTATCAATGTAATAACCTCTACGGAGGTGGATTTTGTGAACTCATGCAGCAAGAAGTATGATTTCATATTTTCGGATGCCGATCACTTCCGGACTCAGGAGTGGTTCGTGCATGTGTACGAAAATATTCTGAACCGGAATGGAATCCTTATTTATCACGACGTCACAAATACACGTCTGTTTCCCAACCTTCTCCAGATTTATGAAGACACCATCCGCAATGGCTATCATTACATGCTCTTTGACCGCAGGTCCCGGAGTGACGAGGCGTGCGAGCGGGGCTTGCTCGTAATCTTCAAGCACTGATCCGGGATCGACCCCAGGTCTTCCGCCTCCGGTGAGGGAAGGTCCACCCGGGAGCTGCCGGAACATGGGCGTGCGGCTGCAGGCCTAAGGCGCGGGACGGGGAGACCGGCCGCCAGCCTTCCTGAGGCCAATTGCCTTCCGCCCGCCCTTCCAATCCGCCGCCGGGGCGGTGTAGGGGAGGCGGCCATGAGTACGGAAACCGAGACCTTCCAGATGTCCCTCCAGCGCCTCGGCCCCGGCCGCTGGCGCGTGCCGGCCGGCGAGGAGTGGCGCAATCCTTCCGGCGGCCTCTGGGGCGGCTACGCCATCGGCTTGGCCACCCGCATCATCCAGGCCGAGCCGGAGCGGGTGGGGGAGGTCCTGTCCCTGACCCTGACCTACGCCGCCGCCCTGCCGGCGGGAAACCTTGACGTGCGCACCCGGCGGATCCGCCAGGGCGGCTCGGTGGGGGTGTGGGAGGTCGAGCTGCGGCCCGAGGGCTCGGAGGAGGTGGGCGTCCACGCCATCGTCACCACCGCCCGGCGGCCGGACACCCCGCCGTTTTCCTTCACCACCATGCCCGAGGCGCCGGACCCGGAAAGCCTGCCGGCGCCGGACATGCCCCACGCCCGCCAGCACTTCGGCTCCACCATGCTGGAGCGCCGGAGCCTGGACGGCTTTCCGCCCCGGCCCTTGGCGGGCTCGCGGTCCCTGGCCTGGGTGCGCTCGCGCCGGGAGCCCCTGGACAAGGCCCTCCTGGGCATGATCACCGACAACTCCCCGCCCCGGGCCATGTACGCCTTCGGCATGGGGGTCTCGACCACCACCCTGTCCCTCACCGTCTACCTGCACGCCACCGACGAGGAAGTGGCCGAGGTGGGCAATGACTACGTCCTGATCGAGTACGAGGGCCGGGTCGGCGGCGGCGGCGCCTCGGACGAGCGCTCCAGCTACTGGCGGCGGGACGGCAAGCTGCTGGCCACCTCCGAGCAGCTGGTCTGGTACCGCAAGGTCCCGCCCCGGCCGACGGAGTAGGGTGGGCGACGTGTCGACTTCCGGGATCGACCTCTGGAACCAGCGCTACGCCGGCGAGTCCTACCTGTTCGGGGAGGCGCCCAACGCCTTCCTTTCCCGCCAGGCCTGGCGGTTGCCGGCCTCCGGACGGGCCCTGGCGGTCGCCGACGGCGAGGGGCGGAACGGCGTCTGGCTGGCGCAGCAGGGCCTTTCCGTCGTGTCCCTCGACGGTTCCGCCCGGGCCCAGGAGAAGGCCGCCTCCCTGGCGTCGCGTCGCGGCGTGAGCCTGGACCTTGTCCAGGCGGACCTCTCGGCCTGGACCTGGCCGGAGGACGAGTTCGACGTCATCGCCGCCATCTTCATCCAGTTCGCCCCGCCGCCCCTTCGGGCGCAGATGTTCTCGGGCATGAGGAGGGCCTTGAAGCCGGGCGGCCTGCTGGTGCTGGAGGGATACCGCCCCGAGCAACTGTCCTACGGCACGGGCGGCCCGCCCCAGGTGGAGCACCTCTACACCGAAGCCCTCCTCCGGGACGCCTTCGGCGGGATGGAGATCCTCGAGCTGGCGTCGCGGGATGAAGTTATCCACGAAGGCCGGGGTCATGACGGCATGTCGGCCCTGATCAGCCTGGTGGCCCGCAGGCCATTGCGGGCCGAGCCGGCTTGACGGCGCAATCCCCGGGTCGCCAGCCTTGACGGCCCTCTCCGCGGCGGGGTGTGGTGGGGTTCCGCTTCCGAAGTCCGAGGCCAGGAAGATGCAAGCCGAAGCTCCCAGCATTGAGACCTATCACCCCGAGGATTTCCCCCCGCGGCCGGATGCGCCCTGCGACCTGATCCTGGAGGGCGGAGTCGCCTCAGGCGCGGTTCACCCGTATGTCGTGCTGGAGCTGGCCCGGAAGCACAGGCTGCACGCCATCGGGGCCACCTCGGCCGGCGCCAACGCCGGGGTCCTGGCGGCGGCGGCGGAGTACGCCCGGACGGTGCGCGGCGATCCCGGCGGCTTCCTCCGCCTCCAGAAGATCTGTGAGGACCGTGCCGGCGGCCTCGGCGAGCTCTTCCAGGAGTCGCCGGGCTTCGAGCCCCTCATGGCCCTGGTCAAGGGCCGGGGCGGCCTCCTGGCGCGGCTGCCCGCCGCCTTCGGCCGGCCCCTGGCGACGGGCGGCCTCGCCGGCGCCGCGCTGGGCCTGGCCCTGGCCTTCGCGGGCGGCGGGGGGCCGGCCTCCCTGACCGCCCTCCTGGCGATGCTGGTCATCGCCCTGGGCGGCGCCGTCCTGGGCCCCCTGGCGGCGGTGGGCGTCACCGGGCTCGGCCTCGCCCGGCGCTTCAACGCCCGCCTAGGCGTCTGCACGGGCCTGACCCAGCGGGGCCGGGACCTCCCGGCCATTACCGACTGGCTGCACGAGTCGATCCAGGCCATCGCCTATGGGGACTCCCCCGGCCCGGTCCTGACCTTTGGCGACCTGGAGGCGCAGGCACGCCCGCCGATCCGCCTGAGGTTGATCACCTCCAACCTGTCCCAGCAGAAGCCCCACACCCTGCCCGAGGCCTGGCCGGAGGGGCGCTACCGGCCCGCCGAGTGGGCGCGTCTGTTCCCGCCGGCCATCCTGGAGCACCTGGAGGCCTGCACCCGCAACACCGGGGAGGGGACCCGAAGCCTGCCCCACTGGTGCGACCTGCCCATCCTGGTCGCCTCGCGCATGAGCATGAGCGTCCCTGGGCTTTTCGAGCCGGTCCCGGTGGAGCTGGTCGACGTGGAAACGCCCCGCCGGGTGCGGGAGCTGGCGGGCTCCTCCGCGTCGGACGCGCCCCTGAGGGGGGAATGGCGAAGGGTGCTCTTCAGCGACGGAGGCTTCACCAGCAACTTCCCCATCCACCTGTTCGACGCGCCCCTTCCGGCATGGCCGACCTACGCCGTGGACTTCGAGGCCCTGCCGCCCGGAGCAGAGGGCGCCTCCCGGGTGGTCATCGTGGAGGGGGCGACGGACACCCGGATCCACCCGACGGGTTCCGCCGGCGACGTCTTCGGGGCTGTCCTGGCCACCTCGCGGAACTGGAACGATCTCCTGCTCTCCCTCCTGCCCATCCACCGGGGGCGGATCGCCCGGGTCCACCTGGCCGCCGACCAGGGGGGCTTCAACCTGTCCATGGGGCGGGATGAGGTGCGCACCCTCATGCGCTACGGCCTGGAGGCGGGTCGACAACTCGCCGCCACCGCCTTCGAGGGCCATCAGGTCCTGCGCGCACGGGCGCTTTATGCAGGCCTGGTGCAGGTCTCCCGGCAAGCGCGGAAGGTCTGGATCCGGGACGGCCTGGGCGCGGACTTCCGGGACGGAGCCGCACCCGCCGGCGACCTGACGCCCCAGGACCGCCGCCACATCGCCGACGCCCTCGACGCCCTGGCCGGCATCGCCGCCCTGCCCCGGCCCCGCAACGCCGCCCTGCCCGACCCCGCCGGCCAGACCCGCATCACGCCGAGGTATTGAGGCGGGCGAGGAGGCTTAGGTCAGATAAGGCGTATCCGGAGTCCGAGTCCGGATGATCCTGGCCGGGGCTCCATAGGCGACCACCCCGCCCGGCAAGTCTCGGTTCAGGTAGCTCTTGGCCCCCAAGACGGTGTCGTCGCCGATCACCAACCCGTGCCGGATGGCGGCGCCGATCCCGATGGCTGTCCGGAGCCCGATCTTGACGCCTCCGCCCGTCATCGCGCCCGGCGCGAGCGAGGCGAAGTCTCCCATAGTGCTGTCGTGATCAAGGCTCGCGCCTGTGTTCAGGATGCAGAAGGCTCCGACCTTGGAATTCGGTCCGATAACAGCTCCCGGCATCAGCACCGTGCCGGTTCCCACCTCGGAAAAGGGGGAAGTCACGGCCGTGGGGTGAGCGATGACCGGAAAGGCATACTTGGCCTGCGGGCCCCCAAGAGCATCATGGGCAGACTTCCGGCTGGAATTATCGCCGATCGCAAGCGCAAGGTTAACAGGTTCGGGGGCCGGGGCCTCTGGTATCCGGGGCCTCACCGGGATGCCGAGCAACTCGTCCTGGGCCTTGAGCTGGTCGACAAAGCAGAGGATGGAGAAGCCTGCCGAGATTGCAACGCCGGCGACGCTCACCGCATGGCCGCCTGCGCCGAGGATGACGAGGCTTCGCCCCGCTCCGTCAAATCCATTTGTCGTCGCTGGCGTCAAGGTGGGTTCGAGTCTCCGGTCTTACAGCCATGCGCCGGTACAGACGCGGACCTGTTGGGGAATTGACGACCTCTCACAAGGGTCAGGCTAGGGCGGTTCGCCCAATCGTCAAAGCTGGGCCGGTAACTCTCAGTTAACCATAAAGGAAGAGCCTGCTCCGAAGTCGCTAGGGAACCTCCATGCCGCTTGTCGACCCTAGGTCAGGATTCGCCGCGCCGGTCGCCGCCGCGACTTCGGCCCGGCTTCCTGTGGCGGCGCCGACCCTACCCGCCGCGGAAAGGGTCATGCCCTACCTCCAGCGGATCGACGCCTCAGGCTGGTATTCCAACTTTGGCCCTCTCGTCCAGGAACTGGAGACGCGCCTCGCGAGCCGCTTCACCCCTCCGACCGAAGTCGTCACGGTCGCCAACGGCACCCTTGGCCTGACCCTCGCCCTGCAGGCCCTGGACCTGCCCCGGGGCGGCTTCTGCGCCGTTCCCTCCTGGACCTTCGTGGCTACAGCCCACGCGGTGCGGATGGCGGGCCTCACTCCCTGGTTCGTCGACGTCGAAGCCGAGGGTGGGGAGCTGACGCCGGAACTCCTGTCTCAAGCCCTCCCCCGGGCGCCCGGTCCTGTCGCGGCCACCCTCCCGGTCTCGGTCATGGGTCGCCCGGCGCCGGTTGAGGCCTGGGCCGCCTTCCAGGACGCGACCGGATTGCCGGTCATCCTCGACGCCGCCGCCGGGTTTGACGCCGTCCGCGATGCCTCCGTCCCGGTCATGGTCAGCCTGCACGCCACCAAGGCGCTAGGCATAGGCGAGGGCGCCTTTCTCGCCACGCGGGATCCCGCCCTGGCTCGCCGGTGGCGCGCCCTGACCAACTTCGCCTTCATGGGCGACCGCACCGCCCGCTTTCCAGCGACGAACGCCAAGCTCAGCGAGTATGCGGCGGCTGTTGGCCTGGCCGCGCTGGATCTCTGGCAGGACACTCGCAACCGCTACGTCGCCGCCGCGCGCCGGCTCCGGATCGCCCTGTCCGATGAGCCGCGGGTGCGTTTCCAGCCCGGATGGGGCCTGGACTGGATCTCCAGCACCTGCCTTGTCTCGCTCCCGGAGGGCGCCTCCGACGGCGTGGAGGCGGCTCTGGCCAAGGCGGAGGTGGAGACCCGCCGCTGGTGGGGCCGGGGATGTCACGCCGCCCCCGCCTTCGCCGACTGTCCCTCGGATGGACTGGCGGCCACCCTTAGGCTGGCGGACTCCACCCTTGGGGTCCCCTTCTTCGCCCACATGCAGCCCGAACAGATCAATCGTGTGGCCCGCGCCCTGAAACTGGCGCTGGATTCGCCCGGTGGCCAAAGGAATCCCGCCTGATGCTCGAAGACCTCCTGCTGGAAGGCGCCCAGCCCACCTATGCCGACAATATCCGCGCCATCGCGGCCCGCTGGGAGGCGGTCTTGCCGCCGGCGCGGCTCCGGGACCTGGAAACTGCGGACCTCCAGGCAGGGATCGTGGCCTGCCTGGAGTCCGGAGAGCTTTCCGATGACCTGATCCTTGCTGTCGCCGGCGACCTCGCAGCCCTTTGCTGGTGGCGGGCGCCGCCGCTCCGGGATGAAAACCGCGCCCGGCTCAACGCCCTGACCCGGCCGATTCTGACCCGGATCGCCGATAGTCTCGAAATGGCGCCGCGAATGCTTCCCCGCGGCCAGCTGAGGCGATCTCATGTCTTGATTGTAGGTAGTCTTCTGGATCCCCTTCACTCGCCTTCAGGGGGCGCCATCGACTACGCAGCCGCCCTTGCCTCCGATGCGGCCACGAACCGGGTCGAGATCGTCCACTCCGGGGAAATCTCTCCCGCCATGCGAGCTTATATCGAGGCCCGGCTTGGCGGCTTCCCCACTTCCCGCGGCGTGGCCCTAATCTCCACGAGGGAAAATCCGGATTTCCTGGTGGACATCCTTCAAAGAGGGGCTTGCACCTTTCACATCTGGTGCGAGCCAGCCTTGTCCCCAATCATCAGCGTGGTCAGCCGGCTTGGCCCCACCCTGATGTTCACCTGCGCAGATGAAGCGCCCGTCCAATTTGCGGACGTCTATTGGTATTTTCAGTCCATGGCGCACATTGGAGGCGTCTGGAAGGCCCAGGTTGCGCCCCAGTCATTCATCGACCGATATGTCCAGATTTCGGCTCTGCCCAGTCCGGAAACCGTCGTCCCCGCGCCGGTTTCGAGGGCCTCGATAGGCATCCCTGAGGGTGCTTTTGTCATCGCGACAGTTGGGAACCGGCTCGGCGTCGAGATGGACGAAGCCTACATCACCGGCGTCGAGCTCGCGATGCGCGATCGCCCCAACGCCTTCTGGCTGGTTGTTGGGGGCTTGCCCGATTATCTGTTGGCGGCGTTCGAGCAGGTCCTCGGGGACCGCTTCCTCCATGTTCCATTTTCGAGGGAGCTCGACCGCCTCATGACGACGGTTGATGTCTTTGCCAACCCCTTCAGGGCTGGCGGCGGATACAGCGCCAGCATCGCCCTGGGGGCCGGCGCCGCCGTGCTCTCCCTCGCCCGCGGCGATGTCTCCTCCCTGATCCCCGACAGCTTCGTGGCCTCGGATGAGGAAGAGTATTTCCGTTACCTGGGCTTCCTCATGGACTCGCCGGAATTCCTGGCGGCGGTGAAGGCCGAGCAGGGGCAGTACAACGCCCGCATGCGCGACCAGGCGCTCTTCCTGAAGGAAATCCAGGGGCTCGTCCGCCTCGCCGCGGACCGCTATGAGGACCGGGGCTGCGGCGCCCCCCTCTCCCAGACCGTCTTCGCTCCGCCGGCCCGGCTGGCGGCGGCCGGTTGAGGAAGGGCTGCGGCGCCCCCGGCGAGGCCGGAGGCGCCTGAGTCCGACGTCAGAGGGCGAAGGTGAAGCCGCCGTTGACCGGGTAGACCTGGCCGGTGATCCAGCTCGAGGCGTCCGAGGACAGGAAGAGGACCATGTTGGCCACATCGTCCGGCCGCCCGGGGCGACGGATGATGTACTTTTCCATCTGCCGCTTCAGCCGCTCGGGGTCGCCGTTCAGGGTGCGCTCGACCGCCGGGGTGGCGGTCAGGGCGATGGCCACGCAGTTCGCGGTGATCCCGTTGCGGCCCAGGGTCCGCGCCACCGACCGCATGAAGCCCGCCGCGCCGGCCTTGCCGGCGGCGTAGATCTCCATGTTGGCGTCGCCCCAGCGGCCGGCGTCGGAGATGATGGTGATGATCCGGCCCGGGGCCTGACGCTGGATCATGCCCGGGATCACCGCCCCGGTGCAGTTGATGACGCCATAGAGATTGACGCCCAGGAAGGTCTGCCAGGCCTCGGGCCCGGTCTCCCAGAAGGGCAGGCGGGCGTCGGCCGACGGGGTCGCCCCGGCGTTGCCGGCGTTGTTGACCAGGACCCCGATGGGGCCGAGGTCGGCGCTGGCCTTGGCCACCATCTCCTTGACCGCCGCCTGGTTGGAGACGTCGCACTGCAGGGCCAGGGCCTTGCCCCCGGCGGCGCGGATTTCCTCGGCCACGGCCTCGGCGCGCTCCAGGACATAGTCGTTCACCACCACGCCGCCGCTGTGGGCGGCGCCGCCCAGGTGCAGGGCGATCTGGCGTCCCACGCCCTGCCCCGCGCCCGTCACCAGGGCCACCCGGCCCCCAAGGTCCAGAATGTCTGTCATGTCTTGTCTCCTCCCTCGCTCCAGCGGGTCAGGGCCATCCTAGATCGGCTTGCGCCGGGAGGGAAAACCGGATTCGCCGCGGGCCCTCACGCAGCGGGCCAGCGACGGGCGACCTCCACCAGGGGGTCGAAGACGTCGAGACCCTGGATCCACTCCAGCGGCAGGCCGTAGAGGCCCTCCTCCGCCCCCCGGATGTTGCCCGCAATGGCGGCGGTGGAGTCGGAGTCGCCGTCGTGGTTGGCGGCGATCCGCAGGGTGTCTACAAGGTCCTCGCCCCGGAAGGCGGCGAACAGGGCGATGGCCAGGGCCTCCTCCCCGGTCCAGCCCTCGCCCAGCCGCTGGATGGCCTCGGCGTTGCCGATGCGCTCGCGCCCGGCCAGGTCGACGGCCCGGTCGGTCGCCTCCAGGGTCTCGGCGGCGCCCTCCCGGACGGCCAGCAGGCGTCGGGCCTCCGCCCAGGACGCGTCCAGGTCCTGGCCGGTCATCAGGCCGGCGACCAGGGCGGACAGGGCCCCGGCGGGCAGGTGGCCCGAGGGATGCCCATGGGTCAGGGCCGCGCCCCGAACCCCCAGTTCGAAGGCGGTCTCGGGCGTCACGTCGGGGAGAAGGCCGAAGGGCGCGGCCCGCATCACGCCGCCGCATCCCTTGGAGTCGTTGATCCGGCGGACCAGGTCGCCCCGTCCTCCGGCCCGCAGGGCGGAGAGGCAGGTGGCGCCGGGCGCCCGCCGCACCCAGAGGGAGGGATGGGCCAGGAGCCCCCTCCGCCCCGGCCGGAAAACCCCTTCCTGGGTTTCCAGCCAGTCGAGCAGGGCGCGGCGCTGGGCGGCGGTGCGCGCCTCCACGGTCGGCTCGGCAGCGTCTAGAAGCCCCTGGGCCGTGAAGAGGGTCATCTGGGTGTCGTCGCTGACCAGGATCCGGCCGGCGGCGTCCGTCTCGGGCGCCAGTATCCCCTGCTCCCCGAACTTCCGGGTTATGTCGTTCCGCCTCAGGAACTCGATGGAGTAGCCGAGCGCGTCGCCGACTGCGCCCGCCGCCAGGCAGGCCAGCCGCCGCGAGGTCCGCTCCGGGTCCTCCGCCGAGGGCTCAACCGAAAGGACATGCCGCTCCTGGGGCTCTGTCTCCACGGCGCCTTCACGGGCGTCGCGGACCCGGCGCAGGGCCTCGCCGGCCGGCTCCCCCAATTCGGCCAGCAGGCGCGCCGCCACCAGGCCGGTGCGTCCGCGCCCGCCCCGGCAGTGCAGGAGGACCCGGCCGCCCCGGACCAGGAGGTCCCGCATCTCGGCCCCGGCGAAGGTCCAGACCTTCTCGAACCGGCCGTCGGGGGCCTGGAGGTCGCGGATCGGCAGGTGGCGCCATTCCAGCCCCGCCTCGCGGACCCGGTCCCCAAGCCGGGGCGTGCGGAGAAGGGTGAACTCGTCAGCCTCCATCAGCGTGACCACAAGGGTCGGCCGCCAGCCGGCGATAACGGCCAGGTCCGCCTCCAGGTCCCGGTCCCACCGACCCCCGAAGTGGCTGGGTCCCTTCTTTCCGGGCGCGAGGGTCATCCCGATGCAGCCGGGTCCGGCGCTGACGGAATCGATCCTCAGGGGGTGGGACTGGCTGGTTCGGATCAAGGGCGTCTCCTTTGGTTGACGGCCGGGGCCGCAGTGATAGTGTGGTTTCTACACATTCATCTTCGTGTTGTCAACACACTAACATGTCCGCCTTCTGCTACGACCATCCGCGGCCCGCCGTGGCCGCCGACATCGTGATCCTCAGCCTCCGGGAGGGCGCCCTGCAGGTCCTGCTCGTCCGCAGGGGCGGCGACCCCTTCCGCGGGCGATGGGCCCTTCCGGGCGGGTTCCTCCAGGAGAACGAGGACCTCGACGCCTGCGCCCGCCGGGAGACCGAGGAGGAGACCGGGGTCCGGCCGGACCGGATCCTGCAGTTCGCCAACTTCAGCCGGCCCGACCGCGATCCCCGCGGGCGCGTCATTTCCGTAGCCTATCTGGCCATTCTTCGCGCGGAAGATGTCCGCCTCAAGGCGGGCACGGACGCCGACGAGGCCGCCTGGCGTCCCCTCGCTGAAACCCGGGACCTCGCCTTCGACCACGACGCCATCCTCGAGGCGGCCCTGGCCCGCCTGTCCGGGGAGGCCCGGGCCGATCCGGCCTTCCTCTTCCCCCTTCTTCCCCCCGCCTTCACCCTCGCCCGGCTGCAGTCCGCCTATGAGCTCGCGACGGGCAGGCCCGCCGACAAGCGGAACTTCCGCAAGCTGGTGGAGGAGTCCGGCCGTGTCCTCCCGCTGGAGGCCTTCGAGCGGGGCGCCCATCGGCCCGCCCGCCTCTTCGCCCCCGCCCCGGGGGGCTGATCCGGGGGCCGACCCCCGAGGATGCCGCCCGCCGGAGTCCCGAATCAGGACTCTCGCGCCCCCGACCGCAGGACTCCCGCAGGCCCGGAAGGACGGGCGCGCAACTCCAGGATGAGAGGGGTTCCGGCCTTCTGGTCACGCTGTCCCATATTGGCACGCGCGTCAGGGGTGAAGGCCCGCGGGTGTGGCATACCGCTTGCTGAGGACCCCTTGAGCTTGTCCTCGGCCCCGGCTTCCGGCGGCGAGGGGGCGGTCTTGAGGTCCCGGCCTCCACCCCGGGGACATGCATCCAGGAAGGATCAACCCATGAAAGCCAAAAGGCTCCTTACCGCTTCGGCGGTCCTGGCTCTCACCCTGGCGGGCGGGACCGCGTGGGCCGCCAACACCGACACGGCCACGGCCGACGCCAAGGCCACGATCATCACGGCGATCACGGTGAGCAAGACCTCTGACCTGGTCTTCGGCCGCGCCGCCGTCCCCACCAATGGGGCGCCCACCACCATTGTCCTGTCGACCGCCAACGCCCAATCGGGCACCGCCGACTTCGTCAGCACCCAGACCACGTCCAACGCCGTCTTCGCCGTGGCGGGCGAGGGGACCTACGCCTACACGCCCCTGGTCACGGTCACCCAGTCCTCCGAGGCCGGGCTCACCCTGAGCGCCATGAAGGGCAAGTGCGGCTCAGGCGCCGACCAGAGCCTGACGATCGGCTCCGCCACCGGCCTCACCGGCTGCGCCCTGGCGGCCGGGGCCTCCACCGTCACCATCGGCGGCACCCTGAACATCGCCGCCAACGCCGGAACCGGCGCCAAGACGGTCGGGGCGATCCAGGTGGTGGTGTCGTACGACTGACGGCGGCGTCGCCGGGAGCCCAATCATGCGTGCAACCCTCCTTGCGATCCTGGCGGCCGCGAGCCTCTCCGCCGGCCCGGCGCGCGCGGAGTCCGGCGACCTGGCGACCGCCTTCGCCCTCGCCGACATCGCGCCCGCCGCCTCCGCCTCGATCCAGGGCGCAACGCGACTGCTCTTCGGGACGACCCCCGGGGTTCTGACCACCCGTATTCCCGGGGGAGGGGTCGTAAGCCTGACCGCCGCTGGCGTGGATCCCTCGACCGGCGTCTACACCTTCACCGCCGAAGCCGCCGGCGCCGCCGATCTCCAGGCCCTCATGGAGGGGGTCTCCGCCGTCGCCTCGGCAAGTTCCAGGGGCCTGGCGCTCGAAGGCGTCCTCAACGGCCAGGCCGTCCAGCTGGTCGTCCTCAGCGCCCAACCTGGCCCCGATGGCGCGGGGCTTCTCAAGCTGCTGCTCGCCTTTGACTGAGATGAGAAACTTCCCCAGAAGATCCGCCGCGATCGCCCTCGCCAGCCTCCTGGTCATGGGCGCCCAGACAGCGGCGGCCCAGAACGTGGCCCGGGCCACGGATCTTGATTTCGGCCGCTTCGCCGCTTCAGCGGTCCAGCCGGCCAGGGTCACCGTCACGCCCGAGGGGACCAGGACCACCGACCACGCCACTCTTTTGGGCGGGACCGGCCCCCAGGCGGCCCGCTTCACCGTCGACGGCGAAGGCGGCCGGGCCTTCCAGGCCTCCATCATCCGAGGATTCAGCGGCCAGCCCGGCGTGAGCCTCGAGAATGTCACAGCGAGCTGTGGCTTCGGATCCGCCTTCAACGCCGCCTCGGGGACCCTCTCGGGCTGCCGGCTCAGCGTCGCCGGCGCCGCGGAAATCCTCGTCGGCGCCACCCTCGCGGTCGACGCCGGGGAGGGCTCGACGTCCCTCAACCTGCCGAACGCGATCACTGTCCAGGTCACCTACTGATGAACACCAGAGCCCTCACCCAAGGACGGAGCGCCGCCTCCACTGGCGCCGGGCGTCGCCCGGCCCGGATCCTCGCGCCCGCCGCCTCACGGCTCCGGGGCCTGACGCTCATCCTGGCCCTGGCCATTGCAGGCGCCCTCGCAGCGCCCCCCTCGGTGCGGGCGGACATCATGCTCTACCCGATGCGGATCATCATCGGCGGCGACCAGCGCAGCGGCCAGGTCGAGATCGTCAACCGCGGCCAGAAGCCCGAGACCTACCGGGTCAGTCTCGTGAACCGCCGGATGAACGAGGCGGGAGAGATCGTCGCCGCCGAGGCGCCTGCGGAAGGCGAACGGTTTGCAGACTCCATGGTGGTCTATTCGCCGCGCCAGGTGACCCTGCAGCCCGGGCAGTCCCAGACGGTCCGGGTCTCGGTGCGCCGACCCGCTGAGCTTCCTGAGGGCGAGTACCGGTCCCACCTGCAGTTCGAGCGCCAGCCGGACATCACGGCCCAGAACAATCTCGAGGCGGTCAACGATCCGGGCAAGGGCCAGGTGGCGATCAGCCTCGAGGCCCTGATCGGCGCCTCCATCCCGGTGATCGTCCGGCAGGGACGGACCTCCGCCGAGGTCCAGCTCGCCGACCTCGCCCTTATCCCGGCCCAGGGCGAGCGGCCGCCGATGCTGGGCTTTGTCTTCAACCGTCAGGGCAACCAGTCCGTCTATGGCGATGTCGTCGCCACCTTCATTCCCGCCAACGGGAAGGCGGTCGAGGTCGGGAAGGTGTCGGGCGTGGCCGTCTACGTCCCCAACGCCCTCCGCCGGGCGCAACTGCCGCTCAAGCCGCCGCCCGGCGTCGCCCTTCGCGGCGGGGCCCTGAAGCTGACCTATTCGGAGCCGCCGGCGGCGGGGGGAAGGCGACTGGCCGAAGCCCAGATCGTCCTTCCCTGAGCGCAGGCCGGGTCCCTGCAATCCGGCGACGGTTTCCCACGCCATGGAGTTCCCCACGAGGCCCCTGACGCCCCTGCTGCACCTGTTCGCGGCCCTCGCCCTCCTGTCGGCGTCGGCGGGCGCGGCCGGCGCAGCAACGCCGCCCCTTCCCGTTTCCGTACCGAAGCCGACGCCTTCCGGGGCGGCGGGTGAGGAAGGACCCGGCGCCCTGAACCTGCTGATCGCCAACCTGGTCCTCGACCGGGAGCCGCTGTCGGACACCCTCTACCTCTACGAATCCGGCGACGACGTCCTGCTCCCGGTGGGGGAACTGGCCCGGCTGCTGACCCTCGGCGTAACGGTGGACGCCCCGTCGCGCACGGCATCCGGCTTCCTGCTGGTCGAGGACGCCGGATTCCGCATCGACCCCGAGCGCGGGCGGGTCACCCTGCCCGGGCGGGAGGAGGACTTCGATCCTGGCCGTCTGCGGTGGATAGATGGCGACCTCTATGTCCCCAGCCGGCTTCTGTCCCGCTGGTGGCCGGTCGACTTCCGGTTCAGCATGAACGCGCTCACCCTCCAGGCCCTTCCGCGGGAGAAGCTGCCCATCCAGCTGAAGCTGGAGCGGGAGGGCGCCGCACGCCGCCTCGGCGGAAGTCCAGGCGCCTATGTCGATCCCGGGTTTCCCCGGCTGGCCAACCCCTACAGCGTCATCAGCACCCCCATGCTCGACCTGTCGCTGGGGATCTCCGCCAACCGCAACGGCGAACAGACCCGCACGGTCTCCAGCCTCGCCGCCACCTTCTCCGGCGACCTGCTGGGCATGGAGGCCACCGGTTACGCCTCGGGCGTCACCGGGAGCCGGAAGTCCGATTTCCGCATCACCCTCTCCCGGAACGATCCTGCAGGAGGCCTGCTCGCGCCCCTGGACGCCACCCGGATCCAGCTGGGCGATGTCGGCCTGCCGGCCCTCAAGAACGTCCTTTCGGGCGGCGGCGGCGGCTGGGGCGCAACCCTGACCAACCGGCCCCTCAGTCTCGCCAGCAGCTATGGGCTCCAGACCCTCAGGGGCGAGCTGCCGCCGGGCTGGGACGTCACCCTCTACTTCAACGACGCCCTGATCGCGTTCGCCCAGTCCCGGGGCGACGGCCTCTACGAGTTTCCCGACCAGCCCCTCGTCTATGGACGCAACGAATTCAGGCTGGTGTTCAACGGCCCCCTCGGCCAGCGGCGCGTGGAGACCCAGGTCTACACCGTGGACCAGACCCTCGCCCGGCCCGGCGAGGCCTACTATTTCCTGGGCGCCCAGAAGGATGACGCCCGGACCGCCCGCTCCACCTTCCAGGTGGATTTCGGGCTTGGCAGGGGACTGTCCATGACGGCGGGGGCCGTCCACATCGAGCGGACGGACGCCGCGGACGGCGGCCGGCTGTTCAACAGCACCTACCTCAACGCCGGCCTGCGGGCCTCCGCCCTGGGCTCCCTCTTCAATCTCGATCACAGCCGCGACCTGCAGGGCGGAGACGTCACCGAGATCGGGGTCCGCACCCAGCTTCGCGGGGTCTCGGTCGACGCCTCGCGCACCTGGATCAACGGCCTCGTGAGCGACGAGCACCGGCCCAGCCAGGATCCCCTCCGGCTGCGCGACCAGCTGCGGGTGACCGGCTCCCTGGACCTCTCTCCCCGGCTTCGCCTCCCCTTCGCCGCCGATATCCGGCATGAGGAGAGCGCCTCCGGCATCCGGACCTTCAGTTTACAGCCCCGGCTCTCGCTGAACCTGGCGGGCGCCAGCTTCACCAATGGCCTGGACTGGCGGATCGCCCCAGGGGGCGACAGCCTTGCGGGGGTGTTCCAGGTCAGCCAGCGGGTGGCCGGGGTCGGGGTGAGCAGCCAGGTCGCCTATGCGCTCAGGCCAACCGCCGAGCTCGGCAGCTTCGCGCTGAACCTCGACAAGACCCTTGGGGAGAACAACCGGTTCAGCCTCGGCCTGGTGCAGACCTTCGATCCCGGGAGGACCACGGTGACCGCCGGCTGGACCCGCAGTCTTGGCGCGTTCAGCGTCGGCGTCAGCGGTCTCTACGCCGGATCCCGGAACCTGGGAGTCGGGATCCAGGTGACCACCGCCCTTGGCCGGAATCCCCGCGGTGGAAGCGTCATGCGGGACTGGCGTCCCCTGGCGGGGGCGGGGGCCCTTTCTGCGCGGGTCTTCGTGGATGCGAACCTCAACGACCGCTTCGACCCCGGGGAGGAGCCGGTCCGGAACGCCGGCTTCATCCTCAACGGCGGCGCGCGCCAGGGCGCCCGGACCGACGCCTCCGGCCAGGCGCTCCTGTCCCGCCTGCAGCCCGGCGCCTACGCCGACATCGCCCTGGATCCCGCCACCCTGGAGGACGCCCAGTGGCAGCCTGTGCGCCCTGGTGTCCGCGTCCTTCCCCGGCCCGGCAAGGTGCAGGTGGTCGACTTCCCCGTCGTCCTGACCGCAGAGATCGACGGCGTCGTCTACCTCGCCGCCGACGGTCGTCGCCGGGGCATCGGCAATGCGAGGCTCCAGCTGGTGGACGCCGCCGGCCGGTTGGTCGGGGAAACCACCAGCGGGGGCGACGGCTACTACATCATGCCCAATGTCCGCCCCGGCCGTTACACCCTGAGGATCTCGCCCGAGCAGCTCACCGCCCTCAGGCTCGCCTCGGACGTCGCCCCGGAGGTCGTCGTCAACGCCCGCGCCGACTACGTGAACGGCGTCGACATCACCCTCAGCCGGGCCCGCTGATCGCGGGGCGGGCCCGCCGTCCTCAGTCCATGAGCCTCTGCATCAGGTAGGTGTATTCCAGGGCCTGGCGCACCGCCCGCTCGTTCAGGTTGGCGGCTGCGGCGTGACCGCCGTCGATGTTCTCGTAGTAGAGGTAATCGTAGCCCAGTTCCTTCAGCCGGGCCGCCGCCTTGCGGGCATGGGCCGGATGGACCCGGTCGTCCTTGGTCGAGGTCTCGATGAAGACCTGCGGGTAGGGCTGTCCCGCCTTCAGGTTCTGGTACGGCGAGTAGCTCATCAGCATCTCGCGCTCGGCCGGGACGGCCGGGTCGCCGTACTCGCCCACCCAGGAGGCGCCGGCGCCGATCTGGGTGTAGCGGATCATGTCGAACAGGGGCACCTGGATGACCACGGCGTTGTACAGTTCCGGGCGCTTGGTCAGGGCCACGCCCATCAGCAGGCCGCCGTTCGATCCGCCCATGATCCCGAGACGCCTCTGCGAGGTGTAGCCGCGGCGGATGAGGTCCTCGGAGACGGCGAAGAAATCGTCATAGACCCGCATCCGGTCCAGCTTCAGGCCGGCGTTGTGCCAGCGCGGGCCGAACTCGCCGCCGCCCCGGATGTTGGCCACGACGTAGATCCCGCCCTTTTCCACCCAGAGCTTGCCGGGCGTCGCGGCATAGGCCGGGGTCTGGCTGACCAGGAAGCCGCCATAGGCGTAGAGGAGGGTCGGATTGGAGCCGTCCATCCGGGCGTCCTTGCGGCGCACGACGGAGTAGGGAACCCGGGTCCCGTCCTTCGAGACCGCCCAGTGCTGCTCGGCGACCATGTTCGAGGCGTCGAACCTCGGCGGCAGGCTGCGGAGTCGCTCCGTCGCGCTGGTCCCGGCGTCCGCCATCCACTGGCTGGTGGGGGACAGGTAGCTGGCTGCGCTGACCAGGATCCGGTCGCCGTCCTCCGACGTCGAGGTCACGGTCAGGGTCGAGTCCTTGGGCAGGGGCAGGGTTTGCGAGGCCCAGGCCGCTCCGGTCCGCTTCAGGCTGAGGACCTGGCCCCGGACATTGTCCAGGAGGCCGATCACCAGGCGGTCGCGGGTCGATGCGACCTGCTCGACGCTCTGGCTTTCCGTCGGGCGCAGGACCAGGTCCGGCGTCAGGGCGCCTGGCGTGGCGCGGACCTTCGCGAGGTCGATGTCCACCAGGTCGCCAGCCTTCATGCCGGCCTCCGCCCAGTCCGCCTCCAGGCTCACGACCAGCCGGCCGGCGACCAGGGCCTGGACCGTCGAACGCAGGGGCAGGGCCAGCTTCACGGCCCGGTCGCCGACCAGCAGGTGGTGCTCGGCGCTGAAGGTGTCGAGGGGCCGCGCCAGGATCACGGCCTCGACCTGTCCCCCGGCGTTCCGGAAGACCTGCCCGTTCACCCCGTAGCCGCCGTCGCTGCGGTCGCCGCGGAACACCTCCCGCGCCTGGGCCAGGGCCTGGCCGCGCTTTAGCAGGCGGGTGATGAAGGGATAGCCCGAGACCGTGCTCTCCCCGGGCGACAGGGCGGTGACCACCAGAAGGGTGTCGCGGTCGATCCAGTCAAAGCGGTGCTTGCCCTCAGGCAGGCGGAAGCCGCCCTCGACGAACCGTCCCTCCCGGGCGTCGAATTCCCGCACGGTGACGGCGTCCTTGCCGCCATCCGACAGGCTGACCAGGCAGAGCCGGTTGTCCGGCTCCAGGCAGTCCGCCCCGGCGAACACCCAGTTCGCCCCCTCGGCCTTGGCCAAGGCGTCGACGTCCAGGATTGTCCGCCAGGCCGGCGCGCCCGAGCGGTAGCCCGCCAGGTCCGTCTCGCGCCAGAGGCCCCGGACGTGGGCCCGATCCTGCCAGAAATCCCGCAGCCGGTCGCCGCCGGCGAAGGCGACGCCTGGGATCCGGTCCGGCGCCGTGGCGATGGCCCGCGCCTGTTCGTAGAGGCCGGCGTAACGGGGGTCGTTCTGCAGGCGGGGCAGGGACCGGGCGTTCTCCGCCCGGGCCCAGTCCAGGGCGCGGGCGCCCTCGATCTCCTCCATCCAGACATAGGGGTCTTCGGCGGCCAGGGCTTGGGTCACGGGCAGGGCTCCCAACAGGAGGCTCGCCGCCAGGAGGGCGGGGCGCATCAGCTTCGGCATCTTCGGTCTCCGGCCCGGCGGTCGCCAGCCGCGTCAGATCGCGCTGGCCCGCAGGCGTCCCTGTGCTAGCCTTCCCGGAGGCCGGGCGAAAGACCCCGCCGGGAGGAGACCGGAATGTTCACCCGAAGCCTGATCCTCGCCGCCGCCGCCGGCCTGGCGGCCGCCCCGGCCCTCGCCGCGCCCGCCGCACCGCCGCGCCCCAACATCATCGTCATCCTGGCGGACGACCTCGGCTATGGCGACACGGGCGCCTATGGCTCGCCCCGGGTGAAGACGCCCAACATCGACGCCCTCGCCCGGGACGGGGTGAGGTTCACCCAGGGCTATGTCGCCCATCCCGTCTGCGCGCCCTCCCGCGCCGCCCTGCTGACGGGCCGCTACCAGACCCGTTTCGGCTACGAGTTCAATCCCGTGGGCCGGGACCGGACGGGCGGGGTCTCCCGGGACGAGGTCTTCCTGCCCCAGGTCCTGAAGGGCGCCGGCTACTCCACCGGCATGGTGGGCAAGTGGCACCTGGGCCAGCCCGCCGGCTACCATCCCCTGGACCGGGGCTTTGACAGCTTCTTCGGCGTCATGACCGGGGCGACCTCTTTCATGACCGACTTCCAGGTCGGCGACGAGGAGATCACGCCCCCCGGGGCCGACGCCTCCTTCGGCCTGGCCGAAGGGGTCCGCGCCGCGCCGGGCGCCACCGAGGCCCAGAAGATGACCCTCCTGCGCCAGGCCGCCCCCGTCTACCGGGGCCGTGACCTGGCCGATGAGCCCGCCTATCTCACCGACGCCTTCACCCGCGAGGCCCTCAGCTTCATCGACGCCAACGCCGGCGGGCCCTTTTTCCTCTACCTGGCCTACACCACCCCTCACACCCCCCTGCAGGCGCCGGCGAACTACATCGCGCGCAACCGCCACATCCCCGACAAGGGCCAGAGGGTCTACGCCGCCATGGTCACGGCCCTGGACGACGGCGTGGGCCGGATCCGCGCCGAACTGAAGGCGAAGAAGCTGGAGAAGGACACCGTCATCGTCTTCCTCTCCGACAACGGCTGCGCCGGCTACATCGGGACGGCCTGCACCAACGACCCTCTCAACGGGTTCAAGGGCCTTCATCTCGAGGGCGGCGTGCGCGTGCCCTACATCGTCTCCTGGCCCGGCCGGTTCCGGCGCGGCGCAGTGGAGGACCAGGTGGTCTCAAGCCTCGACATCGCGCCCACAGCCGCGGCCCTGGCGGGCGCGACCCTGCCGAAGGGGACGGACGGCGAGAACCTCAGCCCCTACCTGACCAGTCCGAAGCCCAAGGCCTTCGAGCGCCGCCTCTTCTGGCGCTCCGGGCCGAACTACGCGATCCGCGACGGCGCCTGGAAACTCTGGAGCGTCAACCGCGCCGAGCCCGGGGAGAACGAGAGCACCGGCGCCGGGATCACCCCCGACGGGGTCCAGGCCCGGACCTCCTCCCAGGGTGTCTACGACATGCTCTACAACCTGTCCGAGGACCCCGGTGAGACCCGCAACCTCGCCGCCTCCCGGCCCGAGGTGGTCGCCCGCCTCAAGGCCGAGATCGCCGACTGGGACCGGGCCAATGTCCCGGCCCAGTGGACCAGCATGCGCCAGGCGGTCCGTCGCCACGAGGGACAGATGCTGAAGATCTATCCCTGACCGCCCTGTCCGCATCCCAGGCCTCACCACGCCGGCTTGCCGCCCCCTGGGCGGGACGCCACGAATTCCCCTCATCCTTCTTTCGCGGAACCGCCATGTCCGACTCCTTCTCCCGCCACCTGGTCGACCCCGAGCTCCTTCCCATGCTCGACGCCTTCCCGACCGCCGTCCTGACGGAGGCCATGCTGCCCGGGATGCGCGGGCGGGCCTCCTGGTTCCCGGTGGACCCCAAGGACGCCGAGCGGGCCGACCAGGTCCGGCGGATGATTCCGGGCCGGGCCGGAGACCCGGACGTAGAGGTCCTCATCTACCGGCCCCGGGGCGTCGAGGGAGCCCTGCCCTGCATCCTGCACATCCACGGCGGCGGCTATGTCACGGGCCGTGCGGACGGCAACGAGGCCATGCACCGGCCCATGGCCGCCGACCTCGGCTGCGTCATCGTCACGGTGGAGTACCGGCTGGCGCCCGAGACCCGGTTCCCGGGCGCGGTCGAGGACTGTTACGCGGCCCTCGCCTGGACCGTCGCCAACGCCGACGAACTGGGGGTCGACCCGGCGCGGATCGGGGTGATGGGTGAGAGCGCGGGCGGCGGCCTGGCCGCCAGCCTCGCCCTGCTGGCCCGGGACCGGGGCGAGTACGCCCTGGCCTTCCAGCACCTCATCTACCCGATGATCGATGACCGGACCGGCATGCGACCTGATCCGCATCCCACGGCGGGCGAGTTCATCTGGACCCCGCACAACAACCGCTTCGGCTGGACCGCCCTGCTGGGCCATGAGCCGGGCATCGACGGGGTCTCGCCCTACGCCGCCGCAGCGCGGGCCGAGAGCCTGGCCGGCCTGCCGCCGACCTTCATCGCCACAGGCGCCCTGGACCTCTTCCTCGAGGAGAACCTGGAATACGCCCGTCGCCTGACCCGCGAGGGAGTCCCGACCGAGGTGCACGTCTATCCCGGGGCCTTCCACGCCTTCCAGGTGATGCGGGGCGCCCGGGTCGCCCAGGCGGCTGAACGGGACAGCCGCGCCGCCCTCGATCGCGCCCTCAACGGCTGAGGTCGGCCGAATTCAGGCTGGATTCCGGGCGCTCACCAGCCAGGTCGCCGAGGGCATGTAGACGGCGTCCCCGCGAAGCCAGGGCGAAACCGCCTCGCGCACGCGCTCGCTCAGGACGGGGGCGAGGTCCGGCCGCTCGCGCAGGATCGCGCCCAGGGGACCGACCCGGAAGCTCATCTGCACCGTGCCCTCCAGGTCCAGCCCGCCGATCGCCTCGTCGTGGGGAGAGAGCTCGATCCCGGTGAACCCGGCCTCGGACAGGATCTGCTGCACCCGGTCCGGGTCGGCGAAGGCGAAAGGTCCCGGCGCCCCCGGCTCCGGCGGCGGTGCGGCCGGGACCAGGTCCGCGGCGGTCTCGGCGGGCAGGCGCATCCAGAGGTTCTCGGCCAGGGGCCGCCAGCAGACGAAACCCAGCCGACCGCCGGGCCTGAGGGCGCTGCGCAGGTTGGCGAAGGCCGCCGTGGGGTCGGCGAAGAACATGACGCCGAAGCGCGAGAAGACGGCGTCCCTGTCGCCGGGAAGCGTTGCGGTCTGGGCGTCGGCTTCCTGGAAGACGAGGTTCCGGGCGCCGGCGGCTCTTGCCCGCTCCCGGGCGACCTCCAGCATGGGCGCCGAGATGTCGAGGCCCAGCACCTCGCCCTCCGGGCCCACTCGCCGGGCCAGCTCAAGGCTGGAATCGCCGCAGCCGCAGCCGACATCCAGGACCCGCTCTCCCGGCCGGGGGTCCAGCCGGTCCATGGCCGCCAGGCCCAGGGGGCGGATCTGCCGGTCGATGCGGTCCTGGAGATCGGCCCATGTCCGGCCCGCCGCATCATTCCAGTAGGCGACCTGGGCCGCGTTCGCCGCACTCATGCCGGATTTCCCTCTCCGTCTGTTAGCCTGAGCCCTGGTCGCCTCGGTGCGCCCCGCCTCACGGCGCCAGGGCGTAATCCTCGAGCACGGGCGCCTTCATCTCGGCCTCGAAGGTCTCGTAGGACCAGGGATAGGTGGCCACGTTGCCGTGCGGGTCGAAGTACCAGCTCCGGCAGCCTGAGGCCCAGATCGACCCGGCCAGCCGGTCCTTCAGGGCCTGGGTCCAGGCCTGGGTCGGCGCCTCGAGAGGGGTGATCTCCCGCGCCCGGCCCGCCGCGAGCAGGTCCACCAGCTGCAGGACGTAGCCCAGCTGCCGTTCGGCGGTCATCAGGAAGGAGAAGTTGCCCAGGGGGCTGTTGGGCCCGCCCAGCATGAACCAGTTGGGCAGGTCCGGGACCGTGACGCCCCGGTAGGTCACATTGCCCTGCGCCCAGGTCTCCGACAGGGTCCGCCCGCTGCGCCCGGTGATGCGCATGTCGCCAAAGGGATGATGGGCGTCGAAACCGGTGGCCAGGACCAGGACGTCCAGGGGATGCAGCCGGCCGTCCGCCGTCCGCACCCCGCCGGCCTCGATCCGGGAGATGGCGTCGGTGACCAGCTCGGCGTCGGGCCTCTGGATGGCCGGATAGAACAGGCTGGAGACGATCAGGCGCTTGCAGCCCATCCGGTAGTCGGGGGTCAGGCGGGCCCTCAGCTCCGGGTCCGCCACGGTGGCCAGGTTGTCCCGGCAGGCCTGGGCCATGCGTTCGTAGACCTCCGGCGCCTCGCCCGCCACCGCCGCGCAGAAGGCGCCGTTGAAGGCCTGGGCGAGGTGGTCGTACTGGCCCGCCAGCAGGCTGGGGTCCGAACGGTAGGCGGCGCGCTTCTCGTCCGGGATCGGCGTATTGGGCTCGGGCAGGATCCACTGGGCCGTCCGCTGGAACAGGCTGACCTGTTCCGCCCGGTCGACGATGGCGGGAACCACCTGGATGGCCGTCGAGCCGGTGCCGATCACGCCGATGCGCTTGCCTTCCAGGGAAACCGAATGGTCCCAGCGGGCGGTGTGGAAGGCCGCCCCCGCGAAGTCGCACAGGCCCTCGATGTCCGGCAGGGAAGGATGATGCAGGATTCCCACAGCGGTGATCACGGCGTCGAAGCGGCCCTCCGGGCCCTGGGTCGTCACGATCTCCCAGGCGCCCTCGCGCCAGGTCGCGGAGACCACCTCGGAATTGTATCGAACCACCGGGTCCACCCCGAAGTCCGACGCCACCCGGCGCATGTAGGCCTGGATCTCCGGGCCCGGCGAATACTTGTGGCTCCAGTCCGGATTGGGCGCGAAGGAAAACCTGTAGAGGTGCGAGGGCACGTCGCAGGTGATGCCGGGATAGGTGTTGTCGCGCCAGGTCCCGCCGGGCTCGGCGGCCTTCTCGAACACCACCACCTCGTGGTCGCCCCGCTCCCTCAGGCCGATCACGGTCGCAATCCCGCCGGCCCCGGCCCCGATCACCGCGATCCTCAGCCTGCGTTCCGTTCCGGCCATGCTGGTCTCCCTGTACGGCCCCAGTGTCCTACAGGTCCGGTCCGGGGAAAAGGCCCCCGGGTCCGCCCTGGATTGACCGGGCCCGCTCGCCCCGGCGAAAGTCTGGCGGACAGGTCCCGGAGGGACGGTAGGGAGGCCGACCATGGAAGAAGTGCGCGTCGAGGACCGGGGCCCGGTCCGATGGATCATCCTGAACCGACCCGAGGTGATGAACGCCATCACCGGCCGGATGCTGGGCGAGCTCAACGAGGCCTTCAAGGCGGCCGACGACGACCCGGCCGTTCGGGTGGTGGTGCTGACCGGCGCCGGGCGGGCCTTCTGCTCCGGCCTCGACCTCAAGCAGGCTGCGGCCGGCGAGGGCATCGGCGGGTCCGGCCTCGCCAGCGCCGGGGCCCGTCACCACTCCACGCGCGAGATCTGCACCGTGACCCTGCAGCGGATGGACAAGCCGGTCATCGGCGCCATCAACGGGGCGGCGGCGGGCTATGGCCTCGACCTGGCCCTGGGCTGCGACATGCGCATCATGTCGGACACCGCCCGGCTCCTCCCCGGCTTCACCCGCAGGGGCGTGATCCCCGAGAGCGGCGGCACCTGGTACCTGCCGCGCCTCCTGGGCTGGGCCAAGGCCTGCGAGGTCACCATGCTGGGCGAGACCCTCAGCGCTGACCAGTCCGTCGCCTTGGGCCTCGCCAACCGGGCGGTCCCTTCAGAGGACTTCGAGGCGGAGGTCACCCGCTGGGCCTCGACCATCGCCGCCAACGCCCCCCTGGCGGTGACGGAGATGAAGCGCCTGTTCCGCCATGGCCTGACCCAGGACTTCGAGAGCCATTCCCACCACGTGCTCATGAGCCTGCTCAACCTCTTCCGGTCCGAGGACTTCCGCGAGGGGGTCCAGGCCTTCATGGAGCGGCGCGAGCCGGAATTCCACGGGCGCTGAGCCCCGCCCGGGGGCGGTCGCTTTTTTCCGGCGCCGCCCCTTGCAGGCCATGGGCGCCCTTCCCAATTCTCCCCTGCGGGCCGGGCCCCTCTGGCGCTTCCCGTGTAGCGCGATG
>JBJOJL010000014.1:0-37869 GCA_046046615.1 Pseudomonadota bacterium
CGCTGCGCGGTCCACCTCCCCCTGGGGGGAGGAGTTAGAGGCGCCAATTGCTCCCCCAAGGGCGGGGGCCGGTGAGGAGCCGGGCTTGCTAGAGCCCGATGCCGGGGATGGCGCGGCGGCGGAACTCGGCCTGGGCGGCCTCGGAGATGTCCACCACCTTGCGGGCGTCGAGGTCGAAGCTGATCACCACCGCCTCGGCGCTGGCCCAGGGCAGGCCGGTCACGGGGTCCAGCATCCAGTGGAAGACCCGCCGGGTCCGGGCGTTGCAGTCGGCGAAGCCGGAGCGGACCTCCAGGTGGTCGCCGGCGACCGGCCAGCCGTGGTGGGCCACCCGGTATTCCAGGACCGCGCCGCCGATCCGCAGGGGCGCCTCGCCCGGCGCCGCGTCGGGGCCTGGCCGGGTCGGGCCGAATAGCCTCGCCACCCCGTCCGAGACCCTGCCGATGAACATTTCCGGCCGCATCCGGCCGAAGACGTCCAGCTCGTCGGCGCGGACGGTCCCAAGGCCGATCCGGGTCATGTCGTTCGCCTCGGCGAAGGCGAGGCTGGCCCGGGTCTCCTGCAGGGGCGAAAGGTCGATGCTTCGGGGGGCGGCGAAGTCCGGGACCTCGATGGCCAGGGCTGCGCAGGCGGCGCGGATGCGTTGGGGCCAGGGAAAGGGTCGCAGGTCCGCGGCGGTGGCGTGCTCGGCGCGGATGCGGAAGGTTGCGGCGGGCGCGCCATCGGCGTGACGCAGGATCACCAGGATGTCGGCGTCCGTCTCGCCCAGGGCGACCACGCCGCCGGAGGCCCACAGGCAGGCGCCGGCCCGGGCCTCGCGCAGGAAGCGCATGTGCAGGTCACGGATGAGCAGGGTCGCCCCGCCGCTGCGGGCGAAGGCGTCGGGCATGCCCATCCGCCGCGACAGGCCGGCCAGGGCCTCCATGGCCTTGGCGACCCAGAAACGGACGTTCAGGTGCCCCATCTCGTCGCATTCCCAGGTGTTGACGCCGCCGCTCCACACCTCCACCGTTTCGTCCAAGACCGGCTCCCTTCGCCGCGATCGCCCGATTCCCTGGAGGTTAGGCCCTGAAGCCCGAGGCGGCCAGTTCCCAGACCCGCCAGCCGTCCGCGCCGGGCGGTTTCACGCGCCTGTTCCACGCCCTGATAGCCGCCGCCGTCCTGGTCCTGCTGCCCAGCGGCCTGCAGATCTTCAACGCCCATCCGACCCTCTACACAGGCGAGACCTCCCGGGCTGAAGCCGCCTGGCTGCAGATCGGCGCCCGGGAGCGGGGACAGGATCTGGAGGGCTACCTGCGGCTCGGCGACCGTGAGTTCACCACCACGGGCGTCCTGGGATGGTCCGGGGCTCCCGGCGAGCGGGAAAGGCGAGCCTTCCCGGCCTGGATGACCCTGCCCGGCTACCAGTCCCTGGCCACGGGGCGGAACTGGCACCTCGCTGCGGCCTGGATCCTGGGCCTGGCCCTCGCCGGCTACCTCGCCCTCGGCCTTGCGGGGGGCAGGCTCCGGCGTGTCCTCGTGCCGACGCCTGACATGCTGACTCCCCGGGCGATCCTGGCCGACATCGCCGCCCACCTGACCCTGCGCCCCCTGGCGACGGAAGCGGGCTACAACCTGCTACAGAGGCTGGCCTACCTCGCCGTGGTCGTTGTCGCCCTGCCGGCCATGGTGATCTCCGGCCTCGCCATGTCCCCCGCCCTCCACGCCGCCGCCCCCTGGACGGGGGACCTCTTCGGCGGCCGCCAGTCGGCCCGCTCGGCGCACTTCCTGGGGGCCCTCTTCCTCATCCTGTTCTTCGGAGCGCACATGACCATGCTCCTGCTCCATCACCCGCTCCAGCGACTGCGCCTGATGATTCTTGGCGACCCGGGGAAGCGGAGGTGAGCGCCTCGCGCCGCGCCTGGCTCAGGGGACTCGCCGCCACTGGAGCCGCCGCCCTGGTCTCGGCCTGCGACAGGATAGCCGGCGACCCCGCCGTCCGCGCGGGCCTGAGGGGCGCCGAGCGCCTCAACCATGGGTTGCACCGACTGCTCTTCGACCGGCGCACCCTGGCGCGGGAGTATCCCGACAGCGCCATCTCGGCCGATTTCCGCGCCAATGGATCCATTGATCCGGCGGATCCGATCTACCGGCGCCTGGCGGCGGGCGGCTTCGCCGACTACCGGCTGGTGGTGGACGGCCTGGTCGAGCGGCCCCTGTCCCTGGACCTTCCGGCTCTCCGGGCCCTGCCGTCCCGCAGCCAGGTCACCCGGCATGACTGCGTCGAGGGCTGGTCCGCCATCGCCCGGTGGACAGGCGCCCGCCTCGCCCCGGTGCTGGAGCAGGCGGGCCTGAAGCCGGAGGCCCGGTTCCTGGTCTTCCACTGCTTCGACACCCTGGATCCCGAGGCCGGCGAGGATGGCCGGTATTACGAGAGCATCGACCTCGTCGACGCCTTCCATGCCCAGACCCTGCTCGCCTACGAGATGAACGGCGCGCCTCTAGGCATCCCCCATGGCGCGCCCATCCGGCTGCGGGTCGAGCGCCAGCTGGGCTACAAGCACGCAAAGTATGTCCGCCGCATCGAGGCGGTGGCCGGCTTCAGCCACATCTCGGGCGGCAAGGGCGGCTTCTGGGAAGACCGCGGCTACGAGTGGTACGCGGGGATCTGACCGATCCCCGCGCCCACCCGCGCCCACAAGCTCAGTCCTTCTTCGCGAACAGGTCGGCCCAGCGGCGCTTTCGGCGGGTCTTCCAGGATCCGCGGTGCCAGGCGTCCGAGGCGATCAGCGGGACCACCGTGGTGGCCTCGGCGAACACCATCTGCTCCCAGGTCACGTCCACCTTGCCCCAGGAGCAGGCCTCCTTGAGGGTCGAGGACGAGCAGGCGCCGTCGCGGACGTCGGCTACGGTGATCTGCACCGCGTACTTGTGCATCTCGGCCTCGTGGCCGAGGATTTCCGCGCAGACCACGGTGTCCTGGGCGAAGTTCTTTGGAACGCCCCCGCCGACCATGAAGAGGCCGGTCGTCCCGGCCGCCAGCTTGATGTCGGTCAGCTCGCGGAAGTCGGCGATGGAGTCGATGGTCAGGTAGGGCTTGCCCGCCTTCATCCGCTCGACCTGGTGCTTGACCAGGCCGAAGCCGGCCGAGGAGTCCGTAAAGGCCGGGCAGAAGATCGGGACGCCCTCATGGAAGGCGGTCTCGATCAGGGATGCGGGCTTGCGGGCGTTCCCGGCGGCCAGCCAGCGGCCCATCTCGTAGATGAACTCGCGGCTGGAATAGGGGCGCGGCTCCAGCAGGTTGGCGATCTCGTAGATCGCCTCGTCGCACTTCTGGAGCTCTTCCTCGTCGATGTAGGTGTCGTAGATCCGGTCGATGTAGAGCTCGCGCAGGTCGCGGTCGTCCACGTTCGACTGGGCCTGGTAGTGGCGGAAGCCCAGGGCCTCGAAGAAATCCATGTCGATGATGGAGGCGCCCGTCGAGACGATGGCGTCGATCATCCCGTACTTCACCATGTCCCGGTAGATGTGCATGCAGCCGCCGGCGCTGGTCGAGCCCGCGAGGGTCAGCCAAGTCGAGCAATCCGCGTCCTCCAGGGACATGGACCAGATGTCTGCGGCGCGGGCGGTGTCGCGGCTGGTGAAGCTCATGGCCCGCATGGCGTCGATCACCGGGCGGGCGTCGTACTGGTCGATGGCTACGTGCTCGACCTTGGCCGAGAGGAGCTCTTCCTTGCGGTTGGTGTTCGGGGTTTCAGCGTTCATTCTCTTCAGGTCTCCGGAGAGGTGAGCGCCCGTCGCAAAGGAAAGGGCGCGGCCGGGACGGAGCGACCGACCGCGCCGGGAAAGGACCGGGCCTGCGGCTACTTCCGGCGCCGCTTGCGGCCGCGGGCCTTGGAGAGGCGGACCACGTTCTGGACCTCGGACCGCGGCGACGGGATCGAGCGCCGGGCCAGGCCGAACATGGAGGCCGCCGGGGCGTCCTCGCAGGTCACCGTCTCGATGGCGCCGAAGCCGTTGAAACGCGTGGCCATGGTCACGCCGTAGGCGCCCAGCATGCCGATCTCGATGAAGTCGCCCTCGGTCACGTCCTCGGGCAGCCAGAAGGGGCCGGGCATGTGGTCGATGGCGTCGCAGGTCGGCCCATAGAAGCGGAAGGGCCGCAGGGCGCCCTCCATCTCCCGGACATCGCCGTCCGCCGACCGGATCGCCTTGACCGGGAAGGGCCAGCGGGCGTGGGCGGCGTCGAACAGGCCGCCGTATGCGCCGTCGTTCAGGTAGAGGGCGTCGCCCTTGCGCAGCTCCACGCAGGTGAGGATGGAGGAGGCTTCGGCCACGAGGGCCCGGCCCGGCTCGCACCACAGCTCGGTGGTCTCGTGCACCATCATGTCGGCGAAGCCGCGCTGGATGGCGTCGAAATAGTCCTCCAGGGCCGGCGGGGTCATGCCGGGATAGATGGACGGGAAGCCGCCGCCGACATCGACCACGTCCGCCAGGACCCCGGCGCGCACCAGGGCGCGCGAGGCCTGGGCCATGGCCGCGCTGTAGGCGGTGGGCCGCATGCACTGGCTGCCGACGTGGAAGGACACGCCCATCAGGTCCTGGGTCGCCCGGCGGGCGGCCAGCAGGAGCGAGGGCGCTTGGTGCTGGTCCACGCCGAACTTGCCGGCCAGGGAATAGGCCGCGCCCTCCGCCTGGACCGCCAGGCGGACGATGAGGTTGAGGTCCTTGGCGCCTTCCGTGACGGCCAGGATCTTCTCCAGCTCCTCGTGGGAGTCGAGGGCGAAGGTCCTTACGCCATGGTCAAAGTAGGCGGCGCGGATGGCCGCCCGGCTCTTGACCGGATGCATGAAGGCCAGCCGGGCGTCGGGCGCGTGGGCGCGCACGAGCTCGATCTCGGGAACCGAGGCCACGTCGAATGCGGAGACGCCGTTCGCCGCCAGGGCCTGGATGACCCACGGAGACGGATTCGCCTTCACCGCATAGAAGACGTCGCCCTTGAAATTGTCCTGGAACCAGCGCGCCGCTAGGGCCGCCGCAGCCGGCCGCGCAATGGCGACGGGATGCTCAGGCGACCGCTCACGGACCAGGTCCAGGGGCGTATGGTACGTCTGCACCTCACGCAACCCCCAACGGATTGTTGAACCCAATCCGGCGTTAGCAGCGCTTTTGAGGACATCGGGTCCGCCGGAGCGCGGTGCATTAGGGCCAGACGCCCCCCATGTAAAGTGACAATTGGGCCCCAGGTTTCCCTGTCCCGTGCTGCAGGCTGGACCGGCGCCGCCGCGCCGTGCGAAGAAGCGCCCGCAGGGGGCCGCGAGGCCGCCCGTCTTGCGGAAACGGGGACAAAGCCACGCATGGCCGACCAAGCGGTTCTGTCGATCCGAAACGTGTCGCGGACCTTCGGGACCCGCCGCGCCCTGGACGACGTTTCACTCGACGTCCGAAAGGGGGAGATGATCGCCCTGATCGGGCCGTCAGGATCCGGCAAGTCGACCCTCCTGCGGTCGATCTCGGGGCTCCAGGTGATCGATCCCGGCGCCGGGGTCATCGAGGCCTTCGGTGCGCCGGTCCAGGCGTCCGGCCGGGTCTCGTCCCGGGTCCGTGAGGCGCGGATCCGGATCGGCTTCATCTTCCAGCAGTTCAACCTGGTGGGGCGCCTGTCGCTCTTCACCAATGTCGCCCTGGGCTCGCTGGGGCGGATTCCCTTCGTCCGGGGCCTGCTCGGGGCCTGGCCGGCGGAGACGTCGGCCGCGGCCATGGCCGCCCTGGCCCGGGTCGGGGTCGCCGAGTACGCCGCCCAGAGGGCCAACACCCTTTCGGGGGGGCAGCAGCAGCGCGGCGCCATCGCCAGGGCCCTGGTGCAGAAGGCCAAGATCATCCTGGCCGACGAGCCCGTCGCCTCGCTTGACCCGGTCTCGGCCCGAAAGGTCATGGAAATCCTCCGCGACCTGAACCGCACCGACGGCCTGACCCTGGTGGTCACCTTGCACCAGGTCGACTACGCCATGCGGTACTGCGACCGGGTGGTGGCGCTCAAGGCCGGGCGCATCGTTTACGACGGTCCCGCCGAAGGGCTGGACAAGGACCGGCTCATCGACATCTACGGGCCGGAATTCGAGGACGTCTTCTGGGAAGGAGCCCCGAAATGAACCGCACCCGCGAGGACGCCGCCCTGAACCGCCGGGGCCTCCTGACCTTCGCCGGCGCCGCCGTGCTGGCCGGTTGCACCCCCGCCAAGTCGCCCTCCACCGACGGGGCCGACGGCGTGCTGAAGTTCTCCATCGTCGCGCCCGAGAGCGCCTCGAGCCTGGAGTCCTTCTGGCGTCCGATCATCGCCGACATGGAGAAGGCCACGGGCCTCAAGATCGAGCCCTACATCGGGGCGAACTACACCGCCCTGGTCGAGGCCATGCGCTTCAAGCAGACCCACTTCGGCTGGTTCACCAACCTGTCGGGCCTCGAGGCCATCCGCCGCGCGAACGGCGAGGTCTTCGCCCGAACCTTCGACCCCGGCGGCGATGACGGATACAACTCGGTCATCCTGGTCCCCGCCTCCAGCAAGACGACGCTCGAGGACATCCTGCGCTGCGACAAGACGCTGAACTTCGGGATCGGCGACGCCAAGTCCACCTCGGGCACCCTCGCGCCCAAGACCTACCTCTTCTCGCCCAAGGGCATCGATATCCAGACCTGCTTCAAGACCCTGAAGTCGGCCAACCACAACACCAACCTGGTCGGCGTGGCCAACGGCGTGCTGGACGCCGCCACCGGCAACACCACCAGCCTGCGTCTCCAGCGGGAGCGCGACGTGGAGCGCAAGGCCAAGGGTGAACCGACCCTGGGGGACAAGGTGCGCGTGGTGTGGACCTCGCCGCGCCTTCCCGAGGACCCGATCGTCTGGCGCAAGGACCTGGACCCGGCGATCAAGGAAAAGCTGCGGCAGTTCTTCCTCACCTACGCCCAGGGCGAGGGCCCGGAGGCCGAGCGGCAGCGGGGTCTCCTGGCCAAGATCTCCATCGGCGGCTTCAAGCCGGCGGACGACAACCATCTCCTGCGGGTGCGCGAGATGGAGGCCACCGAGAACCTCCTCCAGGCCGAGCGCGGCGGAGATCCGCGCCGGATCGCCGACGCCCGCAAGGCCCTGGAGGCCGTCAAGGCCGAAGAGGCCGCCCTCCAGGCCCGCACCGGCCTGCCTGCAGACGCGACCTGATCCATGACCCAGACCGCGCAGGCCATCCTCGCCCCGCCGTCGAATCCCTTTGGCCAAAGGGTGTTCGACTTCGTCCTCTGGGGCGGGATCATCGTCCTCCTGATCGCCTCCTTCGGACCGGCGGAGATCTCCAAGTTCCCGCTCCTGTTCTCGAATTCCGAGAACATGCGCCAGTTCGCGTCGGGTTTCCTGAATCCGGACTTCTCCAACTGGCGCGACCTGGTCGAGAAGATGTGGCTGACCATCCAGATGGCCATCTGGGGGACCTGCCTCGCCATCCTGTTCGCAGTGCCCCTGGGCCTGCTGGGCGCCCGGAATGTCACGCCGGCCTTCATCCAGTTGCCCGTCCGCCGGATGATGGACCTGATCCGTTCGGTGCCCGACCTCGTGATCGGCACCGCCTTCCTGGTCGCCGTGGGCCTCGGGCCCTTCGCCGGCGTCATGGCCCTGGCCCTCAACACCGGCGGCGTCCTGGCCAAGCTTTTCGCCGAGGCCGTGGAGGCGATTGACCGGGGTCCCGTCGAGGGCGTGCGGGCGACGGGCGCGGCCCGGCTGCAGGAAATCGTCTGGGGCGTCATTCCTCAGGTGGCCCCCCTGTGGACCTCCTACGCCCTCTACCGGTTTGAATCGAACAGCCGCAGCGCCACCGTGCTGGGCCTGATCGGCGCGGGCGGCATCGGCCAGATCCTTTTCGACAGCATGAACAGCTTCAACTACTCGCTGACGGCCGCCATCTCGATCGTCATCGTCGCAGCCGTCACCCTGATCGACCTGCTCAGCCAGACCATCCGCGCGCGCCTTCTCTGAGGGCCCTGCTTGCTGAACCAGACGATCGCTATGCGACTGTCACGGAATCGTCACAATACTGCCCCCCGTTCCTGATCTGGAGGCGAGCACGTGGCCGACCGAATTCCGCCCGGCAGAGTATCGGTCCTTTTCGGCCTGGTCGTGCTGGCCATGGCGGGAGGCGCCGGAGCGGCGGAAATCGCCGGAGTCCAGGTCCGTCCAAAGGGGCGCCTACTGGTGGATTCCGTAAGCCAGGTCGCCTCGTCCAGCGTCACCCGGGACCAGCGCCTGGACGTCGTGCGGGTTCGGCAGGCCTTCCTGGGCCTGGACGCGAGGCTCAATGACCGGGTTTCGGTGAGGTTCGAAGGCGGCGCCGCCAACAACGACGCCTTTGTGTGGGACGAGTTCGCCCTGGAGTATCGGGCGAGTCCCAATCTGATGTTCTCCGCCGGCAACCTGAAGGCTGCGGGACTCGAAAACCTCACCTCCACCAAGTCGACCTCCTTCCTCGAGCGCGGGCCCTTCGGAGACCTCGTGACGGACCCCTTCACGAGCGCTTTCCAGGTCAGGGCGAACGCCGGGGCCCTCGTGACGACGGTCGCCCTGCAGGGAGACACCTTCAACAATCTCGGCTTGGACTTCGATGGGGCGGCGGCGCCCGGCGCCCGTGACCGGCGGGCCATCACGGCGCGTCTGGCCGGTGCGTTTCCAGTCCGTAGCGACGGAAGGCTGCACCTGGGTGCGTGGGTGCGGGCCCGGGACTTCGGAGAGGACGCAGCACGCAGTTACTCCGCCCGTCCCGGAACATCGGCCGGCGCTTCAGGGGAGTGGCTCGGAACCGGGCCCCTTTCGCGGGGAGACGCCACGGCCGCGATCGAGGCGGCCTGGATGTCTGGCCCCTTCTGGATCCAGGCGGAGGCGGCGCAGGTCTGGGCCGATCGTGCGCCTGGCGCGCCACCTGGCGAGGACCCGTCCTTTGGAGCTGGGTATGTCTTCGCCGGCTGGAATGTGAATGGAGAGGGGCGTGGCTACGACTCGCAGAGAGCGCTGGTCACCGCGCCAAAGATCCGAAAGCCCTTGTCCAGGGGCGGGGCCGGCTCCCTCGATCTCCTCGCCAGGTATGACTTCGCAGACTTGACCGACGTCAGGGAGTCGGCGGCGAGCCCGGGCGGCGCCCTTTCCGCACGCCGTGCGGGAGACTACCGGGGCGTCACGCTGGGGGCGGTCTGGCGTCCGGAGCCGGGTTACCGGCTCGTTCTGAATGTTTCTGACGCCCGGATCAGCTATGCTTCCGACCAAGCGGACGTGAATGTCCGGCTTTTGCAGCTCCGAGCCCAGTACGAGTTCTGATTCGTCGCGAAATCATCACATTGTCCGGCTAGTCAGGCGGCGTAGTCCTCGCCAGAGGGCACTGCGCCCCGCCTTACGAACCGGGACCTTCCGATCCAGGAGACCCGTCAAATGTTCCAGCGCTTCCTTCCCGCAGCCGCCGCAGGCGTCGTCCTGGCCGCCGGCCTCGGCGCGGCGCCCGCCCACGCCGCCCGTGACTATGTCTGGGCCGCCGGCTCCTCCACGGTCTTTCCCTTCGCGACACGGGTGTCCGAGCAGTTCTCCCGCAAGACCGGGATGAAGGCGCCCAAGGTCGAGAGCCTGGGCACCGGCGGCGGCATCAAGCTCTTCTGCTCGGGGGTCGGCGACGGCTTCCCCGACATCGCCACCGCCTCCCGCCGCATGAAGCGCTCCGAGTTCGACGCCTGCGCGGCCAAGGGGGTGAAGGACATCATCGAACTGAAGATCGGCTTCGACGGCATCGTCGTGGCGGTGGACAAGCGGGCGCCCGACTACGCCTTCACCACCTCCGCCCTCTATCTCGGCCTGGCGGCCAAGGTGCTGCGTTACGGCCAGTACCAGGCCAATCCCTACAAGACCTGGACCGAGGTCGGCTCCGGCCTGCCCAAGGGCCGGATCCAGGTTTATGGTCCGCCGCCGTCCTCCGGCACCCGCGACGCCTTTGTCGAGCTGGCCATCGAGGCCGGCGCCCTGAAGTATCCGGCGAACAAGGCGCTGAAGGAGAAGGACGAGAAGCGCTTCAAGGAAATGGTCGATCCGCTCCGCAAGGACGGCTGGATCGACTCCGGCGAGAACGACAACGCCATCGTCCAGACCCTCACCAAGACCCCGGGCGCCCTCGGCGTCTTCGGCTGGTCCTTCCTCGAGGAGAACATGGACAAGGTGAAGGGCGCTTCCGTGAACGGCGTGAAGCCCTCGCTGGCCTCCATCTCGGACGGCACCTACCCCCTGGCGCGGTCGCTCTTCGTCTACGTGAAGAAGTCAAACCTCGGCGTCACCAAGGGCCTGCGCGAGTACATGGCCGAGTTCGTCTCCGACGCCGCCACCGGCAAGGGCGGGTACCTGAAGGATCGCGGACTGATCCCGCTCCCCGCCGCCCAGCACGAGGCCAACAAGGCCGCCGTGCGCACCCTGACCCCCATGGCCCGGCCCGCCGCCTGACCCGCCGCCGTCCGCCATTGGCGCCTGCGCCGCAGACCTCCGGGTCTGCGGCGCTTTTCTTTTCCGGCGTCGATGGGTTCAGCCTTCCTCGCGACTGCGGCGAAGCCGGGCGAGCCGCCGGAGCCTGCGCCAGAACCGGGTCTTTTCAGGCTCCGGCCAGGGCTGGAGATTCCGGACGAAGTCCTCTGCGCAGGCGCGCCAGGAGAACCCCTCTGCGAACCGCCGCACTGCGCTTCGGTCCAGCTTCAGGGCCTCAAGGCAGGCTTCCCGCAGGCCCTCTGTCGCCGTCAGGGCCAGGACGCCCGCACCGGACCCTGGGATGATGTCGATGGGGCCGGGCGCAGGATAGGCCGCAACGGGCGTGCCCGTCGCCATGGCTTCCAGGATCACTAGGCCGAAGGTGTCGGTGAGGGAGGGGAAGACAAAGACGTCGGCGCCGGCGAAGTGTGCGGCGAGGTCGTCGCCGAACCGGGCGCCCCGGAAGACCGCCTCGGGATACCGCGACTCCAGGTCCTCGCGTTGTGGGCCATCGCCGACCACCACCTTGGTTCCCGGCAGGTCCAGGGACAGGAAGGCCTCGATGTTCTTCTCCACCGCCACCCGTCCCACGGACAGGAAGATCGGGCGGGGCAGGTCCCCGTAGACGTCCGGGTCCCCCTCCCGCCGCGGCCGGAACTGTTCGGTATCGACGCCCCGCGACCAGGCGGTGATGTTGCGGAAGCCATGCTGCGACAGCTCGTCGCGCATGGTCGGCGTGGCCACCATCAGCCGCCCGGACGGCTTGTGGAACCATTTCATGTAGGCGTAGCCCGCCGACAGGGGCAGGGGGAGGCGGGCCGAGACGTACTCGGGAAAGCGGGTGTGGTAGCTGGTGGTGAAGGGCAGCTTCCATTCCACGCAGATCCGCCGGGCGGCCAGGCCAATGGGGCCCTCGGTCGCGATGTGGATGGCCTCGGGCTCGAAGGCCTTGAAGCGTTCCCGCACCGGTTCGTAGGCCCCGACGGCGACCTTGATCTCGGGATAGGTGGGAAGGGGAAAGCCCCGGAACTGTTCGGGCGAGATCACCTCGACCGTATGCCCCATGGCCTGCATCTCGGCGATCACCCGGGTCAGGGTGCGCACCACGCCGTTGACCTGGGGCTCCCAGGCGTCGGTGGCGATGAGGATGCGCATCGGCCGGCGGCCATCGATCTCGGTCCGTACGCTTTCGCGCACCCGGCGCATGGAGGGCTTGCGGGGCGGCAGGCCCTCGGTCTGGAGGCGGGTCCAGAAGGCGCCCATGAGGGCGTCGCGCGTGGGGAAGTGACGATAGACCGTCCTCTCGCCGACGCCAGCCAGGCGGGCGATCTCGGCGAAGGAGGCCTCATCCAGCCGGCCCTCTTCCAGGAGACGGCCGGCGGCGTCGAGGATACGGGTCTCCGTTTGGGCCTTCTGCTGGCCCCGGGAGAGACTCTCCGGCAGGTTCCTGAGGGTCGCCATGGCAGCCCTATTGCCACCAAATCTGACGAAAGGTCAATGGCTTGGGATCAGGCGGCGAGGCCGTGAGCCGGCTCCGCCAGCCGAGCCGCCGGCGAGCGACGGGGCTGCAGTCGCACCCGGCTCCAGTCCAGCAGGATCAACTCGCCGTCCTCTCGTTCGGCCACGGCGGTGCAGCTTTCCACCCAGTCGCCGTCGTTGACATAGAGGATGTCGTCGAAGCGCCGGATTTCGGCCTTGTGGATGTGCCCACAGATCACGCCGTCCACGCCCCTCCGTCGGGCCTCCTCGGCGACCGCCTCCTCGTAGTTCTCGATGAACTGGACGGCGTTCTTCACCTTGAGTTTCAGGTAGGCGGAAAGCGACCAGTAGCCAAAGCCGAAGCGCCGCCGCCACCGGTTGAAGACCGTGTTGAGGGTCAGGAGGGTCCGGTAGGACCAGTCGCCCACAAAGGCCAGCCAACGGGCGTGGCGCAGGACCCCGTCGAACTCGTCGCCGTGGGTCACAAGGAAGCGCCGGCCATCGGCGGTCTCGTGGATGGCGTCGCGGGCGACCAGGACATCCCCGAAACGGTGTCCGATGAAGTCGCGGGCCGCCTCGTCATGATTGCCGGGTACGTAGATGACCTTCACGCCCTTTCGGGCCAGGCGCAGGACCTTCTGGACCACGTCATTGTGCGCCTGCGGCCAGTACCAGCCGTTGCGCAGTTTCCACCCGTCGATGATGTCGCCGACCAGGTAGAGGGTGTCGAACTCCGCCGTCTTGATGAAGTCGAGCAGGAGTTCCGCCTGGCAGCCCTTGGTGCCCAGGTGGACATCGGAAATGAAGACGGTCCGGTACCGGTGTTCGCTCTGCGGCATCATCTCGCGCCCCCCCGGGTGGCATTGTGTGATCGCTCGCTAGGCTGATTGCGTGTCAGTCGGATGACGACGCCATGGGCCATTGCCAAGGCTGCCGGCGGACGACAGAAGCAGAGGGATGAAACCGACCGAGTCCGGCGTCCTCTCCACGCGCTCCCAGCGCACCCGCGGCCGGATCCTGGAGCGGGTGGTCGAGCTTCTTTCCGAAACAGGGCTGGCTTCGGCGACGCCGGCGGCCATCGCCGCCCGGGCGGGGGTCGCGCGGACCGCCTACCTCTATCATTTCCCCGACCGCGGCGCCCTGCTGGCTGCACTGGTCCCCCACCTCCGCGACGGCATGGCGCAGCTGTTCGACGCCGCCGGACGCCCGCCGCCGGGCGTGGACGCCTCCGACCACGCCATCGATACCTATTGGGCGCTGCTGTTCGAGCCGCCTTTCCTGGCCTTTGCAGAACTGAAGTCGGCGGCCCGCGCCGACAGCGAAGTCGCCGCCGCCATTGCGGGCCTTGTGGCGGACTTTGACACCGGCCGCCTGGGCGGACGCTTCGGCGCCGTGGCCCAGGCGGGCGAGGATCCCCGGTTCCAGACCAGCCGAGACCTGGGTCGCTTTCTCCTGGAAGGACTTGCCCTCGGCGGCTTGTCCTACGACGCTGACAAGCGCCGTCGGCGGCTCATCGCCGTGGTCAAGCGCGCCGTCCACAGCCTGAACCGCAAGGGCTCGGCGCAGGACCTCTGGCCGGGTTAGGGCGTCCTCGCCCGCTCCGCCTCGGTCCACGCCCGGAGGCGCGCCTCCAACCGGTCGAGCGGCAGGGGCCCCGCCAGCAGGACCGCGTCGTGGAACCGGCGGATGTCGAAGCGGTCGCCGAGTTCGCGCCGGGCGCCTTCGCGTAGGGTGACGATCCGCATTTCCCCGATCTTGTAGGCCAGGGCCTGTCCGGGCCAGGACACGTAGCGCGCCAGCTCCACGTCGATGTTGAGGGGCGAAAGCGCGCTGTTCTGGGTGAAGCAGGCCCGGGCCTGTTCCAGGCTCCAGCCCTTCCAGTGGATTCCCGTGTCCGCCACCAGCCGGCAGGCGCGCCACATTTCGTAGGACAGTCGGCCGAACCGCTCCCAGGGGTCGCGATAGATCCCCATCTCCCCGCCCAGCTTCTCGGCGTAGAGGCCCCAGCCTTCGGTGAAGGCGGTGACGTCGGCGTTGCGCCGGAAGTCCGGGACGCCAGGCGCCTCCTCGGCCAGGGCGATCTGCAGGTGGTGGCCGGGGACCGCCTCGTGAAGGGTCAGGGCGGGCAGCTCGTAGAGCGGACGCTGGTCGAGGTGGGAGGTGTTGACCATGTACCCGCCGGAAACCCCCCGGGCGGCCGATCCGCCGAAGTAACGGCCCGTGGTGTAGGTCTCCTCGATATCCGCCGGCACCGGGCGGACGCCGTAGGTCAACCTCGGAAGGGTGGCGAACCAGGACGGAAGCTCGTTGTCGATCCGCTTGGCGATCCGCGAGGCCTTCTCCAGTAGCTCCTCCCGGCTCCTCGCGTAGAAGCGGGGGTCGGTGCGCAGCATGGCGAGGAAGGCCGGGAAGTCGCCCTTGAAGCCGGTCTCGGCCATGACCCCTTCCATCTCGCGGCGGATGCGGGCGACCTCGTCCAGGCCGATCTGGTGGATCTGGTCCGGGGTCAGGTTCGTGGTGGTGTGGTCGGCGACCAGCCAGCGGTAATAGGCCTCTCCTCCCGGCAGGCTGCGGGCGGCCAGGCTCTTGCGGGCGGCGGGCAGGTACTCGGCCTCAAGGAAGGCGGCGTACCGGCGGCGGGCCGGCTGGACGCCCTCGCGCACGGCGGTCCGGGCCTCCTCCAAGAGGGCCGAGCGCACCGGTTCCGGAATCGTCGCGGGCAGCCGGGAGAGGGGCGCCAGGAGGGGGTCTGATTCAAGCGGCATGTCGGCCACCTGGCGCGCTCTTTCCAGGACCTGCAGGACGGTCGACCGGGGCTGTGTGAATCCCGACTTCACCCCCCGCCGGGCGTTGGCGACATGGGCGTCGTACCAGGCGGGAGCGGCCCTCAGCCGGGCGATCCAGGCCCGGGCGTCGGCCTCTGACCGCATCGGCAGGCCGCCGGCCACATAACCGAGGGTCTGGTCGAAGCCGCCATCCGAGCTGAACGGCATGCGCGCCTCATCAAAGCCCAGGCTGGCCAGCCGCCGCGACAGGGTCCAGTCGAGGAAGTCGCGGTTGAGGGCGTCCTCGGACGACATTCCCGCCGCGGGCAGGCGCGCCAGCCGGTCCTGGAACCCGGAGAGGGCCGCCTTGCGCCGGGCGTCGGCCGCTGGGCTCGGGTCCGGCAGGCGGGCCAGGGCCTCCCGGTCGCCCCTGCGGCCGGCCTCGAAGGGATCTTCGCCCAGGGACCAGGACTCATAGTCGGCGATCAGGGCGTCCAGGGCGGGCGAGGCGGCCCTCGCCGGCCCTGCGGCGGCGGCCAGCAGGACCAAGCAGGCGAATGTCAGTCCCCACAGCGTCCTCATGCCGCACGCCCTCCCTGCGCAATGGCTCCTTCGTCCTTCCTACGCCCCTTGCCGGGGCGCGCCAATGCGGGCCATGGTTCGGCCGAGGGGGAGGGCATTCCATGAGCTTCATCACGCGCCGCAGGGCCGTCGACCAGCGCCCGGCGGCGCAGGGCGACCACGAGCTCGCGCCGACGCTGCGCTGGCCGCACCTGGTCGCCCTGGGGGTCGGCGCCATCGTGGGCACCGGCATCTACACCCTGACCGGCGTCGGGGCGGGCCTTGCCGGCCCCGGGGTCATCCTGTCCTTCGCCATCGCCGGCCTCGTCTGCATGCTGGCCGCCCTCTGCTATGCCGAGATGGCCACCCTCATGCCCCACGCGGGCAGCGCCTATTCCTATTCCTATGCGGGCATGGGGGAACTGGTCGCCTGGGTGATCGGCTGGAGCCTGATCCTCGAATACACCGTGGTCTGCTCGGCCGTGGCGGTGGGCTGGTCCGGCTACGCCCAGGGTTTCCTGGAGGCTCGCGGCGTCGTCCTGCCGCCCGCCCTTGCCAGCGGACTCCTGACCGGTCAGGCGGGCGGGGTCATCAACCTGCCGGCCGTCCTTATCACCCTGGCCGTCGCCGGCGTTCTTCTCATCGGCGTCCGCGAAAGCGCCAACGCCAACATCGCCCTGGTGGTCCTGAAGCTGGCGGCCCTCGCCGCCTTTGTCATCCTGGCCCTGCCGGCCTTCGACCCAGCGCGGTTCAGCCCCTTCCTGCCCTTCGGCTTCGCCGCCCACACAGGCCCGGACGGCGCCCCGCAGGGGGTCATGGCCGCTGCGGCCCTGATCTTCTTCGCCTTCTATGGCTTCGACGCCATCTCCACCGCCGCCGAGGAGGCCAAGGACCCCGGCCGGGACCTGACCCTCGGCATCATCGGCTCCATGGTCGCCTGCGCGGTGATCTACATGGCCGTGGCCGCCGCGGCCCTCGGCGCCTCGCCCTGGCAGGCCTTCTCGAAGAGCGACGAGCCCCTGGCCTTCATCCTGAGGTCGGGCGGGCACGACCTGGCCGCCGCCCTGATCGCCGCCGCAGCCGTCATCGCCCTGCCCACCGTCATCATGGCCTTCATGTTCGGCCAGAGCCGGGTCTTCTTCGCCATGGCGAGGGACGGCCTCCTGCCCCGCAGCCTGGCCCGGGTCAGCGCCCGGGGCGCGCCGGTGCGGGTGACCCTCTTCACCGCGGTCCTGGCCTCGGTCATCGCCGGGGCGGCGCCCCTCAAGCTGATCGCCGAGCTGGCCAACGCCGGCACCCTGGCCGCCTTCGTCGCCACCGCCCTGTCGATGATGATCCTGCGGCTCAGCCGCCCCGACCTGCCCCGGCCCTTCCGCACGCCCCTGTGGTGGATCGTCGGGCCCCTGGCGGCGGCGGGCTGCCTCTATCTCTTCTGGAGCCTGCCGGCCCTGACCCGCTGGCTGTTCCTGGGCTGGAACCTCGTCGGCCTGGTCGTCTACCTCGCCTGGAGTCGCCGCCACAGCGTGCTGGCGGGGGCCTAGATCCGCCCCAGGACGTCCACGGACAGTCCCTCAGGGCCGCGCCTCAGAGTGGTGCGCACACCGTAGGCGCGGGCCAGGACCTCCGGGGTGAGGGCGGCTTCCGGCGACCCGTCGGCCAGGAGCCTGCTCTCGGCCAGAACCAGCACCCGGTCGGCGATCCGCGCGGCCAGGGACAGGTCGTGGAGGGTCAGGACGACCCCGCAGCCGCCCTCCCGGGCGCGCCGCGCCAGGGTCTGGGCGGCGTCGATCTGGCAGCCGGGGTCGAGGCCGGCCAGGGGCTCGTCGGCTAGCAGCCAGTCGGGCTCGCCGGCCAGGACCCTGGCGATCATCACCCGGGCGCGCTCGCCGCCGGACAGGGTGGAGGCGTCCCGGTCGGCGAGGTCGGCGGCGCCGGCCTCTGCGAGGGCCGCCTCGATGATCCGGGCGTCCTCAGCCGACAGGCCCCGGGCGCCGATGTGCGGGATGCGGCCCAGGCCGACCAGGATCCGCACCTCCAGGGGCCAGGAGACCTCCGGGGTCTGGGGCAGGAAGCCGATCCGCCGCGCCCGGGCGGCGGGAGACAGGGCGGACAGGTCCGTCCCGTCCAGGCGCACGTGTCCGGCGGCGGGCGCCAGGAGCCCGGCCAGACCCGACAGGAGGGTGGACTTGCCGGCGCCGTTTGGGCCGAGCAGGACGGTCACCTCCCCAGGGCGGAGGGCGATGTCCAGCCCGGCCAGGATCTCCCGGCGGCCGCGGCGGAGGGTCAGCCTCTGGGCGCGGAGGCCGCTCATCCCAGCCTCCGCCGCAGGGACAGGAGGAGGAAGAGGAAGAAGGGGCCCCCCAGGCAGGCCATGGCCACGCCCAGCCGAACTTCCGCCGCCGAGGGAATGAGCCGGACCGCCAGGTCTCCCGCCAGCACCACCGCCGCCCCACCGAGGGCCGAAGGCCAGAGCAGGCCAGAGGGGCGGGCGCCGACCAGGGGGCGGAGCAGGTGGGGAGTGACGAGGCCCGCAAAGCCGATCACCCCAGCCACCGCCACTCCAGCGCCCACGGCCAGCGCCGTCCCCGCCGCCAGGAGGGCGCGGGTGCGCGACAGGTCGATGCCCAGGCTGGCGGCGCCCGCCTCCCCCAGGGTCAGGGCGTCCAGGGCCCTTCCGGTCAAGGCCAGGAGGGCGAGCCCGGCCAGGATGAAGGGCCCGGCGAAAAGAAGGTCCTCCGGGCTCCGGTCGGCCAGGGAGCCCATCAGCCAGTCGATGATCCCGTTCACCGCCCAAGGGGTGGGGGCGAGGGACAGGGCCAGGGCCACGCCGGCGCCGGCGATGGTGTTCAAGACCACGCCCGCCAGCAGGAAAACGGTCATGGAGCTCGCCCCGCCGGACAGGGCGAGGAGGAGCCCCACGCCCGCCAGGGCGCCGGCCATGGCGGCCAGGGGCTGGAGCAGGGGAAAGGCCAGGGGCAGCCAGAGGGTCAGGACGGCCCCGAGGGCCGCGCTGGCGGAGACCCCCAGCACCCCCGGATCGGCGAGGGGGTTGCGGGTGAAGCCCTGCAGGGCCGCGCCGGACAGGCCCAGTCCCGCGCCGATCAGCAGGGCCAGGACGGTGCGCGGCAGACGCAGCTGGAGAAGGATCGCCCAGAGGGGGTCCTGGGGGTGCGCCAGCATGTCCCCCAGGGGAAGGGGTGTACGGCCCACCATCAGGCTGGCGACCGACAGGGCCGCGACCAGGGCGACAAGGCCGATGATGACGACGCCCCGCCGGCTCATGCGCGCCGCTCCAGGGCCCGGTCGCGGATGGCGGCGAGCCGGCCCGCCGCCTCGATCAGGGAGGGGCCGCCGCAGAAGAGAAGGCGCTCGGGGATCTCGGCGGTCAGGACCCGCTCGCCGAGGCGGTCGAGGGCGGGGTGGCGGGTGACCCGGTCCGGGCGTCCGGCCTGTCCGCCGCCGCCGGCGCGGACGAGGATTTCCGGCGGGGCGGTGAGCAGGGCCTCGACGGGCGCCGGGGTCCAGCCGGTCAGCCCCAGCCGGGCGGCGGCGTTGACGACGCCCAGGCGCCGCAGGAGGTCGTCCGGCAGCGAGCCGGGTCCCGCCGCCAGTCCTCCGGAGAGCAGGACCAGCATCTCCGGCCGCCGGCGGCCGGGCGCAGTCGCGACCGCCACGGCCGCCTCGATCCGGCTGGCCAGGGCCTCGCCCCGCGCAGGGCGCCCGACCCGCATGGCGACCTGGCGGACCTGGGAAAGGCTTTCCGCCACCGTCGCCGGGGCCCCGAAGGCGGCGACCTCGACGCCCATCCGCTGCAGGGCCCGCCGGGTGGCGAGGGCGGTGTGGGTGCTGGCCAGCACGAGGTCCGGTCGCAGGAGGAGGACCTCCTCTGCGCTCTCGCCGGTCACGGGAAGGGTCGCGGCGACCGTGGCGATGGTCGAGGCCTCCGGGTCCCTGGACAGGCGGCTGATCCCTGCGATCTGGCGACGGTCCGCCAGGTGGACCAGCAGGGCGTCGAGGCAGGGATTGAGGGAGACGATCCGCCGGGGCGCGGCGGGCCCGGCCCCCAGGCCGGCCGCCGCCGCCAGCCCTGCGGCCGCCTGGCGCCGGCTTATCCCCTTCCTGCCCCGGATCGCCATTGTCAGAACCGCGCCCTCAGGCCCAGGGTCGCGACCCGCCCCGGGGCGCCGTAGCCGCGGACGGTCTCGGGCGCCGCGTCGGCGAGGTCCTCGATCCGTCCGTACACGGAGAACCGAGATCCCAGCGGCGCCTCGGCGCGCAGGCCGGCGGTCAGGCGGGACTTCAGGGGCGGCCCGCCCCAGAGGTCGCTGAGGCTCTCCCCGGCGTAGTTCAGCGAAAGGCCCAGCCGAAGCTCGCCGGGGAGGGTGCGGCTGACGTCGAGCGAGGCCATGTCCTTTGGACGCCGGGCCAGGTCCTGGTCGGGAGCGCCGCCCTGGTCCTCCAGCCGCGCCCGGGTGCGGGTGTAGCTGGCGTCGAGGTCGAAACCGCCGAGCTTGCCCGAGGCCGCCGCCTCCAGGCCGACGGCCTGGGTCCGGTCCAGGTTGGCGTAGTAGCCATACCGCCCACCGGCGCAGTTCGGGTCCCCTCCGCCAGAGCAGGTCGCAAAGTTGATCTGGTCCTCCGTACGCCGCCCGAAGAGGGTGAGGGACAACAGGAGGCCCCCGGCCTTCTGCTCAAGGCCCAGGTCCCAGCCGACGGCGGTTTCGGGCTGCAGGCCGGCGTTCCCGTACTCGCTGTAGAGCTGGTAGAGGCTCGGCGCCCGGAAGCCCTGGCCGAGACTGGCGCGCAAGAGGGTGTCCCCGCCGCCCGGCCGCCAGGCCAGGGCCGCCTGTCCCGACCCGTGGCTCCCGAAGGACTCGTGCCGGTCGAGGCGTCCCGCCAGGGTCACGGTCAGGTCCGGCGCCGGGCCCCCCAACGCCTGGACATAGGCGGAGTCTGCGCCGGTGGAGCGGCTCAGGGGCTCGGGTTCCGGGTCCCAGGGCGAGGGGGAGGCGATGCGCATGCGGCTGCGTTCGCTTTCCGCCCCGAAGGTCAGGCGCCAGGCCGGGCTGAGGCTCGCCTCGCCCTGGTATTCCCAGCGCTCCACCCGGCCTTCGGCGCGGAAGGTCAGGTCTGTCACGGCCTGGTCGGGATCGTAGGTGCGCCGCCGGGTGTCGGTCAGGGCCAGGCCCAGCCGGTTCTTCACCCGTCCGTCCGCCACGGGAAAGGTCAGGCCGACATAGCCCAGGGCCTCCTGAGTGCGGCCCCGCTCGCGGGTGTCGGCGAAGACATAGGCCGGGGCGGGATAGCCGTCGAAGGCGTTGCGGGCGTCGGACCAGATGGCGCGGAGGTCGAGCTGCACCGCCTCCGACAGGTCCGCCGTGAGCCGGCCCGAAGCGCCGGTGCGGCGGTAGCCGTCCCGCTCGGTCCCGCTGCGGGCCGCCGAGACGCCGTCGGTGGAGTAGGAATCCGCCGCCAGACGCCAGGCCAGGGCGCCGGACGCGCCGCCGACCCCAGCGCGCAGATAGGCGGTCCCCAGGCCTCCCGCCTCGGCGGCGGCCTCTCCGGCAACCGTCCCCGGCGTCGGCAGGCCGGTCTCCAGGCTGACCACGCCGCCCATGGCCTGGCCGCCCCAGAGGGCCGACTGGACGCCCCGCAGCACCTCGATCCGCCGGATGTCCCCCACCAGCAGGTTGGCCGCATCGTAGGCGCCGCCGATGACCGAGGGATCGTTCAGCCGCACGCCGTCGATGACGAACAAGGTCTGCTCGGCCTCGGCGCCGCGGATCCGCACCGCCGTGACCCCACCAGGCCCGCCGTTCCGGGTGACGCCGACGCCGGGCGTGGTCGCCAGGATGTCGGTGACGACCAGGACCTGTCGGTCGCGCAGGATTTCCCCTGTGATGACCGTGACGCTCCGCCCGCTTTCGGGCAGGGCGACGGGGACCCGGTTGGCCACGACGACCACGGGTTCGACCTCCGTCGCCGGGGTGACGGCGGCCAGGGCGGCGGCCCCGGCCAGGCTAGCAAGACTCATCGCGCCCTCCTTCGAGCGACAGGCGACCGCGCGCGCGGCCGCAACAGGCGTTTCCGGTCCGCGGATGCGGTCCGGTCATGACTGTCGCCGGTCGGGAGAGACCCCGTCCTCCAGGCGCACCCCGGCCCGTCGGATGACGACGGCGTCAGGCAGGTCTCCTGGCTCGCGGGTCACTGTCCCTTGCGCGTCGCCTTCCCGGCCCGGTTCCCGAAGGTTCCCGGCCAGTGGCCTCGTGACGCGCGGACTCGCCGCTTACAGTTGCGGGGGCAGCCCGGGCCTTGCACCCGAGTTCCCTTTTCATCTCCCTCCCGGGAGAACCTGACGCAGGACAAGGGGTAGTCCCCGCTCCGGCGCGGGTCAACGCCCGGCGGCCGAAAGGGGTTGCGCGGAGCGCCCGCCGTGCGCCATCACCCTGCAGACAGTCCTTCCGGAGCCAGAGCATGACTTTCCGCGCGCCCCTGCAGAGCCTTGACCTGGCCCTCGCCGCCGCCGGCCTTCCGGACCTGATCGCCGCCGGCTACCCCGAGCTGGACCTGGAGACCGTCTCCGCCGTCCTCGACTCCGCCGGCGCCTTCGCCGAGGCCGAGCTCGCCCCCCTCAACCGTGACGGCGACCGGATCGGCGCCCGGTTCGAGAACGGCGTGGTCACGGCGGCGCCCGGCTTCGCCCAGGCCTACCAGGCCTTCGCGGCCCAGGGCTGGAACTCCCTGGCGGCGGACCCGGCGTTCGGCGGCCAGGGCCTGCCCAAGGTGCTGGAGCTGGCCGTCTTCGAGATGGTCCACGCCGCCAACATGGCCTTCGGCCTCTGTCCGATGCTGACCCAGGGCGCCATCGAGGCCCTGACCCTGCACGGGACCGAGCGCCAGAAGCGGCTTGTCCTGCCCAAGCTCGTCTCCGGCGAGTGGACGGGCACCATGAACCTGACCGAGCCCCAGGCCGGCACGGACCTGGCCTCTGTCACCGCGAGGGCGGAGCCTGACGGCGTCGGCGGCTACCGGATCACCGGCCAGAAGATCTATATCACCTGGGGCGACCACGACGCCGCCGAGAACATCTGCCACCTGGTCCTCGCCCGCCTTCCCGATGCGCCTCCGGGCGTGAAGGGCATCAGCCTCTTCCTCGCCCCCAAGCGGCTGATCGACGAGGAGGGGCGGCTGGGCGAGGCCAACGCCCTGCGGCCGGCTTCCATCGAGCACAAGCTCGGCATCCACGGCTCGCCCACCTGCGTCATGCTGTTCGAGGGCGCCCGGGCCGAGCTGGTCGGCGAGGCGAACAATGGCCTGGCCCACATGTTCGTCATGATGAACGCCGCCCGCCTTCAGGTGGGCGTGCAGGGGGTGGCCATCGCCGAGCGCGCCCTCCAGCAGGCCCTGGCCTACGCCCAGGACCGGGTGCAGGGCCGTCCGGCCCTGGGCGGCGAGGCCATCTTCGGCCACCCCGACGTCCGCCGGAGCCTGGGCCTGATGCGCGCCAAGGTGGAGGCCGCCCGGGCCATCTGCCTCCTGACCGGCGTCCTCGCCGACCAGGCGCGCTTCGCCCCCGACGCCGCCGCCCGGGAGCTGGCCCGCGGCCGGCAGGAGCTCCTGACCCCCATCGCCAAGGCCTGGTCCACCGACATCGGCGTCGAGGTCGCCTCCATGGGCGTGCAGGTGCACGGCGGCATGGGCTTCATCGAGGAAACCGGCGCGGCCCAGCATTACCGGGACGCCCGGATCGCCCCGATCTACGAGGGGACCAACGGCGTCCAGGCCGTCGACCTCGCGGGTCGCAAGCTGTCCATGATGGACGGCGCCCTGATGCCGGGCCTCTGCGCCGAGATGGCCGCCGACGCCGCCGCCCTCGCCGGTGAGCCGGGACTTGAAGGGGTCGGCCGCCGGCTGGCCGCCGGAGTCGCCGCCCTCTCCGCCGCCACGACCTGGATGCAACAGAACCGCGGCCCCGACGCCCTGGCCGGCGCCACCGCCTTCCTGCGCCTGTCCGGGGATGTCATCGGCGGCTGGATGCTGGCGCGCCAAGCCGTCCTGGCCCGCACCCGCGTCCCGGCGCTGGCGGACTCCCGCGCCGCCCTCGCCCGCCTCTTCGCCGACCAGGTCCTGGCCCAGGCGCCCGGCGTCGCCGAAGGCGTCATGGCCGGCGGCGCGGACCTCGCCCTCCTCGACGCGGCGGCCCTGGCGGGGTGAGGAGGCAGCTGAGGGGCCGTTGACCCCCTCCGACGCGCTGCGCGCGCCACCTCCCCCTTGGGGGAGGAATGAGCCTGAAATTGCTCCCCCAAGGGGGAGCTCCGACCGAAGGTCGGTGAGGGGGTCAACGGCCCCCTACCCGACCCCCTCCAGCCCGATTCGCGGTTGGGGGGAGGAATGTGGGAGTCCCGGCGCCTACAGTCTCAGCGGGGCGGCGTAGCCGGTCAGCTCCAGATAGCCCCGGCCGCCCGGGACGCGCACGGCGCCTTCCCAGTAGACCGGGCCCCCTGAGGGGCGGCTGTCCAGTTCCTGGTCGTCGAACAGGGGGGTCAGCGCCCAACGCCGCTCTCCGGCAGGAGTCCTCAGGCGGACGGTGGGGGCCACCGGATAGACCGCCCCGGTCCGCGGCGAGCGCCAGGTGCGGCCGACGTCGAAGGCGACGGCGCCGTTGGGCGCGGTCCAGAGCCGGCCGTCGGCGGATCTCAGCGATCCCCCGGTCCACAGGGACCTTCCCTTCGCGTCGCGCACCCGGAAGGCGGTCAGGGCGCCGCCGCCTTCAAGGTTTATCCCGGTCCAGTCCCAGCCGACGGCGGCCGGGTCCAGCAGGGTGGAGGACCACTCCCGGTCCAGCCAGGCCTCGCCGCGCACCGGGCGGCGCCGGCCGTCCCGCTCCAGCACCCCGGAGACCCGAAGGTGAGGCTGGGTGTAGTACCAGCTGGCCTGCTCGGGCCTCGCACCCTTGCGGCTGTAGCCCGCCTCGCCCTGCAGGAGGACCGGCTGGGACGGGGTCAGGGCGAGGTCGAGCCCGAACCCGTCGCCCCCGGCCCGGGTGCGCATCGTCCCCGCCGCCTCGCGGACCAGCCGCCAGTCGTCAAGGACGATGTCCATGTCCCGCGTGGAGGCCTCGGCCAGGCCAAAGCCCTGCCGGGCGATCCTCTGTCCATGCAGGAGGCGCCCCACCTTCGGATCCGACAGAGCGGCGTGGGCGAACAGGACCTGCCGGGGAGCGAAGCGGCTGGGATTGTCCTCCCCCAAGCCGGTCCGTGTGCGGAAGAAGGTGACCTGGAAGCCCAGCGGCCCCTCCGGCCCCTCCAGCCAGCCGGTGATGTACCACCACTCCGTTCGGAACTCCGGATGGGCGCCGTGGTCGCGGGGAAAGACCAGCCGGCGGCCGGGGACAACCGGTGCGAAGGCCGGCGCCGCCGCCGCCCCCGAGGCGGGCAGGCCAGAAGCCGCGCCGCCGGCCAGCAGGAGTCTCCGTGTCAGCCGGTCCATGTCACCAGTCCTCCCGGACGGCGCGGACGACGTCTGCGGACAGGGCGCTGCGTCCGGCGAGCAGGGCGGTCAGGGACGAGGCCAGGGTCAGGGCCAGGGCGAGGCCGCCCAGCAGGCCCCAGGGCCAGCGGGTCTCCATGGTCCAGTTGAAGGACTGGGGGTTCACCACCTGGATCAGCACCTGCCCCATGGCCGCCCCGAGGACCAGGCCCGCCACGGCCCCCACGGCGCCCAGGAAGGCCCCCTCCAGGGCCAGCATGGCCAGGATCTGCCCCCGTCCTGCGCCGACATGGCGCAGCATGCCGAACTCCCGCCGCCGGGCGAGGGTCTGGGCCGAGACCGTCGCGGCCACCCCGGCCACCCCCACGAGGACGGCGACGGCCTCCAGGGCGTAGGTCACCGCAAAGCTGCGATCGAAGATGCGAAGGGCGGCGCGGCGAATCTCCGCCGAGGGGGCCACCTCGGTCTGGGCGGCGAGGTCCGGCGGCAGGGCCTTGCGGATCCGGGCCAGAACCTCCCCCCGGTCTGCGCCGGGCTCCAGGAACAGACCCGCCTCATTGGCCCCGGCGTCCCCGGTGAGGCGCAGGTAGTCCGTGCGCCGCAGGGCGACGGCGCCGAACTGGCGGCCATAGTCGCGCCAGACCCCGGCGACCTGAACCTTCACCGTGCGACCCGCCAGGGGCAGGTCCAGGGCATCGCCGGGCGACAGCCGGTAGAGGCGGGACAGGGGCTCGGAGATCCAGGCCGGGGTTGCGCCCTCCGCCGCCCTGCGAGGGGCGCCGCGCCAGGGCAGGTCCGGAGCGCCCTCCGCCGGGCCGGGGACCGCCAGCAGGGTGACGGGCGGGCGGTCGGCGGCGAGACGCAGGGTCACGGATCGCCGCGCCTCCATCGACTGCACCCCGGGCAGGGCGGCCAGGGCGGACTGGAGGGCGGGATCGAGGCCGGCCGTCTCGGCGTCGGCCACCCGCAGGTAGACGTCGGCAGGCAGGATGGCGCCCAGCCAGTCGTCCACTGAGCCCCGGAAGCTGGCGACCATCAGCCCCATGGCGGCCATCAGGCTGGCGCTGGCCACCAGTCCGCAGAGGGCGACGGCGGCCTGGTCCGGCGCCCCCGCCAGCCGGGCGGCGGCCAGCCGGATCGGAACCGGGGCGGCGATCCGGGCCATGGGCGAGATCATCCGCCGGGCCAGCCAGGGCATGGCGGCCACCCCCGCCGCCAGGATCAGGGCGATGGCGGCGTAGCCGAGGAGGGGCAGGCCCGCGATGGGCGGGGCGAAAGCGGCGGCCAGGCCGGCGGCTCCGAGGGCGAGGGCGGGGACCAGGGGCGGGCTGCGGCCGGGATCGCCCGACTCTCCCGCTGACTTCAGGGCCTGGGCCGGCGGGATGCGGGCGGCGTCGAGGGCCGGCAGCAGGCTCCCCGCCAGGGCGACGACCAGGCCCAGGGCCCCATGGATGAGGGTCCACCCCGGCGAGATGTCGAGGGCGGGCCGGCTCTCGCTGAAATAGCCGCCGCCGAGGTCGCCCCCCAGCAGGCTGAGCACGGCGCCGGCCAGGGCCGCCCCCGCCGCCAGGCCCAGCGCCGCCCCGAGGACGCCCAGGACCGCGCCCTCCGCCAGGACCTGGAGGAAGAGCCCGCGCCGGGGCAGGCCCAGGACCTGCAGGAGGGCGAAGGCGGGCCGCCGCCGGGCGATCGAGAGGGACTGGGCGGAAAAGACCAGGAAGCCGCCGGTCAGCAGGGCGACCATGGCCAGCATGCCGAGATTGACCCGGTAGGCCCGGGACAGGTCGCCGCTCCGCCGGCTCTCGGCCTCGGGGGTGGAGAGCCGGGCGTCGGGGGGCAGGACGGCGGCGATGGCGCGTTCCGCCCCCGCCCGGCTGACCCCGGGCGCCATGCGGAGGTCGAGACGGTTCAGCCGCCCGATCCGGTCGAAGGCCTGCTGGACGGCGGCGATGTCGCCCACGGCGATCCGCCGCCCCGCCTCCACCGAAGGCAGGCCGCCAGCGACGGGCAGCTCAATCCTTCGCCCGCCTTCGCGGACCTCCAGGACCTTGCCCGCGTCGCCCTGCAGGCCCGGCGACAGCCAGACGGCATCCTCCCGCCCCTGGCCGTCCTGGGCGCCAAAGGCCGGACCTGTCCCGGCGGCCAGGGCCGGGGTGACCCGCGCCGCCCTCAGGGGGTCGAGGCCCAGCAGGGTGAGGCTGCGTCCATCGCCCGTCCGGGCCGAGACCTCGACAACCGGGCTGACGGCGGACAGTTCCGGAAGCCGGGCGATCCGGGGATAGAGGGCCTCGTCGAAGCCCCGCGCCGAGACCGCTTCGACGCGCAGGTCCGCAGATCCGCTGACGCTCCGCACGGCGGTGTCGAACTCGGCGAGGGCCGAGCGGTTGACGAGGTGGACGGCGAAGCCGAGGGCCACTCCGACCGCGATGGCCAGGATCGCGACCAGGGTCCGCACCGGGTGGGCCCGCCACTCGCCTCGGACCATCCAGGACAGAAGGGTCCGCGGAAGCACCGCTTCAGGCGGCACGGCGCGCCTCCAGGCCCTGCCGCCCGAGGAAGAGGGTGCGGTCCGCCGCCTCCGCCGCGCGAGCGGAATGGGTGACCAGGAGGACCGCCGCCCCGCGGGTCCTGGCCGCCTGCAGCAGGAGCCCCAGACTCTTGTCCGCAGTCTCCGGGTCGAGGTTGCCGGTGGGCTCGTCCGCCAGGATCAGTCCGGGCCGGTGGACCAGGGCGCGGGCGATCGCCGTGCGCTGGAGCTCGCCCCCGGAAAGCCGCGAGGGCAGGTCCGATTCCCGCCCGGCGAGGCCGACCGCCGCCAGCATCTCCGCCGCCCTGGACAGGGCTTCGGCGGACCCGACGCCGGCCAGCACCAGGGGCAGGGCGGTGTTCTGCGCCAGGGTCAGGTGCGGCAGGATGTGGAAGGCCTGGAAGACAAAGCCCAGGTGGTCGCGCCGCAGGCGGGTGCGCCCGGTCTCGTCCAGGCCCGAGAGGGGGCGTCCGGCGATCTCGATCTCGCCGGCGTCCGCCGCGTCCAGGCCGGCGATCAGGTTGAGCAGGGTCGACTTGCCGGCGCCGGATTCGCCCATCACCGCTGCGACCTCCCCGGCGGCGAGGTCCAGGTCCAGCCCCTCGAACAGGACCCGGCCTCCGGGAACGGACTTGGCGAGGCCTCGGATCCGAAGGGGCGGGGGGGTGGACATGACCCTATCTAGGGCCGCCGCCGCCCGGGGGGAATATCCCGCCTCCGGGGTGCGCGTCCCGCCCGGTCGGTGTAAGGGGCGGTCTTGAGGAGATCGTCCATGCACCTGGCCCGCTTCCCCCGCGCCCGCTTCGCCCACCTGCCGACGCCCCTGGAGCCCATGCCGCGGCTAGGTGCGTCCCTCGGCGGGCCGGTCCTCTGGGTCAAGCGCGACGACTGCACGGGCCTGGCGGGCGGCGGCAACAAGACGCGCAAGCTGGAGTTCCTGGTCGGCGAGGCGCTGCAGGCCGGCGCCGACACCCTGGTCACCCAGGGGGCGGTCCAGTCCAACCACGTCCGCCAGACCGCGGCGGCGGCGGCCCGGTTCGGGCTGGCCTGCGAGATCATCCTGGAGACCCGCGTCGCCACCGAGGCGGAGGACTACAACCTGTCCGGCAACGTCCTCCTGGACCGGCTGCTGGGGGGTCGGTTGCGGCGGGTCCCCGCGGGCAGCGACATGAACGCTGCGCTTGAGGCCGTGGCCGACGAGGTCCGCGCCCGGGGCGGCCAGCCCTACGTCATCCCAGGCGGCGGATCGAACGCCGTCGGCGCCCTGGGCTACGCCGAGTGCGCCCGCGAGTTGGTCGCGCAGGCGGACGCCCTGGGGCTGAAGATCGACCGGATCGTCACCGCCACCGGCAGCGCCGGCACCCACGCCGGCCTGGTGGCGGGCCTGGCGGTGATCGGCGCGGACATCCCCGTCCACGGCTTCGGGGTGCGGGCGCCCAAGGACCGGCAGGAGGCCAATGTCCACGCCCTGGCCGAGGCGACCGCCGACCTCCTGGGCCACGGCGACCGGGTGAGGCGGGACATGACCGTCGCCGACTGCGATTATGTGGGCGAAGGCTACGGGATCGCCGACGCGGGCGTCTTCGAGGCCCTGCGCCTGGCGGCCCGCACCGAGGGCCTCCTGCTGGATCCGGTCTATACCGGCAAGGCCATGAAGGGGCTCATCGACTACGCCCGCAAGGGCCGCTGGGCCGGCGAGACCGTAGTCTTCCTTCACACCGGCGGGGCCCAGGGCCTGGCCGGATACACGTCGGTCCTGGAGGGGCATCTCGAATGAGCCGCGTTCTCGGCGTGCTGGGGGGCATGGGCCCCGCCGCCACCCTCGACTTCCTGGGCAAGCTCCAGGCCCTGACCCCGGCCCAGAAGGACCAGGACCACATCCGGGTGATCGTCGACATCAACCCGCAGGTTCCGGACCGCAACGATCCCTTCGCCCGGCCGGGCCCGGTCCTGGCCGAGATGGCGGGCGGGCTGCAGGGGGCGGGGGCCCAGGTCCTGGCCATCGCCTGCAATACGGCCCACGTCCACGCCGACCTCATCAGCCGGGCCTCCGGCCTGCCCCTGGTGGACATGATCGAGACCGCCGCCCGGGCGGCCCGCGATACGGGTGCGCGTCGCGCGGGTGTCCTGGGCACGAAGGACGCCGTGCGCCTCTACCACGAGTACATCGCCGCCCAGGGCATGGGCCTGGTGACCCTGTCCCGCGACGACCAGGCCCGGTTCATGGACCTACTCGGCCGGATCAAGGCGGGGGATGTCGGCCCGGCGGTCCGGGAGGGCATGGCGGACCTCGCGCGCGCGCTCGTCCGGGAAGGCGCCGAGGCGGTGATCGCCGGCTGCACGGAGGTTCCCCTGGTGATGGGTCCCGGCGACGCCGACGCGCCGTTCATCGACGCCGGCGAAGAGCTGGCCCGGCGCTGCGTATCGGTCTGCCTTGGCCTGGAGCCCCTGCCCCAGGGGCGCTGAGCCCCGGCGTCAGGGCTTGAGCTTCTTGGGCAGGGCTTCGGCCTGCTCGGGGGTCAGACGCTCGATCGACTTGAGGATGCATCGGCGCGGGATCGGCCCGCCAACCCCGATGTTCAGGTCCATCGGCTTGCAGATCTGGCTGGACGCCCCGAGCGGCTCAAGGACCAGGGGGTCGGAATTGGTCACCCCGGCGAAGCAGGAGCCGCTGAAGGTGAACTTGTACACCTCCTTGCGCCGCACCGAGTAATAGAGGGTGTCGGGGGCGGCGATCTTGTGCCCGCCCAGGTCGCTCAGCCGGAAGCACGGCGCGCTGGGGGGACGGGGAGCGTCGGACTTCGGGGCGGGAGCGGCGAAGGCGGGCGCAGCAGCGGCGGTCATCAGGGCCGCGGACACGGCGGCGGCTCGGAAAATCATCTCAGGTCACACTCCGGTAGCGTGGTCGGCCATCCCCAGCCGGTTCCAATTCGCCCGCAAGCCCTTCCTACGTCAAGTGAGGCTGTCGATGCGGCCATCCCCGCGGGGGCTGGCGACGTTCCGGTCCGCTGGGGTAGGAATTGCGCATGACCGCCCATGTCTCTCCTGAAAGCCTTCCCGTCTGGCGCCTCGACGATCTCTACGCCGGCCGTGAGGATCCCCGCCTGGACGCCGACCTCGACGCCGCCGCCGCCTCCAACGCCGAACTCCTGGCGCTCAAGGGCCGCCTGGTGGCCGCCCGGGCGGACGCCGCCGTCCTGGGCGACCTGCTGGACCGCGGGGTCAGGCTCTACGAGGGCGCCACCAACGCCCTCTGGCGGGTGGGGGCCTATGCCGGGCTGGCGGCCTCCACGGCCCGCAGCGATCCGGAATGGGCGCGGTTCGAGGCTGACATCCGGGCGCGCTCGGCCGCTATCGGCGCGGAGAGCCTGTTCTTCACCCTGGAGATCAACGAACTCGAGGACGCCGAGGTGGAGGCCGCCCTCGCCGCCGTACCCGCCGCTGCGCGCTGGCGACCCTGGCTCCGCCGGGTCCGCGCCTTCCGCCCTCATGAATTGTCGCCGGACCTGGAGCGCATGCTGGTCGACCGGGGGCCGGCGGTGGCCAACTGGACCCGGCTGCACGACGAGACCCTGGCGCGGATGCAGGTGCGCGCCGGCCGCAGCCGCATGACCCTGCCCGAGGCCCTCAACGCCCTGTCCGACCCGGATCCGGCCAGGCGGCGGCGGGTGGCCGGCGGCCTGTCGACCGCCCTGGGCGAGGCGGCCCCGACCCTGGCCCTGGTCCTCAACACCCTGGCCTTCGAAAAGCAGGTGGAGGACCGCTGGCGGCGCTATCCCAACCCCGCCGCCGCCCGGCACCTGGCCAACGAGGTGGACCCGGAGGCCGTCCAGGCCCTCGAGACCGCGGTGTCCGAAGGGTATGCGCGGGTCAGCCACAGGTACTACCGGCTCAAGGCCAGGCTGATGGGCCGGAGCGCCCTGGACCACTGGGACCGGAACGCCCCCCTGGACACGGGCGCGCCCCGCCTCTGGTCCTGGACCGAGGCCCGGGAGGTGGTCGAGGCCAGCTTCCGCGACCTTGCGCCCAAGTTCGCCGACAGCGCCCGGGACCTCTTCGAACAGCCCTGGATCGACGCCCGGCCCCGGCCCGGCAAACAGTCGGGGGCCTATTCGCACCCGGTCATCGCCCCGCACCATCCCTATGTGTTCATGAACTACATGGGCGAGCGCCGGGACGTCCTGACCCTGGCCCATGAGCTGGGCCACGCCGTCCACCAGAGATTGTGCTCGCCCCTGGGGACCCTGCTCGCCGACACGCCCCTGACACTGGCGGAGACCGCGTCGATCTTTGGCGAGGGCCTGGTCTTCGAGCGCCTGCTGGCCGAAGCCGGGCCGAAGGAGAAGCTGGGCCTCCTGGCGGGACAGATCGAGGACGGCCTGAACACCGTGGTCCGGCAGATGGCCTTCCATCGGTTCGAGACCCGTTTCCACGCCGCCCGCCGCGACGGCGAGCTGTCCTCAGAGGCCATCGGCGGGCTCTGGCTGGAAGTGATGGGCGAGAGCCTCGGACCCGCCATCCGGCTGAATCCCGGCTACGAGCACTACTGGGGCTATATCAGCCACTTCGTGCATTCGCCCTTCTACGTCTACGCCTACGCCTTCGGCGACCTCCTGGTCCGCGCCCTGATGGAGAAGCGGCGCGAGGACCCGCAGGGCTTTGTCCCGCTCTACGAGGACCTCCTGGCCTCCGGCGGGGTGCGCACCTGCGTGGAGGCCCTGGCCCGGTTCGGCCTCGACCCCCGCGAGACGGAATTCTGGGCGGCGGGCGTGCGCCAGCTTGAGCGCCGGGTCGACGCCCTCGAGGCCCTGGTCGCCTGACCCGGACGGTCCGCCTAACGGTGGCGGTAGGCGGGCGGCAGGGGCGCTCCGAGGTCCTTGTACCGGTCCCTCAGCTCGGTCTGGCGGGTGGTCAGGTCCTGGGCCTGGCCGCGGATATAGACCGCCCTGGGCGTCGAGAGGGGCTCGAAGGGGTCGCCTGACCAGATCACCAGGTCGGCGTCCTTGCCCGGCTCGAGGCTGCCCGTGCGGTCGCCCACCCCGAACATCCGTGCGGGATTGATCGTCACCGCCGCCAGGGCCGCGTCCCAGGGCAGGCCCCAGGCCACGGCTGTGCCGGCCCCGTAGCGGGTCTCGCGGGCCCGATGGGCGGCGCCTTCCGGGCCGGTGAAGGCCAGGGTCACGCCGGCGGCGTGCAGGCGGGCGGCGTTCTCCAGGGTCGCGCCCAGGATTTCAAAGCTGTCCGGCCGGTCGGTGATCGGGTTGAGGATCACCGGCGCCCCGGCCCGGGCGATTTCCGCCGCCGCCATCCAGCCTTCCTCGGCGCCTTCGAGGATGAGCTTCAGTTTCTCTTCCCGGGCCAGCTTGAGGACGGCGCGTATGTCGGCCGCCCGGTGGACCCGGGCGATGAGCGGGGTGCGTCCCTGGACCAGAGGGACCAGGGCCTCGAGGTCGGCCTTGGACAGGCCCAGCTCGCGATAGGCCCCCTTCTCCCAGGCGCCCCGGTTCGCGGCGTAGGCGCGGACGTCGGCCAGGACCGCCTTGAGGGCGGCGACCTGGGCGCCCCGCGCCCCGCCCGCCGAGCGGGCGCCGGCGTCGCCAAAGGCCACGACCACGCCGACGCCGCCGCGCACCACCATGTCCTCGGCGCCATTCAGGCGGATCACGGCGCCCTGGCCGGCGAACAGGGTGTTCGGGCGAGGGCCGTCTCCGCCCCCGGAGGTCAATCGGCCGCCGGAGACCTCGCCGTCATGTTCATGCGCGGCATATCCGCCCCCTGCGGGCTGGGGCAGGACAACGGCGCTGGTGAGGCCTCCGGTCCGCGCCACAGGGATCAGGGTCGAGGCGGGATCCAGGCCCTCGCGGATGTCGAAGGCCGCGCCGATCTGGGGATTGTCGACCGAAAGATCGTCGCCCAGGGCGCTGATCTCGACGGCGCCCAGCAGGCTCCCGGTTGCGAAGAGGCCGGGGGTGACCACGGCGCCGGCGGCGTCGATCACCCGGGCCCCGGCGGGCGGCGCGGCCCGGCCAACCGAGACGATCTTGCCGTCGCGGATGACGACCACCCCCTGCTCCAGGGTCCCGGCGGGGCCGGCGGTCAGGATCCGGGCGCCGGTGATGGCGAGGGTCTCGGCCGCGGCGGGAAGGGCGGCGGCGACGGCCAGGACGGCGGCGATGGGGGCAAGACGGCGCATCAGCGGACTCCCTCGCCGGGTTGGCCAAGGTCGAAGTCCGACCTCGGCTGGTATCTGGGGTCCCGGCGGTCCCAGGCGAGGGCGCCGTCGACGAAGACCTTCTCCGTCCGGGCATAGACCGAGAAGGGGTTTCGGTCCCAAAGGACGATGTCCGCCCGCTTGCCGGCCTCCAGGGTGCCGGTCTGGTCGAGGATGCCCAGGGCCTTGGCCGGGTTGGCGGTGATCCAGGCCATGGCCTCGGCTTCGGTGATCTGCAGTCCGGCGGCGCGTCCGGCGGCGAGGGCGACGGCCGCCTCCTGGTTCAGCCTCTGGATCAGGTCGGGATCGTCGGACTTGATGATCGCACAGGCGCCGGCGGCCTGCAGGAGGGGGACGTTCGCCTCCACGGAATCGTACATTTCCAGCTTGGCGCCCCACCAGCCGGCCCAGGTGGCCGTGCAGATGTCGTTGGCGGCCAGGATGTCGGCGATCTTGTAGGACTCCACCGCGTGGTGGAAGCTGGTGATCCGGTAGCCGAACTCCTTGGCGATATCGATCATGATCGCCATCTCGTCGGCCCGGTAGCAGTGGTTCTGCACCAGGATCTCGCCCTTCAGGACGCCGGAGAGGGTGTCCATGCCGAGGTCGCGCCGGGGCGGATCCGCCTTCTCGCCGCGCCCGACCTTGGCGCGGTAGTCGTCCCACTTGCGCGTGTACTCGGCGGCCTCGATCCAGGCGGCGCGGTAGCCCGCGACATTGCCCATCCGGGTGGAGGGCGCCCGCCCCCGGGAGCCGTAGACGCGCTTCGGGTTCTCGCCGCAGGCCATCTTCAGCGTGTAGGGCGCGCCCGGGAACTTCATGCCCTGGACTGTCCGCGAGGGCACATTGCGCAGGGTGACCCCGCGGCCGCCGATCAGGTTGCCGGACCCCGGCAGGACCTGCACGGTGGTGACGCCGCCGATGCGCGCCGTGTTGAAGCCAGGGTCCTGCGGCCAGACCGAGTGCTCGGCCCAGACCTGGGGGGTGGTCGGGTTGGTCAGTTCATTGCCGTCGGAGTGGGCCGCCACGGAGGGCGAGGCGTAGACGCCCAGGTGGGAGTGGGTGTCGATCAGGCCAGGGGTGACCCACTTGCCGCGGGCGTCCACGACCTGCAGGCCCTGGGGCGCCTCGAGGCCCTCGCCGACCGCAGCGATCTTTCCAGCCCGGACGATGACCGTGGCGTTGTCGAGGGCCTTTCCCGTCCCGGTGTAGGCCCGGGCGCCGACAATGGCGAAGTCCGTCGAGGGCAGGGGGCGGTAGGTCGAGGGGAAGGCGTCGGACCTGGCCCCGGGATCGAGCCCTGCCGGCAGGGCGCGGGCGGGCTGGGACTTGGCCGCGCCCTTGTCCGCGGACCCGGCGCCGGAGGTCGTGGCGCAGGCCGACAGGGCCAGGGCGGCCAGGCTGGCCGCAAGCACTCCGGATTTCGACATGACCCTCACCTCTGGGCGAACTGCAAGGTCGCCTTTCAATCATGGGCGGCGCCCCGCGCCAAGCCGGAAGGCGCTTGCCATTTTCCGGGGGTCCTTTAGTCACCCGGTCGCTATGTCCGATGACCTGACAGAAGGCCAGACGGCCGTCGTGCCCGACGGCTTCGTGATCAACCTCTGGCAGCGCGGCTTTGGCCGCACGGTGGGGCCCTTCTATTCGTCCCGTGACCCCGCGACCAACATCGAGGTCATGGCCTTCCGGGTCGAGGAGCACCACGCCAACGGCATGAACAACTGCCATGGCGGCATGCTGATGAGTTTCGCCGACATGGCCTGGGGCCGGGTCATCTCCAACCAGCGCGAGGTGGGCTGGGTCACGGTCCGGCTCGTGACCGACTTCATTGCGCCGGGACTGATGGGGGACTGGGTCGAGGGGACCAGCGAGATCATCGCCGAGGACGGCGACATCTTCACCGTCGCCGGCCGGATCTGGTCGGGGGACCGGATGCTGATGACCGGCACCGGGGTTTACAAGGGAATCCGGTCGATCCGCCGCAAAGCGGGCTACCGGGAGGCGCAGGAGTAGGACATGGCCATCGATCCGGCGATCAAGGAAGGCGCGCCCGTCGGCTATTATGACGACCGCCCGATCCATTCGGAGCCCGGGGCCCTTCCCCCCGAGGTCCAGGCGCCGCTGGCCCCCTTCCGGGGTCGGGAGCCGGACACGCCGGAATGGTTCCGCAACGCCATCGCCCAGGCGCCCGAGCGCACCTTCGTGGTGTCCCTCGGCGCCCGGATCGAGATGCTGGTCTGGGGCCAGCGCGGCAAGCCGGGCCTGCTGCTGGTGCACGGCAACTCGGCCCACGCCGATTGGTGGAGCTTCATCGCTCCCTACCTCGCCCAGGACTTCCGGGTCGCTTCCATGTCCCTGGCGGGCATGGGGGCCTCGGACTGGCGCGAGACCTACGCCTTCCAGGACTTCGCCGCCGACGCCGAGGCCGTCGCCCGGGCGGCGGGGCTCTACGACGCCGGCAAGCCGATCTACATCGGCCACTCCTTCGGCGGCTCGCAGGTCTTCTTCGCCGCCGCCAGCCATCCCGAGCGCATGCGCGCCGCCATCCTGGTGGACACCGGATTCGGCGGCCCGCCGCCGGACTCCCCCGAGGGCAAGCGGATGGCCGAACGCATGGCCGAGCAAGCCCGCAACATTCCTACCGGCGACCGCGCCCAGCGGGTCTATTCCACGCTTGAGGAGGCGCTCTCGCGGTTCCGCCTGATGCCGCCCCAGGCGGCCGGCAACCTCTTCATCGCCGACTTCATCGCCCGTCGCTCTCTCAAGCCGGTCACCGGCCCGGATGGCGGGGAGGGCTGGAGCTGGCGCTTCGACCCCAACATGTGGGCCAAGCTCGACCGCAGCGTCATGAGCGGCCTGATGGACGGCGGTCCGCCCAAGGTGGGGATTCCCCTGGTCCACATCTATGGCGACCGGTCGGCCATCATCAGCCGGCGCAAGGAGGGCGGTCCCTCGCCCCTGCCGCCCCACACCCTGGAGATCGCGATCCCCGACTCCGCCCATCACATCATGATCGACCAGCCCCTGGCCCTCATCTCGGCCCTGAGAGGGCTTCTTGCGGTGTGGCCGGGGCCGGACGGCGCCGGCTGACCCGCGCGCCGGGCTTGAGCGGCGCGGCGTGAGCGTGTAACCCCTGAATTGACCCTGGGTCCGAACGAGAGAGTCCTGAATGGCTTCCGAATATCACCGCGGCGAGATGGACATCAGCGAGCAGGTCGCCACCTACGGCGTCTTCATGCTGCTCACCAAGTGGGGCTCCCTGGCCACCGCCGCCCTGCTGGTCCTCCTGACGGTCTGGTTCTGCACGCCCGGCGGCTTCGTGCCGGGCTTCATCTCGGCCCTCGTCGTGACGGTGATCGGCGTCATCGTCCTGCGCGAGAAGCCGGGCGCCGGCCACTAGTCCGGGGCTAACCGCGATCCGTCCCACGGGCGCGCATTGGAAGGGCCGGTCCAAGCCATGGCCGTCATCGCCGTCACCCGCGAGACCCACCCCGGGGAAACCCGCGTCGCCGTCACGCCGGAAACCGTCCGCAAGCTGATCGCCGCCGGCTTCGAAGTCGCGGTCCAGGCGGGAGCCGGGGCCGGGGCGGCCTGCCTCGACGCGGACTACGCCGCCTCGGGCGCCCGCGTCTGCGCTTCCGCGGCGGAGGCCGTCACCGGCGCCGACGTCCTGTTCGGCATCCGTGCGCCGTCCGCCGAGGCCCTCGCCGCCCTGAAGCCCGGCGCCATCGTCGCCGCCTCGCTCAACCCCCACCAGGACCGGTCCGGCCTCGAGGCCCTGGCCGCCCGCGGGGTCGACGCCTACGCCCTGGAGTTCATCCCCCGCATCACCCGGGCCCAGGTGATGGACGTCCTGTCCTCCCAGGCCAACCTTGCGGGCTATCGCGCCGTCATCGAGGCGAGCGCCGCCTACGGGCGCGCCATGCCGATGATGATGACCGCCGCCGGAACCATCGCCGCGGCCAAGGTCTTCGTGATGGGGGTCGGGGTCGCCGGGCTTCAGGCCATCGCCACCGCCCGCCGGTTGGGCGCCGTCGTCACCGCCACCGACGTCCGGCCCGCCACCAAGGAACAGGTGGAGTCCCTCGGCGCCAAGTTCATCGCTGTCGAGGACGAGGAATTCCGCAACGCCCAGACGGCCGGCGGCTACGCCAAGGAAATGAGCGCCGAGTACCAGGCCAAGCAGGCCGAGCTGGTTTCCGGCCACATCGGCAAGCAGGACATCGTCATCACCACCGCCCTGATCCCCGGCCGGCCCGCGCCGCGCCTGGTCACGGCGGCCCAGGTCACCGCCATGAAGGCCGGCTCGGTCATTGTCGACCTGGCCGTC